>DAOQAG010000017.1:0-22156 GCA_035353815.1 bacterium
CAGCGTCTCACGCGGATCCCGCCCACAGGGACGGAACCGGCATAAAAAAAGGAGGATCGCTCCTCCTTTTTGGTCCGACTCCTGAATCTAGAACGCACTCACCAGGCCGATGACCCAGCGATCCCAATCCTGATCCAGATTTCGGGTATACTCCGCCGTAAGCCTGAGATTACGCTGGAGCAGATAGGTCGCTGCGAGAGAGCCGGTCTGATAAAGGGTCGAAGTGGAGCTCGCATGCATGGTCCGCTCATTGCGGCTGGACTCCTGTTCGATGCCGTTATACAGGACCGTAAAATAATAGCGTGAACGGTCGAGTTGGGGGGAGTAGATGGCCTCCACCACGACACCACTGATTTTGGTCTCGCTCCCGCCGCGCATCATCCAGGGATTACTGTCCTTGCGATAGAGGTATTGTCCGGTAACCTCGAGGGGCCCGAAAGTGGCGTTTAAGTCGGGTCCGAGGTAGGTCACCTTGTTTTTCATCTCGCCTCCCTCCCCATAGAGGGTCTCCCGCCCGTTATAATAGTAGCCGCCAATGCTGATTTTGTTGGTGATGCCCTGGAGAATGCGCAGACCGATGTTCTTGCTGTTGTCGCTGTCGAAAGCGCCGGTCTCTTCGTCAGCCAGGCCCTTGCCGTTGCCGTTGGTAAGGGAGAGAATGATGTCGGTATTGGTCTGCGCAAGGCCGTAGAGCAGCATCACGCCCCGGTCATAGGTCAGGTTGATATTCGAATAGCCGACTTTTTGTCTGTAGATCTGATAATCCTCATAGGTCAGCCGCAGTTCGCGTTTCATCAAGGGATCGCTGGTCTGAAACTGGCCCACCATCATATCGAGCGGCAGTCCGAAGAGGTTGTCGATATGGATATAGGCATCCTCTATTCCGGAGACCTCACCCCGCTCGGTCATAAAAAAATAGAAATAATAGCCTACCTTACGGGATAGAGCGCCACCCGACAGGAGCTTGATGCCCCAGGGGGATTGCAGATCGCTCTTGACATTACCCCGGGAATGCTCGACGCCGTAGGCATCGAAACGGACCGCCAGGGGAAAGGTTTTGTTGAGCCAAAGCAGATCATCGCCGGCCGAAATGTAATCGCGTTCCTTTTCGTTCTCGGGAATGACAAAGCCGTTCCCGGCGAAATCAGCTCCGTACGGCTTGAGCTTGGGAATCGGAGCGTGACAGGTGGAGCAGGAGAGATTGTAGCGGCGCGCGAAAGCGGGTATGGCGGTGCTTGGGTCTGGCAGCACCAGCCATTGCAGCCCGAGCACCGCCACCAGGAGGACAAGAATGCGAGCAACTCTGTTCATGCGGCACCTCCGGCGTGTTATTCGTAGATCTCAAAGGTGGTTGTGGCGCTGTTGACGGGAACGATTTCGCTCTCATCGGCCGGTACTCCGAGGAAATCGGCTACAGGCTTGACCAATTTTTGATAGTTGAGCTGTGCCGTGACCTTGACGGGTCCTGCCGCAATATCCTCGGGCAATTTCCAGGTGTAGGTCTCGGTCTTGGTTTCTCGCGGTCCGATGCGGTAATCGGTTCCCAGGGAATGGGTATTCCATTGCATGATGGTCATGCGTCCCTCAGGGTCAAAATAGGCCATGCGGAAGATCCGGTCTCCGAACGGCACTCCGTCGCGCTGGACGCCGGCGAATTCGGGGAGGCCCTTGGGCACGCCCATGTCCTGATAGGCCAGGACATCCGCGGCAATGGTGTACTCCTCGCCCGCAAACCCCTTGCGATCCACGGGCAGATGGAACACTTTGCCCGCCGCATCGGTCGCTGTGACATGCAGCCAAACGATGCGGTCTTCGACCGAACCGGACGGAAATTTGTGGCCGGTCTTGGCATTGAACAACTGGGCGCTCAGAACGACCGTGCCGTCCACGGGAATCTCGCGCTCGGAGGGGTGGATACGCACTTCGATGGTGCCTGCCACCTTGCCGGGATCATGCGCTCCATGGAAGAGATGCTGCGCCACCAGGTCTTCCCGGGACATGGTGGCGTTCTTGCCCAGGCTCCGCGGCATGTGGCATTGCTGGCACGGCACCCCCTGGGCGGCATAGGGCCCTGCTTTCCATTCGATTTGTGTCGATTTGACCCAGATGCCAAAGGGATTCTTCTCGTTATGGCAGTTGCCGCACAGCTCGCTTTGTTCGAAGAGCGGATTTTGTTCAGTATCGTGGTGCGGTGAAACCAGGCCGGGTTTGGGTCCCCATTTCTTGCGCCCCGGGGAGGAGATGTAGCTGAAATTGTGAGGGACATCGCCACTCCATCCGCCGATGGTATGACAAACCTCGCAGCTGACCCCTTCATTGGCCCGGCTCTTCGCCTCCGGCCGCGGCGGGGTGACATCCCCCGCCATGAAGGCCAGCGGAGTGTGGCAGCCGTTGCAGCCATCCACGGGACCTTTGAGCGACGGAACCTTTTGGGCATGCGCTACTGCCAGATCGAAATACTCGATTTCATCCCAGTGATGCGTATACGACTGGGACATCATTGCCTGACGCCATTGCTCATAAAAATCGGGATGGCAGCTTTGGCACACCTCGGGTTTCTCATACTTGTCATAGCTCTGACTGCCCTTGAGGGCATCACCCGAGGGGCCGGTCTGCGGAGAAGCCAGCGAAGCCCAAAACAGGAATGGCAAGAACTTGAGCAGTTGCTTCATGGTTCCCTCCCTGGCAGGAATGTTGTGACGGACGATAAGACCTCTAGACGGCCCACAGACCATGCAGGTTGCAGTATTCGCGCACCTTCAGTACCGGTTCGTCCACCGTAAAGACCGCCACCGGCTCTTCGCCCGGCTTGAGATCCTTGCGCAGCACTTTGCTCGCTGTGATGACCTCGATCCACTGGATGTAGTGGGCTTCGGTCATGGGATGAAGCACACTGCCCACCGTCACTTTCACGGTTCCGTTCTTCTCGACCACCGGAACATGCTTCTCGACTGCGGCATCGGTGGTGTTTTCTTGTTGCAGGGTCATGTGCTGACCGCAGCAGGAGGGTGTGCCGCCACCGACCGTGATAACCTCGAGCACATTTCCGCAAATGGCGCAGCGATAGACTTGATTCTTGCTGATCATTCTGGACTCGCTTTCTCAAGTGGAGGGAGCGATCGTGTGATGCCCCCTGGAGTGATGATGTTGAATGATCCACACCGCCGCTTCCTGGAGGGTGGAGACGGCCTGGTCGGCTGCAGCACGCGCCGCCTTGACCTTTTCGGGATCATCCTGGGGATTTAGCAAAAGTACGGAACAGCATCCCCCGTTTTTGCCGCAGAGCATGTCGCTCAACTTGTCGCCGACAAAAAAGGAGGAACCCAGATCCAAATCGTGATCGTCCCGCGCCTGGAACAGCATGCCGGGATTGGGCTTGCGGCAGTTGTTATCCGCCTGGTCCGGCGCAGCAAAGCACAGATAAATGTCGGTGAAATAGGAACTGCCCAGTTGGCGGATCATTTCACGGTTGACGGCCTCCACCTGGCCGGGTGTGATCAAGCCACGCCCGACTCCCGACTGATTGGAGATGAGAATCAGCGCGAAGCCGGCCGCCTGCAGGGAACGCAGGGCCTCGGCCGCTCCCGGCAGCAGCTCGACCCGGCCAGGATCGCCGTTGTAAGGCACATCGTGGATGAGGGTATCGTCCCGATCAAAAAATACCGCAGGCCTAGCCATTCTCTGTGTAACTCCGGATGAGCTCCGCTTCGGTTACGGTGGCTGTGCCCAGTTTGCCGACCACAATACCCGCCGCATGATTGGCGATTTCGGTCGCCTCCTCTGCGCTCACACCCGCGGCCAGCGCGGCCGTAAGAAAGGCGATGGCCGTATCGCCTGCCCCGGAGACATCATATACCTCACGCGCGCGCGTGGGACTGTGGTACGGCCGATTGGGCGGATGAAAGAGCAGCATGCCATCCTCTCCCATCGTGATCAGCAGATAGGCGACCTGCCATTTATCAAGGAGCGCGCGGCCGGCTTCCTCAAGGGCGGCCGCTTGTTCCTCGTAAGCCCACCCCAACGCCGCAAAGGCCTCCTGACGGTTCGGCTTGATCAGAGTGGCGCCCCGCCAGGAAAGCGGATTGCCAGGATTGGGATCGACTGTGACCAGCACCTTGTGCTCCTGGGTCAGACGCAGCACCATATCAACCAGTCTCTGTGTCACCAGCCCCTTACCGTAATCTTCGATAATCACCGCATTCATCCCGGGAATGCTCTTCTCGAGTATTTTCGCCAGCTTGCGCAGCTCCTGTTCCCCCAGCGCAAAACGCTGTTCACGATCAACGCGAACGACCTGCTGGTTGCGAGCTATGATCCGGGTCTTGACGATGGTGGGGGAGAGGCTGCTCACCAGAATCCCCTCGCTAGCAATATGTGCGGCATTGAGCAGCTTGATCAGTTTGTGGCCGTTAAAATCCCGGCCGGTCACGCCGCACATGGCCGCCGGGATGCCAAATTCCGCGAGATTGCGCGCGACATTGGCCGCCCCGCCGGGATAGGAACTTTCGCGCGAGACATGCACCACAGGAACAGGCGCTTCGGGGGAGATGCGCGAGACCTTGCCCCAGATGAATTCATCGAGCATCAGATCGCCGATAACCATGATACGCTGGCGCCGCATGGCGGCGATATGTTCCCGGATGCGTTTTTCGCGGGCGATTTTTGGAGTCATGTAAAACCGGTATCCGGACTAGAATAGAATGCCTGTTGCGCGGATTACCTCTTATTTTAGCAAAAGTACGCTCAACAATCAAGGCTTTTTTGCCGGCCGGTAATACTCTTGACTTTTAGCCAATTAATGGCTAAAATAACGGACGATCCTTATGAAGGGAGTTTGTCCATGATCAGATCCGTAACGCTTCTGTTGCTCACCCTCTGCGCTATGGCGCTGGCGCAGGTCAAGGTAAAGGATGCGCCGCAGCTGCTTGCAGGTGACGAGCGCACCCCGTTGAGCAGTCCGCTATGGTCGCCCGATGGCGGCCTGATCGCCCTCACCAGCCCCGATTATACGGGCATCTGGCTGATGCAGCCGGATGGCACCGGGTTGCGCCCGATCGGTAGTGAGCGTGGTGCCGGGTTTGGCATGCAGTGGTCCCCGGACAGCCGGGCGCTCGTCGCCCGTGTAAGCCGTCTCGAGAGCGGCCGCATGAAGCATGCGCTCCGGCTTTATGATATCGAACGCCAGGCCGATACGTTGCTCTGCGCTTATCGCACCGGCATGACCGGTCTGCCGGGATGGTCGCCGGATGCCCGCCAGGTGTTGGTTTTCCGCAATGATGTGCTCAGCCGTTTCGATTCCGGGCTCTCTATCGCTACGCTGCAGCGTCCGAGCCCTCGCACCTTCTGCCTTCTCGATATCGATCAACCCCGGTTGATACCCCCCGGCGAGCCCCGGGCCCGGGCCGTGCCGGCGCTGGCAGGCAAACGCATCCTCAATCTCGTTCACTCTGCGGATGGCAGCCGCGTCGCCTTCCAGATCCTCGGCGGTCCGCTGTGTGTCATGAAGAACGATGGCACGGAGCTGAGCGAGCTGGGCGCGGGGGAGTGGCCCAGCTTTTCGCCGGACGGCCGCTACCTGGCCTACATGATCACCGAGGATGACGGCCACACCATCACCGGCGCGGATATCCTAGCCATCGCAGTGGACGGCTCTGATAAAATCAATCTGACGAATTCCCGCGGCCGCAGCGAAATGCACCCCTCATGGTCGCCCCGCGGCGATGCCATTCTCTATGACGTACTCGAGACCGGCGAGATCTGGAAACTGCCGGTCATGATCCCTCAACCGTGACCTTGCTCCCGGGGGAGATGCTCATTATTATGGAAGAATAGATGAAAAAACTGCTGCTTACCCTGATCTGGCTCTCCTGGATACTCTCCGCCGCAGCTCAACAAGTGACCGGTCTGGCGGGCTGGAACATCGTTCTCGACCCGGGGCACAGCTTCAAGGAAAACATGGGCGTCAGCGGCTTTTCCGAGGCGGAAAAGAATGTCCGCGTTGCCCTGGCCCTGCGCGATCTGCTGCTGCAAACCACCGACATCGATACGGTCTTCCTGACGCGCGAGGACGACAAGACCAATGTTTCCCTGAGTTCACGCTCCCAGTATGCCAATGCCCTGGGCGCCACATGGTTCCACTCCATTCACAGTAATGCCACCGGCTCCGGCGGCGCTTCGGAGACCAACGCCGCCCTGCTGCTGTGGGGACAGATGCCCGATTACAGCGACCGGCCGCCTGCGGGCGGCAAGGCCATGTCCGATATCATGATCGGCCAGCTCAGCCGCGGCATGCGCATCCCGAGCGAAGGATCGCGTGGCGATTGCTATTTCTATAACACCGGATGGTGCCCCTATCTTTCAGTTACGCGCAACACCCTGATGCCCGCGGAACTCAGCGAGGCCGGATATCACACCAATCCCGCGCAAAACCAGCGCCAGATGTGCGCCGCATTCAACAAGCTCGAAGCCTATACCCTCTACTGGTCGATTCTCAAATACCACGGCATCCCCCTGCCCGCCAATCCCATTCTCTCCGGTATCGTCACGGACCTGGAGCGAAAGCTGCCCATCAACGGCGCTACCCTGCAAGTCGGCGGCAAGAGCTTCACGACCGACAGCTGGGAATCCCTTTTTCACACCTACAGCAGCGATCCAGAGGCTCTTCGCAACGGCTTTTATCTCATCGATGGCCTGACTGCAGGATCGCAGCAGCTGATCGCCACGGCGCCGGAGTATTATCCCGATACCCTGCAGGTTACACTGGCCGATACCAGCCTTACCTTTACCGATGTCAAACTCGTCTGGAAGCGCCCGCCTGCCGTGACCCTCTCCAATCCGTCACCCGACTTTGAGCGGCAGCCTGCCTGGGCAACCCTGAGCTTCACCTTCAACCGGCCAGTGGATCGTGCCAGTGTTGAAGCGGCCTTCCATATCGAGCCGGCCGCAACCGGAAAATTTGCCTGGGAAAGCGGTAACCAAAGAGTGCTCTTCAAACCGGATACCCTCGCCTACGAGACCGCCTATACGGTCACGCTTGCGCCCACGGCGCATGACCCGTATGGACACGTGTTGGATGGCAACGGGGACAAAATCGCCGGCGATGCCTACCAGCTCACCTTTCGCACCGGACCCCGCGATATGAATCCGCCGCGCATTTTTGCGGTTTACCCCCCGGCCAGCGGCACCGCCGTGGATGCCCGGCCCATCCTCAATATCACCTTCGATGAGGTGATCGACTCCACCTCGGTCCGGCCGGAACTATTTAGCCTGCTCAAATCCGGTACGACCACCCCCGTGCCTTTTGCCATGACCCATTATGTTATCGGCGGCAAGAGTCTCCTCTGCTTCGTTCCGCAGATGGACCTCGATCCCGGTCAGATCTACTCCCTCCTGATCGCTCCGGGATTGCAGGACAAGTCGGGAAACATGGAGAGCGCCACCAAGACCTACCGGTTTAAAACCGGAACAGCCTTCTGGCGGACGAAATCCATCGACACCTTTGAGTCGGGCATTCCGAATTGGTGGTCGCCGCTCACCAGCGGCACCACCACCGGCGTTCTCGCCGACAGCACCCGCGCCTACGCCGCAAGCGATATCGTCAATCCCCTGACCTCAGGCACCCTGGCCCTGGCGATCGACTATGCATGGAACCCTGCTTCGACTGCCTGGCTGCTGCGTGAATACCTCAACAGCGGCGCCCCCAAATCGGTCACCTTTGACAAAAGCCAGCGGCTGCAGGTCTACCTCTTTGGCGACAACAGTGGCACCCGCTTTCGCTTCGCTGTGGATGATCGTCTTCCCGTAACGGGCTCGGCCAATCATGAGGTCAGTCCCTGGTATACGGTAAACTGGTACGGCTGGCGTCTCATCAGCTGGGATATGAGCAGCGAGCCCTGCGGCAGCTGGCTCGGCGACGGCCAGCTGGACGGCACCCTCGGTTTTGACAGCATCCAGCTCGATTACCAGCCCGGCGGCCAGATCTCGGGAACCCTGCGGTTCGACGATCTGCGCATCGCCGATTTTTCATCGGTAGGCGTGGAGGAGACGGCAACCCAAGCGCCCTGGAGCTACACCCTGGAGCAGAACTATCCCAATCCCTTCAATCCTGCCACCACCATCCATTATACACTGCCGGAGGGAGTGCATGAGGTTGCGCTGGGCATCTATGATATAATGGGGCGGAAGGTGCGTCAGCTGGTGCAGGGCCGACAGGGCGGAGGGACCCAATCCGCGGAATGGGATGGCCGGGATGATGCCGGGCACACCGTGCCCTCCGGAGTCTATATGTATCAGATTACTTCGTCACGTTTTCACGCAGCCCGCCGCATGCTCTTCCTCCGCTGATGCGTGTAGAGCAAGCCTGACGAGACTCCTATTGAACAGGACAGTATGCCTCAGAGGAAAACATCTTTTCCAGCCGCGCGGGCTTTCACGACCGCGCGGGCCCACCCGGCCTCTCTGGTCCACCCGGTTTCCCTGGCCCACCCGGCTGCTCTGGCCCTTCTGGCTGCTCTGGCCCTCCTGGCCGTTCTGGCCCTTGCGGCTCCCGCATCGGCAGGATGTGCCCCCGCAGAACCCGGATATGTCATAAAAGGCCGGGTCGTTGATGCCTCGACCGGCGAAGCTCTGCCGCATTGCAATGTCTTTCTCGCCAGCACCACCCTGGGCGGAGTGACCGATCTCGAGGGAAAATTCTCGCTGCGCGAGATTACCGGGGGACGCTATGAACTGGTGGCCAACCGGGTTGGCTACCATGCTTTCGTCGAGTCGCTGGAACTTCCGGCCGATGCGGCGCGGATCTGGACGATCCGACTGCAGCAGAAACCTGTCGAAGTGGGCGAGATGACCGTCCTCGCGGAAATCCCCAGGGCCTGGCAGGCCCAACTCGCCCGCTTTAAGCGCGATTTTATTGGTGAGACGCGGAATTCCAGCCATTGTAGCATCGACAATCCCGAGGTTTTGCGCTTTCAAAGCGCTCCCGGCAGCCCGGAAATGACCGCGGCAAGTGACAGCACCCTTCAGGTCACCAACCGTGCCCTGGGGTACCGGCTGCACATCGTGCTTGAATCCTTTTGCTGGGGCGGGCTGGAGGGCTACTACAAGATCTATCCCCGCTTCGAATCCCTGATGCCGGAGGATACCCGGGAACAGGAGCGCTGGCAGGAAAATCGCACCCGGACCTGGCTTGGCTCCTTCCGGCACTTTATTTCGGTGCTGGTCACAGGAGAAGCGGAACAGGCGGGATATGAGCTCTATCTGCGGTCGCTGGATTCGCGCCGCCAGGGTCAGGACGATCGCATTTTTTCCAGCGCTGTCGTGGAGATGACTCCAGGCCTGGGCTGCAAGCTGCGGTTCAGCGGGATGCTGGAGGTGCACTACCATGGAGAGATCAGCCAGATCCATTTGAAGCAGAACTTTGTCATGATCGAAGCCAACGGCGACGTCTATCCACCCTTGAGCGTCGTACTCTATGGGTACTGGGCGCAGCAGCGGATCGCCGATACCTTGCCCCTGGATTTTCACTGGACGCCGAATGCAAGGTGAAATACGAAAAAAAGCTAATATAAGCCAAGGCCCCTGAAAAGGGGCCTTTTTTATTTCCGGGTGTGTGATCAGGGGCGTTTGGCGAGAAGGATTTCGATTTCATCCATCGTGGCGTTCATGGCTGCCATCGCCTGGGTGAAGGGCGAGGCCGTAGTCATGTCCACCCCGGCCCTTTTGAGCAGCTCAATCGGATAGGCGGAGCCGCCGGAGCGGATGAAGGTCAAATAGGCCGCAGTAGCTTCCTGGTCGCCCTGGAGGATCCGCTGTGCCAGGGCTGTCGAAGCGGTGAAAGCGGTCGAATACTGGTAGACGTAAAAATTGTAGTAGAAATGGGGGATAAACGCCCATTCCATGGCATAGAGATCATCCACGTTGCAGACGCCCGCCACATCACCATAATACTTTTTGAAAATGGCCCCGTACATTTCACTCAGCTTGTCACCGGTCAGGGTCTCGTCGCGTTCCGCTGCTTCATGAATGGCCAGTTCGAACTCGGCAAACTGGGTTTGCCGGAAGAGGGTACCCTTGATGCCGTCCAGCCGGCTCATCAGCAGGGAGAGACGCACCTCGTCATCCTGAATGGTCTTGAGCACATGATCGATGAGCAGGGCTTCGTTCAGGGTGCTGGCGACCTCGGCGACAAAGATGGGATAATCGGCGAGGGGATAGGGCTGGGTCTTGTTGGAATAGTAGCTGTGCAGGGCGTGACCGAGCTCATGGGCCAGGGTACTGACGTCGTTGTATTGGCCGCTGTAGTTCATCAGGACATAGGGGTGGACATCGAAAGCCGATCCGTTGGAATAGGCGCCCGAGCGTTTGCCGGTGGTTGGATAGAGGTCGATCCAGCGCGAGGCAAATCCTTCCTGCAATACCGAGAGATAGTCAGGGCCCAGCGGCGCCAGTCCATCCAGGATCAGCTGGCGGGCTTCCGGATAGGTATAGGCGAGTTCGACGCCCTTGACCACAGGCGCGTAGAGATCGCTGTATTCAAGCTGTGCTACGCCCAGCATGCGCTGGCGCAGCCTGAGATAGCGATGGAAGGTGGGGAGATTGTTGTTGATGTTGGCGATCAGGCTGTGGTAAACCTCAACCGGAATGGCATTATCGTCCAGAGCGCTGGCCAGGCAGCTTTCATACTTGCGTGCCCGGGCATAAAAGATGTCGCGCTTGACATTGGCGTACAATTGGGTTCCGAAGGTGCGGCGGAAACGGTCGAGGGTGGAGAAGAAAGCCTGAAAAACCCTGGTGCGGTCTTCGCGGTTGGGGAGAGCGCGATAGCGGTTATACCCCGCCTGATCGATCAGCACCGTGGTGCCGTCGCTGAGCTGGACCTCCGGGTAAGGCAATTCAGCATTGGTAAAGATGGCATAGGAGGAATAGGCCGCATCAGCCATCAGTCCGGCTTCGGCGATCAGCTTTTCCTCGTTTTCCGAAAGCTTGTGTGCCTTGCGCCGTAAGATGTCATGCAGATAGAGCGAATAGACTTGCAGTCCTTTTTCTCTGGCGATGAACTGCTCGATCCTGGTCGGCGAGAGGGCCGCGATCTCCGGCTCAATAAAGGCGGCGAGACTGGCGAGCTCGACGCCGAGCTGCTCCGTCTCCTGCTTCATGGCGAGGGTCTGGCCATCGCGGGTGTCCTGGTCGGAGATCAGATGGGCGTAGGTGGAGAGACGCGAAAATTCGCGAGTGATGCGGCTGCGTTCTTCGAGGCAGGCGTAGAGATCCGCGGCGGAACCTCCCAGCTTGCCGCGAAAGGCCAACAAGTTCGTAAAAGATTCGCGCAAGCTGATTTTGGCGGCGTTCCAGCTGGCGTCGTCCGGATAGAGGTCGGCCAGGTTCCAGGTCTCTTCCTGCGAGACTTCACTCCGGGGCCGTGTCTGGCTTTGCACCTGCGTCAGACCTGCACAAAAGAGGAGGATCATAGACAACACCTCAATTCGATTCATAGGCTCTGCTCCTTATTGAGATAGGGAGAGCAATATACATAATTCCCGGCACCGGCACAAGTTTCTTTTCTCCGGCCGGAGCAGGTGCGCAAACCATATCATGTGATGCCCCAGCGCTGGCAAGAAAATCTTTTGAATTTGCCAGAATATTGATATATTGAACCAGCAAGATCCACCCCTTATTGTTCACGTCAAATAATGGATATAAACCATGACGAAAAAAGAATCCCGTATGCCGGCCTCTCGAGTGGAAGCCCTCGCCATCGAACGGAGCGGTCGCAAATTCATCTATGAACCTCAGGAAAAGATCGCTGTGATCGAGGTGGATAATTTTCCCATGCTCGGCAAATTGACCGCGCTCCGCTTCCTGGAATGGGTACAGAATAATCCGGAGGGCATCATCTCCCTGCCGACCGGAAAAACCCCTGAACATTTCATTAAATGGGTCAATACCTATCTGCACAACTGGGATACCCCGGAAGTCAGCAAAGACCTCGAGGCGAACGGCATCAACACGGCCATCAAACCGCAGATGTCCGGCCTGCGCTTCGTCCAGATCGATGAGTTTTATCCCATCAGTCCCACCCAGGTCAACAGCTTTCATCATTATATCAATACGTTCTATATCCGCGGCTTTGGTCTGGATCCCGGCAAGGCCCTGCTCATCAACGCCTGGAGCCTCGGCGTGCCCGAGGGCAAATCCCTGACGGAGATCTTTCCGGATGAGATCGTTGACCTCTCGTTGCGGACCCGGCAGCCTAAAACCCGCCTTGAAAAGATGCAGCAAAAGGTCATTGCCCGCGTCGACCAGTATTGCACGGAGTACGAGGCGCAAATCCGCGCCCTGGGCGGCATCGGCTTTTTCCTCGGCGGCATCGGCCCGGACGGGCATATCGGTTTCAATGTGCGTGGATCGGACCATTTTTCCACCACCCGGCTCACCGCAACCAATTATGAAACCCAGGCAGCCGCAGCCACCGACCTGGGCGGCATCGAGGTCGCCCGCAACCGCCTGGTCATCACCATCGGCCTGGCCACCATCACCTATAATCCGGCGGCTGTCGCCATTATCATCGCCGCCGGCGAAGCCAAGGCCCGCGTCCTCAAGGAGGCCATCGAGCAAAAGTCCGACAACCAGTACCCCGCCTCCGTCTTGCACAAACTGGAGAACGCGCGATTCTATCTCACCCAGGGCGCCGCTATCCTGCTCACCGAACGCCGCTATGAAGATGTCACTCGCATGAATCCCATCCCGGACCACGAAATCGAGCATATCGTAGTCGACCTGGCCAAGGAACGCAAAAAACACCTCTGGGAGCTCACCGCCGAGGACTATGCCTCCATCCGTTCCTCCGCCTGGATACTCAAGCAAAACGGCAGCACGCCAGCCGAACTGGGCGCCCACATCGCCGATCGACTGAAAGCCAAAATCCAGGAGGGCCTGGCCCCCCTGGAGGGCCACACCTTTCTCCATACCTCGCCCCACCACGACGATATCATCCTCGGTTATTGGCCCTATATCATCCACCTCGTCAGGAGCGCCGAAAACAAGCATCACTTCACCTACCTGACCAGCGGCTTCAACGCGGTGACCAATGCCTACGCCCGCGAAATGCTGGAAAATCTGCAGCGATTTATTGATACGCCCGAGTTTCTCCACCTGCTCGACCAGGGCTACTTCGACCCCGGCAACGAAATGAGCCGCAACCGCGACATGTATCAGTACCTCGACGGCGTCGCTGCACACAGCGACTATATGCGCGCCGAGGGTGAAGCGCGTCGCCTGCTGCGTAATTTGATCTATATCTTCGAGGAGAGCAGCCCCAGCCAGCTTAAAAACCGCGTCGCTGAACTCATCCTCTATTTCAAAACCCAATATCCCGGCAAAAAGGACCTGCCTTATATCCAGCAGCTCAAGGGCATGATCCGGGAGTGGGAATCGGATCTGAAATGGGGCCATCTCGGATTCAACTCCACCCATGTTCACCATCTGCGCCTTGGTTTCTACAAGGGCGAAATCTTTACCGAGGATCCGCGCGTCGACCGCGATGTCCTGCCTGTTCTCAACCTCCTCAAGCAGGTCAAGCCCAGCGTGGTGACCCTCGCTTTTGATCCCGAGGGCAGCGGCCCGGACACACACTACAAGGTGCTGCAGACTCTCACCCAGGCATTGAAAATCTATGAAAGCGAGAGCGGCAAACACGATATCCAGATTTGGGGATACCGCAACGTCTGGTTCCGCTTTCATCCCTCGGAGGCGACCACCATGGTGCCGGTTTCGCTCAATTCGCTCTCCGTGCTGGAATCGGTTTTCAACGACTGCTTTGGCTCGCAACGCACGGCCTCATTCCCCAGCTATGAACTCGATGGGCCCTTCTCCCAGCTCTCCCGCAAGGTGCTGGTGGAACAGTACCAGTGGATGAAGCTCTGCCTCGGCCGCAGCTACTTCAATGAGAGCGAGCACCCGCGGCTGCGCGGTGCACACGGCATGGTCTATCTTAAAAAAATGTCCCTCGAGGAATTCTACGCGCAATCCATCGAAATGCGCAAGCGCATGGAGAGTGCGGATTGAAGTCAGATGGGGACCGGTTAGCGCCGGTCTATTGGCTGGACCGGTCGTCCACGATGAAAAGCACGGATTAGAGCCAGGCGGAGATCGGCAAGCGCCGGACTATTGGCGGGACCGGTCGTTCACGATGTAAAGTAAGGATTGAGGCTATGCGGGGATGCTATCCTGCTGGTGCGGCGGTGCGGCGTTTGGCTTGCGCCGCCTGCAGCAGGGCGGAACAATCCGGACAAAAGGTGTGCGATTTGAGGTCGATCTCTTCCACGTAGGTCGAGGCATGTAGCACGCATTCGGGCTGAGGACAGTGCCGCAGCCCGAAGGTATGACCCAGCTCGTGGATGCTCTCCTTGATCAGCCGTTCGACCACCCGGGCCGGAACGGGAGGGAGGCCGTAAAATTCCGGGCGCAGCCGGAAGAGGGAAACCACCGCCGCGGGGCCATCCAGCTGCGCCTCACCAAAAACGTAAGTGAGGATCGGAATATAGAGATCGAAAGGGACAATGGCGATGATCTTGTCCTGCGGGCGATTGAGTTTGCTGTGCAGCCCGAGAAGAATTTGCGAGGAATGATACTGGCCGCGAATCTGGTCATAGGCAAAGCGGGGATCGAACTCCAGCGCTTCAATGGCCGCCGGCCACTGCACTTGCTGCTCGATGGCCTCCAGCAGCTGGGCTCGCGTTTCCGCTTTGATCTCCAGAAGCGGCAGAATATGAATTTGCCCCATGCCGCTTACTCTTTGAGTTGATATTTCTTGATCTTGTTGTAGAGTGTCACCCGGTCGATCCCCAATATCCTGGCACTCCTGCTGATGTTCCAGTTCGCCTTCCGCAAGATCAGCGCGATATGATGCTTCTCCATCTCCGCCAGCGAATCCGAGCTCTCCAGCCGCTCCGGCACCTCTTCAGCCAGCTGAAACGGCAAATCATGCGGCTGAATGGCCGGCGGCTTGCCCACGACCATCGCCCGCTCGATGGCATTCTCCAGTTCCCGCACATTGCCCGGCCACTGATGACGAATGAGCAGATCCATGGCCTGCGGCGAAATATCCTTGATGCTCTTGTTCATGCTTTGGTTGTATTTGTTAATGAAATGGTAGGCCAGCAGGGGGATGTCCGATTTGCGCTCGCGCAGCGGCGGCAGACCGATCGTAAAGACATTGATGCGATAGTAGAGATCTTCACGGAAGGAGCCGTCGGCCACCGCCATCTCGAGATTCTTGTTGGTGGCGCAGATGAGCCGGATATCGACATGGATGGTCTGATTGCCGCCGACGCGGGTGAACTGCCGTGATTCCAGCACGCGCAACAGCTCCATCTGCATTTTTTGGCTGATATTGCCGATCTCATCCAGGAAAAGCGTCCCCTTGTCAGCCATCTCGAATTTGCCCTTGCGGCGCATTTGCGCACCGGTAAAGGCGCCTTTTTCATGACCGAAAAGTTCACTCTCCAGCAAACTCTCCGCCAAGGCCCCGCAATTCACCGCGATGATCGGGTGGTAGCGGCGTTCGGAATGGGTGTGGATCGCGCGTGCGATCAACTCCTTGCCGGTGCCACTTTCGCCACGGATCACAACCGTCGAATCGGATTGCGCCACGGTCTGCACCAGCTCCATCACCCGGCGAATCTGCGGGCTTTCGCCGATAATCTCATCGCTGAGGGCCACCTGCTGCAGGCTCTGTTTGAGCTCGATGTTCTCATGGCGCAGGTTGAGCTGTTCCGCGGCATTACGGATCATGTGGCTGAGATCGTCCGGATTGAAGGGTTTGACGATATAATCGTACGCCCCTTCCTTGAGGCTCGAGACCGCGGTATCGACCGAGGCGTAGGCGGTCATGATAATAATGATGATCTCCTTGTTGACCTCGCGCATCCGGCGTTGCAGCTCCATGCCATCCATGCCAGGCATACGGATATCCAGCAGCATGATATCCCAGTGCGATCGCTCCAGCGCTGCCAGGGCCTCATAGGCGTCCTTGGCAATCCCGACCTCATAGCCATCCTCCCGAAACCAGTTGAACAGGGAATGGCGGACAGATTCTTCGTCGTCAACGATGAGAATGGATATGGCACTCATACTTACCTCATTATGAAAATGGTCATCGCCAGGCCGGACAGGCCGCCTGGCCGGCCCGAAACTCTTCTCGAATTCTGATTGGTGCATCTCGCCGGAGCACCTGGATCTCTCCGGACTCTTCTTGCTCCCTCAAATTTCCGCGATCGCCTGTTTGTCGATCTTGACGTCGCTGTCTGCAACAGGATGGCGCGGTAGGGAAATCCGGAAGCTGGCGCCTTCACCCGGCGGGGAACCCGCCGTGATGCTGCCCTGGTGACGCTGTATGATCCCGAAAACCACAGCCAGACCGAGCCCGACACCCTTGCCCTCTTTCTTGGTCGAAAAGAAAGGATCAAATATATTGGGGAGAATCTGCGCGGGAATGCCGGCGCCGGTGTCGGAAACCACGATCGTCACATGCTCCGGATCCTGGGCTTCCCGCGTCGTAACCGTCAGCGTCCCGCCGCTCTCCATGGCTTCGGTCGCATTGACAAAGAGGGCGACCAATGCCTGCCGTATCTGTCCGCCATCGCATACGATCGTATCGTCCGCCAGCTGCAGGCTCTGCACCGGGGTAATTTCCTTGAGCTCGAGATGATGATTGACCAGCATCAGGCTTGAGGCGATCAGACCGTGCAGATGCTCCGCGGCGAAATTGCCACCTGTCTGCCGTGCAAAAATCAGCATGTTCTTGACGATGTCGCCGGACCGGCCCACCTCGTTGCGGATGATCGTCAAATACTCCTGCAGCGCCTGTTTACGTTCCGGCGAGAGGTTCTCTTCACGCAGCAGGCGTAACGCCAGGAAGGCATAGTTGAGCACACCTGCCAGGGGATTGTTGATCTCATGGGCGACGGTGGCGGAAAGCTTGCCCAGGGAGGCCAGGCGCTCCATCTGCATCATGTGCGCCTGCGCCTGGGCCAGCTCGCGGCTTTTTTGCTCCACCTTTTCTTCCAGATGGGTGGACCAGTCGGTGATCTCCTGATGCGCCTTGGCGAGATCCGCACTCATGTGGTTGAAGGAATGCGCCAGCAGCCCAAGCTCATCCTGCTTGAAGGAAGGAATGCGGTACTCGAGATTTCCGGCAGCGATCTCTTGCGTCCCCTTGATCAGGGCGCGCACCCGGCGCCGGACCGAATGGTAAATGAACACTCCCGCCGCCAGGCCGGTGCCAACGATCATAAAACCGGCGAAAAGAATCAGCTGCCGGCGGCTTTGCCGCAGCTGCCGGTCCACCGCCTCAAGGGACATCTTTACATCGAGCACCCCCAGCACTTTTTGCTCCCGATCATGCGCATGGCAGGCCGCGGTATAACAATCCGGCTCGTTTTCGATGGGATTGATGACACCGACGGTGCGATGTCCATCGCGCATACGGAAAATACGCTGGCGCTCCGCCATCGGCAAGGCCTGCAAGGGCTGCGCCTCCGCATGGCAGATTATGCAGGCCTCAGCGCGGAAATCGACGGACTGGCCGATTTCGGCGGGGGTCGACGAAAAGACGATGTTCCCCTTTTTGTTGTAGATGCGAATGCCATCAACACCGGGCTCGTTCGCAACGGTATTGATGATCTGGTGCACATCCTCCTTGCGGTTGGTCAGCATGCCATACCGCATGGAGCGCTTGAGTATATCGCTGACGCGATTGACGCTGAGAAATACATTCTCCATCAGCTGCCGGTTGTGGGTCTGCACCGAGCGGAAGGAGTAGAGCGAGAAACCCAGCGTCATGATCAGCATCATCCAGAAAAAAATGCGAATGCTCAACGACCGGGCGATTTTATTCAGCATGGCATCAGTTCACGTTAGGTGATCGTGCACGGGAGGACAAGTAAAATTAGCAATTTATTGCTCAAGGTGCAACTGATTTGGCTTGAAAATGGACCAGTGCGGCAAATAACAACACTATTTGTAGAAAATATGGACAGCCCCCAGGCACGTACTGCGGATGAGTCCCCCGAAGTGAGGGGAGGCGAGAAAGCGCGGAGAGGGACTGCCCCGGCGTGGCGTGACAGTGCGGGAAAAGTGCTATGGCGCGAAGGCGCAGGAGCGGGATGAGGCCGGGTGGGACACCGGGGAAAGGACTGCCCCGGCGTGGAGTGACGGTGTAGCAAAAGTGCTACGATGCGAAGGCACAGGAGCGGGATGAGGCCGGGTGGGACACCGGGGCCGGCTGAAGGCAGGCTGGCGCAGGACGCGCTGCAGAATCGGCAGAGTGCAGATTCCCGCAGAAGCGGCAGAGAGACCGGCTGAAAGCTCCTCGCCGCAGGTGCATCAGCAGAGCAATGTGAACGCTCTTGGCCGCAGGAGCCACGGTTCGGCCGGCCTCCTAGCGGCGATAAAAGGGGGCGACCAGCTGAAAATAGCGGGCGCTTCCCAGCATTTCGGCGATGCTGCCGAGACGCGCACCGCCATCGGCGCTGGTCGGGCCCAGGCTCTTGCGCAAGGGCTCCAGCGCGTTTTCGAGTGTTTGCATCAGCTCGCGATGCTGGGACTGCAGATACTCCGCCGCGTGTGCGCCGCGCATCAGTCCGCGGCAAGCGCTGCGCACGGATCGGACTTCAATATCCATAACCCAAACCTGCTGCGCCGCTTCGGGTTTGACTGCCAGCGATACCAGCGCCTGGGGGTTGACGCCGCGCAGCTGGCCCGCACAGGGCGAGGTGAGTCCCAGCGTACCCTCCGTGGCGATGAGCCAGATGCTGGTTTGCCGCGCCGGCAGCATCATCCCCGGCCGCGGCAAGATGATCTCCCGGATCGGCGGCAGAAAAAACACGCCGATTTCGGTCAGACCCACCTCGACGATGTTCTCATCCCGGCGGCGGACATACCAGAATCCGGCGCCATAGGCAGCTTCCGGATCAAAGCAGAGCGCCAAATCCGAGGCCCGATGGCCCGCACGCACCTCCGGGTCTGCGGCGGCAACCTCCTCGGTTCGCTGCGGCCGGGAGGCCCCGCTGCGCATCAGGACATCAAAGGGACACAGGTCGCAGGCAAAGGCCCGGTCGCACAACTTGAAGGCGACGGACCCCGCCTGCATATGGATGCAGGCGGAGTCGTTATCGGGCCAGATGCGGCGAACCTGATCGGGATAGGAGGGGGTATCGTTTGACATGACCACACCGTTTATTAGCCTGGTTTGCTGCGCCGGGCGTCTGCATGAAGCAGGATGGGTTATTCCGTGCTGATGTGGCAGCCGTCGCAGCTTTCTTCATAATTAAAAGCTTTTTCACCATTGTGGCACGTGCCGCACTGCGTGTGGCCGACACCGGTCGGCGCTGCGGCCGCCTGGCCCGCAGGTGCCGCCGGGGGACGGACGGAAAAGAGCCCGGCATGACACCCCTTGCAGTTGGGTTCGGCCTGATCAACATGGGATTCATGATTGAACGTGACCTGCCCGGGGCTAGCTTCCGCTTTGGTGAAGGCAATGGGCGCCGGATAGCTGAGCGATTCGGCCGCCAGAGGTTTGGCCGGATCGGGTGCAGGCGGGGCCAGGTTCGGTTTATGCATGATCAGCGACCAGCCTAAACCGGCGACCAGCAGCAGCAAAATAGCAAAGAGAACGGCCATCGCGCGACGGCCGGAGCGGCCCGCAGCAATCAGGGGCGGCGGGTGCACTCCCAACTCTTCATTCGCGCCAAAAACGGGCAGAAATTTGACGGCAAAACGGAAGGCCACTATCCCGGCGGCTACCACTGAGAGCGTCACGGCCAACTCCATCCAGGAGGGCAGATAATCGACCCCACTGTAGCGCGTCATGCCGGTAATGGCCACGTTCAGGCGGTTCATGATAAAACCGAAGAGCACCAGAACCGCGCCAAAAAAGAGCCAGGCCTTGTTCGCCCGCACCCTGGGGATGAAAAAGAGCACCATCGGCGTGACAAATCCCAGCAGGATCTCGACCAGGAAGTAGATGCTTTCAGCCGAACCATCAACGATATAGTTCAACGCACCACGCCCGGCCATGTCCTGTATCCTCAGCACCAGATAAATGCCGATGACCACCGCGATCACCCGGCTGAGATTGACGAGAAGAGCGTGCTCAAGCTCCTTGCCAAATGCACGCGCGCTGAGATAGGATTCAAAGATAACCATGGCCAGGCCGCCGGCGATGGCCGAGATGAAAAAGAAGACCGGCAGCATCCCGGAGTACCACAGCGGATGCAATTTGCTGGCGACCAGGACGTAGAGGGTGCCCAGAGAGGACTGGTGCAGTGTGGAAAGAAGAACCCCGATGATCACCAGGGGAATGGTGATGTTGTGGAAGAGACGCTGCCAGCGCTCGAGGCGGAATCGCTCAAACACCACCGGCAGAAACTCAAGAAAAAGCACGGTCGTGTATAGCATGACGCACCAGCCGACCTCGAACATGACGGAATGGGGATTCCACATGATGATCACATGCCAGACGTTGTAGGGCTTGCCCAGATCGAACATCAGGGCGGTGATCACCAGAACATAGCCGAGAAACGCGGTCAAAATGGTGGAGCGGGCGATCGGTTTGTAGGCTTTGAGATTAAAGATGTATACCGTGGCGGCGATGGCAAAACCGCCAGCCGCCAGACCCACACCTATGAGAATATCGAAACCGATCCATATGCCCCAGGGAAAGCGGTCAGAAAGATGGGTGGCCGCCCCCAGACCATAATAAAAACGGTAGAGGGTGGAAAACAGGCCGGCTGCCCAGATGGCCGCCAGGACAAAGGTCCAAAAGGTCGGTTTGGGAAGTCTGAATTTCATGTGCACCTCAGTAAAGTGATGGAATTCGCGCGTTGATGGAAGGCCTCGAGGAGAGAGGGGGCTAGCTCCGCTCTTCGGGGCTCTCCTGCAATTTGATGCGGCGGTTGACTATCCACCAAAGACCGGCAAGAAATGCCGCGCCGGTCGTTACGATACTGGGGATCTTGTTCAATACCTTCCAGGTCAGCCGGGGATAAGGATCCTCGATCATATTGGCTGGAAAACCCAGGTCCGCAAAAGGCACAGCCGAAAGATAAAAAACCGAGGTGCCGCCAGCCTCACGCAAACCATAGAGATGCTGCACATAGGCCTGTGGCTGCGCTGCCATGCGCCGCTGCGCCTCGGCGATCAATGCGCTGCGCTCCCCGAAGATGGTCGCGCCGGTCGGGCAGGCCCGGGTACAAGCCGGCTGCTCGCCTTTCTGCAAGGCTTTCTCATAACAAAAGATGCACTTTTGGATGACGGGGATCGCTTTGTCCCACTGATATTTGGGAATGCCAAAGGGGCAGGCGATCATGCAATAGCGGCAACCCATACATTTATGGCCGTCATAGATCACCGCACCCTCCGGCGTCTTGGTGAGGGCGGTCACGGGACACGCCGACGCACAGGCCGGCTCCTCGCAGTGCATGCACTGGCGGCGGATATTGACGCCTTTACGATTCTCTACCGCGCTCCAGGTGTAGGCGGTCAGGAGGTTGTTCGCCGAGGTGCGGTCCAACTCATTGATCTCTTTACAGGCCAATGCGCAGGCTTCGCAGCCAACGCATTTGGTCAGGTCGGTCAAAATAGCGGCCTTCATCCGCTTCCTCCTGCTTAATTGAGGGTGGTCCGGTCGAGAAATTCCTCGCTGAATTTACTCCACGCGGCATCATCAAGGGTTTGCAGGGCGCCTGCGGCCGGAAGACCGCCATCCTGCAAGGCCAGCGCGGGCTGGGGGGCGGAGAGTGCGAAAAAGTCACGGAGGCGGGCAGCCTCGGCGCGTAACCACAGCAGGGCTTCTTCGCCGATGCGCATACTTTTGATCGATTCACTGAGGTTGTCGGGCTGCACGGCGCAAGCCCAGGCCCTGTCGGCATCACGGTACAGACCCTGCGGGTCCGCCGCGAGGTTGGCGTTGACCGCCGTCACAGTGCCAGCCATCGGCGCACGCAGGGTGAGCGAACGCTGGCCAAGATGGAGAGTGAGGATCGGCTCGCCCTTCTTGACCCTCTGGCCCATGCGCGGCATGGAGACCGTTTCGATGTTCTGCAGGGCGGTGAGGATCAGGCGGCTGACACCAAGACGGATCTCACCGCTGGGCAGGAGG
>DAOQAG010000017.1:22256-77249 GCA_035353815.1 bacterium
CGGCTGACACCAAGACGGATCTCACCGCTGGGCAGGAGGGCACTCCAGAGCTGGCCGGGAGCGGCGAAAAGGCCACGGGGCAGCAGTTCCTCCAGGGTGCTGAAGAGCGGTTGACGCACAGCGGTGGTGGCGGGTACAAATGCCCGGGCCTGGCGCAGCTGTACCAGATAATCGGCCAATATGAAGGCCAGAGCGAGAGCGAGAAGCAGGAGTACGGTCATACCAAGTTCCTTCCTGGATGGGTTTAGGGATGGGTTTCGTAGTTGAAAAATTCGGCGCAGAATTCCCGCCACTGCGCGTCGGTCAGGTGCCGGGCGAAGCCGTCGACCAGTTCGCCGCCATCCTGCATGGCCGGGACCAGCGTGCCCGAATGCTCAAGGAGAAATTTGGCGCGCACGGTTTTCAGCCAGTTCTCGATCGATGCGCCTTGCATCAGGTTAGCGAGGTTGTCGGCCAGATGCGCAGGCTTGATGCGCAGAAGCCAGTCGCCACCACTCCTGGCATCGGACTCCAGCACCACCCCATCGACAGGGATGCGCTGCGAGATCAGACGTCCCCCAACCCGGGCCTTCCAGGCGACATCGCCCTGGTGCACGGTGGTGCCTTTTTCCGGCAAGGTGATCTCATCGAGATAGCCAAAGGCATGACGGGAAAAATCATCCATACCGACCTCAACCAGCGCATCGGAAATCACGCGTGCGAAGCTGTGGCTGGGATGAAGATAGTAGGGCGAGGTCTTCGCCATCGCCCGGGAGGTTCGGGTCGCAGCGGTCATTTGGCGCCGTGCCGCCTGTTCACGCACATAGCTGATGGCGATGAACACCAGAACCATGGCCAGCAAAAGCAGGACTACCATTGTATGCCTCCTTGGCACAATTTGCCTTGTAACGGGATCAATTTCATCCAGGTACTAGCAAATTGTATGCCAAAGCGATAGCAAGTAGAGATATCGTGTTTTTAATATATAATAATCAATAGGTAACGATAGGCTATTATGCATATTATATAAACATCGCTATATACAATAAATGCTGAAATAGTAATCAACCAAATTCCTTGAGTCAGGCAGATGTTGGCTAATACCTGTTTTATCAAACCCCTATGGCTGCTTATTTAATAAACAGGCCAGCCAGCTTAAAAAGGGCCATAGTGTCGCCATATTCAACAGAGCGCTCCGCGTGCATCGCCACTATTTTCCGTTAATAACTGTTGACAAAATAGGCGTATATTCCTATATTTGTAATACCATGGGGGCAGGGTATCCCGTCGCTGGCAGATCTATCTCCTTCGGCAAGGCTGCATGGCCTGTGACGACACGTCGCAATGCGAGAGGTGGACGTATGAAAGCAGTACGCATTCTTTGGGGCCTGCTCCTGGGCAGCCTCGCCGCCGGCAGAGCAGAGAATTATCTGATCAACGGCGGCCAGGAGTCGCAGATCAGTTATCAGATGGTGCAAAAGGTCGAACCAGCCCCGGGCACGCAAAAACTGGTGCTGAGCTATGTGATCCCCGAAGCCTTCACCTCGCCGACCTATCATCAATCCATCAGCGCCTTCCGCCTCCAGTTTTCGACAGAGCCCTCCACCCGGGAGGAGAAAACCGACGAGCGCGGCAACCACATCATTCGCGCCATCTGGAATCGGCCGCAAGCCATGGTCGAATCGGTGATGCAGTTCACCGCGGGCAACAGCACCGGCCTGAAGCCCCTGCGCACCAGCGCCCCTTTTCCCCTGGAAAATCTCGGCCGTGCCGAAGAGGCCTACCTGGCAGCCACCCCCCAGGTGCCGGCGCGCGATGACGAGATCATCCGGCTGGCCAACCAGCTCACGGCCTCCAGCAAGACCGAATTTGATGCCATCCAGCGCATTCTGACCTGGGTCGTCGATCACTTGCGCTACGTCCTCGTCCCGGAACGCTATGATGCCCTCTACTCCTTGCGGACGGGAAAGGGCAATTGCCAAAACTATTCGCATATCAGCGCCGCGCTGATGCGCGCCGTAGGCATCCCCTGCCGCATCGTCAATGGCATCACCCTGAAAGAACCCTATGATGTCGAGCTGCCCGGCGGCACCTTGACCCTGAGAATGGCCCAGGGCCGCCACTCGTGGATCGAGGTCTGGTTCCCGGATCTCGGCTGGGTGCCTTTTGATCCCCAGCAGACCGCCCTCTATGTCAGCAACCGCTTCATCCGCGTCGAGGTGGGGCTGGACAATGAGGAGACCTGCAATGATGGTCTCATCCGCTGGTCGCAATCCGCCGGCGCGCAGGGCAAGCCCGAATTTGAGGAGACCATCGGCTATACCCTGGCCTCCGACCGGGTCAACCTGCGTGCGGAAAAGCAGAATTACGGTCCGCAAAAATTGCTCTTCTTCCCGCCGGTGGAGGCGCGCTTCACCCAGGTGGCCACCCGGCCCGCCGCTCCTCCGCAGGCCCCGCCTCCGGCACCCCCCGTCACCCAGCAGACCATGCGGCGCTACGCCTACAGCCAGCCTTTCAACCAGGGCAACACCGAGTTTCCACAAAACACCGATTTCCTGGCCGGACGCGGACCGGCACAGACCTCCAGCGACGGACAAATGGAGATGCGCAAGAATTTTATGGTCGAGACCGCAGAGTATGTCACGACTCAGGGCAATCAATACGCGCAGACCTTCATCATCGCCAAACCGATCAAACTGACCAGCGTGGGATTGGCGCTGCATAAATTCGGCGGCTCCGGTCAGCTCTGGGTCGAACTCCTCAAGGACGACGGCTCCGGCAAACCCGGCGAGTATCTGGCCACCAGCCAGTATCTCGCGGTCGAGAAGATGAAATATGCACCTGGCTATGACTGGGTGGACTTTGATTTCGGCAACCCCGGATTGCTGCTGCCGCCTGGCCGCTACTGGATGGCCCTCGGCTTCACCGGCAGCCCGATCATTAACTGGTTTTTTTCCTATGGCAAGCCCGTCGGTCCCGAAGATGGCACCCGCTATAAAACCCTCTTCGATGAGACCTGGAGCCGAAGCCTCTCCTATGAATTTAACTACCGCATCACGGGCTTGACCGGAGAGTAACGCCGCTCCGGCCGCCGCCCCTGATGCCCCCTTCGCAGTCAACCGGAACAGGGAATGGCCGAACACTATATCTTGACGCACGATCTAGGGACCAGCTCCAACAAAGCCGTTCTTTTTACGCTCCATGGGCGCCTGATCGCCGAAGCGCGCCAGGACTATGCACTGCACTACCCGCAGCAAAACTATGCCGAGCAGGACCCCTTCGACTGGCTGCATGCGGTCTATACCACCACCCGCAAAGCCCTGCAAAAAGCCGACATCGCGGCAGAGCAGATCGCCGGGATCACCTTCACCTGCCAGATGCAAACCCTTGTGGCCGTCGATGCCGAGGGGATGCCGGTGATGCCCGCCATCTCCTGGCTCGATACCCGCGGCATGGAGGTGCTCTACCAAACCCTCTATCCGCGGCCGCGCATCATGGGCTACCAGCCGCTGCGCCTCCTCCATTTTCTCCAGGTCACCGGAGGCACCCCCGGCCATACCGGCAAAGATCCGATCACCAAGATACTCTGGCTGAAGCTGAAACGCCCGGACCTTTTCGCCAAAACCGCCCAATTTCTAGACGTCAAGGACTTTATCATTTATCACCTCACCGGCAAATGGTCGAAATCGATCGATATGGCCGTGGTTTGGTGGCTGCTCGACACCCGCAAGAACCGCAACTGCTGGGATAAAAATCTCTGCCGTCTCGCCGGCATCACCCCGGATCAATTGCCGCCGGTCTATCCCAGTTCGGCCGTTATCGGTCCGCTCCATGCCAAGGCTGCGGCGCTGATGGGCCTCCCGGCCGGCATCCCGATTATCAACGGATCGGGCGACATTCCGGCCGCAGCGGTCGGATCCGGCGCCATCCAGGAGGGGGCCCTGAGCATCCGCCTCGGCACCAGCGGCGGAATCGCCGGACACTTCCGGCGCCGCAAGATCGACATCACCCATTACGCCGGCTGCGTCGGCAGCACCTGTCCGGAAAAATACTACCTCGCCCTGGCTCACCAGGAGACCATCGGCATTTGCCTGGAATGGCTCGCCAACCGCATCCTGTATCACAAACAGCGGCTGGAGGAGGAGACCCTTTTCGCGGATGTCTTTCAGCTCCTCGATCACCTCGCTGCACAGGCCCCGGCCGGGTCCGAGGGTCTGATCTTCACACCATGGATGTTCGGTGAGCGCTGCCCCATCGATGATCATAACGTTCGCGCCGGCCTCTTCAACCTCAGCTTGCACCATGGCCGGGAACATCTCATCCGCGCTGTCCTCGAGGGCATCGCCTTCAACCTGCGCTGGGCCCTCGAGGTGTTGGAGAACCTCTATCAGCCGGTCCGCGACGTGCATATCATCGGCGGCGGCGCCAAAAGCGACATCTGGTGCCAGATCATCGCCGATATCACCAACCGGATCATCCATCAAGCGGCGGACCCACAACAGGCCAACGCCCGCGGCGCCGCCCTGCTCGCCAGCCTCGCGCTCGGACATATTGGCTCCTTCGAGGAGATCGGCAACCATGTGGTGATCCGGCAAAGTTACACCCCCGACCCGGGCAACCGCGAGATCTACGACCGGCTCTTCAAGGAATTCAAGCGCCTCTACCGCCAGAACAAAAAGTGGTATGCCCGCATGAATGGCGCGGGCTCAGCCCCGCACCCGGCCGGCGATCCCGCTGCAGCCACCCGTTGACCGCTGCCGCGCAGCCGCCTTTACTTCCTGGAGCACTCTCGCTATGACTCATCCGCGCACCGGCACCGTGCTGATCGTCGACGATGAGGCGATCATCCGCGAGTCTCTGCAGCACTGGCTGGAGATGGAAGGGTATCGCGTTTTCACTGCGGAGAACGGCGAAAAAGCTCTGCAGCTGTGCAAATTCGAACACTTTGATGTCGGCGTCTTTGATATCCGGATGCCGGGCATGGATGGCATCACGCTGCTCCGGCAGACCCGGAGCTCGTTCCCGGAGATGGCGGTCATTATGATGACCGCCTTCGCCAGCATCGAAGACGCCGTCCAGTGCATCAGCTCCGGCGCGCATGATTATGTCATCAAGCCCTTCCCTCCGGAAAAGCTCTCTCACGCCATCCGCAACCTCCTGGAATCCCGGCAGCTACATGCCCGGCAGCAAGGCCTGCTCGCCCACCAGGATCTGCTGCGGCAGTTTCTGCACCAGGCAACTCCCTACCTGGCCCTGGGTGCCGCCACTGCGGCGCTCAGCGGCGCATATGGCCTGTCAGCCGCTCTGCCGGAGGCAAAGCGCAACGCAGGCCAGCCCGCGGACCGCCTGCCGTTGATCGACCAGGTTGTTGCGGCTTCCTTGCCAGGACTTGCAGTCGGGAGCCATGACCTGCGCGCCATTTGCGCGACCGCTCTGGCGCTGCTGGACCGGGAAGAGTCCTTTGCCCTGCCTGCGGTCACCGCCCCCGAGCGGCTGACAACGGCAGCCCCCTTCGTGCCGGCGGTTCTGGCGCTTCAGCTCTTCCTCGATGCGCTGACCCGCGGTGGCCGGGCGGAGCCGGAGATACGCTTGGCCGGCGCGGCCGCAGCTCGGGGCCCGGTTGTGGCGCTGCGACTACCGTCCGCCCTGAACGCCGCCGAGCGCGATGCACTGGGCGGCGCTGCCTTGACGGGCGCTGGCGCCGATCCCGATCTCACCCTGGCGCTGCTGCTCTTTCAACAGCTCGGCGCCGCGTTGGCGGCAGAAAATGAGGAACAAATCATCATCATCTTCCCTGCTGCGGCCGGGAAAGCCTAGGATTTCATGGTGCAAGAGGCCACTCACATCCTCATCGTCGATGATGAGGATCTGCTCAGAGAAGGCTGCCGGCGGCTGCTCGAAATATCCGGCTACAAGGTCGCCACGGCTGCTGATGCCGAAACGGGACTGCAGCTTGCCGCCTCTGGCGCCTTTGAAATCGTCTTTGTCGATTTCCGCATGCCCGGCATGACAGGGCTTGAATTCATCCGCCGCATGCAGGAAACCAGCCCGGCGACGGATGTGGTGATGATGACCGGTTACGCGAGCATCGAGATGGCGGTCGAGGCGATGAAAAATGGAGCGCGCGACTATATCTCGAAACCCTTTGAAGCGGAACAGCTCCTGACGATCGTCAGCCGGCTCGAGCAGCGGCGTCAGAATCCCGCCCCGCCACCGGCGCATGAGCTGGCCTTCGTGCTGAATGGCAAGGCCATTAAAATCATCGGCGGGGGAGAGGTGATGCAGGAGCTCTTTTCCCTGGTACGCAAGGTGGCGCCGACCGACAGCACGGTATTGATCGAAGGGGAGAGCGGAACGGGCAAGGAATTGATCGCGCGTGCCATTCACGCCCTGAGCCATCGCAAAAACCGCCCCTTTTTTACCATGGATTGCGGGTCGCTGGTCGAATCGCTCTTCGAAAGCGAGCTGTTTGGCCACGTCAAGGGCTCCTTCACCGGCGCAACGGCGACCAAGCACGGCGCCCTCGAGCTGGCCCATGGCGGCACTTTTTTCTTCGATGAGATCGGCAACATCTCTCTCAACGTCCAGGCCAAAATCCTGCGCGCCATTCAGGAGAGAGAAATCCGCCGCATTGGCTCGACCCAGACCATTCCGGTAGATGTTCGTGTCATCGCCGCCACCAATCTTGATCTGCGCGCGGCCGTTGCCGCCGGGCAATTTCGTGAAGATCTCTATTACCGGTTGAGCGTGATTCCCATCCGTCTGCCACCGTTGCGTGAAAGACCTGAAGATATCGCGCTTTTGCTCGATCACTTCATCCAAAAGCACAAGAAACGCCGCCAGCATCATCCCATCGACCAGATCGCCCCTGAGGTGATGGAGCTATTTCAGCGGTATGGCTGGCCAGGGAATATTCGCGAGCTGGAAAATGTCATTGAACGCGCTTCGGTGATCGAGGAGAGCAACGAGCTGCGTTTGCAGAGCCTGCCGCCGCAGCTGCGCCATTTTGCCGGCCAACAGGAGGCGCCCGGGAAGGAGGAGGCGCAATCGCTTGCTAGCATGGAAAAAGAGCACATCCGCAAGGTCCTCATAGAGTGCGCCGGCAACATCAGCCGTGCCGCCCGCCTTCTTGGCATCGATCGCAAGACCCTCTACGACAAGATCCGTCGCTACGACCTCTCCGTTTCCTGATCTCCTTGCGCTGTGCCAGACCCTGCGGCGGTGCACCTGGAGGCCTGCTTCGCTCGGCCCGTCAGGCTGTTGTCGATGGCCTCCACCTCACTGCCAAAGTCGTGGTCTGTGGAGATTTCCCACAGAAAAAGCTCTCATTTTTGATAGAAACTCAGACCGACACCAGACGACCTCTTCCATACTTGCATAATATCAATATGTTAGAAAGCAGGTTCCAGGGGAAGCCGCTGGCACGTTTTTTGAATAGACAGGTGCAAAAATAATCCCTTTCTGGCATGATCTCATGAACTGTCTTATCGTGGCAAATCCGCAAAAGAGTGTAACGCAGGAGGTGACGCAATTTCTCAGCGCACATTCTGTCGCCACGCTGCTGCTGGATGATCCCTTCCAGGCTCTGGAACTAGCACAGGGTCAGCATTTCGACCTGATTCTCCTGGATGCGCGCACCCACGGCCTCAAGATCGATCAGGCCATCCGCCTGCTCAAAGGCTGCGATCCCTCGGCGCGCATCATCGTCCGCACCGACGAGAACACCCGCGCCCTGGAGGGCAAGGTCCGCAAGGAACAGATCTTTTATTATCATGTCGACTCGCTCGGCATCCAGGATCTCCAGCTTGCCATGTCAGCAGCCCTGGGCATTCATGTCCCTCGACAATAATCCGCTCTCTACTTTGTATTCATCATGTGAGGAAAGCATGGAACTCCAACAGGTGTACCAAAAATACCCGAAGAATGATCCCTCGATCCTGATACCGATTCTGCAGGATATCCAGGAGGTTTGCGGGTATCTGTCCGAAGATGAATTGCACCATGTCGCCGAGCATACCAAACTGCCGGTCAGCCGGGTCTTCGGTGTGGCAACCTTTTACAACCAGTTTCGCCTTCGGCCTCTGGGTAAGCATGTGATCCGTGTCTGTCGCGGCACAGCTTGTCACGTCAAGGGTTCTGCTGATATTCTCACTACCGTGGAAAATGAACTGGGCATCAAGGCGGGTGGAACGACCAAGGATTTGCAGTTTTCCATTGAGACTGTGGCTTGCATCGGCGCCTGCAGCATCGCCCCGGTGATCACCATTGACGATGAGTTTCATGGCGGCCTCACGGTCAAGGCTGTGCAAAAACTGATCGCTGCGATGAAAAACAACAAGGAATGAGGCGGATATGAATTCATATGCAAAGATTTTCGCCAATTGCTGGCATACCAACGAAAAACCCTGCGCGCACTTTGTCGACTGCATCAACGATGGGCAAAAATGCCACCAGTCCGCCGAAACCCGCAAGCATCTGGACGCATACAAGCATGAGATATTGCTTGAAGACCACAAGAAGCCGGTCATTCTCGTCGGTATGGGCACCTGCGGCCTGGCCAATGGCGCCAACCACGTGCATGCCGCCATCCTCGCCGAGCTCGAAAAGCTCCATCTCCAGGTGCAAGTCATCCCGACCGGCTGCGTCGGCTACTGCTCCATGGAGGTCATCGTCGACATCAAACTTCCCGGCCATCCGCGCCTCTGCTACTGCCGGGTCAAACCGGAGGATGTACCCCTGCTGCTGCAGAAAACCCTGGTCGAAAAGTCGGTGGTCGCGGAAAAACTCCTCGGCATCTATCCCGCGGTCGATGGCAATAACGGCTGGGGCGAGCTGCCGCTCCTGAGCCAGGTGCCCTTCTTCGCCAAGCAGAAAAAGCAGGTCCTCGTGAACTGCGGCGTCATCGATCCGGAAAGCATCGATCAGTACCTCGCCCGCGGCGGCTACAAGGGGCTGTCAAAGGCGATCAACAAGATGACCCCGTCCGAAGTGGTCAAGGAGATGATCGCCTCCGGTCTGCGCGGACGCGGCGGCGGTGGCTTCCCGACCGGCAAAAAATGGGAATTTGCCCTCAATCAGCAGGCTGAACAAAAGTACATCGTCTGCAATGCCGACGAGGGCGATCCCGGCGCTTTCATGGACCGCGCCGTCATGGAGAGCGATCCCCATCGCGTCATCGAAGGCATGGTGATCGGCGCTTACGCCATCGGCGCCAGTGAGGGATATATCTATTGCCGTGCCGAATATCCGCTGGCTATCAGACGTCTGGAAAAGACCATCGCCGACGCCAAGGCCTATGGCTTGCTCGGCAAGAACATTCTCGGCAGCGGCTTCTCCTTCAACCTCAAGATCAAAAAGGGAGCGGGGGCCTTCGTCTGCGGTGAGGAGACGGCCCTGCTGCACTCGATTGAAGGCAAACGCGGCATGCCGCGGCCGCGGCCGCCTTTCCCGGCCGTCTCCGGCCTCTTCGGCAAGCCGACGGTCATCAACAATGTCGAAACCTTTGCCAACGTCCCCAACGTTCTCCGTGACGGCGCGGCCAGCTACGCGGCGATCGGCACAGCGGGCTCCAAGGGAACCAAGATTTTCGCCCTCTCGGGCAAGATCAGCAATACCGGGCTCGTCGAGGTGCCGATGGGCGTCTCCCTGCGCGAGGTGGTTTTCGATATCGGCGGCGGCTGCCCCAACAACAAGAAATTCAAGGCGGTTCAGATCGGCGGCCCCTCCGGCGGCGCCCTGCCGGAACAGGTCATCGATACCCCCATCGACTATGAAAACCTCAAGACCGTCGGCGCCATGATGGGCTCGGGTGGACTGGTGGTCATGGATGAGACCACCTGCATGGTGGATGTCGCCAAGTACTTTATGACCTTCATTCAGTCTGAATCCTGCGGTAAATGCATCCCCTGCCGCGAAGGCACCAAACGGCTGCTCGAGATCCTCGAACGCCTGACGGCCAGCTACCGTAGCGAAAAAACCCCGGATGAAGCCTTGCTGCGCTTCCAGGGCATGGTGTATATGGAGCGCCTCTCCGAGGTGATCCAGAATACCTCGCTGTGCGGCCTGGGACAGACCGCAGCCAACCCGGTCATGAGCACGCTGCGCTATTTCCGCGACGAGTACGAGGCCCATCTCTACGACCGCAAATGCCCAGCCGGCCTCTGCCGCGAGCTGTTGACCTACCATATCGATACGGAAAAATGCACAGGCTGTACCGTTTGCGCCCGCAAGTGCCCGCAGAACGCCATTCTCGGCGAAAAGCAGAAAGCCCATTACATCATCGATGAGAAGTGCATTCGCTGCGACCAGTGCCGCGCCAATTGTAAATTCGATGCGATTTTTGTGGAGTAACCATACACAAGAGGATTCCCATGAAGGTTACGATTAATAATAAAGAGTGCTGGGCCAATCCGGGCGAAACCATCCTCACCGTGGCGGAGCGCGAAGGCATCCAGATTCCCACGCTGTGCTACCTCAAGGGTTTTTCCCCGACCGGCTCTTGCCGTGTCTGTGTTGTCGAGGTCGAGGGGCAGCGCAACCTGATCCCCTCCTGCGCCTTTCCGGTGGCCGAGGGCATGGTGGTGCAAACCAACTCGCCGCGGGTGCGGCGGGCGCGAAAGACCATTGTCGAACTGCTGATCGCCAATCATCCGCAGGATTGCCTCACCTGCGTGCGCAACGGCAACTGCGAATTGCAGGATCTGGCGGCGCAGTATGGCGTGCGCGATGTGCGGTATGCCGGTGAAATCCGCGGCGGCAAGATCGACGTGGCCAGTCCTTCGATCGAGCGCGACCCGGAAAAGTGCATCCTCTGCGGGCGTTGCGTGCGCGTCTGTCATGAGACGCAGAACGTCGGCGCCATCGATTTTGTCCGCCGCGGCTTCAAGACCGCGGTCGCGCCGGCGATGGATGGCAGTCTCAACGCCATCGCCTGCGTCTTCTGCGGCCAGTGCATCACGGTCTGCCCGGTTGGGGCCTTGCGCGAAAAGAGCAACGAAAAGATCGCCTGGGAGGCGATCAATAATTCCCGGAAACATGTTGTAGCCCAGATCGCTCCGGCGGTGCGCGTCGCCCTCGGTGAGGAATTCGGCATGGAACCCGGCAGCGTGGTCACGGGTAAAATAGTAGCCGCGCTGCGCCGGCTCGGCGTGGACCGGGTCTTTGACACCAATTTCGGCGCTGACCTGACGATCATCGAGGAGGCCTCGGAGCTGCTCAACAGGGTCAAGAACGGCGGCAAGCTGCCCTTGCTCACTTCGTGCAGCCCCGGCTGGGTCAAGTATATCGAGCATTTTTATCCCGATTTGCTGCCGCACGTCTCGTCGTGCAAGTCGCCGCACGAGATGGAGGGGGCGCTGATCAAATCCTATTATGCGGAAAAGACCGGCATTGCCGCCGAGGACATCTATGTCCTCTCGATCATGCCCTGCATCGCCAAGAAATTCGAGGCGCAGCGTCCGGAACTCAAGGAGAAGTATGCCGATGTCGATGCGGTGCTCACCACCCGTGAGCTGGCGCGCATGATCAAAAACGCCGGTATCGATTTCACCAAGCTCAATGATGAGCATTTCGACGATCCCATGGGCGAATCGACCGGCGCGGCTGCGATCTTTGGCGCCGCCGGCGGGGTGATGGAAGCCGCCCTGCGCACCGCCCACTTTTTCCTCACCGGCAAGGACATGGATAATGTCGAATTCACGCCGGTGCGCGGCCTGCAGGGCGTGAAGGAGGGCGAGGTCACCATCGCCGGCATCACCATCAAGATCGCTGCGGTGAGCGGTCTCAAGAATATCGGCACGATTCTCGATAAAATCCGTTCCGGCGAGAATCTCTATCAGTTCATTGAAGTGATGGCCTGCCCCAATGGCTGCATCAACGGCGGCGGACAGCCGATCAATTCCGATCCGGACAAGGTCCGCAAACGCATGGAAGCCATCTACGCCATCGATCGTGGACTTCCGAAAAGGGCCTCGCACCACAACGAAAGTGTAATGCGGCTCTACAAGGAGTATCTCGGCGACCCCAACGGCCATCGGGCGCACGAGTTGCTTCACACCCATTACGTCGAACGCTCCTGATCCGCGACCGGAAAGGGTCACCTCATGTCCGTCGTCTCGACCATCGAGGAACGCTGCAAACGCTGTTATTCCTGCATCCGGGAATGCCCGGCGAAAGCCATTATGGTTGTCAAGGGGCAGGCCAAGGTCGTCGAAGATCGCTGCCTCGGCTGCGGCCACTGCGTCCGCGTCTGTTCCCAGGGCGCCAAGGCGGTCAAGAGCGGCGTTGAGGCGGTCCTCGCCTTTCTCAACGATGGCCAGCCGGTCGCGGCGATGATCGCCCCCTCGTTTCCCGCCGGACTGCCCGGCCTGGAGGCGGAACGCCTGGCCGGTGCCTTGCGCGCGAGCGGATTTGAACAGGTGGTGGAAGTCGCTTTCGGAGCGGATCTGATCAACCGGGAGTATTATCGCCTGGTCAATAACAAGCAAACCGCAGACGGCCGCGAGATTGCTCTACCGTTGATCACCAGTTCCTGTCCGGCCATCTACGAATTGATCGAGCGTTACGTCCCGGAGCTGGTGCCCAACCTCGCGCCGGTGGTCAGCCCGATGGTAGCCATGGGCCGCGTCGTCAAACGCAGCTATGGCGCCGGGGTGCGCACCGTCTTTATCGGCCCGTGCACCGCCAAAAAGGTCGAAATGCTCGATCCGGAAGTGGCGGACGCGATCGATGAGGTTCTCACCTTTGCTGAACTGAAAGAGCTGTGGCGCCGTTTGGGCATCGATCCGCGTCAGAGCGAGCCGATCCCCTTCGATCCGCCCTATGCCTATCTGGGCCGGCTCTATCCGGTTTCGGGAGGTCTGCTGCGCAGCGCCGGCCTGCCCTTTGACCTGATGAACAACGAGGTGGTCGTCACCGAGGGCAAGAATCGCGTCCTCAATCTCCTCGAAAGCCTCAAGAATCAGGAGGTCAAGGCCGGCCTGGTCGATATTCTCTTCTGCGAAGGCTGCATCAGCGGGCCGTTCACCGATACCTCGGTCAACTTTTTCACCCGCAAGCAGCAGGTGGTCTCCTATACCGACTCGCTGCGCATGCGCACCAACTATGCGGAGTGGAAAAAGGCGATCCTGCAGTACCAGGATGTGACGGTCCGCCGCACTTTCAAGCCCGGCAATCTCCAGGAAGCGGAACCCAGTGAGGACGAAATCCGGCTGATCCTAAAGGAAATCAAAAAGGCGACCTCCTCTGATGAGCTCAACTGTGGCGCCTGCGGCTATCCCTCGTGCCGGGATTACGCCCGGGCCGTCTATCAGGGCCTGGCGGAAGAGGAAATGTGTCTGCCCTTCGTCATTGAGGAGCTGCAGCATACCCAGAAGGAGTTGCAAGAGTCGCTGCGCGATCTGGCGGAAGCCCAGGAGCAGCTCATCCAGCATGAAAAGCTGGCTTCCATCGGCCAGCTCGCGGCCGGGGTGGCGCATGAAGTCAATAATCCCCTCGGCTCGATCATGCTTTACGCGCATCTCCTCATGCAACAGTTGAAGGATGATGAAGCGAAGAGCAAGGATCTCCATTTCATCATGGACGAGGCCAAACGCTGCCAAAAGATCGTTGCCGGATTACTCAACTTTGCCCGTCAGGGCAAACTGAATCTGCGCAAGATCGATTTTCAGGAAATACTCGACAAGCTGCAGGGTGTCGCCTTTAACCAGCCCCTCTTCCAGATGACGCAGGTGATCACGCATCTGGAGGAAGGGCTGCCGCAGGTTGAGATCGATTTTGACCAGATCTACCAGGTCTGTCTCAATCTCGCGGTGAACGCCGCTGAGGCCATGCCTGAGGGCGGCACCTTGACCATCACGGCTGCTGCAACCCCGGATCGTCAGAATGTGCGGATCGTTTTCACGGATACCGGCGTGGGCATTCCGCCCGAGAACCTCGGCCGACTCTTTACTCCGTTCTTCACCACCAAACAGATCGGCAAGGGCACGGGGCTGGGTCTTGCCATCGCCTACGGCATTGCCAAGATGCATCGCGGCAGCATCACCGTAAAAAGCGAGGTCGGCGTCGGCTCTGCATTCACTCTCGAGTTGCCGGTGCACAGTATCATTCATACGGCCTCATTCGATTTCCAATCCGTGCAGGAGAGCGCTCCATGAGCAAAAAAATCCTCCTCATCGATGATGACATCGACATCGTTGAGCTCAATCGGGCTTTGCTGACCAAAGCCGGGTATACCGTCTGTATGGCCTTCAGTGGCGCCGAAGGCCTGGAGATGGTGATAGCGGAACGCCCCGATCTCGTCATTCTGGATGTTATGATGGCTAGTGTTGGCGAGGGATTCGAAGTCGCCCGGCAGATCCGCAGCAACCCGGCCATCCGCACGACCCCCATTCTGATGCTTACGGGAGTCAACCGCGAGCATCCCTTCAATCTGCGCATCGGACCGGATAGCGACTGGAATCCTGTCGACAGCTTTATCGAAAAACCGGTGCAAAAAGAGGTGCTCCTGGACAAGGTACGCACCATGCTGAAAGACCAATAATCTCTAGAAGAGGAAGATAAAACAGCCATGAAAAAAAAGATCATGATGGTGGATGATGACTATGATTTGCTGCAAATCTACATCCCTGTGCTGGAGAAAGCCGGTTTTGAGGTAGCCACCGCCAATTCGGCTGCCGAGGGACTCGAGCTGTTCAAGACCTTTCTTCCCGATCTTGTGCTCGTCGATATGGCCATGGAGCATTTCGACTCGGGCTTTGTCCTTTGCCATCGCATCAAGAGCCTGCCGGAAGGCGCACAGACGCCGGTCGTCATTCTGACCGCCGCCAGCCACGAAACCGGCATCCGCTTCTCGACCCAGACGGCGGAAGAGCGCAAATGGATTCAAGCGGACGAATATCTGGACAAACCGGTCCCGGCGCGTGAGCTGCTGGCGTTCATCACCGAACGTTTCTTCTCGACCCCGGATCAGGCGCATCACTGAGCACGGGCCGGCCGACGCAGGCCAGGAGTGCAAGACCGCAGTCAAGGCAGAGAGGAGATTTCTCAGGCGATCATGAAAATCGAGCGCGCTAATATCCTGGTTGTGGATGATGAATTCGGCATGCGCGAAGGCATCCGCCGCCTCTTTGAGGCCCAGGGCCATCGCGTCGAGACCGCCGAAACCGGCCGTCTGGGGATCGACAAGGGGGTGGCCGAAGAGTTCGATATCTATTTCATCGATCTCCGCATCGGCGACATCGACGGCGTCGAGGTCCTGGGCGCCATCAAGGGCAAATACCCCGAGGCGATCTGCGTCATCTGCACCGCTTATGCCTCGATCGAGACCGCGGTTGAAACCACCCGGCTGGGGGCCTATCATTACATCGCCAAGCCCTTCGCCCCCGAGGAGATCCAACTCGTCTTTGACCGCGCGCTCGAACGGCGCTGGTATATCCTGGAGGCGCGCCAGCTGCGTCTCGAACAGGAGCGGCGCCTGCTCGAAATCGCCCAGGAAAAATCACGCATCCGCACGATCATCAATTCCATTGCGGACGGCATCGTGGTTCTCAATCAGGATGCCGAAGTGGTCCTCTTCAATCCGCAGTATCCCCGTTTGCTCGAACTCAAGAATGAACTGGTCATCGGCCGTTCCATCCGGGAGGTCCTGCCCGAGCATCTGCAGGAGATGGTCACCGATATTTTCAACCAGAAGGACAATCTGCAGGGGATTCAGCAAGAATTCGTCATCCGTCCGCCCGCCAAACTGGTGGTGATGGCCAACACCACGCCGATCCGTGATGATCAAAATCGCGTGCTCGGCTTCGTTTCGGTGCTACGCGATATCTCCGAGTTGAAGCAACTGGAGCTGCTCAAATCCCAGTTTGTCAACATGGCCGCCCATGAACTCAAGGCGCCGCTGACGGCGATCCAGGGCTATCTGGAAATGGTGGTGGACAAATCGCTGGGGGATGAGCCCGTGGTCTATGACGGGTACCTGCGGCGATCTCTTGAGCGCAGCAAGACCCTGATCACCCTGATCAACGATCTGCTGAACATCTCGCGCATCCAGGCGGGCAAGGTCCGGCGCGAGATCGAGCGCCTCGATCTCTCTGCCCAGGTCAAATCGGTCGTCGACTTTTTCGCCAACGAAATCGAAAAGAGCGGTCTCAGCGCCAAACTGGAGCTGTGCGAAGGTTTGATGATCGATGCCGATAGGGAGGAGATGCAGCGTGTCCTCACCAATCTGATCTCCAATGCCATCAAATACAACCGGCCGCAGGGCTTGGTCCTGGTGAAAACCAGCCGGGAAAAGGGCTATGCCCGCCTGGTCGTGCAGGATACGGGCATTGGCATGAAGCCCGAGGAGAAGGAGCGTCTCTTCGAGGAGTTTTTCCGCGCCAAAAATCCCCATACGCGCACCATCACCGGCACCGGGCTGGGGCTCACTCTGGTGAAAAAGATCGTCGACAGTTACGCCGGCCGGATCGAGGCCGAATCCGTCTATGAGCAGGGCACAACATTCACCGTTCTTATTCCCCTGGCAGAAAGATAATCCTAGCGAACGAATTATATTGCTTTATTCTTATAAAAATATTCTGTAATTTGGCAGTTGATTAAAATGATCGTTATGTGACCAATCAATCGTGTTAGTATCTCACTTGACTGGTGATATAAATTTCATGGCCATCAAGCCAGATCCCCTGGTTAAAGCGGAAGAGGTGCGCCGCCAGCTCGGCTGTCCCTTCATCGCGATTACCGGCAGCAATGGCAAGACTACAACCAGGTCCATGCTCAGCCAGATCCTCCAGCGGGCCGGACGTGTCTGCGAGTTCACCCTCAATTCCGGACGGGCCGAGGAGATTGCCGCTGAACTACTCAGACTTGACCCCACCTACGACTGGGCGGTCATCAAGTTGAGCGCCGCCATACCCGGTGAAATTGATAAAGCCGCAGAGCTGATCCAGCCGCATATGGCGATCGTCACCAATATCGGCGAAGCCCACCTGAACCAGTATGGCACCATCGACCGCATCGCCACCGCCAAAGCCGGACTCCTCCATTTCCTTCCCCAGGGCGGGACCGCCCTCCTCAACCGCGACAATGAATATACCCGTCTCATGGGCGAGAACCTGACCTGCCGGGTGGCTTATTTCGGCCTCAGCCCGGTCTCGGACTATTATGCCGACGACATACGTCACCTCGGCCCCGGTGGGACCTCATTCACCGTGTACCGGCGGGGCAGGAGGGAAGCCACGATCACGATGGCGATCTATTCCCTCGGCGATGTCTACAACGCCCTCGCCGCCTGGGCGGCAGCCACCGAACTCGGGGTGGAGAGCGCCCTCATCCAGGCGGCCCTCGAGGATCATTTCCTCCTTCCTGAAGGCCGCGGACGCATGCACAGCTGCTGCGGCATCCACCTCATCGACGATTCCTACGACGCCACGCCCCAGTCCTTCTACAAATCGACCAAGACCCTGCTCAATTTTCGCGAGTATGCGCGGCGGCTCCTTTTCGTCATGGGCGACATCAGCGATCCGCGCGAGCAGCCGGAGCATACCCATATCATGATGGGGCATTATATCGCCGGCATGCCGATCGACGTGACCGTGCTGGTCGGACCCCATGCCGCGACCACCGCAGCAGCCATCTCCACGACCGCCAGCGCCAACCGCCAGGTCATCTGCTGCACGAATCTGACCATGGCCCTGGGCTGGCTATCGGACCACCTTCAGCCGGGCGATGCGGTTCTGGTTGAGGGCGGCGATTCCGTCGACATGGCAGCTCTGGTGCATGAGCTGATCCAGGGCCATTTGCTGCAAGGCCCCTCCGGCCTGACCCATGAAAATAGCTCCACCCGGAACACCAATTGAAGAAAGGCTTATGATACTCAAGACCGTACTGGATTTGATACCCCTGAATCTGCTTTCTGCGGCCCATCCAGTGGACCGGCCCGTCGTCTCCGCCTGCATATCCGACATGCTCAGCGATGTCATGGCCAAAGCGCCCAGGAATTCTCTCTGGATCACCAACCAGACGCATGAAAATGTCATCGCCATCGCCTTTTTCAAGGAGTTGACGGCGGTCATTTTCACCAACGGTGCAGTTCCGAGCATGGATACCATCGAAAAGGCCAACAAAAAACAGATCGCCCTCTATAGCTGCGATCAGAACGCCTTTGATATCGCCGGACAACTTTATACCCTGGGATTGCGCGGGAGCCATTGAATGCTGCGCTGGTTTTGCGGTGATCTCCATATGCACACCGTGCTCTCCCCGTGCGCCGAATTGAGCATGGGACCGGTGGATCTCGTTGCGACCGCCGTGGCCCGGGGTCTGGATTTTATCGCGATCACCGACCACAACTCCGCCGAGAATGTGGGCGCCTATCAACTCGCAGCGGCGGATACGCCCCTGCAGGTTCTCGCCGGCATTGAGGTCTCGACCCGGGAGGAGATCCACATGATCGCCCTTTTCCCGGAGCTGGTGCAAGCACTCGATTTTCAGGGATTCCTCTACGGTCAGCTGCAGGAGGGGCAAAACGACCCGACCCTGTGGGGCCCGCAGCTGCTGGTGGATGCGCATGAAAATATCCTCGGTGAAAATCCGCGTTTGCTGGGACTGCCTGTGCGTTCCTCCTATGACCGGATCATGCAGGAGGTGATCGGCCGCGGCGGGCTGATCTACCCGGCCCATATCGACCGCCGCGCCAACAGCATGGTCCACACCCTGGGATTTCTGCCCGCAGACCTGCCCTTCAAGGTCGTCGAGCTTTCGAGCCGCACCGACCCGAAACAGGCCATGGAACGCTACAGCAGCAGCGGATTACAGCTGATCACGGCATCCGATGCCCACGATGTCGCGCAAATCGGCTCGGCGCGCTGCTGGTTCTGCCTGGAGGAATTCTCGTTCGCTGAACTCATGCTCGCCTGCACGAACGCCCGGGGGCGCAGTATCAGCCTGCTCGCGCCGGAAGTATCCAGCCGCACCGCAATGGCCGGCACCTCGGCGGGCGGGCAGCGGGAGACCGGGTGACCCGCATGCGCGAGCTCTCGTTACATATTCTCGACATCGTGACCAATTCGGTCGAGGCGGAGGCGAGCAGGGTCATCCTCTGGATCGATGAATCGATTGCCGGCAATCTCTTGCGCATCAGGGTGCGCGACAATGGCCGCGGCATGACCCGGGCCATGATCGATCGGGTCACTGATCCCTTCGTCACCACCCGCACCACTCGCGCCGTCGGCATGGGACTGCCGCTGCTGCAGCAGGCGGCAGCGAGCTGCGGCGGCAGGCTGGAGATTGAATCGCAACCGGGCCGGGGCACCACCTTGCAGGCGACCTTCGCTCATAACAGCCTGAATCGGTCCCCCCTGGGCGATATCGCCGCAACGGTCGTCAACCTGATCATCGGGGCTCCGGAGGTCCATTTTGTCTACGGTCATCGCACCGATGGCGGTTATTTCACCTTCGACTCTTACTGGTTCTATGCGCGCATGGCGGAGCGCGATTGCTCGCAATATATGCTCGTCGAACCCGCGCAACAATGGATCCAGGAGAAACTCGTGCTGATCGGATCGATCGGCTGAACCCATAACTTCACCCCTAATCAACCTGTACCATCGGCGGAGGACATCGCGCCCTTTGCCGCTCTACTCACTTCAGGAGGAATGCATCGTGAAAAGTCTGTCGGATCTTCGCGCTATTAAAGACAAGGCCAAGAAAGAGATGGCGGCCCGTGAACAATCGGCCAAGTTCCGCATCGTCATCGCGATGGGAACCTGCGGTATTGCTGCCGGCGCCCGCTCTGTCATGTCCGCCATCCTCGATGAAATAAACAAACGCAATGTTACCCAGGCGGTGGTCACGCAGACCGGCTGCCTCGGCTTCTGCGACCAGGAGCCCCTGGTACAGGTGGTGCAAAGCGACACGGGCATTACAACGACCTATGGCAAGATCTCTGCGGAAATCGCCCGCAAAATCGTCGTCGACCATGTGATGGGCGGACAAGTGGTCTCGAGCCACGTCTTCTCTCACGAATAAGCGGCAGCGGCACGCCAACCGCTTGAGCAACTCCCTCATCAGCAGCTTTTTTTGGAGGAACCCATGACGGATTTATCACAGGTAGATCAAATTGTTACATCCTATGCAACCACCAAGACGCCATTGATCTACATCCTCAAGGATGTGCAAAAGGCGTATGGTTTTCTGTCCGAGGATATCCTGACCCAGGTAGCCAAAAAAACGGACATTCCCCTTAGTGAAATCTATGGTGTCGCCACCTTTTACTCCCTGTTCACCACCCGGCCCAAGGGGAAACATATCGTACGCTGCTGCAACAATGCGCCCTGCTATGTCAAAGACTCCACCGAGGTGCTGGCGCAAATCAAGAGCTATCTCGGCGTGGAGACCGGGGGCACCACCCCGGATGGACTTTTCACCCTGGAATTCACCAGCTGTCTCGGGCTTTGTGCGGTTGCGCCGGTGATGATGATCGATTCGGAAGTCTTTGGCAACCTGACTCCGGAGAAGGCGATTGCGATATTGAAAGATTACAAAGTGAAAGGATCATCCAATGCATAGAATCCATATCCTGGTCGCCATGGATGCCCATACGATCTCCCAGGGCGCGCGCTCGGTCAAGGATGCCCTGGGCAAGGAACTGGCACTGGCTGGTCTTGCCGATGAGGTGCGTGTTGTCGAGACCGGCAGCCTGGGCATATATGATAAAGGGGTTGTTCTGGTCATTTTCCCGGATGGCATTTATTACGTCGGCGTCCGCCTGGAAGATGTTTCGGAAATCATCTCCGAACATCTGATCAAGGGGCGGGTGGTGGAACGCCTGCAATACCTCGATCTCCCGGCCGCGGAAGGGGCCGTGGGCGACAAGCCGGCCCGTATCGGCAAACAGCTGCGTATCGTCCTCAAGAATGCCGGCGTCATCGATCCCGAAAGCATCGAGGAGTATATCGCGCACGATGGCTATGAGGCCCTCGGTAAAGCCCTCACGAGCTTGAAGCCGGAAGAGGTCATGGAAGAGGTGAAAAAGTCGGGCATCCAGGGCCGCGGCGGGGCTTTTTTTCCGACCGGCCTGAAGTGGAGTTTTGCGGCCAAAGAGAAATCGGATGTCAAATACATCATCTGCAACGCCGATGAGGGCGAACCGGGGACCTTCAAGGACCGGCTGATCCTCGAAGGCGATCCGCATGCGGTGATCGAGGGCATGGCCCTCGCCGGCTATGCCGTCGGCGCGCATCAGGGGTATGTTTATATCCGCGGCGAATACCATATGTCGATCGCGCGCATGCAGCGCGCCATAGATCAGGCCCGTGATCAGGGTCTTTTGGGCGCAAATATATTTGGCAGCGGTTTTGCCTTCGATCTCGAGATTCGCGAAGGCGCCGGTGCCTATATCTGCGGCGAGGAGACCGCTCTGATCGAATCGATCGAAGGCAAGCGCGGTGAACCACGCAACAAGCCGCCCTTCCCGCCCTCGGTCGGCCTCTGGGGCCAACCCACCATCGTCAATAACGTCGAAACCCTCGCCAACATCCCGCAAATCCTCATCAAAGGCCCCGAATGGTACAAGGGGATCGGCACCGTGAAGAGCCCGGGCACCAAGGTCTTCACCATGGTCGGCAATATCAACAACCCCGGCTTGATCGAAGTGCCGATGGGCATCACCCTGCGCGAGATTATCTATGATATCGGCCACGGCATCCCCGGGGGCAAAGGCTTCAAGATGGCCCAGCTCGGCGGGACAACCGGCGGCATCCTCACCAGCGAACATCTGGACCTCCCTCTGAGCACCGAATCCCTGCGCGAGATCGGTGCGGGCATGGGCTCCGGCGCCCTCCTTGTCGCTGACGATGCGCAGTGCATCGTCGGTCTGGTGAAGAATTTCGTCGAATTCTTCGTCCATGAATCCTGCGGGATTTGCACCCTGTGCCGCGAAGGCAACGGTCGGCTGCTGGAGATCCTCGAGCGGCTGACCGCAGGCCTCGGAAGGGCCAAAGACCTGCAGCTCATGGAAGATCTGGCTAAGACCATGGCCAAAGGCGCCTTCTGCGGCCTTGGCCAGGCGGCACCGATTCCTATTCTCGGCTGCCTGCGCTACTTCCGCGAAGAATTCGAACAGCATCTCGCGGCCACCTGCAAGGCCGGCAAATGCACCTTCGAAAAAGCCGGTCAGGCCGCTGCCTGACTTGGAGCCTCTTAACGAGTAAATTCTTTCGACCAATCAGGAGGATGTCACCTTGGATACAGTCAATTTGACGATAGATGGACGAAGGGTCGCCGTGCCGGCGGATGCCACCGTTCTCGATGCCGCCGAAAAAGCCCTGGTCAATATTCCCCGCCTTTGCTATCACCCCGATCTGCCGCCGGTTTCCGCATGCCGGCTCTGCGTAGTCGAGATCAAGGGGGATCGTCTCCTGCGCACCGCCTGCAGCTGGCGGGTCGCGGAAGGCATGGAGGTGATCACCAATTCCAAAACCGTGCGCGAATCCCGCCGGATCGCCATGGAACTGCTGCTCTCCCGCCATCCCATGCGCTGCACCGAATGCGTCCGCAACGGCTCCTGTGAGCTGCGCGCGGTCGCCGATCAGCTGGGCATCCGCGAGATCAGCTTTGAATACCGCGAACGCAAGGGAGAACTTGACAGCTCCAGCCCCTCGGTCGTCCGCGATCCCTCCAAATGTATCCTCTGCCGCCGCTGCGTCCAGACCTGCACCATGGTTCAGAGCGTCAGCGCCCTCGGCATGGAGAGCCGCGGCTATGATGTCTGGGTGGATACGCCCTTCAGCAACGGCCTGGGCGAGGTCGCCTGCGTCGCCTGCGGCCAGTGCATCGACCGCTGCCCGGTCGGGGCCCTGTACGAAAACAGCCATATCCAGCGGGTCTGGGACGCCATCGATAATCCCGACCTGCATGTGGTCGTCCAGACCGCCCCGGCCGTCCGCGTCGCCATCGGCGAGGAGTTCGGCATGGCTCCGGGCGCCCTGGTGACCGACAAGCTCGTCGCCGCCCTGCGCCGCATGGGCTTCGACAAGGTCTTTGATACTGATTTTACGGCGGATCTGACCATCATGGAAGAGGGCTACGAGCTGCTCAATCGGATCAAAAACGGCGGCACCCTGCCGCTGCTGACCTCCTGCAGCCCGGGATGGATCAATTTCATCGAACATTTCTATCCTGAGCTGCTGCCGCACGTGTCGTCGTGCAAGTCGCCGCAGCAGATGTTCGGCGCGCTCGCCAAGACCTACTATGCACAAAAGATCGGCGCCGATCCTAAAAACATCTATGTCGTTTCGGTGATGCCGTGCACGGCCAAGAAATACGAAAGCGACCGCGCGGAAATGAGCAGCAGCGGCTTCCGCGATGTCGACGCCGTGCTGACCACCCGTGAAGCGGCGACAATGATGAAACAGATCGGCATCCAGCTTCAGGATCTGCCGGATGAGGAGTACGACGCCCCGCTGGGTATCTCCACCGGCGCGGCCGTGATCTTCGGCGCCACTGGCGGTGTCATGGAAGCCGCCCTGCGCACGGTGTACGAAGTTCTGACCGGCAAGCCCCTGGAAGATATCGAGATCAAGGCGGTGCGCGGCCTCGAAGGCGTCAAGGAGGCGGAGGTCGAAATTGCCGGCCTCAAGGTCAAGGCCGCGGTGGCCAACGGCCTGGCCAACGCCCGCTCCCTGATGAAAAAGATCGTCGCCGGCGAAGCGCAATATCACTTTATCGAGATCATGGCCTGCCCCGGCGGTTGCATCGGCGGCGGCGGTCAGCCGATTCCAACTTCGCTGGAGATTCGTAAAAAACGCGCTGAAGCGATCTATAGCGCCGATCGCGGCCTCAAGATCCGCAAATCTCATGAAAATCCGGCGGTTCAGCAGCTCTACAAGGAGTTCCTGGGCGAACCCAACAGCCACAAAGCCCATGAACTGCTGCATACGCACTATTTCAAAAAGACCGTCTATCAGGAATAACACCCGCAGACCTGTCCGGAGGGGGCCCCCTCCGGACAGGCCCAGCAGGAGGGAGGCCCGATGACCGCAGCTCCATCGCCCCTGATTCTGGTGATCAACCCGGGATCAACCTCGACGAAGGTGGCGCTCTTTGCCGGCAGAAAGAAAGTCTCCGAGGAAAGTCTCTCGCACAGCAAGGATGATCTGGCCCGCTTCAAGGGATTGTGGGATCAGTTTGACTACCGGACGGATCTGGTTATCGAATTCCTCAATCGGCAGAACCTCAAGGCCTTTTCCCTGGCTGCGGTGGTCGGCCGGGGAGGCATGCTCAAATCGGTCAGCCGCGGCACCTACATCGTGGACGATACCATGATCGCGGATGCGCAGAGGGGAGTTCAGGGCGAACATGTCTCGAATCTGGGCTGCGCCATCGCCGGCAAGATCGCGCAGCTCTATGGCAGTGTCGCTTTTATCGTCGATCCGGTCTCCGTGGACGAATTCGAGCCGCTGGCCCGATTTTCCGGCCATCCACGGATTCAGAGGAGAGCCCTGTCGCACGCACTCAGCCTGCGCGCCGCCGCTTTTTGGGCCGCCGAAGCTCTCAACATCGATGCGAACACACACAATTTTATCGTCGCCCATCTCGGCGGCGGCATCTCCATCGCCCCGGTGAAAGGGGGCCGGATCATCGATGTCAACGACGCCTCGAGCGACGGCCCCTTCTCGCCCGAACGTACCGGCAGTTTGCCGCTGCAACCCTTCATCGACCTCTGCTACTCGGGTGAATTCACCCGCGCAGAGATGCGCCAGCTGGTGATGGGCAAAGGCGGACTGCTGGCGTATCTCGGAACGCATGATGCCCGGGAGGTCGAAAAACGGATCGAAGCCGGCGATGACGAGGCCGACATGGTCTTCAGGGCCATGGCGTACCAGATCGCCAAGGAGATCGGCGCCATGACGACGGTGCTCAACGGTCAGGTGGCCGCAGTGGTCCTGACCGGGGGCCTTGCTCATTCGCAGCGGCTGGTCGGCCTGATCACCGCGCGCGTCGGCTTTGTCGCCCCGCTGCGCATTTTTCCCGGCGAACTGGAGCTGGAGGCGATGGCCTCGGGCGCGCTGCGCGTCCTCAACGGCCAGGAGAAAGCCCGGCATTACCCCAAATGATGCGGAATCGCCCAGGAGGGAACCCCATGATTCAGTCCTTCGATGAACTGCTCGATCACGCCCGCCAGGGCAGCAAGGTAACCGTTGCGGTCGCAGCTGCGGCCGATGAAGCGGCCTTAAGCGCCGTGGCCTCCGCCCATGCACTCGGGATGGCCGATGCTCTGCTTTTTGGCGAAGAGGATAAAATTCGCCGCCTTTATCGCGAGATGACCGGCGCCGCGGAGATGCCTTTCGTCGTCCATGATGTGCCCGAGGAGGTGAACGCCGCACGGGCGGCCGTGGCGGCGGTGCGCAGCGGGGAAGCGCAAATTCTGCTCAAGGGCAAGATCAAGACCGCGGCCCTGCTCAAGTCCGTCCTGGACAGCGAGTCCGGCCTGCGCTCGAATCATCTGCTCAGCGATTGCTTCATCTTTGAGGATCCCGCGCTGCAAGGCAACAAGCTGGTGATGATCACCGACGGCGGCGTCACCCTCAAGCCCGATCTTAAACAAAAGATAGAGATTATCGAGAATGCCGTCGCCGTCGCGCACGCCCTGGGCCACGCGAATCCGCGCGTCGCCGTACTTTCGGCTGTGGAGACGGTGAATCCCGCCCTTCCGGCTACGCTGGATGCCGCGGCACTGACCAAAATGAACCAGCGCGGGCAGATCAAGGGCTGTATCATCGACGGCCCGCTCGCCCTGGATAATGCGATTTCCCGGGAAGCAGCCGAGATCAAGGGGATCCAATCGCCGGTGGCTGGACGGGCGGAAATCCTGCTCTGCCCCGATATCGAGTCGGCCAACATGCTGGCCAAATCCACCACCTATTTTGCCCGTTTGCGCCTCGGCCATGTCATTATGGGGACGACCGCTCCGGTCCTGATCCCCTCCCGTGCCGACAGCGCGGACAGCAAATTGTTGTCGATCGCTATCGGCAAGCTCGTTTGTTCACATTAGCACCTTTCGGCTGCACAAGGAGAATGCAATGCTCTTCCCCAATCATGATGAGAACAAGTCCCCCAACCGGCGCAAACCTAAAATGGAAAAGAAGCTGCACTTTTCGATATGGTACATCCTCTTTGCGCTGATGACCCTTTATCTGTTCAACGATCTTTTCTTCGCCTCCCATGTGCGCGAAGTGCCCTACAGCACCTTCAAGACTCTGCTGCGGCAAAACCGCATCTTCGAGGCAGGTGTCTCCGGCGAAAAGATCGAGGGTCTCTATTTTGTCGGCGATACCACGGCGATCGCCGGCCAGCGTACCATGTATGATTCACTTAAAGCAAAGGCCGAAAAGCGCGGAGAGTTCAATGTTAAGGAGATTTTCAATACCGCCAAGAACCAGGAGCTCTTCGTCCAGAAAAATCTGCAGTCTTTCACGACCGTGCGCATCGAGGATGCCGATCTGGTGAAGGAATTGGAAGCCCACCACGTCGCGTATGCCGGCAAAGCGGGCGAGGGCTGGCTGCGCAGCCTGATCCTGGGCTGGGTGCTGCCCTTCGCTGTGCTCTTCGCCATCTGGGGTTTCGTCTTCAAGCGCATGAATCCGAGCGGCGGCATGATGTCGATCGGCAAGAGCAAGGCCAAAATCTACGTCGAGGGTCAGACCAAGGTCACCTTCAAGGATGTCGCGGGCATCGACGAAGCCCTGGGCGAAGTGACCGAGATCGTCGATTTTCTCAAGAATCCGGAAAAATTCCAGCGCCTTGGCGGCCGGATTCCCAAGGGGGTGCTGCTCGTCGGGCCGCCGGGCACGGGCAAAACCTTGCTGGCCAAGGCGGTGGCCGGAGAAGCCCGGGTCCCCTTCTTCAGCATATCCGGATCGGATTTCGTCGAGATGTTCGTCGGTGTTGGCGCAGCGCGTGTGCGCGACCTGTTCCAGCAGGCCTCGCAAAAGGCCCCCTGCATCATTTTTATTGACGAGCTCGACGCACTCGGCAAGGCGCGCGGGATCAATGTCTATGGCGGACACGATGAACGCGAGCAGACCCTCAATCAATTGCTCTCGGAAATGGACGGCTTTGAATCCAATGCTGGCGTCATTATCATGGCGGCCACCAACCGTCCTGAAATTCTCGACATCGCCCTGCTGCGACCGGGCCGTTTCGATCGTCAGATCGTCGTCGACCGCCCTGATATTAATGGCCGGGAAGCGATCCTCAAGGTCCATGCCCGCCAGGTTAAGCTGGAAAAAGGAGTGGACCTCAAGGTCATCGCCGCGCGGACCCCGGGATTTGTCGGCGCGGATCTGGCCAATCTGCTTAATGAGGCGGCCCTGATTGCGGCGCGCCACAACAAGAAGACGGTGGACATGGGCGACCTCGAAGAAGCGATCGACCGCGTCATCGCCGGCCTTGAAAAGAAAAGCCGGGTCATGAACAAGCGCGAGAAGGAGACCGTCGCTTACCATGAAGCGGGTCACGCCATCACCGCCTCGAGCATCCCTGGCTGCGATCCCGTGCACCGGGTTTCGATCATCCCGCGCGGAGTGGCGGCGCTCGGCTACACCTTGCAGCTGCCCACGGAGGACCGTTACCTGATGACCCGCAGCGAACTGGTCGGCAAGATCACCGTTCTGCTCGGCGGCCGGGTGGCTGAAGAGCTGAAATACGGTCAAGTCTCCACCGGGGCCCAAAATGATCTCGAACGTGCTACCGATATCGCCCGCAGCATGGTGGTCGAATACGGCATGAGCCAAAAAATCGGCCCGGTCTCCTACGGCCGCGGCAATCGCGGCATGTTCCTTGGCGCCGAGATGCCCGAAAGCAAGGTCTACAGCGAAAACCTGGCCGCGACCATCGACGCGGAGATCAAGGAGCTGATCGAGGAAGCGGAGAAAAGCGTACGCACCATCCTTTCCGAACGCTTCGACCGGCTGGAACTTTTGGCACAGCGCCTGCTGGAAAATGAAGTGGTCGAAAAGGAGGAGCTGCAGGCCATTCTTGCCGAGTCGGCCCATGACTAGGGATCAGCAGGACGTGGCTCCGGGAGCAGTTACACAGCGTCTGGACAAATGGCTCAAGATCGCACGGCTCTTCAAGACGCGCTCCCTGGCGACTGCAGCCTGCGACGAGCGCCGCGTCAAGGTCAACGGCAGCGTGGCCAAACCTGCCAAGGAGATTCGCGTCGGCGATACGCTGACCATTCGCACCCACGGCGGTACCTACATCGAGCTGGAGGTGCTGCAATTATGCAGTAAAAGCATCGCCGCCGCGCAGGCGCGCCTGCTTTTTGCGCTGCAGACCAGGGAGGTATCGCCGGAGGAGCAGGAACTCATGCGGCTCTTTGCCACAGCAGTGAAGCGCGTAAAGCCGGCCTTCAAGGGCCGGCCGACCAAGAAGGATCGCCGCCGTCTCGAGCAGCATCGGCGCAGCGATGATCCGTGGCGATGATACCGCTGTGTCGTTTTTTTGCAAGGGAGCCGGTCAGCGTTGGCGCACCCTTTCGGGATTCTCCCTGGCGGCGCTGATGTCGGCATTTTTATCCCTTGACAATCATAGTTTAAATAGCTACATTAGCACCGCTTTGGGGTCACAAATGGCTTTAACTTTTATTGAAAATAATAAATTGCAGTCTACAGCCCCGCTTATGCTGGTATTACATTTGATGACGGAGTCACAGCCGATCCTGGCAGCCAACAAGATGCCTATGTGCCGGATCTCCCAGCCCTGGTTTATTAGCAAAATCGTGTAGCCCTGATCAAGCCCTCTTCCGGTTTCTGGAAAAGGGCTTGTTTTTTTTGGATATAGTTTCTTTCGTTTCATCTAACCAACCCATTCCAACACTGGTCCTAACCAACGGAGTGAACCATGGAAAAAAACGGTGTGTATGCCATGGCGCTGGAGCAGCTCGCTTCAGCGGCGCGGCTGCTCAAACTCGATGCCAACACCCATCGTGTCCTCAGTCACCCGGAACGGTCGCTGACCGTTTCGCTGCCTGTGGTCATGGATGACGGGCGCATTGAGGTCTTCGAGGGGCATCGTGTACAGCATTCGAGTGCCCGCGGTCCATGCAAGGGCGGCATCCGCTTCCACCAGAATGTCACCCTCGATGAGGTCACGGCCCTTTCGATGTGGATGACCTGGAAATGCGCCACGGTCAACATCCCGTACGGTGGCGGCAAAGGCGGTGTAACCGTCGATCCGACCAAACTGAGCCAGAATGAGCTCCGTCACCTGACGCGGCGCTATACGGTGGCGATCATGCCGATCATCGGCCCGCACAGCGACATCCCGGCCCCCGATGTCAACACCAGTTCGGAGACCATGGGCTGGATCATGGACACGGTCAGCATGTTTCGCGGCAGCACCGTACTCGATATCGTTACGGGTAAATCGATCGAGCTGGGTGGTTCTCTCGGCCGCCGTGAAGCGACCGGCCGTGGTGTGATGTTCAACACCCTCGAGCTGCTCAAGCGTCTGGGCAAAGATCCGGCCAATACCCGGGTCGTCGTCCAGGGATTCGGCAATGTCGGCAGCGTCAGCGCCGATCTGCTGAAAAAGGCCGGCTGCAAGATCCTCGCTGTCAGCGACGTGAGCGGTGCCTACTACAATCCGGCCGGTCTGCCGATCGCGGATATGATCACCTATTGCGCAACGTCCAAGAACAAGCTGCTCGAAGGATTCGATGCCCCCGGCATCACCAAGATCACCAACGCCGAACTGCTGGCCCTCGACACCGATATCCTGGTTCCCGCTGCCCTTGAGAAACAAATTACGGTGGAAAATGCCGATAAGATCAAGGCCTACGCCATCGTTGAAGGCGCCAATGGCCCGACCACTCCGGAAGCCGAACGCATTCTGGTGGGCAAAGGTAAGTATGTGGTGCCCGATATCCTCGCCAACAGCGGCGGTGTCGTTGTCAGTTACTTCGAATGGGTGCAGGGCATCCAGTCCTTTTTCTGGACCGAGGATGAGGTCAACAAGAACCTGGAACGCGTCATTGAAAACGCCTTTGCCGCGGTCTGGGATCTCGCCCAGAAGGAGAAGCAGGATCTGCGCAACGCCGCGATGATGATCGCCGTGGACCGCGTGGCCAAAGCGGTCCAGTCGCGCGGCATCTGGCCGTGATCGGACCTGTCCAATGCAAAAGCCCCCGCAAGGGGGCTTTTTTTTCTTGATATTATATAATAAATTAAATAGATTTAAAGGGATATTGCAGTCCATGCCGCGCACAAGGATCTGCACCTTGCTGGCGCGGTCAAGCATCGGGGCAACCAGGAGGCCAGTATGAGCAAATCGGCAGGTCCACAGCGGATCCTCGCGATTCTTTTGTTCTCCAGCCTCGCCGCCATCGCCCAGCCGGATTCCCCGCACCTGTTCGAGGCCAGAGTCTATCCGGATTCCTCCAAACCGGCGATCCAGGTCAAAAATCTGCAGCTCGAGTTCGTTTTTGCCGGGTATGGCGTCTACCTGCCCTCCGATTATCCGACAATGGCTGCTTTTCCGCTGGAATCCGGCGAGCGGATTGCCATGGAAAATATCGCCGAAGTGCTCTGCCGGCCGGTCCGCGTGCAGTGGAAAAAATTCCTGGAACCGGAACAGCGTCGAGCGGATCCCCAAATCGATGCGGAGGGCTACCGGCACTGGAGCGATGTCGAGGTGGAGGTGAGCCTCAAGGACTGGAACGGCGGCACTGTGCAATCGCGTCTGTTCCGGCCGGAAGTCTCCGATGTCTATATCACCGGAACAACCGACCGCGGCGATTTCCGCCTGCAACTGGACCAGGAGAACGGCAAACTGGTTCGGATCGAATTCGAACCGCTCTTCATCATGCAGTGTACCGGCGACATCAACCACCTCTTTCCAAACATGAAATGGAAGTATTGCCCTCTCTGTGGCGCTTCGCTTAAAAAAGTGAGCAAAAGGAAATGAGGCCCATCCCGGCCGGCGAAGGCCTCCCTCTTTGGAGCATGCGCTGATGGGCCAGGTTCGCCCCGCGCATCCGGTGCGCCTGATCTGCGCAGTCTGCTATCGCCTCGAGGAGGACCGGCACAGCGTTTGCGACCAGCTCGAAGCCACCTGGGGTACCATCTCGGCCCGGTCAGAGCCGGTACCCTTTACCCATACCCGCTATTATGAGGAGGAAATGGGGACCGGGCTCTTCAAATTCTATTGTGCCTTCAGCCGCCTGATTGAGCCGATGGAGATCGTCGCCATCAAACTGGCCACCAACCGGATCGAAGAGGGGCTGGCCACCGCGGGACGCCGCCGTGTCAATCTCGATCCCGGCTATATTGAAGCCGCCAAGCTGGTGCTCGCAACGACCAAGAATTTCAGCCACCGCATCTACCTCGGCGACGGCATCTATGGCGACATCCAGCTTTTCTGGCGCGGAGGACGCTTCCAGAGCAATCCCTGGACCTATGGCGATTACCTGGATGCCGCCACGCTCGACTTTTTCACCGCGGTGCGGCAATCGTATATGAAAGAAGGAAAAAACTAATGGGCATCACCTATCAAGGGGCAGGGGTCAGTCTCGAGGCCGCGGAAGCCTCGACCCAAAAAATCGCAGCACTGGCCAAATCGACCTTCACCCCTCCCGTGCTCAAGGAGATCGGACTCTTCGCTGGCTTTTTCGCCCTGGACCTCAAGCAATACCCCGATCCGGTGATCGTCTCCAGCATCGACGGCGTCGGCACCAAGCTCAAGATCGCGTTTGCCTCCGAACGGCATGACACCGTCGGCCAGGATCTGGTCAACCATTGCGTTAATGATATCATGACCTGCGGCGCCGATCCGCTCTTTTTCCTCGATTACCTCGGCGTCGGCCGTCTCGAGCCGGAGACCGCCGCCGCCCTGGTGGGCGGCATGGCCCAGGCCTGCCGCGAAAACGGCTGCGCCCTGATCGGCGGCGAAACCGCCGAGATGCCGGGCTTTTATAGCAGAGGCGAATATGATCTGGCCGGGACCATCATCGGCGCCGTCAATCGCTCCGAGATCATCGACGGCAGCCGCATCGCCTCCGGCGATGTTTTGCTCGGCCTGACTTCGACCGGGCTGCATACCAATGGCTATTCGCTCGCCCGCAAGGTCCTGCTGGAGATGCGCCGGATCCGCCTGGAGGAGCCGGTTCCCGCACTCGGCACGAGCTGGCTGGATGCCCTGCTACAAGTGCACCGCAGCTACCAGATCCCGATCCGGACGGTGCGCCGCCATCCCGCCCTGCACGGGATCAGCCATATCACCGGCGGCGGCATCGCCGGCAATACCTGCCGGCTGCTGCGGTCCGGTCTGGAACTCGAGATCGACTGGCAGGCCTGGGAGATGCCCGCGTTGTTCCGGCTGATCCAGGAGTACGGCAACATCGCCGATGCAGAAATGCGCCGCGTCTTCAATCTCGGCATCGGCCTGGTTCTGGTCGTCCAGCCGGAAGCGAGTGCGGAGGTAACCCGGCTGTTGGCCGCAGCGGGGGAGAAGGTGATCGAGATCGGGCACGTGCACTGAGAGGATGAGACGATGAATACCGTTACCGTTTTGGGAGCAGGAGGATGGGGGATCACACTGGCCAACTATTGTGCCCGGCTCGGCCATTCTGTCCGCCTTTGGGAATTCGATCCCCATGAGGCGGAGCGGTTGCGTCAGGAACGGCGCAGGGAGACGGTCCTCCCCGGTGTCGATATTGCCGCGGAAATCCTCATCTCCGCCGACCTTGATGAGGTGCTGGCGCAAACACGGATCATCCTGCAGGTCGTCCCCTCGCAATTTGCCCGCGGCGTGCTGCATCAGGCGGAACACAGCACCACTCCCGCGGATGCCCTGCTGGTCAACTGCGCCAAGGGCATTGAAAATGGTTCTGAGATGCGGATTTCGGAAATCGTGCGCCAGGAATGGCCCGACTTTCCCGACGAGCAATATGCCGTGCTTTCCGGACCCAGCCACGCCGAGGAGGTCAGCCGCGGGGTTCCCACGGCTGTGGTCATCGCCTCCGCCAGTGAAGAGAATGCCCTCTTTTTGCAGCAGCAGCTGAGCAGCCGCACGCTGCGCTGTTATCGCAGTCACGATGTCATCGGCGTGGAGCTGGGGGGCGCCCTGAAAAATGTCATCGCCATCGCCGCTGGCATTTGCGACGGCGGCGGATTTGGCGATAATACCAAGGCGGCGTTGCAGCCGCGCGGCCTGGCCGAGATTGCGCGGCTGGGACGCAAGCTGGGCGCTGACCTGATGACCTTTGCCGGTCTCTCGGGAATGGGTGACCTGATTGTCACCTGCATGAGCCATCACAGCCGCAACCGCTATGTCGGAGAAGAGATCGGTCGGGGCCGCAAGCTCGAGGAAATTCTCGGCAAGATGGTGATGGTGGCCGAAGGGGTTCGTACCTGTAAATCCGCGGTGGACCTGGCCCGGCGGTGCGGGGTGGAAATGCCGATCTGTGAACAGGTGCACCAGGTCCTGTTCGAGGACAAGGATCCCCTGCAGGCCCTGGAAGAGTTGATGAACCGGGATGCCAAGCCGGAGGTGTGGATGTAGGGACTCCGGCCTGGCGCTTTGCCAAGACCGGCTGCCGCAGGCATGAGATTACGGCCTAACAAGCGATCCGGGGGATTCTCCCCGGGTGCAGAGGAGGGAGGGTCGCTCAGTGTTCAAAAACATACTTTTAGCCGTGGACGGCTCCGCCTATACCGATCCCGTCCTCACCCACGGCATCGAACTGGCGCAGTACTTCGCGAGCCGTCTGATGGTCCTGACGGTCGCGGATGTGCGCATATTTGAATGGGCCGCGGCGGTCGGCTCCGATGGCTTTATTTCCATCGCACCCTCTGGAAGCTATCAGGAAGCCTCGCGCTCCTTGCTCGAAGAGAAATGCGACAAGATCCTCGCCAAATGCCGCGAACGTCTGGCCGGCAGCGGCCTGGATTTCACCGTCGAAAAGGGCATCGGAGCCCCCGCCGATCTCATCCTTGAACAGGCCCAGGTCGCCGATTTGCTCGTGATGGGCAAAAGAGGCGAATTTGCACGCTGGGATCTCAAGGGACTCGGCGCCACGGTCGATGTGGTCAGCCGCATCGTCCACAAGCCACTTCTGGTTACAGGGCTGGAATTCAAATCCATCCGCAAGATCCTCGTCGGCTATGACAGTTCGGATCATGCCCACCGGGCCCTGCAATATGCCGCGCATATCGCCGAAGCAGCCCGGGGTTCCATCAGCATTCTCAGCGTCAGCGATGATGCGGGGCTTGCTGAACATCATTGCACCCAGGCCGCGACCTATCTCAAGAGCTACCGGGTCGCTGCCGAATCCAGCTCCCGGCCAGGTCATCCGGACGAAGAGCTGGTTCGCCACAGCACCAGGCAGGCTTGCGATCTGATCGCCATCGGGGCCTATGGCCACTCGCGAATTCGGGAGGCCTTGCTGGGCAGCACCACAGCGCATATCATTCGCCAGTCGACCCTGCCGGTTTTGCTGGCCAAATAAAGGATCCATTTCATCTCACACTTCTTTGGAAAGGATGCACTTCACATGGCGTTAAAGGTCTATATCGCAGATATTGCCAATTATCTGGGGCAGGACGTGACTCTGGAGGGTTGGCTGTATAACAAGACGCACAAGGGCAAGCTGCAGTTTCTCATGGTCCGCGATGGCACCGGACTGATTCAGGCCGTGATGTTCCGCGACACGGTCGGTGATGAGCTTTTCGAGACCTGCCTGGGACTAACGCAGGAGAGTTCCATCCGCATCACCGGCCTGGTGACCGAGGATAAACGCGCCAAGGGAGGCCACGAACTGCAGGTTGCCAAACTCGAGGTGGTGAACAAGGCTGCGGAATATCCGATCAGTCCGAAAGAGCACGGCATCGATTTCCTCATGGAGCATCGACACCTCTGGCTGCGATCGGCTTTGCAGCATGCAGTACTTAAAGTAAGACATGAGATAATTCGTGCTTGTCGCGATTATTTTGATACTCTTGGCTTTACCCTTGTGGATGCTCCCATCTTCACCCCCGCCGCCTGCGAGGGCACGAGCACTCTTTTTGAAACCAACTACTTTGAGGACAAGGCCTATCTGACGCAGAGCGGCCAGTTGTACATGGAAGCCGCTGCTATGGCCTTTGGCAAGGCCTACTGCTTCGGCCCCACCTTCCGCGCCGAGAAATCCAAGACCCGCCGTCATCTCACCGAATTCTGGATGATCGAACCCGAGATGGCGTATTGCGATCTCGAGGGAGATATGGCATTGGCCGAGGGGCTGCTCTGCACGATCGTGGAGCGCGTTCTGGAAAACCGGCAGGAAGAACTGAAACGGCTCGAGCGCGACCTCAGCAAACTGGAGGCGATCCGCAAGCCCTTTCCGCGCCTCGATTATGATCAGGCCGCGCAGATCCTCAAGGAAGCCAACAGCGCATTCAACTATGGGGATGATCTCGGCGCACCCGATGAAACCGTGATCTCGCAAAAATTCGACCGTCCGGTGATGGTCACGCACTATCCCGCGGAGGTCAAGGCCTTTTATATGAAACGGGATGCGCAGCGTCCAGACCGGGCACTCTGCGTCGATGTCCTGGCCCCTGAGGGATACGGTGAAGTCATCGGCGGCGGCCAGCGTGAAGATGATTATGAGGTCTTGCTCGGCCGCATCAAGGAGCACCAGCTTCCGGTCGAGGCCTTCGAGTGGTACCTCGATTTGCGCAAGTATGGCTCGGTTCCGCATGCGGGATTTGGCCTGGGTCTCGAACGTACCGTGACCTGGATTTGCGGCCTGCAGCATATCCGCGAGACCATCCCGTTCCCGCGGACGATTTCGCGCATCTATCCATGACCCGCCACCTTGTTTCAACCGATACTTTAACCGGAACGCACCAGAAGGACTCTGATCCGGGCCAGGCGGGCGCCTGCCCCGGATTCAGCAGCCGCCGCGTGAAAGGAACCATCATGAACCTGGCCGACAAAATTCGCAGTATACCCGATTTCCCGAAAAAAGGGATTATCTTCAAGGATGTGACCACCCTGGTGGGCGATGGCCCGGCGCTGCAGGAAGCAGCCCAGCAGATGCTGCGCGCCTACACCGGCGAGAAAATCGATGCGGTGATCGGAATTGAGGCGCGCGGCTTTATCCTCGCCGGTATCCTGGCCTATCAGCTCGGCGTCGGCATGGTGCCGGTGCGCAAGCCCGGCAAACTGCCCTGGAAGAGCATCAGCGCAACCTATGCCCTGGAGTATGGCAGCGATCGCCTTGAAATGCATATCGATGCGCTGCGCCCCGGGCAGAGGGTGCTGGTGGTCGATGACCTGCTGGCCACCGGGGGAACCGCCGCAGCCGCCATCTCGCTGGCACGTCAGCTCGGCGCGGAGATCGTCGGGTGTTCGTTTCTGATCGAACTTGATTTTCTCAAGGGCCGGGAGCACCTCGCTCCGGTGCGTGTCGAGTCGCTGATCCACGTTGAATCTGAATAACGGAGCCGCCATGCCCACCATTCTGGCCATCAATCCCGGTTCGACCTCGACCAAGATCGCCCTTTTCCGGGACGAACATTGTGCATTCACCGAGAGCTGCAGCCATTCCGCGGCGGAATTGAGCGCCTATACCACGATCTTCAGCCAGTACGAGTTGCGGGAAAAAACCATTTTGGCCGTTCTGGATAAAAAAGGCGTAAATATCGAAGAGATAGATGCTTTTGTCGGTCGCGGCGGCCTGCTGCACCCGGTCTCCAGCGGCACCTTCCTGGTGGGGGGCGCGATGCTGGCCGAGCTCGAGGCTGCGACGTATGGCGAGCATGCGTCCAATCTCGGCGCTTTGCTCGCCTCCAGGCTGGCGGCTCGCCTCGCTCGCCCGGCCTATATCGTCGATCCGGTGGTTGTGGACGAACTCGCGCCTGAAGCCCGGCTCACCGGCCATCCGCTGCTGCCCAAGGTGAGCATCTTTCATGCCCTCAATCATAAGGCAGTGGGCCGCAAGGCGGCAGCACTGCTGGGCCGGTCCTATAACCAGCTCCGCCTGATCATCGCCCACCTCGGCGGCGGGATTTCGGTCGCCGCCCATCAGGAGGGACGGGTGGTAGATGTCAATAACGCCCTGAACGGCGATGGGCCTTTTTCGCCGGAACGCAGCGGCACCCTGCCCGCGCGTGCCTTGACACGCCTCTGCTTTTCCGGCGAATTTTCCGAACGCGAGATCGCGCAAATGATCAGCGGCAAAGGGGGCGTGGTGGCCTATCTCGGCGTCAACGACATGCGCCAGGTCGCGGCGCGGGTCGAGGCCGGCGATGCGCAGGCTCGGCTGGTCTATCTGGCCATGGCCAGCCAGATCGCCAAGGAGATCGGCAGCATGGCCACGGTGCTGCAGGGCCGGGTCGACGCGGTGGTTCTGACCGGCGGAATCGCCTGGGACCAGCCCTTTGTCGAACTGATCAGCGAACGAGTACGCTTTATTGCGCCTCTCCTGCTATTCCCGGGGGAGGAGGAGATGGAGGCCCTGGCGCTGGGCGCCCTGCGGGTGCTCCGCGGTGAGGAACCTGCACAACGCTACGATCCGCAGCCTGCCGGCTGAAGACTGATCCCGGTTTTGTCGGACGCGGCCGGCCTCCTCGTGCCCCTCGTCACCGGCGTCGTGCTTGTGCTGAAGACAGATCCCGGCTTTGACGGACGCGGCCGGAGCGGCAAGGCTCCCGCCGTTTTTTTTATGGCCTAACTTCAATTATTACTTGACAATTAGCCTGAATTGCCGTATATTCCAATATGGTTCCAAATCAGAACCTTTTGGGAATGACCCATGCAAACGATCACCGTTAAAAAAATCCCGCCCGATCTCTACAAAAAGCTCAAACAGAGTGCCAAGGATAATCGCCGCAGTATCAACAGCGAGATCATTGTCTGTATCGAACGGGCGATCTGCAGCCAGCGTGTCGATTCGAGCACCTTTTTGCGCCGGGTCGAACAGCTGCAAAAGGGCCTCGATTTGCCCGCCATCGGTCAGTCGGGGCGGGAAAAAGCTCTGGACGAGGGGCGATCATGATCGTCGTCGATGCGCAGATGATCGCCGCGTTGCTGCTCAAGAGCGAAAAGACAAAGCTGGCGCGCCGGGTTCTGCAAAAAGATGACGAATGGATCGCCCCATTGCTCTGGCGCAGTGAATTCCGCCAGCTGTTGGCTTTCTATCTGCGCAAGAATGTCCTCACACTGCGTCAGGCCAGCCTGATCATGCAGGAGGCGGAAAGCCTGATGCAGGGCGGACAGTTCGAAATCCCCTCGCTGGAAATCCTCACGGTCTGCGGCAAATACGATTGCTCAGCCTATGCCGCCGAATATGCGGCCTTGGCCCTCGAGCAGGGAGTGCCGCTGGTGACCATGGATAAGATGTATCTGCTCAAGTTTCCATCAATTGCCATGAATCCTGAAAGCTATTTCGAGATGGCGCTCACCCCCGAAACGGTCGCTGCGGAGCTCTCATGAACGCGTCTTTTGACGGACTCTATAAACACCTGACAGGAAAGGTCAAGAAAACCATCGCCGTCGCCATGGCGGAGGATGAGGATGTTCTCCAGGGCGTGGCCCTGGCGCACCAGCGCGGCATCGCCGATGCAGTTCTGGTCGGGGACAAGACGGCCATCCTGGCCGTGGCCGAAGCCCACGCCATCGATCTCTCGCCCTTTGATATTGTCCAGGCCAAAGGAGAGCAGGAATCGGTGGCGATCGCGGTCCAACTGGTCCGCCAGCAGATGGCCAATGCCCTGATGAAGGGCAAGTGCGCCACGGCAACCCTTCTCAAAGGCGTGCTCGACAAGCAGGCCGGATTGCGTTCCGGCAAATTACTGAGCCACCTGGCGGCGTTCGAGGTCCCGGCTTTCCCCAAGATTCTCTTCATGTCCGATGCTGCGATGAATATTGCCCCGGATCTCTCCGCCAAGACCGCCATCATCGAAAACGCGCTTGGGGCCGCCCGGAGTCTCGGCCTGGCGCGGCCGAAAGTGGCGGTGATCGCCGCCGTGGAAAAGGTCAATTATGAGGCAATGCCGTGTACAATCGATGCCGCGGCACTCTCGCAGATGGGTGCGCGCGGCCAGTTCGGCGATGCGATCGTGGATGGACCGCTGGCGGTGGATAATGCCGTCAGCATCAAAGCCTGTGAGGTCAAGGGAATCAGCAGTCCGGTCGGGGGGGAGGCCGATATCCTGATCATGCCGGATATCGAAGCGGCCAACGTCTTTTACAAAACCCTGACCTATCTGGGCGGCTCGCGCACCGCGGGGATCATCACCGGGGCGCAGTCGCCGATCATCCTGACCAGCCGTGCTGACAGTGAAGAAGCCAAGTTTTTGTCGATTCTCCTGGCCATGGCCACCAGCACGCGGCCGTAGGATCGAGGCGCTGCTGCGCCTCCTTTTTTGCCAAGTCCATTAAATAATAAATTATTGAATGCAGCATTTCGGATTAAAAGGACGGAATGAATCATGAAAAAAGGGTCCCTCTTTTCACCTCGTCCAGCCTTCTTCATCACCCTCTTTCTGCTCCTGCCGCTGCTGCTGCCGGCGCAGACCACCTCCGGCTCTTTTGAAGACGGTGATCCCCTGTTTACCAAAACCATCAAGGGACCTGGCACGATGCTGAGCGATATCGGCACCCTCGCGCCGGTCTATGGCGTATCCGGACAGGATTCCGTGCTCGACTACCGTCTCTCCGGGCTGGAGTGGAGCTATCCCTATCGGGATGCGATCACTTCGGCCGAGGACATCGATAGCCGGACCCTGAATGGCCAGACCCTCTACCTGATCACCGACGGGCTGGGACGGCGAGTCTTTGAATTCAACGCCAACACCTCCGTTGAGACCTGGTCCTTTCCACCGCCGCAAAGCGCCACCGATCCGACCGATGAGAAATACCTCAACAAACCGGTCGATGCCTTTATCTATCGCGACATTGCGACCAGTTATTTCAAGGTGGTGATCACCGATCAGGACCGCAACCGGGTGATCACCGTGGATAAAGAGACCAGCAAGATCGACTGGAAATACGGCGATGCCCTGTATCGTGAGGGCAATGGCTACAACCAGTTACGCAGCCCGGAAGATGCCGAAAGAATCGTGGGCACCAGCGAGTACATTATCGCGGACAAGGGTAACAACCGCGTCATTATTGTCGATTCCAATACCAACAATATTGTATGGGAGTTGGGTTCTGATGTGCTCAAATCCCCGGTCGATATTCAATACAATAGTACCAACAACTTGATCCTGATCACCGACCAGGGCAATCACCGTGTCATTCTGGTCGACCGCAGCTCGAAATCGATCCTCTGGCAATTTGGCCGCACTGGCATGGCCGATAGCGGTGCTGTTGGCCTCAAGCTGCCGACCGATGCGGACCTGGTTGAGGGATCGAACAACGTCATTATTTGCGATGCCGGCAACGAGCGCATCATCGAGGTCAACCAGACCGGCCAGATCGTCTGGCAGTTTCATCGCCGTCTCAAGGGGCTGCGCGACGCCGACCGCATCGAAAACGGCCGCACATTGGCCGTCTATGAAAACTATCCGGTCCGGCTGGCCTATACCGAAGCCTACGTGGTCTCGGGCGCCTATGACCTCGGCGAATATCATGCCTCGGTCTTCGACTCGCTCTTTTGGAAAGCCGACACCGTCGCCGGCGTCACCTCGGCCTGGTTCCAGCTGCGCACAGCCGAATCGGCCTTCGCCCTGGATGGCGCGACCTGGTATGGTCCGAACGGCAAGGATAGTTATTATACCACTTCCGGCAGCGCCCTCAATCCTGTGCACACCGGCCACCGCTGGTACCAGTTCCGCGCTCTCCTGAAAACCAGTGACCCGCTGCAGACGGCAATCATCCGCGAGACCTCGGTCGTCCATCACTATTATGATGTCAACCAGACCGGCGCTTACTTTTACACCCCCATCATTGCTGAATCCTCAGGCAAACTGGTCTCGCAATGGAACAAAATGAGCTTCAAGACCAATCTCGCCAAGGAGGTGGAAAAGCGGGCGGCCGTGGACATCGAGGTGCGCATCCTCAATGCCAAGAACTCGCAGATCCTCGAGCGCTTCACGGCGAGCAAGTTGAATGAGGAGAACGAAATCACCCTCTCCTCGCTGCCTTCTCTCAAGGGCATTCAATCCATCTATCTTGTGGCCAGTCTCTCCACCGGAAACTCTTCCATGACACCGATCATGGATAACTGGAAGGTGACCTGGGACGCTATTCCCACTGCCAATTCCAGCATCACCTTCACCGACAAGAATGCCAATGCCAAGAGCTATTATCGCGCCACGACCACGCTTCCCGCTACGGAAAGCCTGGTGGACAGCTTGTACATCCTGTTGCGTGATCCTGATCTCGAGCCCTTTCGCAGCACCTATAAAGTCACGGTCCGCGCCCTTGGCACCACCGATTCGGTCAAGGTCGATCTGAAATTGCTCACCCTGGGCGGCTTCTTCTCCGCCAAGGCGCTGCCGATCCTGATCAATTCGACCGCGGTCAGGGATAACAACATCATGGAGGCTCAGGACCGCGATCATCTCGTCGTGAGCTATCGCGATTCGCTGACCTCCGCCGATGTCTCCCAGGACACCATTCTCGTGGTCAAGAACAGCACCGGATTGATGACCATTGAAAACGCGCGCAAGGTGGAGATCGCCAGGGCCAACTTCGGCGACACGCTCTTCGTGCGCATCAAAAACGAGTCGGATCACAATCTCGATCCCAACCTCCAGGAAGCCCTGCATGTCTCCCTCTTTGATAATGTGACCCTCGACCGGGAAGAGCTTACCCTCTACGAGGTGGCCGCAGGAGGCCGCTACAATACCGGCGAGTTCGTCACGACGACCGGTGTGCCGGTCCGGCACAGCAATAATGGCATCCGTGGCAACGGCGAGATCGAATCGATGCCAGGCCACAGCGTCGCCGCCGAGTATGTCGACAATTTTACCCTGACCCGGTATGTGCTCATCCCGACGGAGAGCGATACCAGCGCGCGGGACAGTATCTACATCTTTTACGGCCGCAAGCCCGGCGGCGCCGAAATCGGTCCCAACCCCTATCACGCCGGCCGGGATGGCAAATTCCGCTTGCGGGTCGGTTTCAGCACCGATTCTCTCAACGTCTCCTCGATCGAAATCTTTAATCTCGCCGGCGAGCGGGTGCGCACACTCTTGCCCGGGACCGATTTCAGTTTCCGGACCGAAAACAATGTCAGTGTGACCAACTCCGACAGCTGGTGGGATATGAAAAATGACAGTGGCCAGGAGGTTGGCAGTGGCACCTACTGGGCCAAAGTGAATGCCGAGACCCGGGGGCTCGCCAATCTCTCGCGCCGGGTTAATTATCTGTGCAAATTTGTCATTATCCGATAAGCAAAGAGCATGCAAACCGCGATGTGTACATTTCATCGACTTGGCTATGGAGATAAAATGAGATACCATTCATCCGCTTCGATCAAATGGGTTCGCAGGACCGGCCGCTTCGGGCTGCTGCTGGGCGTGCTCGCTGCGGCGGCAGCCACCCCTGCTGCCGCTCAGGATAACAAGGGCATTGGCCTGCACGGCGCGCCCTTCTTGCGCGTCAGCGCCATCGCCCGTGCCGTCGGCCTTGGCGAGGCCTATTCCGTCTTCGGCGGCGGTGAGATCACCGGCCTGCGCTACAATCCGGCGGCACCCGGCCTGATGGCCAAACCCCAGCTGGCGTTCAATCTGCACAACTGGATCGATGATACCCGGCAGGGGGGAATTGCTGCAGCCCTGCCCACCAAACTGGGCGTTTTTTCCGCTGATCTGGGTTATTTTGATGAGGGTGAGATCATCGAGCTCGACGAGAATTTTCAGCAGACCGGCGGCAGCACTACCAGCAACGATATGCTGCTGACCCTCGGCTATGCCAAATCGTTCAAGGTCAAGGCGAGCCAACTCTCCCTGGGGGCGGCCTTCAAGGTGCTGCATCAGGATCTGATCGGCGAGCGCAGCACGGCCTCCGGCGCAGATATCGGGCTGCACTTTATCTACCGCTTTTTCGGCGTGGCCGCAGCGGTACAGAATATCGGCATCAGCAAGATCTCGTTCGCGGATCAATCTCTCTCCTTGCCGCAGACCTATCGCGGCGGTGTGGCGCTGCGCCTGCCGCTCTCGCAGGACTTCCGCCTCAATCTCGCCGCGGATGCCGCCTCCACCGTGGATGAAAAACTGCGCTATTATACCGGAGGCGAGCTGGTCATCAGCGATCTGATCGCACTCCGCGGCGGGTACAAGATTCATGACGTCGAGGCCTCGCGCTGGTCCGCCGGCCTGGGCCTGAATATGCCCGCCGAATGGCTCGGACGTTCCCGCCTCCGCTTCGACTATGCCTACGCTCCTCTGGATGAGTTCGAGGACGCCGCGCATCGATTTTCGGTGTTGATCCGTTTTGGCGAAACCGAGCCGGGCATGAACGCGATGATGGCCGCCGATCGCAGCGCCGCCGATGATTTGCTGCAGGAACAGCTCGATGCGGCGGAGAAATCCCGCAAGGCGGCCGCAGAGGCGGAGAAGCGCGCCCGCGCCATGGAAGAGGAGATCGCGGAACGCCTGGCGCGCATCAAAAAGATCGCCGCCGAGAGCGAAGGCAAGATTGAGGTGGAGCCGAAGACGCGGGAAAAGATCCTGGTCAGCATGCGCATCAATTTTGATTTTGACCAGGCGCGCATCCGGCCGGAAGAATTTGCGACGATGCACAAGGTCGCCGATATTCTCAATACCTATCCGGAAGCCAAGGTCCAGCTCTCCGGGCATACAGATTACATCGGCACAGAGGTCTACAATATCCGGCTGTCGCAGCGCCGCATCGACAGCGTCATGGTTTTCCTCATCAACAAAGAGAAGGTCAGCCGTGTGCGCTTTTTCATGCCGGTTGGTTATGGCGAATCCAAGCCCATCGCTACCAACGAGACGCCCGCGGGCCGTTTTCGCAACCGCCGTGTCGAGTTTCTGCTCTATACGATGGATACCGTGCCCGAGATTCCCGAAGGCACGGCGATCAAATCGATCGAGGTGGTCGATGATCAGACCGTCCGCATCATCTGCAATGGCAAGGTCAGTTTCAAGACCGATCAGCTCGATAATCCGTCGAGGCTGGTGATCGATTTCCCCAAGGTCTATTTGTTGAATGATATCTCCAGTTATGAACTCAACCACGGCCCCTTTGTGCGCGCCCGGCTGGGCTACCACGACGAAGGTTTTTCTCGGGTGGTATTTGATCTGAACCGGACTCTCGATCTCAAGGTCACCGGTCAGGATAATTTCGTCATCATCTCGACCAAATGAAACCTGGAAGGGGAAAGAGCGTTTAAGTAAATAATCCCGTTGCTTCAGAAGGATATAACCGCACATCGCCATTAACAGGAGCCGCATGCTTTCCAGACGATTCACCATCCTGTCCGCGTTTGCTTGGAGTCTGATCGCCCTGTGCTTTGGATCGGGCTATGCTCAGCAAAGCGCAAGTGCCGTTCTTAATCTCTATTACTCCAACGATCTGATCGGCTATCTCACCCCCTGTGGCTGAAAGTCGGCACGCTACGGCGGACTGGCCCGGCGGGCCAGCTTTATCGAGACCGATGTCAACAGCAGTGATTTTGCACTTTTCGTAGACGCAGGCGGTTTTGCTCGCGGCAGCGATCCCTACAGCCAAATCCAGGATCGCTATCTGGTCCGGGGATTGGGTATGCTGCACTATGCCGCCTTGAATCTCGGTTACCGGGAATGGGGCAACAAGCCGGCGGTGCTCAAAGAGCTAGCGCGTGAGTCCGGGCTGAATTTCCTGTGCGCCAATGTCAGCTACAAGGATTCCAGCAAAACCGTCTTTGTTCCCTATGTGATCCGTGAGGTCGAGGCGAAGAGTGGTTCGCACCGTCTGGCCTATAAAAAACTCACGATCGCCCTGATCGGCCTCACCGATAACCAGCTGGCCCAGCTCTTCGTCAACCGTCCGGGAGAGCCGGAACTGACCTACCGCGATCCCGTCGAGGTCGCACGCGAAATCATGCCCGTCGTGCGCAAAAAAGCGGATCTGGTGGTCCTGTTATATTATGGCAAGCATGAAAAGATGAAGAGTGTGCTGCAGAACGTGCCGGGCATTGATGTCGCGGTAATGGGAGGGGAGAACTATCTCGTCGCCAGTCAGAGCGGTGCCAACGAGCCTGTTCCTGTGGTCAGCACGCCTTCGATGGGCAAATATGTGGGCGTTCTGACCCTGCAGTTGGACAAGAAGAAAAAGGTGATTTCCTCGAGCAGCCGGCAGGTACCCCTGAAGGAAGATATGGTGGAGGATGCCCGGTTCAAAGATCTGGTCAACGAGTTCGACAAGGAATCGCAGAAGCCCAAGTCCTCGTCCTGAGATCATCCAACCAGAGGCATAAAAAAAGCGTCCGACTCGAGGAGTCGGACGCTTTTTTTTATGCGTGCAGAGGGAGACTTATTTGGTACGGGTGAAGGTGATACGGCGGTTGAGCTGCCGGCCCTCATTGGTGTCATTGCTCGCTACCGGGCGGTCCGGACCGATGCCCTTGGTCGTCATCCGCGCCGCGGCGATGCCTTTGCCGACCAGATACTTGGCGACTGACTCGGCGCGCGCCTGGGAGAGGCGGACGTTGGCATCATGCTTGCCGACATTATCGGTATGACCCTGAATCTCGACTTCAATTTCGGGATTTTCCAGCAGGGTTTTCGCGACCTTGTCCAGGGTCACTTTCGATTCGGGCTTGATCTGGGAGCTGCCGCTGGCGAAGACGATGCCCTCGAGGATGATCTCGGTGCCGACGGCGCCTTTGATCTTTTCTTCTTTTTCCAGGTCATCATTGCTATCCAGCGGATTGGTGCCGCGGTTGACTTCGACGCCATCGGCGATGGTGCCGCCGTCGGTATCCATCTTGGCGGGATTGGTTTTGTACTGGGTCACTTCCTGATAGTCGCCGAGGCCGTCCCCGTCCGTATCCGGTTTCATCGGCGAAGTGCTGTACTTTTTCACCTCATCGCCGTCGCTCAGGCCGTCCTTGTCTGAGTCGGTGAGGAGGGGATTGCTCTTGTACTTGTTGATTTCTTCGCCGTCCGAGAGGCCGTCACCGTCGCTGTCGGATTTCATCGGGTCGGTTTTATAGGTATTGATTTCGGCCGCGTCGGTGAGACCGTCCCCATCGCTGTCCGCTTTGGTCGGATCGGTCAGGTATTTCTGCACTTCCTGGGCGTCGGTGAGGCCATCCCCATCGGTGTCCGCCTCAACCGGGGAGGTGCGGTACTTGTGAAGTTCATCGCCATCGCTGAGACCGTCGCCATCACTGTCGGCCACCAGGGGATTGGTCTTGAACTTGAGGTACTCTTCGGCATCGGTGAGGCCGTCGCCATCCGTGTCCGCCAGCTTTTTATTGGTTCCCAGCTCTTTTTCCATCTTGTTGCTCAGGCCGTCCTTGTCGGCATCGCCATCATCCGAGCCGCCATAGGTGAAACCGGCGAGAATGCTGTAGTAGCCGTCTTTGCTGTCCTCACCCTGGACGAGGTACTCGATATCGTCTTTCATGGTGAGGTTATAGCCGCCACTGATTTCAAAAGCGGTCTTTTCGCCGACCTTGAATTGCAGACCCAACCCGACCGGGATGACCTGGGTGGTTTTTTCGCCGGCATCATCCAGAGCGGCGATGACAGGGATTTCGTTGTGTTTGTAGAAAAAGGCCCCGATGCCTCCATAGAGGAAGGGATTCCACGATTCAAATCTGATCGGGCTGATCAACATGCGGACATCCGCGGGGACAAAATGGGTTTTGTAGGTTTTGTTGACTACGGTACCGGAGCCGATTCCCAGCTCAGCCTGAAGGAGGCCACTACCGATGCCATAGCGGATAAAAGCGCGAGTCTGAATACCCACCGCATCTTTGTTCAGTTTGGACAGCGATTGATCGGCATCCGTATTCCCCGCCGTAGCACCGATTCCTAAACCGCCTTTCAAACCTTGTGCCTGATATTGGGCCTGCAGCGGCACAATAAACAGGCAGAGAATTCCTACTGCCAAAATCAACACTACCCCGTACTTTTTCATTCTGCAATCCTCCAAGAGAGTTATAGGGTTACTTTACTCTTTTAAACCATCGAAATTCTATGTAAATTCCCAATATGCCCATAAATAGCTCACATTAACCTGGACCCTTCCGGCCCCGTTGGCGGAGGCCTGCTGGAGGAACCATGCACAGAAGTGCTGTTAAAACCGGGCTCGTGGCCCTGCTGCTGTTCAGCGTTGGGGCTGCCGCGGCGGCAGATTTGCAGACCCTGCCCAGGTTTCCGCTGCCGAACGCTCCCCAGGAACTGCACCGCCTCGCCCAGCCAGCGACCCCGTTCAACCGCATCGGGCGCAAATTCTCCCTGCTCGGCTTCGAGTCCGGCACCTTTGAAGCCTGGGCTTTTCCGCTCAAGCTGCTCAGCAATTTCGAATTCTCCTTCCTGCTGCAGGAATCCTCTCGCCCCATCCCCGGTCGCGAAATCGTCCGCTATGTTGATGCCAATCCGGGCTATACCACCCTGACCTACACCTTTCAATCTTTTGTCGTCACAGCGCATTACATCACCCTCTGGGACGAACCGGCGGCGATGATCCTGCTGGAGGTGGAGAGCACAACGCCTCTGACTATCCTCTGCGCCTTCAGGCCGGTGCTGCAGCCGATGTGGCCGGCGGGGCTGGGCGGACAATACGCCTACTGGAATGACGAGCTCAAGGCTTACCTGATCTCGGAGCCCACACGCCATAACCACGCCCTGGCAGGCTCGCCGGCAGCGGCCGGCATCTCCTACACCCCGGCCCATATGCTGAGCGACACCCCGAGTGAATTCAAGATTGAAATAGGCGATCCGCAGCAGGCCGCCGGCCGCTATATCCCGCTCTATATCGCCGGCGGCAAAGGGGAACGGGATTCGGTCAAGGCGCTCTATCAACGCCTCGGCCGCGAACCGCAGGCGTTAGCCGAACGCACCTTCGCCCACTATCAGGGGCTGCTGGAGGAGGGGCTCCGTGTGCATACACCGGCCGCCGACCTGAACCTGGCCTACGACTGGGCGAAAATCGCTCTGGATGGGCTGCTGGTGGAGAATCCTGACCTCGGATGCGGCCTGGTCGCCGGATGGGGCGCCTCGGGCGCCAGCGGCCGCCCTGGATTCGGCTGGTTTTTCGGCGGCGACGCTTTTATCAACAGCCTGGGCATCACCGGAATGGGCTGGCACCAAACCGTACGCACCGCTCTGGAGTACGCCCGAAAATGGCAGCGCGCGGACGGCAAAATGGCCCACGAACTCTCGCAGGCCGCAGGATACATTGACTGGTTCAAGGCCTATCCCTATGCCTATATCCATGGCGACACCAGCCCCCTGTACATCGTCGCTTGCCATGACTATGTTCGGGCCAGCGGCGACCTCGACTTTCTGCATGCCGCCTGGCCCTCCCTGCGCAAAGCCTACCTTTGGTCGCTGGGCACCGATGCGAATGGGGATGGGCTGATGGATAACCCCAAGGCGGGCCTGGGCAGCGTCGAGTATGGCGCCCTGACCAACCTGGCCACCGACATTTATACCGGCGCCCTCTCCGTGCACATGTCGTTCGCGATGGCCGATATGGCTGCCTGGATGCAGGACCGCCGGCTGCGTCGTGTATCCGAGGCCCACCTGGAGCTCGCCCGTGCCTCCTTCGATGCCCGCTTCTGGGATGACAGCGCCCACTCCTACTCCAATGCCTTTAACGAAAAAGGCGAGCGCCTGCCCGACCCCTCGCCATGGATCAGCACGGCCGCCCTCTTCGCTGCAGGACGCCCGGACCACATCCAGGCTTCCATCGAGCGGCTGGGCTGGAGCGATCTCAGCACCGACTGGGGCGTGCGCAGCATTTCCAGCGCCAGCAGCTACTATCAGCCGCTCAGTTACAATTATGGCGGCGTTTGGCCCTTCCTGACCGGCTTCGTCGCTACGGCGCAATATCTCTGCCAGCGCAATCAGCAGGCCTATGGCCATCTGCTCGCGAACAGCCGTCATACCTTTGTCAACGCCCTCGGAGGTATCAACGAACTCTTCTCGGGACAGAATTATCTCTGGCCGCAGGAAGCAGTTTCGCAGCAGGGATTCTCCTCCCTCGGAGTCGTGTTGCCTCTGGTGCGAGGCCTTCTCGGCCTCGAGGGCGATGCCCTGCGCCGGGAAATTCTCCTGACACCGCGTTTTCCGGCCGTCTGGGAAGAAGCGAGCTGGCAGGGGTATCGAGTGGGGCCAAGCCGCTGGTCACTGAGCTATCGCCGCCTGGCCGGCTGCATCCGGGCCACGCTCACGGCGGAACAAGGGACGGACTATGCCGTTACCTTTGCTCCTGCGCTTGGGCCCGCTGCCGTCATCGATTCGGTGCGTCTTGACGGCAAGGCCATCGCGTGGACCGTTAACAAATTTCCGCAAGCAGTCCAGCCTGAGATCAAGTTCCTGATGACCGCTGCACCCGCCACTGTAGAACTCTATTTCCACCCCGGCCTGGAGGTGACCCTGCCAACACCCGCGCTGCACGTCGGTGCGGGAGACGCGGGATTGAAGCTGATCAGCATGGAGACGCAGGAGCGCACCATTCTGCTCCGCCTTCAGGGCCGGCCGGGCTGCCGCTATCGTCTCGATACGACAGGCAGCGGGCCCATCACTGCCGTGCATGGAGCGGCACGGGAGGGCGGACACCTGGTGGTTGCCTTTCCGCCGGCCGGGAAGGAGGCGTACATACCGCTCGAATGTGTGGTTGAACTTGCACCGCTGCAGCCGTAGAGAAAGTGCTTGTTTTTTAAACAGTATTGGTTAAATTACAGGGAGGGAGGAGCAGGGAGCGGCGGCCGCAGCAGGGGAGAGGCACTAGACTGGAGGGAGTCGCGACATGCTGGCGCAGATTCTCAGTGCGGCGATCCTTGGCATCGACGCCTATATCGTCAAGGTCGAGGCCCATCTCGAAGGGGGCACGCCCTATTTTGCGACGGTAGGGCTGCCCGACGGCGCGGTGCGGGAATCCCGCGAACGGGTTCAATCCGCCATCAAAAATTCCGGATTTCCGTTTCCGATCAAACGCATCATCATCAATCTCGCCCCCGCGGATATCAAAAAGGAGGGGGCCGCCTTTGATCTGCCCATCGCCCTGGGTATTCTTGCCGCGGCCGGCCATCTCCGTCAGGATCTCCTCCCGCACTACCTCATTCTCGGCGAGCTCAGCCTGGACGGCAGTCTTCGGCCGATCCACGGTGCGCTGCCCATCGGCGTCGCGGTGGTCCAGAACCACCTGCGCGGGATCATTCTGCCGCGGGAAAACGCCCGCGAGGCGGCGATGGCCCGCGACCTCGAAATCATCCCCGTGCACACGCTGAAAGAGACGGTGCAGTTTTTCAATCGCCAGCTCGCCGTCACCCCCTTCCATATGGATATCGACAGCCTCTTCGCGAATACCCGCGCGTATGGTCAGGACTTTCAGGATGTCAAGGGGCAGGGCCATGTCAAGCGCGCCCTTGAGGTCGCGGCTGCGGGTGGCCATAACATCATCATGATCGGTCCGCCCGGCTCGGGCAAGACGATGCTGGCCAAGCGGCTGCCCACGATACTGCCGGATTTAAGTCTGGCCGAAGCCCTCGAGACCACCAAGATCCATTCCGTCGCCGGCCTGCTGCCCCCGGATGAGGCCCTGATCACCACCCGTCCCTTCCGGGCGCCGCATCACACGATCAGTGACGCCGGATTGATCGGAGGCGGCAATGTCCCCAAACCGGGCGAGGTCAGCCTCGCGCATCATGGTGTGCTCTTTCTCGATGAGCTGCCGGAATTCAAAAAGAACGTCCTGGAAGTGATGCGGCAACCGCTGGAGGATGGTCAGGTCACCATCTCGCGCGCCTTGATCAGCTTGAGCTATCCGGCGGAATTTATGCTCGCGGCGGCGATGAATCCCTGCCCCTGCGGATTCTACTCCGACCCCAACCACGTTTGCGGCTGCAGCGGCCAGCAAATCAAACAGTATCTCGGACGAATTTCGGGGCCGTTGCTGGACCGGATCGATATCCATATCGAGGTGCCGGCGGTGAAATATCGGGAGTTGACGGGGGAGAGTACGGGGGAGGCTTCTCTGGCAATTCGCCAGAGAGTGGCGCGAGCGCGGGAGATCCAGATCGGCCGGTTTCAGGCTCATCCGCGCCTGTTCTGCAATGCGCGCATGGATTCGCGTGAATTGCACCAGTTCTGCTCCATCGATGCGGAGGGCGAACGGCTTCTCAAGACCGCTATCCACAAACTGGGGCTTTCGGCGCGGGCCTATGACCGCATTCTCAAGGTTTCGCGTACCATTGCCGATCTGGCGGGGAGCCAGGCGATCCGGCCCGAGCATCTGAGCGAGGCGATCCAGTACCGCAGCCTCGACCGCTTGCAAGCCTGGTAAGGGGAGGCGTACATAAAAAAAAGCCCTGTATGCAATACCGGGCTGTAATGAACCGCGTTCATTACGGTGGGCGCCGCCTAAGCATTTTTTACTTCCACGCAAACCCTCCCGAAGGAGGGGGAGGCCTGTAATACACGCTTAAGAGCCAAGCTCCCATTTTGAAGGTGTTGGTTCAAAAAAACCGGGCATCAACATACAGGGCAAAGATTGCCTATCTCTACTTCAATATTGCATAATTCGCAGCAAAAGTCAAGTGAAATATCCAGAGTTTCGCGCGTGCTCCTCAGCCTGCCACATTATGCCGCGAACCGAATTCCATTGCATTTTTCACTCCCAATGGCTACATTGCGACGTAGCCCTGCATGTTGTCCAATGGGGAAGAAGCCTATGCGCTCTTCAGCAGTTGTGATTATCATAGCCAGTCTGCTTCTTTTCGCCGCGTTTGCGCCGGCACCTGCAGCCGATCCCGCTCCGGTACTCAAGATCGTCCTCAACGGCGATATCAACCCGGTCTCGGCGATGTTCATCGTTCATGCCATCACGGCGGCCGAAAAGGAGGGATGCACCTGCCTGATCATCCAGATGGATACCCCCGGCGGCCTGCTGGAATCAACCCGGACCATCGTCAAGGAGATCATGGCCGCCCGGGTGCCGGTGGTCATGTATATCGCCCCCAGCGGTTCGGGCGCCGTTTCGGCCGGTGTCTTCATCACCCTGGCCTGCCATGTAGCGGCCATGGCTGAGGGGACCAATATCGGCGCGGCGCATCCCGTCAGTGCCGGCGGTGGCGCTGACACCACCCGGGTGATGAGCGAAAAGGTGACCAATTATGCCTCGGCCTGGATCCGCAGCATCGCCGAAAAACGCGGACGCGATCCGCAATGGGCGGAGATGGCCGTGCGCAAGAGTGTCTCGATCACCGAAAAGGAAGCGCTGCAAAAAAAGATCATCGATCTGATCGCGAAAGACGAGAGCGCCCTGCTGGAAGCCCTGGATGGCCGCACGGTTCAGCTGGAGAGCGGCAGCCGCATCCTCAAGACCCGGAATGCGCCGGTCATCACCCGCGAGATGTCCTGGCAGCATCGCATCCTTTACAAGATATCCAATCCTACGATTGCCTACATCCTGCTCATGCTCGGCATCTATGGCCTCTTTTTTGAGCTCTCCAATCCCGGTGCCATCGTTCCCGGTGTCGCTGGGGGCATCTTTATCATCCTGGCTTTTTTCGCCCTGCAAACGCTGCCGGTGAATACCGCGGGGCTGCTGCTGATCTTGTTTTCCATTCTTCTCTTTGTGCTGGAGGTCAAAGTGACCAGTTATGGTGTCCTTACCATTGGCGGGATCGTCTCGATGTTTCTGGGTGCGATCATGCTCTTCGATGAAGCGCCGGGCTTTGCGGTGCGCGTGGACTGGCGGGTAGCGCTGACCTTCGCCCTGGCCACTGCAGCCTTTTTCATTTTCGCCCTGGGTATGGCCCTCAAGGCGCGCCTCACCCGGCCGACCACCGGTCAGGAGGGCCTGATCGGGGCCAAAGGCATTGCGCTCGCGCCGATCTCGCAGCACGCCGGGACGGTCCGGATTCTGGGTGAGCTATGGCAGGCGCAGTCCAGCCAGGAGATCGCCGCCGGCAGCCCGGTAGAGGTCTTAAAGATCGAGGGATTGGTTCTCACCGTGGCTCCGCCCCGGATGGAAACCACGGCTTAAATTCGTTCCACTGGCATTTAACTTCTGAGGAGGCTCTATGGCGCTGCAACCTGTTACCGTGATTCTCGTCCTGCTTATCCTGCTTCTGCTCAGTGCGATCAAGGTACTGCGTGAATATGAACGCGCAGTCATCTTCCGTCTCGGCCGCCTCGTCGGTTCACGCGGCCCGGGCATCTTTTTGCTCATCCCCTTCGTCGATCGTATGGTCAAGGTCAGTCTGCGCACCATCGCCCTGGACATTCCCCCGCAGGATGTGATCACCAAGGATAATGTCTCCGTTAAAGTCAATGCGGTGCTCTATTTCCGTGTCATCGATCCTTCCAAAGCGGTCGTGATGGTGGAGGATTACCTCTACGCCACCTCGCAGCTTGCCCAGACCACCTTGCGCTCGATCCTCGGCCAGGCGGAACTGGACGATCTCCTTGCCGAACGCGAAAAGCTCAACCACGAACTGCAGACCATTATTGACAGCCAGACGGAACCCTGGGGCATCAAGGTCAGCCTGGTCGAGGTCAAACATGTCGATCTCCCCCAGGAGATGCAGCGGGCCATGGCTAAACAGGCCGAGGCCGAACGGGAACGCCGCGCCAAGGTGATCCATGCCAACGGCGAATTTCAGGCCTCCAAAACCCTCGCCAAAGCTGCGGAGATCATGGCGGAACATCCGCAATCACTGCAGTTGCGCTACCTGCAGACCTTGAGCGAGATTGCCACGGAAAACAACTCAACCATCGTTTTCCCCCTGCCGCTGGACATGATCAAGCCATTTCTGAAAATGCTGCCCGAAGACAAAAAGAACGGATAGCGCGGCCTTGCGCCGGTCAGACCGGCTTGCCGTTGGTGGAGAGGCGAATTTCGATTCGCCTTTCTTTTTGTTGATATTCAGGAGGATGCGCCGCCATGCCGGAACTCTTTATCGGCCCTGCCGGATGGAATTATCCGGACTGGAAAGGAGTGGTCTATCCGCCACGGCTGCCGAGATCGGTCTCGGAACTGAATTTTCTCGCCGGGTATCTCGACCTGGTCGAGGTCAATAGTACCTTCTACCGTATCCCGGCTGCGCACACCGCGATAAGTTGGCTGGAGCAGGTCCGGCATAATCCTCGTTTTCGCTTTATTCTCAAGCTGTGGCAGGGCTTTACCCACGAAGGCCGGCCGGCTGATGCCGCTGAAATGGGTTCCTTCAAACATTTGCTGGAGCCGCTGCAGCAGGACTCCAGATTGCTGACCATCCTGGTCCAGTTCCCATGGAGCTGCAAACGGAGCGGCGAGAATCTGATCGTGCTGGACAAGATCGTCAAGGCGCTAGCTCCGGCGCCCTGCCATGCCGAGTTCCGTCACTCCTCCTGGCACACTCCGGAAGTACTCACCTACTTGCGCGATCATGGCATCGGCTGGGTGAACATTGATCAGCCGGTCATTGGGGCCTCCCTGGGGCCGACCCGGGATCGAACCAGCTCGCTGGCCTACTTTCGTTTTCATGGCCGAAATTACGCCCACTGGTTTCGTGAGGGGGCAGGCCGCGATCAACGCTACGACTATCATTATTCGCTCAAGGAACTCTCCGAATGGCTGCCCCCAATTCAGGAAAACCTTGAACAATCAGACAAAACCATCGTTATCTTCAATAACCACTTCAAGGGCCAGGCCTTCGCCAACTGCCTGCAACTTTTAGCTCTGCTCACCGACAGCAAACCGGCGATTCCGGAACCGCTGGCCGCTAACTTTCCCGAATTACGCGCCATCGGAACCCTGCCGCCTATCCAGGGCACTCTCCCCCTTTTTTAATCGCCAACTGAATCCTTTGCCGGCACTTCTCATCTAATATCCAAACACAACAGAGAGGTCGAC
>DAOQAG010000018.1:0-74902 GCA_035353815.1 bacterium
TCGGTTCCGACGGCACCGTCGGCGCCAACAAGAACTCGATCAAGATCATCGGCGAGGAGACCGAGAATTACTCCCAGGGTTACTTTGTCTACGATTCGAAAAAGGCCGGTACGGTAACCGTCTCGCATCTGCGTTTTGGGCCGCGGCCGGTCAAATCGATCTATCTGGTGGACAAGGCGCAGTTCATTGGCTGCCATCAGCAGTTCATCATGGAGCGTTTCAACCTGCTCGAGAAGGCGATTCCGGGCGGGACGTTCCTGCTCAACAGCCTCAGCGGTCCCGAGGAGGTTTGGGATACGCTGCCGCGGGTCTATCAGGAAGAGATCGTCCATAAAAAACTGAACTTCTACGTCATCGATGCCTATGAAGTGGCCAAGAAGACGGGCATGGGCGTGCGCATCAACACCATCATGCAGACCTGCTTTTTCGCCATCTCCGGAGTTTTACCCCAGGATGAGGCGATCCGGTATATTAAAAAGGCGATCAAAAAGACCTACGGTGCCAAGGGCGATGCCGTCGTGCAGAAGAATTACGATGCGGTCGACGCCACGCTGGCCCATCTCCACAAGGTCAATGTCCCGGGCAAGGTGACCAGCACCAAGGAGATGCCGGCGGTCGTTCCCGCCGATGCGCCCAAGTATGTTCGTGAGGTGGTCAGCCAGATCATCATCGAAAAAGGCGATGAAGTTCCGGTGAGCGCGCTTCCGGTGGACGGCACCTTCATGACGGCGACGACGCAATATGAGAAGCGCAACATCGCTCTCGAGATTCCGGTATGGGATGCGGAGATTTGCATCCAGTGCGGCAAGTGCTCCATGGTTTGCCCGCATGCCACGATCCGGCAGAAGGCCTACGATCCCAAGCATCTCGCCAAGGCGCCGGCGACCTTCAAGTCGATCGCCTCGCGCGGCAAGGATTTTCCGGAAGGCTGGAAGTATACGATCCAGGTCGCTCCGGAAGACTGCACCGGCTGCGCCCTGTGCGTCGAGGTCTGCCCCGCCAAGAACAAGACGGAGGTGGGCAAGAAGGCGATCAACATGGCGCCGCAGCCGCCGATCCGCTTTCAGGAGCGCGAGAATTACGACTTTTTCCTGCAAATCCCCGATGTCGATCGCCGCGAGCTCAAGGTCGCCTCGGTCAAGGGCAGCCAGCTGCTCAGGCCGCTCTTCGAGTACTCCGGGGCCTGCGCGGGCTGTGGCGAGACCCCCTATCTCAAGCTGATGACCCAGCTCTTTGGGGACCGGATCATTGCCGCCAACGCCACCGGCTGTTCCTCGATCTATAGCGGCAATTTGCCGACCACCCCGTATGCCAAGAATCAGGACGGCCGTGGTCCGGCGTGGAACAACTCGCTCTTTGAGGATAACGCTGAATTCGGCATGGGCTACCGCTTGACCATCGACAAGCACACAGAGTTCGCCCAGGAGCTGGTCAAGCTCTTGGCCGGCGAGATCGGCGACGATCTGGCGACGGCCTTGCTGACGGCCGACCAGAGCACCGAGGCGGGCATTTACGCACAGCGTGAGCGCGTCGCCATCCTCAAGAAAAAGCTGGCCGGCGTTACCTCGATGCAGGGTAAGCACCTCCTCTCGTTGGCCGATATGCTGGTCAAAAAGAGCGTCTGGATCATCGGCGGCGACGGCTGGGCGTATGATATCGGCTACGGCGGGCTGGATCATGTCCTGGCCTCCGGCCGCAATGTCAATGTGCTGGTGCTCGACACCGAGGTCTACTCCAACACCGGCGGCCAGATGTCCAAATCGACGCCGATGGGCGCGGTGGCCAAGTTTGCGGCGGCCGGCAAGCCCCTGCCCAAGAAGGACATGGGCATGATCTTTATGAGCTACGGCAATATCTATGTCGCCCGCGTGGCCATGGGCTACAACGACCTCCAGGTCGTCCGCGCCTTCACTGAAGCCGATGCCTATAACGGCCCGAGCATCATTCTCGCCTACTCGCACTGCATCGCCCATGGCATTCCGATGCACAAGGGGATGGAGGAACAAAAGGCGGCAGTCGAGTCCGGCCATTATCCCCTCTTCCGCTTCAATCCGGAAATGGCAGCTCAGGGGCAGAATCCGCTCAAGCTCGACTCCAAGGCGCCCTCGATCACCTTTGAGGATTTCGCCTATCGCGAGACCCGTTTCAAGATGCTGACCAAGAGCCATCCGGACCGTGCCAAGGTGCTGCTGGCGGAGGCCACCAAATCCACCCGCGACCGCTGGCATCTCTATGAGAACTGGGCGGCCATGCAGTACGGTGATGGTGCGCCCAAAGCCGAAGCGGCCGAGTAAGGCCGCTCCAGTCTCGAGACGTGTTCATACTAAAGTTCTGTCCGGCGGGTTCGCCTGCGGACCCGCCGCGGCATTAACCGATTTGACAAGAAAGGATAGGCCGATATGGATTTATCAACCACCTATATGGGCTTGAAATTGAAGAATCCGTTGGTCCCTTCTGCATCTCCCCTTTCCAAGGACATTGACACCATCAAGAAGCTGGAAGATGCGGGTGCGGCAGCGATCGTCCTTTATTCATTGTTTGAGGAGCAGATCTCCTTTGAGGCCGAGGAATTGGATCATTTTCTCACCTACGGCGCGGAGAGTTTTGCGGAGGCCCTGACCTATTTCCCGCAGGCGCAGGAATTCCATCTCGGCCCGGAGGAGTATCTGGAGCACATCCGCAGAGTCAAGCAGGCCACCCGTATTCCGGTCATCGCCAGCCTCAACGGCGTCTCCACCGGCGGCTGGATTGATTATGCCAAAAAGATGGAGCAAGCCGGCGCCGATGCCCTCGAGCTCAATGTCTACATGCTGGCGACCGATCCCGCCCGCACCAGCGCCGAGATCGAGCAAGTCTATATCGATGTGCTCAAGGCGGTCAAGGCGAGTGTTCGGATTCCCGTGGCGATGAAGCTGAGTCCCTATTTCAGCGCCATGGCGGCGATGGCCAGGCGCCTCGATGAAGCCGGCGCGGATGCCCTCGTGCTTTTCAACCGCTTCTATCAGCCCGATCTCGATATCGAGGCCCTGGCGGTCAAACCCGGCGTCACCCTGAGCACGTCGGATGATTTGCGGCTGCCGCTGCGCTGGATCGCCATCCTCTATGGCCGGATCAAGGCGAGCATGGCCGGCAGCACCGGGGTGCACAGCGCCCAGGATGCCCTCAAACTGGTCATGGCGGGTGCGGATGTCGTCAATATGTGCGCCGCCCTGCTTCAGCGCGGTCCCGCGCATCTGGCCAAGGTCCTCAGCGACATGACTACCTGGCTTGAGGAGCACGAATATGCGGACCTCAAGATGGCACGGGGCAGCATGAGCCAGAAGAAGGTGGCCGAGCCCGCCGCCTATGAGCGCGCCAACTATATCAAGGCGCTCAACAGCTACACGCGTTAAGAGAGTTCGGATGGTCTGCGCCATCAGCCGGTTGTCTCCTGTGACAGCCGGCTTTTTTTTCATCAGTGCCGGCTGCGGCGCTGATTTCGTCTTGTTTTTTTTTCGGCGAATTACTAAACTTGAAAAAGGATAACGGACGCAGGAGATGGAGCGGAACAACGCTCCCCATCATTGGGAGGAGAGTCCATGCTCAAGGATTTGATTCTGGCCGCGCGCAAGCAGATAACATGTACGCTGGTGCTGCGCAATGCGCGGGTGGTCAATGTCTACGCCGGCGAGATCATGGAGACCGATGTCGCGGTGTACCGGGATACGATCGTCGCCCTGGGCCAGGGGTATCACGGCGAGGAGGAGGTCGACCTCAAGGGTGCCTATCTCGCCCCTGGATTCATCGATGGGCACGTCCACATCGAGAGTTCGATGGTGGAGGTGCCGCAGTTCGGGCGGGCGGTGGTTCCGCTGGGCACAACCTCGGTGGTTGCTGACCCGCACGAGATCGCCAATGTTCTCGGCTATGAGGGCATCCGCTACATGATGGATGCCAGCAAGTACAATCCCCTCAATGTTTTTTTCATGCTCTCCTCCTGCGTGCCGGCTTCCCCCCTGGAATCGGCAGGTTCGGAGCTGCGGGCATTCGATCTTTTTCCCTTTCTGAGCGAGCGCTGGGTGCTTGGCCTCGGCGAGATGATGAACTACCCCGGGGTGCTGAATGCCGAGCCGGACGTGCTTGATAAAATCCACATTGTCACCGAGAAGCGCATCGACGGTCATGCGCCCGGATTGAGCGGGCCGGATCTGGCGGCCTATATCGCCGCCGGGGTGGAGTCGGACCATGAGTGCACTACCGTCGCCGAGGCCCGGGAAAAGCTGGCCCTGGGCATGCATATCATGATCCGGGAGGGATCGGGCACCAAAAACCTCCACGATCTGCTTCCTCTGGTGACGCCGGAGAACGAGCGGCGCTGTTTCTTCTGCACCGACGACCGCCATCCCGATGACATTCTGCGCGAGGGGCACATCAATTATATCGTCAAGAGCGCCATCAAGGCGGGACTCGATCCCATCACGGCGGTGCGGATGGCGACGCTCAATACCGCCGAATATTTCGGATTGCGCAAGCTCGGAGCGATCGGCCCGGGCAAGCGGGCGGATATGGTGATTTTTGACAACTTTGACTCCTTTCAGATCCACAAGGTCTACAAGAACGGCGTGCTGGTGGCAAAGGACGGGGTGCCGGTGTATGAGCTTCCGGTGCGCCGGCCGGCCATGCTGCGCAGCTCGGTGAACATCAAATGGCTGGAGGGGGGCGAGTTTTCGATTCCGGTGCAGGGCACGCGCTGTCGGGTGATCGAGGTCATTCCCGATCAGATCGTGACCCGGATGTTCGAGGCCGAACCCGCTACACAGGATGGGCAGGTGGTTTCCGATCCTGGCCGCGATCTGCTGCGGATCTATGTGGTGGAGCGTCACCGCGCCTCGGGCAATATCGGCAAGGGACTGGTCAAGGGATTTGGTTTGAAGAAGGGGGCGATCGCCTCTTCGATCGGCCATGACAGCCACAATATCATCGTCATCGGTGTCAGCGACCGCGACATCATGAAGGCCGTGACGACTATCAACAAGATGGGCGGCGGGATTGCCATTGTCGAAGACGGCGCGGTCGTGGAGTCGCTCGAGCTCCCCATCGCCGGGCTGATGTCCGACAAGCCGATTGAATTCGTCAGCAGCCGGACGCGCGATTTGATAACGGCGTGCCGGAAACTCGGCATCACCCTGGACGATCCCCTGATGACGCTCTCGTTCATGGCCCTTCCGGTCATTCCCCGCCTCAAGCTGACGGATCGGGGTCTGGTGGATGTCGAAAAATTTGCGCACGTGGATCTCTTCACCGATCATCGCTGACCTGGGGCAGATGAGCCTTTTTTGGCGCGAAGGCGCGCTTCGTCTTCTGGCCTGGGGCCGCTACCTCTGGCCCCTCCGGCTGATCGCGAAGCGAGAGGCCGCGGCGGCGGCCCGGCTGATGGCCCGGGTTCCGGTATCGCGGGAGTGGATGGCCGATCTGGGCTGCGGCGCTGGTTCAGCGCCGGCGGCGCAGCGCCCGGAACCCTGCATCGGCGTGGACCGCTCGCGGCGCATGGCGCGCCGCGCTGCCGGCGGACGCATGACGCACGTCGTGTGCGCCGGGATAAACGTCTTGCCTCTGGCCTCCGCCCGGTTCGAGCTGGTGCTCGCGGTGGGGGTGGCGGAATACCTTGCCGATCCCGAGCCGCTCTTGCGTGAAGCCGCGCGGATTCTGCGGCGGGAGGGCTGGCTGCTGTTCACCGTCGCGCCGCGGGGTTGGCACCTCGCTTTCCGCAGGTTGGCCGGATTACCCGTATATATCCACCGGGAAGAAGATCTCGCCGGGATCTTTCCGGTGCATCATCTCGAAATCCGGGCGAGAGCGCAAACCGCAACCCAGCACTTGTATCTCCTGCAAAAAGTCCGTGCATCTGCTGTATCCCCTTCCCCGTCATGGACGCCCGCGTCCGCGCCGGGAGGGTTCACCCCTGCACAACAGTAAAAGCAAGCCATTCCAGAACGGAGTCCACGTGAGATTTATCCCTTGTTCCATACCCGATTTACTGCTCATAGAATTTGATGTTCATGCCGACGCGCGCGGTTATTTTGTCGAAAGCTACAACCGGAAGGCCTTTCATGAGCTGGGTCTGGCCGTTGAATTTATCCAGGACAATATCAGCAGTTCGAGCCGGGGCACTCTGCGCGGTTTGCATTATCAGCTCAATCCCCATGCCCAGGGCAAGCTGGTGCGCGTGACGCAGGGACAGGTCTTCGATGTCGCCGTGGATATTCGCAAGGGATCGCCCTGGTATGGCCGCTGGGTGGGGGTGGAGCTTTCGGAGGAGAACAAGAAGGCCCTGTACATTCCGCCCGGCTTCGCGCATGGATTCTATGTCCAGAGCGAGCGGGCGCAGTTCATGTACAAATGCACCGATTTGTATGCGCCGCAGGTGGACCGGGGCATCATCTGGAATGATGCGGATATCGGCATCGCCTGGCCGCTGGCTGGTGAGTTGATTCTCTCGGAGAAGGACAAGGTGCGGCCGCGCCTGTGCGAAGCCGACAACAATTTTGAGTATCGGGGATAATGACTAGAAGAGCCGTTGATACTGCTCTTTATTTTTTTCGTTTTGCGGGCGCCGGATCCAGTAGCTGGCGCCCTTTTTTTGTGCCCGCCGCTGCATGAAATCCTTGCCGAAGAGCCGCAGCACCAGCCCCACGGGGGTCAAGACCACATAGAAGAGCAGCGTCAGCAGGAGGCGGGAAACCAGGCCGCCGAGGGCGAAGGCCAGGGCCATCCAGGCGAGGTGGAGCGGACGCAGCAGCAGCGGGCGGAAGAGGGCTGTAGCGAGCAGCAGGAGGAGCAGGGCGACAATCCCCAGGGTGGTGCCCGCATCGCGCTGGACGAAGAAAAAGAAGGCGCCGATCAGCAGCAGGGCGCTCGAGAGTACCGCGGCGAACTGCTGCAGCGACCGGCTGTCGCGCGGGAGCTGCTGCAAGCCGCTGCGGATGTCGCTAATCCAGCTCATACTCTTTTCTCCAGTTACCGGTTTCGGTGAAGGGCGGCTGTTCTTTCTTGTCCAGGATCACATGGCCCATGACCAGATAGTCCATGTCGGTGCGCATAAAGCAGCGCCAGGCCTCTTCGGGGGTGCAGACGATGGGTTCGCCGCGCACATTGAAGGAGGTGTTGATGATCACCGGGCAGCCCGTCTGCTGGAAAAAGTGGCGGACGAGGCGGTGGAGGAGACCGTGGTCGCGCGCCGAAAGGGTCTGCACCCGCGCCGAATAGTCGACATGGGTGACCGCGGGGATTTCGGAGCGCACGACATTGAGTTGATCGATGCCCCAGAGGTGTTCTTCCGCAGCGGTGAGGGTGCGGCGCTTGTCAGCGCGGACGGGGGCGGTGAGCAGCATGTAGGGGCTGGGCTGGTCGAGCTCGAACCAGGCGGCAGCCTCTTCTTCGAGCACCGCCGGCGCGAAGGGGCGGAAGCTTTCGCGGAACTTGATCTTGAGGTTCATGCGCGACTGCATGCGCGGGGAGCGGGCATCGCCGATGATCGAGCGGCTGCCGAGGGCGCGCGGTCCGAACTCCAAGCGCCCCTGAAACCAGCCGATGACCTGTTCGGCGGCGATGAGTTCGGAGACGCGGTCAAGGAGCCTGGGCGTGGTCAGTTTATGGAAGGGTGCCTGCTTCTCCTCGAGAAAGGCGATGATCGCCTCGTCGCTGAATTCGGGGCCGAGCAGGGAGCCCTTCTGGCGGTCGCGGCTGCCGTGGAGCGTCCGGGCGTTGCCGAGAATCTGGTGCCAGGCGAAGAGGGCGGCACCGAGGGCGCCGCCGGCGTCGCCCGATGCGGGCTGGATCCAGAGGCGGGCGAAGGGGCCTTCGCGGAGGATGCGGCCGTTGCCGACGCAGTTGAGGGCGACACCGCCCGCGAGGCAGAGGTTCTTGCTGCCGGTTTCGCGGTGGACATGACGGGCCATGCGCAGCATGGCGGTTTCGGTCACCTCCTGAACCGAGCGGGCGAGGTCCATATTGCGCTGGGTCAGGGGGCTTTCCGGCCGGCGCGGCGGACCGCCGAAGAGCTTGTGAAAACGGCGGTTGGTCATGGTGAGCCCCGCGCCGTAATTAAAATAATCCATATTCAGATGGAAGGAGCCGTCCTCGTGGAGGTCGATAAGGGTATCGAGGATGGTCTGGACAAAACGCGGCTCGCCGTAGGGGGCTAGGCCCATCACCTTGTATTCGCCGGAATTGACCTTGAAGCCGGTGTAGTAGGTGAAGGCTGAATAGAGCAGGCCAAGGGAGTGCGGGAAATGGATCCCGGCGTCGAGGGTGAGATGGTGATCGCGGCCGCTGCCCCAGGAGGTGGTGGTCCATTCGCCAACGCCATCCATGGTGAGGATGGCCGCCTCAGCGAAGGGGGAGGGGAAAAAAGCGGCCGCGGCATGCGCCTCGTGGTGCTCGGTGAAGAGGATCTCCCCCGGGTAATCGAGCTCTTTGCGGATGAGATCGGGGATCCAGAGCTTTTTTTTCAGCCAGAGGGGCATGGCCATCAGGTAGCTGCGCAGCCCGAACGGGACATAGCTGAGCGTCGTCTCGAGGATGCGCTCGAATTTGACCAGGGGTTTTTCATAAAAGACGATATAGTCCAGCTGCGCGGGGCTCAGGCCCGCCATCTGCAGGCAATAGCTGATGGCCTGGCGGGGAAAGTCATGATCATGTTTGATCCGGCTGAAGCGCTCCTCCTGGGCAGCGGCGAGGATTTCGCCGTCGCGCACGAGAGCGGCGGCGCTGTCATGATAGAAGCAGGAGAGTCCGAGGATGTTCATCTCAAATAGGCCCGGTTAGGTGCGCGTTCAGCCAGCCAGCAGCGACAGCAGTTCGTCCGGCTTCTCGATGAAATGGTCTGGATGCAAGGATTTAAGAAAATTGGAGTCGGCGTAGCCCCAACCCACGGCGCAGCAGGCGACGCTGGCGGCCTGCGCCGCGAGGAGGTCGTTATCGGTATCGCCAACCATGAGGGCCTGATCCGGGGTGATCTTGAAGTGGTCGAGGGCATGCAAGATCATATCCGGCGCCGGCTTGATATGGCGGACCAGCTCCGGCCCGACCAGGAGGTCGAAATACTTCTCAAGATCGATGGCGCCGAGCAGTGCCCGGCTCTGCACGAGCCGCTTGTTGGTCACGACCGCCAGGCGGTAGCCGGCGAGCGCCTCCAGCAGCGCCACCATGCCCGGGAAGGGGCGGCTGCGCTCGGCGCAGATCTTGAGATAATAGGGACGGAAGATCTCGAGATAGTCGTCGAGCAGATGGGCATGAGCTTCGCCCAGGACGGTGAAGGCAAAGCGGTCGGCGCCGGGCCCGATGGCTTTGAGGGCCTGCTCGAGGGAGAGCGGCGGCAGTCCAAGTTCCGCCCGGGCATAATTGATGGCGATGTGGACATCGGGTGCGGTGTCCACCAGCGTGCCGTCGAGATCGAAGAGTATGGCGTGCAAGCGGAAATCCTTATGGCGTAAGCAAGAATCAGAGTATAAATGTACGAAGCACAGCCGTCAAGTGCAACGGATTAATCCCGGCGCCGGCCGGGGCGAAATGGATTTGCTTTTTCTGCACCAGAACGGCACTTCCAGGCACGTCGCTGGGAGGTGGCGCCGGTCGCCGCGAATTGGATTTGCTTTTCCTGGGCAAATGATTAAATTACGTGGTAGATATTGATGGATCATCTCCGCGAAAGGGAACCGTGGATCTTGAACTCCTGCTGTCACCGGAGCGTTTGCCGGGAATGACGCGGCTGGCCGCCGATTATCTCACCCATTCCGCGCGCGCCCTTGAGTTTTTTGCCGACGATTATGGCCCTCCGGAGGCCTGGGCGCGCCGCACCGACGCTGTGCTTGCGGCATCTCGTGCCGACCGGCGCCAGGTGGTCGCGGCGCTGCGGCGGCAAAACCGCGCTCTCGGCGCCGGTGCGCCAACGCTGGCGGCGCTCGATGCCCTTGAATTGGACGAGTCCCTGGCCATCGTCACCGGCCAGCAGGCCGGGCTTTTCGGTGGGCCGTTATATACCCTGTACAAAGCGCTGACCGCCTGCAAGCTGGCGCGCCACTGGTCCGGGCAGCTGCGACGGCCGGTCGTGCCGGTCTTTTACGTGGTTTCCGAGGATCATGACTTTGCCGAAGTGCAGGGCGCAGGCTATCTCGATGCAGAGCACGAGTTCAGAAAAGCGGTCTATGCCCCGGTTCTGACGATCGCCCGTGCGCCGGTCGGCGAAATCATGCTCGATCCCGGGATAGAAGCCGTCCGCAACGAGCTGCTCAGCGCTGTGGCCGGCGGTGAATTCAAGGCCGAGATCGCCGGGATTCTCGCAGCGTCCTATCAACCGGGAGGCCGATTTGTCGAGGGCTTTCTCCGCTGGTATGTCCAGCTGCTGGAGGATCAGGGGATGATCTTTCTCGATCCGGCCGATCCGGAACTCAAGCGCCTGGCCGCGCCGGTATTCACCGCCGAGCTCGAGCACGATCTCACGGTGACGGGGATGGCAGCGGCCAACCAGCGGCTGCAGGCGCTGGGCTATCATCAGCAGCTCCCCGTCCATCCCCGGCGTCCCGGGTTGCTGCTCCTGCGCGACGGCCGCCATGGCCTTGAACGCGTTGCGCACGGCTGGCGGAATCTTAATAACGGAGAGATCCTGACCTTTGCAGAGTTGAACGGTCATCCCGAACAGCTCAGTCCCAAGGCGGCGCTGCGGCCGCTCTACGAGGATTACCTCCTGCCCACACTGGCCTATATCGGCGGTGCAGGGGAGATCGCCTATTGGGCCCAACTCAAGGAGGTCTATGCCGGATTCGGCTTGCCCATGCCGCTGGTGGTGCCGCGGGCGGGGTTCACCCTGATCGAGGGCAAGAGCCGGAGGGCGCTGGAGCGCTTTGCGATCGATCCATCCGCGCTGCTGGCCGATTCCGAAGCGACCCTTGCCGCGGTGCGCGAGCGTCTGCTCCCCACGGCGTTGGCCGGCGAGCTGGCTCGGCTGAAGGAGGGGGTCACGCAGAGCTGGCCGGAACTGCAAGAGGGCATCGTCGCCCTGGATGCCACCCTGCAGAGTCCGGCGGAAAAAACCCTGCAGCTGATCATCAACAGCCTGCAGCAGCTTGAACAGAAGGTGGCGCGCGCAGCGGAGCAAAAGCAAGCCTCGGCGCATGCCCAGTTGCACGCCTTGATGGCCTCGCTCCTGCCGGGCGGCGTGCTGCAGGAACGGCAGCTCAATGCGGTTCCTTTTCTCTGCCGTCATGGCCGCGGCCTGATCGATCGGCTCTACCGGTCCATCGATGTGTCCGGTCCGGGGCACCTGATCGTTGAACTCTGAATGAATCCGAACGCGAGGCGAATATGAATCAGTCGCTGGATATACTGGCCTTTGGTGCTCATCCCGATGATGTAGAGCTGATGGCGGGCGGGACGATCATCAAGCTGGTGCAGCTGGGGTATCGTGTGGGGATGATCTCGCTGACTGCGGGTGAGATGGGTACCCGGGGCACCCCGGAGATCCGCCGCAGCGAGTTTACGGCAGCCGCCGGCATCATAGGTCTGGCGATGCATGAGATGCTGGACATCCCTGATGGCGGTGTGGCTGAGAATGAAGAGAACAAACTCAAGGTCATTCGCGCGATCCGCACCTGGCGGCCGGCGCTGGTGTTCGCCCCCTACTGGGAGACGCGCCATCCGGACCATGCCCATTGTTCTCATCTGGTGCGCGAGGCGGGATTTTTTGCCGGCCTGAAAAAGATCGAGACCGGTCAGCCCCAATTCCGTCCGCAGCGGCTGGTCTATTACTGCGAACACTATCATTTCACGCCCTCGTTTGTCGTCGATGTCTCGGAGACGTTCGAGCGTCGGCTGGAAGCGATCCGCGCCTACAAATCCCAGGTCTTCAATCCCGAGGCGGCAGAGGAGGGGAGTGAAGAAAAAACCCACATCAGCAGTCCTGAGTATTTTCGCTCCATTTCCGCGCGGGCCGAATACTGGGGGGGACGGATCGGGGTCCGCTATGGCGAGCCCTTCCTGGTGCGCGAGGTGATCGGTGTGCGGGATCCTTATGAGCTGCTCATCGGCGTGCGGGCTGAATAAAGCGGCTGTGGTCTCAGCGCGGCAAGCGGCTGGCGTAAACCTCGGCAAGAAAACGGGAGATGGTCTGCATCATCTCCGGATTGGGAAGCAAAAAAGAGTCGTGGCCATACCAGGTGTTGAATTCCCTGAAGGTCACGGCTTTTTTATGCTTTTCGAGGACGTGGAGCAGCTCGAGCGACTGTGAGGTCGGGTAGAGCCAGTCCGAGGTGAAGGAGAGGACGAGAAAGCGCGCCGTGACCTCCTGGAAGGCCTGATCGAGAGAGCCATAATCGCGCGCCAGGTCGAAGTAATCGATGGCCTTGGTGATATAGAGATAGGAATTGGCGTCGAATCGGGCGACAAAAATCTCGCCCTGATGACGCAGGTAGCTCTCGACCTCGAAATCGATCCTGAAATCAAAGCCGTAATCCTCTTTTTCGCGCAGGGTGCGGCCGAATTTACGGCGCATCGACTCTTCGCTCAGATAGGTGATGTGCGCGAGCATGCGTGCGGTCGCCAATCCCCGGGCCGGAATTTTCCCCTGGAGTTGATAATCGCCGCCGCACCAGTCCGCATCCGCATAGATCGCCTGGCGGCCGACCTCATCCCAGCCGATCTGCATGGCATTTTGATGGCAGGTGGTGGCGATGGGGATGGCCGCGGCGACGCGCTGCGGAGCAGCGATGCACCATTGCAGGGCCTGCATGCCCCCCATGGAGCCGCCGGCAACGCAGAGCAGCCGTTCGATGCCGAGGTGGTCGATCAGATGCATCTGGGCGCGGACCATGTCGGCGATGGTCACCACTGGGAAGCCGAGGGCATAGGGCCGGCCGCTGGCGGGATCGATCGACGAAGGTCCGGTCGAGCCCTGGCAGCCGCCGATGACGTTGGAGCAGATGACGCAGTACTTGTCGATGTCAAAGGGGCGGCCGTGTCCGACCATGAAATCCCACCACCCGGGCCGGTGATCGGCGGGGTGATGCCAGCCGGCGACGTGGGCATCCCCGGAGAGGGCGTGGAGGAGGAGGATGGCATTGTCGCGGGCGGCATTGAGCATCCCGTAGATCTCGTAAGCGAGGGTGATCGGGCCGAGGCGGCCGCCATTGTCGAGCGCCATCTCCCGGGGCGGCGCTGCAAAGGTGAAGTACTGCCGTTCAACCACGCCGACCGAATCCGCAGGGATCTCCATCAGGACCTCTTGGCCGCTGCCGCCAGGGCCTGGTCCAGATCTTGCTCGAGATCGGCGTGATGCTCCAGGCCGATGGAGAGGCGGATCAGATCGGGGGTGATCCCGCCGGCGGCTTGCTGCGCCTCGGTGAGCTGGGAATGGGTGGTGCTGGCGGGGTGGACCGCCAGGCTTCTCGCATCGCCGACATTGGCGACATGAGAAAAGAGCTGCAGAGCGTCGATGAAGGCTGCGCCAGCCTCCACACCGCCGCGAATGCCGAATACCACCATGCCGCCGAAACCGCGATGCAGGTACTTCCGCGCCACGCCATGGGTGGGATGACCGGGAAGGCCGGGATAGCGCACCCAGGCGACGGCCGGATGATTCTGGAGAAATTCAGCAATGGCCAGCCCATTTTCGCAATGGCGCTGCATGCGCAGGGGGAGGGTCTCGATGCCCTGTAAAAAGATCCAGGCGTTGTCGGGCGAGATGCAGGCGCCGAGGTTGCGCAGGGGCACCAGGCGCAGGCGCATGATAAAGGCGAGGGGATTGAGTTCGCCGAGGTCCCGGGCATAGCGCAGGCCATGGTAGCCGGGATCGGGCTGGTTGAAGAGGGTGAATTTGGGATCGCTCCAGTCGAAAGTTCCTTTATCGATGACGATGCCGCCGATGCCGGTACCGTGGCCGCCGAGCCATTTGGTCAGGGAGTGGCAGACGATGTCGGCGCCATGCTCGAGCGGGCGCAGCAGCCAGGGGGTGGTAAAGGTCGAATCGACAATGAAGGGGAGGTGGTGGCGCGCGGCGACAGCGGCGATCTCCTCGAGGTCGATCACCTCCAGGGCGGGATTGCCGATGGTTTCGGCGAAGAGCGCGCGGGTTTGCGGGGTGATCGCCGCCGCAAACTGGGCCGGATCCCCGGGATTGACGAAATGACAGTGGATGCCGAACTGCGGCAGCAGGGTGTCGAACATGGTATAGGTGCCGCCGTAGAGGTTGCGGGCGGCGACGATCTCGTCCCCGGCCGAGCAGATATTGATGATGGCGTAAAAGATCGCTGAAGTGCCGGAGGCGATGGCCAGGGCGGCGGCGCCGCCTTCAAGGACGGCCATACGCTGCTCGAGAACCGCCTGGGTGGGATTTCCCAGCCGGGTGTAAATGTTGCCCATCTCCCTGAGGGCAAAGAGATCGGCGGCATGGGCTGAATTATGAAAGAGGTAGGCGCTGGTACGATGGACCGGCACCGCCTGCGCACCCGTTGTGGGGTCCGCTTGCTGCCCGGCGTGAAGCGCCAGGGTCTCGAAATGAAGGGTATCTCTGTTCATGGAACCTGCCCGGTCTGATGAAAATGATGATTATTTATAATATAACAAGATCTGTTCTTTATAACTACTGCAAATCGACCGCGCTGCCGTCTTTATTTATTTTGTTTCCCAGATAAAAATTCAATATTTTGAGGTGCGAACAACGGTCGGTGGCACCTGGATCATTGTGGTGCGATACTAACAGGAGGGTATTTCCAGAGATGGAATCTGCGATTCACGCCCCGCGGGGCACAATACTGAGCTGCAAGGGCTGGGTTCAGGAGGCCGCCCTGCGCATGCTGATGAACAACCTTGATCCGGATGTCGCCGAAAAGCCCCAGGAGCTGATTGTATACGGCGGCACGGGCAAGGCCGCGCGCAATTGGGAGTGCTATCATGCACTGGTGCGCACGCTGCAAAATCTGGAGAATGACGAAACCCTGCTGGTGCAATCGGGCAAGCCGGTCGCCGTCTTCAAGACGCACGAGAACGCGCCACGGGTGCTGATCTCCAATTCTTTGCTGGTGCCACACTGGGCCACCTGGGATGAATTCCGGCGCCTCGAAGGGCTGGGATTGACGATGTACGGGCAAATGACGGCCGGGAGCTGGATCTATATCGGCTCGCAGGGGATTCTCCAGGGAACCTACGAGACCTTTGCCAGCTGTGCCGAGCGCTATTTTGGCGGGACGCTGGCGGGGCGGTTGTTGGTGACAGCCGGCCTCGGCGGGATGGGTGGTGCCCAGCCCCTGGCGGCGACGATGAACGGTGCGGCGTGTCTGTGCATCGAGGTGGACCGGAGCCGGCTGGAACGCCGCTTGCAGACGCGTTACCTCGATGTTATGAGCGAGAGCCTGGATGAAGCGCTCGAGCGGGTGCTGGAGGCGCGCCGCCGCAAGGAGCCGCTGTCGGTGGGATTGCTGGGCAATGCTGCGGATGTTCTGCCAGCCCTGGTCGAGCGCGGGATCGTCCCGGATGTGCTGACCGATCAGACCTCCGCCCACGATGTCCTCAACGGCTATGTGCCGAATGGCCTGGCCTATGCAGAGGCCCTGGCGCTGCGCGTCGCCGATCCGGTGCGCTATCAGGGGATGGCGCGGGCCGCGATCGTCCGCCATGTTGAAGCGATGCTGGCGCTGCGAAAGGCCGGAGCGGTGACCTTTGATTACGGCAACAACATCCGGGGTGAGGCTCTCGCCAACGGACTGAAGCAGGCCTTCGACATTCCCGGTTTCGTACCCGAGTTTATCCGGCCGCTTTTCTGCCTGGGCAAGGGGCCGTTCCGCTGGGCCGCGCTCAGCGGCGATCCGCAGGATATTTATGCCACGGATGCTGCTCTGGTGGCGGCGTTTCCGGACAATGCGCCGCTGCGCCGCTGGATCGAGCGGGCGCAGCGGCAGGTGCAGTTTCAGGGGCTGCCCTCGCGTATTTGCTGGCTGGGCTATGGCGAGCGCGCGCAGATGGGCCGGATCTTTAACGATCTAGTCGCCACGGGCGAAGTGAAGGCCCCCATCGTCATCGGTCGGGACCATCTCGATGCCGGTTCGGTAGCCTCGCCCAACCGCGAAACCGAAAAGATGCGCGATGGCAGCGATGCCATCGCCGACTGGCCGATCCTCAATGCCCTGATCAACGCGGTCGGCGGAGCGAGCTGGATCTCGGTGCATCACGGCGGGGGAGTGGGGATCGGCTATTCGCTGCATGCCGGGATGGTGATCGTGGCCGACGGCACGCGCGAGGCCGCCGTCCGGCTGCAGCGGGTGCTGACGACCGATCCCGGGATGGGCGTCGTCCGGCACGCGGACGCAGGATATGATCTGGCTGTCAACGCAGCACGAGAGATGAATATCCACATGCCGATGCTGAAATAACTGAAAGAGCCTGCCATGACCGATCCCAAGGTATTCTATCGCGAGCTCGATGCGCTCCTGGCCAAGATCCGGCTGGTAGCCGCCGGGGAGCAGTTTTTACCCTCCATCATGCAAGAACTGACCGACAGTTTTCATGATCGGCTGCATATCGCCAATGCCCGCTATTATCTGTTGCTCGATGATACGTTTGTCCTGCAATACCCGGAACATGGGGCGAAGCGCTTCGGCTATGCCGAGGAACTGCCCGTGGAATCGGAGGTGGTGCAGCTTGCCGCGCGCAATCGCAGTTATATTTACGATTCCGATTTTCTCAACGGCCAGTTTTACACCACCCCGATTGCGGAAAATAACTTTCACGCTGCCATCTGGGTACACAGTCCGGAGCGGCAATGGCTGGTGGTCTTCCAGCTCGATCTGGGATGGGAGCGGGAGGAGATCAATCTGTTTCTCAACTCGGTACGCACCAGCCTCAATTACCGGTTTTTCTCCGATGTCATCGGCGTGCGGCTGGAGCAGGCGGTTGAAATCCAGAAGAGCCTGCTGCCGCAAAAGTCACCCAAAATCGACGGCTACGACATTGCCGGATTCAGCCAACCGGCGGAACTGGTCGGCGGCGATTTATTTGATTATTTCGAATTGAAAGACGGGACGCTGGGGGTTTCGATCGGCGACGTCAGCGGCCATGGGCTGCCGGCCGCGTTGCTGATGCGTGATGTCGTGATCGGCCTGCGGATGGGTCTGGCCATGGAACTGCGCTCGGTGCACACGATCAAGACGCTCAACCGGGTGATCCTGCGCAGTACCTATGCCGCCAATTATGTCTCCCTCTTTGTCACCGAAATCGAAGGCGACGGTCATCTCTTCTTCATCAACGCCGGCCATCCCGGCCCGCTGCTGGTGCACGGCAAGGAGGTCAAGTGCCTCGCTGCGACTGGAACGACCCTGGGATTCCTGCCGGAAATCGATCTTCATCGCGATTATGCCCACATCGAATCGGGGGCCGTGCTGGTGCTTTACAGCGACGGCATCACCGAGCGCCAGAACCCCGATGGCGATATGTTCGGCGTGGAACGACTGACCAACCTGATCATCGAGAACCAGCATTTCGACGCCAATACCCTGTTGCACAAGATCTCGTCGCATGTCTACGATTTCGGCCATGCGGCAAGCTGGGAGGATGATGTGACGCTGGTCGTCATCAAGAGGCGCTGAGCGATGCCGTCACTGCTGGTGGTGAATATCGGCCAGGCGGTTACCGCATCTGGCGCGCCTGTGCGCGGCGCGGCGATGCGCACGCTCGTGCAGCACAAGGATGCGGCGATCCATATTCAGGACGGGATCATCCGGGCCATTGGCCCGCGGGCGCAGGTCGAGGCGCAGGTGACGGGCGACCCGCCTCTCCTCGATGCGGGTGGTGGTGCTGTCCTCCCCGGTTTCATCGACAGCCACACGCACCTTGTGTTTGCCGGTCAGCGTGAGGATGAATTCGATCTCAAGATCGCCGGGGCCAGCTATCAGGAGGTCGCCGCGGCGGGCGGCGGCATCCTTAGCACCGTGGCGGCGACGCGCCGGGCTTCGCAGGCGGAGCTGGTGGAGATCGGCCTCGGCTACCTGGCTTCTGCCCTGCGGCACGGTACCACGACGATGGAGATCAAGAGCGGCTACGGCCTCGATGCGGAAAATGAGATCAAACTCCTCGAGGTGATCGCCGAACTCGGACGCCGTCAGCCGGTCGAGCTGGTGCCGACCTTCATGGGGGCCCACGCGGTTCCGCCGGGGATCTCGCAGCGCGAGCAGACGGAACGTCTCATCGCCCTTCTGCCCCAGCTCAAGGAGAAGGCGGAGTTTTGTGATGCCTTTTGCGAGGCCGGGTATTACGGTCTTGAGGAAACGCGGGCCCTGTTTGCGGCCGCGCGCCGCGCAGGATTCGGGCTCAGGCTGCACGCGGCGCAATTCACCAACGCCGGGGCGGTGCAGCTGGCGGTGGAGATGGGGGCGCGATCGGTCGATCATCTCGAGCAGATCGGAGCGGCGGAGATTGCCCTGCTGGCGGAAGCGGAGTGCTGCGCGACCCTGTTGCCCGGTGTATCCTTTTTTATGCACTATGGTTATCCCCCGGCCCGGGCCTTGATCGACCGCGGCGCGATCGTCGCCATTGCCTCCAACTTTAATCCGGGCACCTGTATGTGCCTCAATCCCCAGCTCATCTTCGCGATCGCCTGCACACAGATGCGGATGACCACTGCGGAAGCCCTGGTCGCCCTGACCGCCAACGCCGCCTGGTCTCTGAACCGGCCGCGGGTCGGCCGGCTGCTCTCCGGCATGCAAGCCGATCTGCTGCTGCTCGATGCCCCCAATTACCGGAGCATTCCCTATTTCTTCGGTGAAAATCATGTCAAAACAGTGGTGAAAAAGGGCGAGGTCGTGGTTGGCTGAACCAGCGGAACGCTTCCGTACCTTTTCCCGATATCTGCGTGAGCGCTACGGCGGCAGGGTGTGGAAGATCCCTGTGGATGCGGGCTTATCCTGCCCCAACCGGGATGGCACCATCGGCCGGTGCGGCTGCAGCTATTGCCGGCAGGAGAGCTTCAATCGGCTGCCTTCGCAGCAGCAGATCAGCGTGGCCGCACAGGTCGAGGCCGGTATTGAGGTGGCCCGGCAGCGGCAGGGGATCGAGAAATTTATCGTCTATTTTCAGACCTCCAGCAATACCCACGCCCCGGTCGCCCGATTGCGCGCGCTCTATGAGCAGGCCATCGCTTTTCCCGGAGTGGTGGGTCTTGACATCTCGACCCGGCCCGATTGCCTGGGACCCGAGGTGCAGGCGCTGCTGGCCGAGCTGGCCGGGCGCATCGATCTTTGGGTCGAGCTGGGGCTGCAGAGCAGCCATGACCGCACGTTGCGCGCGATCGGCCGCGGCCATACCTATCAGGACTGGTGCAATGCCGTCGAGGCGCTGCGGGCACTGCCCGTGCGGATTTGCACCCATCTCATCCTCGGACTGCCGGGTGAGGATGCGGCGATGATGCGCGAGACGGCGGTAGCGGTGGCCCGTGCGCCGGTGCACGAGATCAAACTTCATCCCTTGCTGGTGCTCAAAGGAACGGCCGTGGCGGAGGAATTCCAGAGCGGCCGGATCCAGGCCCTCATGCTGCCCGAGTATGCCGCGCTGGCGGCCGACTTGATCGAGCGCATGCCGGAGGAGCGGGTGATGCAGCGGATGACGGCGGAGGCACCGGCGGAGCTGTTGCTTGCGCCGTTGTGGGCGCTGGAGAAGCACGCGGTGCGCGGGGCGATTGTGGCGGAGCTGGTCAGACGGGACACCCGGCAAGGCTGCCGGTGCCTTTAAAAAGCGCTTTCGTAGCGGTCCTTGAAGGATTTGATGCTGGCACAGACCGATTCGGCGATGCTGAGCTGGAAGCTGCGGCTCCCCAGCAGCTTTTCGTCGGTCTTATTGGAGATGAAAGCGGTCTCGAGCAGGACGTTGGGCATGGAGGTGCCGTGCAGGACATAAAATCCAGCCTGGCGCACGCCGAAGCCGTCGGCATCCTGACTTGACTTCAGCTCGCGGTCCAGGAGCGCGGCGAATTCTTCACTCTCCTTGTTGTAGCTGTTCTGCGCGTTGGCCGCAAGAATGAAGGAGGTTTCCGAGAGGTTGGCGTACTTGCTGTTGGCGTCCTCAAATTTGATCACCGAGTTTTCAAACTGGGCGACACGGCGTGCCTCCTCGGTTTTGGCCGGTCCCATAAAGTAGACCGTATGGCCGCGCAGGCCCTTTTTCGGATTCGAGTCGGCATGAATACTGATGAAGAGTTTGCCGCCGGCCCGGTTGGCGATGCTGCCGCGATCCTCGAGGGGGACGAATTTGTCGGCATCTCGCGTCATGATGACCTTGATCTTGAGATCCCGCTCGATCTTGTTACGGATCTCCCGGGCGATTTTGAGGGTGAAATCTTTCTCGCGGGTGCCGCCAGGCCCCAGCGCCCCGGGATCGCGCCCGCCGTGACCAGGATCGATGACGATGAGATCGATCTTCCACTTTTCCCGTTCCCGATCCAGCTCGTCGAGCAGCGCCGCCGGCACTTCGGCATGGGTGCGCAAGGCGATCCGGATCTCGGGCGGCGACGCACTCACCTTGACTTCCCTCTCCTTGACCTTTTTCAGCAGGCGAAATCCCAATCGTGCCGTATCCCGTGACAGTTGAATGATGCTGATGCGGTCAATGGTACGAGTATTTTTGCGGGCGGAGGCCGGCTTGAAGCCGGCAATGCTGCCTCCATAGAGATCCGCATAGAGCCAGCCGTTGCTTTCGCTGATGAACAGATTGGACTCCTGGATGGGCTGGTTGAGGCCGATGCGGATCAGGGTGCCGTTTTCCATATCGTCGATCTGGATTCCGGCAAGACCCCTGGGCATCTTGACGATCCAGATGGTTGCCTGGGCCGGATCGTAGACGAGTCCAAACGGCAATGCGGTGCGCACAAAGGCGAGAAAGTAATCGATCGGAGCATAGTATTCGCCATCGATGATCAGGGACGCGACCGGCATTTGCTGCCAGCGGGTGCCGACCCGCAGAAAGGGATTGATGGCGTGAACGATGACCGGATTGTGGGGGATTTGCAGGATGAATTGCTTGCGCGATGCGTTGATCTCATGGGGGATCTGCAGCGCCTCAGCCAGGGCTGTCAGGGGAACAAATTCGTAGCGGCCGGCCTGGATGGTGGCGAGGCGGCTGGTCACGCTCTGGGATTTCTGGTCGCGGATCACCACCTCGCGGCCCTGGAGAGGTGAGGCGAGCAGGGTGAAAATGGCTGCTCCGCTCCAGAGGAGGTGCTGCCATCCGCGTGTCAGATCCAACGTGTGCCGCATGCAGTCTCGATCAGTCCTTGATCTTCTTGCTGTGCTTGAGCAGGGTCTTTTTTTCTTCTCTGGAGAGGGCATCGTAGCCCACTTCGTTGATGCGATCGAGCAGGCGGTCGATTTCCTGGTGCTGGGCTTGTATTTTGGCGCGTTTCCGCTTGATTTCGGCCATGCGCCGCCACTCCCGCCGTTTGGTCCATTCGAATCGCGCCGCCGCGAGCGCTGGCGCGCCGCGCAGCAGCAGAAATCCGGTGAGGGCACCGCCGAGGTGCGCCAGGTGGGCGATGCCGTCCTGGAGCCCGAACAGGCTGCTCTCGATGCCGGAGAAGAGCGAAATGCCGATAAAGAGGGCCACCAGATATTTTGCTTTGACGGTGACCGGCAGGATAAAAAAGAGCAACAATGTGACCGGCCGATCGGGGAAGAGCAGCGCGAAAGCGGCTAAAACCCCGTAGATGGCGCCGGAGGCGCCAATGACCGGAGCCGAGCTGAAGCAGAGATGGCAGAGGCCGGCGCCGATCCCGGCGGTCAGGTAATAGAGGATGAATTTTTTACCGCCGAGCGCCCGCTCCACGTCGCTGCCGAACATCCACAGCGTGAAAAGATTGAAGAGAAGGTGCCAAAAGCTGCCGTGGAGAAACTGATAGGTGAGGAGCTGCCAGAGCTTGAAATCCGGCCAGATCGAGGTCGGGTAGAGCGCCAGGGTCTCGAGCAGGGGCGAGATGCTGCCCTGATGTTTGAACGGGAGCAGCAGCAGATAGATCGCGGCATTGGCGATCAGCAGAGCGCGTACGCCGGGCGTCGTAGCCTGGCCCGGTCCGAAAGAGACTCTTCTTTCCATCATCGCAACAAGGGGTCAGAGATCAAGGCGGCAGGCTCCGGCCGCAGCTGCCGCCGCATAGGTCAGCGCAGGTCGAGGAGAACGCCGACGCGCAGGCCAAGCCCCGAGAGGTTCACCCGCTCGAAGATCGGCAGGCCGGCTTCGCTCTTGGTCACTTCACTGCTCACTTCACTGCTGTTATAAAACAGGTCCCCCACCAGAGTGGAGCGGGAGCCGATTTCGGAGTAGAGACCGGCGCCGAGTTGCCAGCAGATGCCGCCAAAGCGGCGGTTCGAGCTGATATCCTGGAGGTAATTGTTGTACTTGCTCCAGAGGAAGGTATAACCGATATTGCCGCGGACGGTGTAGCCCATATAACGGGAGAGCGGCACCTTGGCATCGATTTCCAGGGTGAGGGGCATGGCCCAATCGGAGATCTCCAGCTCAGTGACATAGGTTTTTACGTTGCGATCGGGCCGGGATTGCTCGGCGACGGATTTTTCATCGCGATAGATCTTGTGCCAGAGGTCCAGGCCGAGGCCGATGGTCACCGATTCATCAACCGAGGTGCCGAGGGTGCAGCCCGCCAGCATACCGCCATCCGGATCCTTGGGATTGAGATAGCCGGCATGGATGCCGAGTTTGCTGTTGAGGTTCGGACGGTAGCTGCTCTGGCTGCGGCGTTGTGCCATGCCGGGCACGGCGCTCAGCAGGCCGAGGGCGAGGATTAATCCGGTGCGCAGACTCTTGGTTTGCATGTTTTGCCTCCTTGTCAATCCCGATGGACAGGGAAAAAGCTCCCGGGCCTTTCCAGAATGGGATAACGCTAATCATTAAACGCTGAGAAAACCAACAAGTTGCATCCCGCGGCCCGCGAATTTTACCGGGCCGGCCAGACCTCGCGCAGCAGCTCGGCGATCCGCTCGAGCCCGGCGGCATCCTGCTGATCGAAGGCCTCCAGAGCCGTGCTGTCTACATCGAGTACCGCGCGCATCGACCCGGTGCGGTCATGAACCGGGACGACGATTTCGGAGTTGGCGCGGCCGTCGCAGGCGACATGTCCGGGAAACTGGTGGACGTCCGCCACGAGGATGGTCTGATCCTGAGCCGCTGCGGTTGCACACACCCCTTTGTCCCGTGCCAGCCGGACGCAGGCCGGCGGGCCCTGAAAAGGGCCGAGCAGGAGATGGTCGGGATGCACAAAATAAAAGCCCACCCAGAAGAAGGAGGGAAAATACTCCTTGAGGATGGCGGCGGTGTTGGCCAGGGTGGCGATGGGATCGACCTGGCGCTGCACCTGGGCGCGAATGCGCTTGGCCGCCCAGTTGTAGGCTTCTGATTTCTCCATCAAGCTCACCGGTCGATGCCGAGGATCTTGCGCGTATGCGGTACCAGGCCGCCGTCGTTAAAGATGCCGATAACCGCCTCGGGCAGGGGCGGAAACTGGTAGAGCCCCGAGGGGCAGGCGATGGTGCCGGCGCCGAGGTCGATCTCGATCGTCTCGCCGGCGGCAAAAATCTCCGGGGATTCCGGCAACGTCAGCGCGGGCAATCCGGCGTTGATACAGTTGCGGAAATAGAGGCGCGAGAAGGAGCGGGCGATCACCGCGCCGACTCCGGCGTATTTCAGACAAAAGGCGGCTTGTTCGCGTGAGCTGCCGCAGCCGAAATTCTTGCCGGCCACGATGATGTCATTCGGCCGAACCTCCCGGGCAAACGCGGCATCGAGATCCTCCATGGCGATCTTGGCCATTTCTTGGGGATCGGTCACCGTATAAGTGTACTTGCCCGGGAAAATGACATCGGTATTGACATCATCTCCATATTTCCAGATGCGGCCGATGATCTTTGCCATTGCTGCACTCCTATAGGATCTCGCGGAAATCGCTGATGGCGCCGGTGAGCGCGCTTGCCGCTGCGGTCAGGGGGCTGCCCAGGTAAATCTCGGACTCTTTGCAGCCGAACCGGCCCTTGAAGTTGCGGTTGGAGGTGCTCAACACCCGTTCGCCCGGGGCGAGAATTCCCTCGTGATTGCCCATACAGGGCCCGCAGCCTGAATTGACGATGGTAGCGCCGGCCTGAGCGAGAATGGCGATGTAGCCTTTTGCGAGCGCCTCGAGAAAGATCTGCTGCGAGGCGGGAATGACGATCATGCGGCAGGAGGGATGGACTTTTTTCCCCTTCAGGACACCCGCGACGATCTCAAAATCCTCGATGCGCGCATTGGTACATGAGCCAAAAAAGACCTGATCGATGTGCGTCCCCTTGACCGCGGCAACCGGCTTGACGTTGTCCACGCTGTGGGGACAGGCGACCAACGGCTCGAGGTCGCTGACATCGAGTTCGTAGACACTCTCGAATTCGGCATCCGGGTCCGATGTGACGGGTGTGAATGCGGCACGCGCCCGGCCCTGGAGGAAAGCGAGCGTCTTGTCGTCCGGTTCCATATACCCGTTTTTGGCGCCGAATTCCACGGCCATATTGGTCAGCACCATCCGGCTTGAAACGCTCATCGCCGCGATGACCGGTCCGGTGAACCAGACCGATTTGTAGAGGCCGCCATCGGCACTGAGATCGCCGATGATCTTGAGCATGACATCCTTGGCGGAGATCCCCGGCCGCAGCTGGCCGGTGACGACGATCTTCATTGTCTCGGGGACGCGCAGCCAGATCTTGCCCGTGGCAAAGATCACCGCCATTTCGCTGCGGCCGATGCCGGTTGCCAGGGCGCCAAAGGCGCCGTAGGTGGTGGAATGCGAATCGCTGCCTACCATCAGATAGCCGGGCAGGGCGAATCCCTCCTCCGGCAGCACCTGATGGCAGATGCCGCGATCGATATCATAAAAGTTTGTAATCGATTGTTCCTTGACGAAGGCACGGATCTCTTTGTGGTTCTGGGCGAACTTTTCATTGGCGGCCGGCACGCAATGGTCGAGTACGATGACGTGTCGTCCGGGATCATCGAGGCGGCTGACACCAATTTCCTTGAAGGTTTTGGCGATGGCCGCGGTGTTGTCGTGGCTCATGGCGATATCGGGCTTGACCTCGACAATCTCGCCGGGGACAACGCTCTTGCCCGTTTTCTGCCCGAGGATTTTTTCCGCAAATGTCTTTCCCATTGGTCCTCTTGACCCGATGAATGCTTGTGGTCGAGTAATTACCGTAAAAGTAATCAAAAATGTGCATGAATACAAGCGATATTCGTGCGGCCGGGGGCAGATGATCCGGGATGGGCCCAACGAAACGGCCCCCACTGATCAGGCGGGGGCCGGCAAAAGAGGAATGGGCATGAGGTGCGGTAGTCAGCGCCGGATATTTCAGCGCGGCTGACGGATCAGGACGACTCCGGAGTAGTAGAGGGTTCGGGATCGGCATTCGGCTTCGCTCAGCGGCAGGTTGGTTTTGCAGCCGCGATAAACCGGGGCGACAAAGCGGACCTGGGTGGCATCGACCACCAACTGCACCGTCTCGCGGTAAATACCTCCGGCGGGCACTTCGCGTTCATATCCCTCCCAGAAACACAAGCGAAAGGGATGGTCGATCCAACCGGTATCCTTCTTGACACTGTAATAGACCGGATTGCAGCCCTCGAGGAAGATCGGCTCCTCGCCGCGGTTGTAGAGGGTGATGGTGATCGAATCTCCCCTGGCCAGGGTCTGCCGGTTCGTCGCAATCTCGACCGCCGAATGGTTGGTTTCGGGATCGAGGATCGTATCGACGAGATCGCAACGCGCCAGGAATAACAGCGCCGTCACCGCGGCGGTCATCAACAAGCTTTTCTTAAACATGGCTGTATCCTTTCCGGGTAGGCGCTGCTTCACGGCAGGGCCTTCCCGGCATCGGGTGAAGGTTATCTCATCAGCACCATCTTGCCGGTGCTGAGGGCGGCGGGCGTGGCGAGACGGTAGAAGTAGAGGCCGCTGCTCATGGTTTGCCCGAAGGCATCACGTCCGTCCCAGAGGACCTGGTGCTCGCCTTCCGGCAAGAGGCCATTCTCCAGTTGGCGTACCTGGCGTCCGAGGCGGTCATAGATGGTCAGCGTGACTTGCATGGGCGACGGCAGGGCGAAATGGATGCTGGTCTCCGGATTGAAGGGATTGGGATAATTGCCCAGGAGTTCGATTTTTTCGGGCAGGACTCGGACATCGACATCGGTGCTTCCGGCGGGCGTCAGTGTGATGTTGACCTGGGTCAGGCCGCTGGCCGCGACCAGCGGGACGGTGGCATCCCGGCTGGAGGCGTTGCCATTGAAGGTGGTCGCAAAGCCGGTCTTGCCGGCCTGGAGATAATATTGTCCGTTGGTGACACCGAGGATCTCATACTGGCCCTTCTGGTCCGAGGTGGTCCAGGCGACCGGCTGGCCGGCGCTGTCGAGGAGATAGATCGCGGCTCCGGCGACCCCCTGCCCATTTGCGTCGCTGATCGTGCCCGAGATATTGGCGCTCAAGGCGTTGCGTCCGGCGCCATCCCCCTCTTTGATGAAGAACCAGGGGTTGGGCTGCAGGGTAAAGTCGATGCCGCTGGTCTCCTGATCCGATTCGACCTTGACCAGTACCGCTTCGGCTGGATCGAAGGTCTCCTTGTAGTAGCGCAGCATATGCCCGGGGGCGAAACAGGAGAGATAATACTCGCCGGCGGGCACGCCCTTGAGCGTGTATTGACCATCGGGCGTCGTGACGGCGGTATAGAATTGTTCGGAATAGGGCCAGAGCATAATGGTCACCGCGGGCTTGGCCATGACTATGGCTATTTCAGGGGTATAGCCGCCGAGGACGGACTCGAGCCGGGTGCTCCCAGAAGCGTCGGCGCCGCGCATGGCGATGTATCCATAGTCCGCTTGCACCTGGCCCGAGATGGCGCCGCGGCCTTCCTGGCGCAGGGCCAGGGCAAAATTGGCTTCAGTTTTCTGGCCACCAACCACCTTGACGGGTGTTCCCATTTCGGCCACGATGGCGTCCGGATACCAGGCAAAACCTCCATTGGCATACACAGCCAGCTGGTAGGTACCCTCCGACATGGTTTCGAAGATGAAACGGCCCTGGTCGTCGGTGATCTGGTAATACGGCCACCAGGCAAAACGGCCGATGGGCATGTTCATATCGTTATAGGGATGGTTGACCTGCACATAGGCACGCGGGATGGGCTGGCCGGTGGCGGCATCGGTCACCGTGCCGACAATGGCACCATAGATCGGATGAACCCGCAAGGTAAAATCGATATCACCGCGTTTTTCTCCATCCTGCAAGGCGATCGGCTGCGCCAGCGTGAGGCTGTCCGCATCCTTGAACCAGCTTTGCCCAAAGCTTTCCCCTTCCCAATAGGCAGCATAAGCGATATAGCGGCCGTGAGATAGGCGGTCGACGCGGTAGTAGCCATTGCTGTCGGTGACAGCCCAGGCGTAGAAGTAATGTCCGGTTGCCGCATCATAATCATTCTCTGCTGCGGAGATCTGTATCGAGGCATTGGCCAGGAAACGGCCCTCGATATTGGCGACGCGGCCGCTCAGCACGGCCGTTCCGGGCGTCAGCGGCAGGGTGAAATCGGCCTGCCACTCCGGTGCCGCATCGGAGAGGGTGATATATTTGGCCGCCTCCATGGTGGAGGCATCCGGCCACCAGAGCTGGGCATATTCCCAGCCGCTCTGCGCCCAGCAATAGGCGACGTAGACGCCGTTGGGAACACCCGCGATTTCATACAGACCGTCGTCGCCGGTGGTGGCGTAAAGCCAGATCCGGTTCCAGGGCTGGGACGCATCGGGTGCGGCCATGATCTGGATGCCGGCGTTGGCGAGGGGATGGCCGAGGGCGTCGACGACCTTGCCGGCGATGCGGCCGGTTTTGGCGACGGCAGTGAAGGTGAAATCGATGCCGCTGACCTCGTTGTAATCGGTGACCGTCACCGGCCGGGCGCCCTCCACTGCGGCGGCTTGGGGATACCAGAGGGTTTGGCCGAACCAGGAGTTCCAGTAATCGGCGCGGATGTAATAGTCATTCTCCGGCAGATTGGCCAGGAGGTAGTTGCCCATTTCATCGCTGCTGGCATAGCCGATTTCCATGAAAACGTACTTGCCGGAATCGGGAGCGAAACGGGTTGAAGCCGTGATGGTCACATAAGGCAGCGGCAGTCCGTCCGGCCCTGTGACCCGGCCGCTGATGGAGCCGCCATAGACAATGGAGCCGGGTTTGAGGTTGAAGCGGATGCCGGGGGTCACTTCACCGGCCTTGACCGTCACAAGGGTAGCCGAAGTCCAGTCCGCTGCTTCCAGGAAGTACTGGGGCAGATAGCCCGGGGCTTCGGCGGTGACATAATAGTCGCCGGGGGCCAGGCTGTCGATGCGGAAGGAGAAGAGGCTGTCGACCAGCGCGAAGCCCTTGCCCCATTCCGCGATCATCGGATCGTTGGTCCATGCTGTGACCGAGGCCACGCCGATCAGGCTCGAATCGATGCCGGTGACCCGGCCACTGATGCTGCCTTTTTCCACAAAGACAGCAGGGCTGCCGCTTGCATCCTGGGCCGCGAGCGGCAGTGGGGCGGCCAGGAAGAGGGTCAACATCAGGGCAAGCAGACTCAGGAGAGAGTGACGAAGGACAAAAGGATTGCACATAACATTCTCCTCGGAGTGTTGCGGTGGTTTTCAGGCTCCTGATTCGCAAGCGGGGATGGGAGCCGGGGGTTAGACATGCATGTCGCGGTCACTTCCATTCCGGCTGATAAATGCGGCCGATGAAGAGTGCCGTTTTGCTGTGATGATCATGGATGACGACCAGGAAGGGGCGGTTGACATGCATCAGAAAGCCAGTGGGTTCGCCGATGGAGGTTGTGCCCACTCCCACGACCGTTACGGCCGCCGCTTCGGTGCCTTCCTCGTCGACCTGGATAAAAGAACAATGCTTCACATAACTGATAAACAAGCGCATGGCCATGGTGATTCCGCTGAAATCGGCGCGCTGATCGTCAAAGGCCACAGGCATCCCGAGGGCTTTGAGGTGGCTGTTCAGCATCAACTCGCCGGAGAATTTGAATTTGGGAAGATAGAGGGTGCCGTTTTGCTGGACGAACCGGGCATGCCAGGCTTCCCAGGTGGCAGCGTCCTGTGGCAGCGGCAGGGTGGAGAGGCCGTTTTTAGCCAGGATCACCGTCATGGCGAAATGTCCATCGCCATAGGGGAGATCCACGGCCTGCATGACATCGTTCTCGAAATAGCCCAGGGTTGCGGTCTGCCGCATCATCCGGCAGGGTATTGCGCTGCCGTCGGCGCGGGTAAAGGGTTCCTGGCGGGTCTCTGTGGGAGCGAATTCAGTGGTCCAGCTCCCCTTGAAGTAGATGGCATTGAGAAGCAGCAGCATGATATCGGGATCGATCCCGTCAATGACATGCGGGATGCGCCCGTTGGTATTTTTGCTGGCCCAGGCGTTGATCACGGCGGGAGCTCCCGCCGCAGAGAAATCGAGGGGCTGGACGCTGGCCGCGTAGAAAGTGCGGTTGCGCTCGATAAAATCGGCCGCGACCGGCAGGCCCTGACGATACCAGATCGAGTTGGCGATCTGGAATTTCACCCCATAATCGAGATGGGTCAATAGATCGGTGAGTCCGAGGAGGCCGGTATTCACCTCGTCGCGCGCCGATTCGGGAAACCCCAGGGTGGTGCGCATGGCGCTTTCGGTTTCACCGCCCGCGCCGTTATAGGCCATCGCCAGGGCCAGTGTGACGCTGAGCGGCGAGATGAGGGTATTCTGTTCTCCGCTCTCCCCGGCCACATGGGTGAAGAGGCGCCAGCCGAAGTCGTTGCTGCTTCGGGCCAGGAGGGCCTCCGGCGTTGTGAGCGGCCGTGCAGGCGGGTTTTCCCGGGGCGCGGCGGGCGAAAAATCGCGCGAACAGCCCCAGAGCGCAAGCAGGAGGATGCAAATCAAGAGGGCGACCAATCTGCGCATGACAGGCATTCCTCACGATAGACTGAGACAAGGACAAGGCCCGTTGTGTGGGCGCACGGTGGTCATTATGCAAAAGATGTGCCAGGTGGATGGGTATCCTCCGGCAAAGCGGAATTCTATGTCGCTCTAATTATATTATTTTCAATATATCCTCCCCAGGCTCTGCTGCGTCTGGCTGATCCTGGCGGCTGAGCAGCGGTCATTCTCAGAAAACTGAGGGCCGTGTCAGTTTTTAGCCAAGTGCCGCGGCGCCCCGGATAATCTCCTTGCAAAAAAGGTCAGATTTGAGTATTATGAGAAAATATGCGCCGGGGGCTTTGAGAAAGGAAAAGCATGCGAATTCTGACGGCTCTTTTGTTCATGCTGACCTGTTGTGCGCAAGCCGGCGACACGCTCTACTATGTCATGCCGCTGGCGGCGATCGACCAGGATATCCGCCGTGTTACGGCTTGCGGCTGGTCCAATGCCGAAAAAATGACCTATTATTCGCAGCGTTTTCTCGGCGCGCCCTACCTGCTCACGTGTGAAGGGGAGGGTGCGAACGGCCGCTACGAAACCGAACCGTTGCTGAATGTACAGCAGATCAATTGCATGACCTATTGTGAGATTGTCCTCGCCCTGAGCCTTGCGCGCAATTATGAGGAGATGTTTAATATTCTGCAGCATATCCGCTATCGCGGAGGATACATCAGCATGGCAACACGCAATCATTATACCATGGTGGATTGGCTGCCGGAGAACCGCTGGTGCCTGGAGGAGGTGACCCGGCAGGTGGGGGGCGCCGACATCGTCGAATCGACGCGAACGATCCGGCATGGCGAGTTTTTTACGCGCAAGGGCATTACGGACCTTCCGGCTTACCTTCCGGACCGGAGTGTGACCGTGCCCTACATCCCGCTGTCGCGGCTGGCTGCGCATGAAGCGGCGCTGCAGAGCGGGGATGTGGTTGCGCTGATTCAGGACAAGCTGGATATTTTTTCGGCGCACATGCTGCTGGTGGTCAAAAAGGCGGGCCGGACCTGGTTCCGCCATGCCAGTATGAGTGCCGGCAAGGTTGTCGATGAGCCCTTTGGGGAGTACATCGACAAGGTCAGCCGCAAGCCTCTCTATCAGGGCATGAGTTTTATGCGCATCAAGGAAGAGGTCGACTGGGCATTGCCCGCGGCGACGCGTGGAAGAAATCCGCTGGTAAGGTGAGAGCATCGCAGGGAGGCAGAATGGGTGGCGCAAGGGGACGCGATCAAAAGGTGATGGTCCTTTTATTTCTTTGCAGCCTGATCATGGGTGAAGCGGGCTGCGGCGGGGAGCAGCTTTCGGGGACGACCCGGTCGGCGATTGCCGGCTGGGAGCTTTCGGAGCGCACGGTTTTTGTGGAGGGCAAGCCGGCGAATGCGTCGGTGGTCGCACTGCTTCGGGCTTTGGCGGCTCCTGGCGGCAGGGGTGTAGCGGTTTCCGAGCAAGAGTTCCGCGAACAGCTGGCCCGGCTTCTCCCCGAGGTGTATGCAGAAAATGTGATCAAGTATGCAACCCCGCAGAGCGTGGCCATCCAGAACCGTGAGCATGCGGATTATCGCACGGTGTTCATGAAGCCGCGCCGGATCAAGGAGGGTGTAAAGTTTCTTGTGGCGCATCAGGTTATTCTCGACAAGGCGGCCACCGAGTTCAGTGTCGCCAGCAAGGATATCGTTGCGATTCTGATGTGGGAATCAGGGCTGGGTGAATTTGTCGGCAATCATTTGATCTTTAATGTCCTGCTCGGGCAGATCCTCTATCTGGATCAGGCGCGCGATCTGGCGGCCCGTGACCTGATCCGCCGGGGGGAGGCCGATTCCAGCCTGTTGCCGGTCAGAGAGGCCGAGGGGCGGCGGCTGGAACGACTGAAGCGGAGCGCGGTGGCCAATCTTGCGGCGCTCCTGCGGATCAGCAAAGAGAAGGGGGTGGATGCAACCCGGCAGCGGGGATCCTGGGGCGGCGCGATCGGCTATGTCCAGTTCATGCCGAGCTCGCTGCAATTCGCCCGGGATGGCGACGGGGACGGCCGCATCGATCTTTGTACCTGGCCGGATGCCATATTTTCCGTAGCCAACTTTTTGCACGCCAACGGCTATGGGGCCAGCGAAAAATCGCGCCGTTATGCTCTCCTGGCCTACAATCCGATCGACTCTTATGCCGACGGGGTTATCCAGTACGCCGAAGCGATCATAAAGAAGCTGCCGGAAACGGCGCATTAGGTTGAGCACGAGGTGAGGGCATGACCCGCAGGAGCCATTATTCCCGTTTCAAATTCGAAGGCCCCTTCATCAAAGGGTACGATGCCTTCAACCATGTGGCGACCTTCGGTCTGGATCTATTCTGGCGCCGCAAGACCGCCGCGGTCGTAACGCAGCAGATGCATCCTGCCGCGGCGGGGTGGGTGCTTGATCTCGCCTGCGGAACCGGCGATATGGCTCTGGCGGTGGCTCGGGCAGCGCCCGGGGTGCAGGTGATCGGTTCGGATCCCTCCGCGACCATGTACAGCGAGGGGCGGGACAAGTTCATCGCCTGGAACGGACGGATCGCTCTGGTCCGTGCGGTGGCGCGGTTGCCTTTTCCTGATGCCAGTTTTGCCGCCATTACCTGCGCTTTCGGCGTCCGCAATTTTGTCCACCTGGATGAAGACATGCAGGAATCGCTGCGCCTGCTCAAGCCCGGGGGATGGATCCATGTGCTCGAATTCTTTGTTCCGGAACATTTTCTGATCGCGGCGTTGCTCAAGACCTACAACGCCCTGGTCTTTCCTTTTCTGGGATTTTTGCTGACCGGCCGGATAGGACCCTATCGTTACCTGTTCAACTCCATCTTCACCTTCCGGAAGGTGCCCGATTTCGTCGCGCTGTTGCAGAACACCGGTTTTGGCAAGGTTCAGGTCCGGCGGTTCTTTTTCGGGATGGTTCATCTGGTCAGCGCCAACAAACCGGCCGTCCGTTAGCGGCCTTCCACTTAACCCGGGAAATCCTCTCCATGGCGAAACTCAAATACTACCTTCTGGCCACCCGGCCCTGGTCCTATACTGTCAGTGTGCTGCCGCCCTTTTTCGGGCTGCTGACGGCCCTCATCGCGGTACCCGGCCTCAGGATCAACTGGTTCCATTTTGTTTTGACGGTCCTGGGATGCGTCCTGGTCCATTCGGGCGCAAACGCCCTCTCGGATTACTTTGACTTCAAGACCCGGGTCGACCGCGAGGGGACCTACGGCTCGAGTGGTATGTTGATGGCCAAAAAGATGACCCCGGCGGAGATGCTACGCCTGGCGCTGATTCTCTATGCCATCGCCGGCCTGATCGGTCTCTATCTGATCCTCCATGTGGCGAATCCGGCACCGGTCATCTGGCTGGTGGCAGCCGGATTCATCCTCGGTTTTTTCTATACGATGGCGCCCTTCAATTTCAAATATCACGCCCTGGGCGACATCGGCGTCTTTCTTTCCTTCGGCTTGTTCATCCCCCTCGGCGCCTTTGCCGTCCAGACCGGCTATGCCGCGTGGCTGCCGCTTCTCTACGGCGTGCCGGCGGCCCTGCTGGTGGATGCCATCCTTCACAGCAATAATCTCCGCGATATCCCCTTCGATCAGGTCGTGCATATCAAGACGGTGCCGATCCTTATCGGTGAGCGCGGCGCGCAAATCATGTACTATGGTCTGGTTCTCGGGGCGTATGCGACCATCCTGCTGCTGATTTTCTTCGCCCACCTGACCCCCTGGAGCCTGATCACCTTTCTCTCATTGCCGCTGGCGCTGCGCAATATACGCACCGTGCGTGCTAAAACGGAGATGTCCATCGCGCAATTCGCCGGGATCGATGCGGCCACCGCGCAGCATCACATGATGTTCAGCCTGCTCTTCATCGTGGCGCTGGTCATCCGGGTTCTGGCATAAAGGGGATCGCGATGAAAAAAGCCGCCTTTTACCTGGCCATTGCCCTCGCCTTTGTCCTCTGGTATGTCATGTTTGTCCTCCGGCCGTTTAATTTCTGGCTGATGATGGCCTTCAGCACCAGCCTGCTCTCACTGATCGTGCTGTGGATCGGCAAGCCATTCGCCACCGAGGGCGAGTGGCGCTGGAGTAATATCGCGATCGGTGTGGCTTCAGCGCTGGTACTCTACGGCTTGTTCTGGATCGGCAATCAGATGCTCATTTTGGGAGAGCAGCTGCTGCCGCAGTTTATTTCCGGCCGGCCGGCCAATCTGGCCGCCATCTATGGCAACCGCGGCAGCCTGGCACCGCACTGGATCGCCTTGCTGCTCTTTTTTCCCATTGGTTTCGGCGAGGAGTTTTTTTGGCGGGGACTGGTGCAAAACCGCTTTGGCGCCCGCCTGGGGCGCTGGCGCGGCTTCATGCTCACCACCTTTCTCTATACCGCCGTCCATTTTGCCACCGGCAATTATGTCCTGCTGCTGGCTGCCGTCACCTGCGGTCTGTTTTGGGGGGCCCTCTATGCCTGGCGCGGCGCGCTGCTGCCGGTTCTGATTTCGCACATGCTGTGGGATCCCTTTATTTTTGTTCTTTTCCCGATCCAGTAGAGCGGCGAGGAGAGCCATGCGCGACAGGGAGGTAGGAAAACGGGGCCGCTGCAGCCGCCACCTGCCGGCGCTGCAAGGAGCCGGCCCCCTGCTTTTTGTGTGGCTGATCGCCCTGCCCGCTCTCGCTGCCCGTCCCGTCCCGAACGATAGCACTGTAACCGCTCCTTCCTTGCTGGCCCAGCTGGATCAGGATATAGCCGACGGCCGCCTCGATGGTTTCTCGCTGATTCAGGCCGCCTTCATCCTTTCCGGTGCGACTGAGGAGGACAGCCTGCGTTACTACCTCTCCTGGTATGATGATCTGCTCGGGAGGCTGCGGGCGTGCCATCTCGATCCCTTCCGGCGCCAGGAATCGGCCTCCACTGTCTTCAGCTATCTTCATTCCTTTTATTTGCGCGAATACAAGGAGGAAGCAACGACCCTTCTGGATGTCGTGCGCCGGCAAAAATTTAATTGTGTGGCCGGCACGATTCTCTACAATCTGGTTTGCGCCGATCTGGGATGGCCAACGGAGGCCTTTGAAACGCCCACCCATGTCTACACCATCTTTAGTGATTTCACCCAAACGGTCACGGTGGAAAACACCTCGCCGATGGGTTTTAATATCATGCGCAACCTGCGGGCCTATTCCGGCTATCTGCTGGACTATTATCCGCAGAATCGTGCAGCCCAGATTGGTCTGGACCGCATCTATGCTTACGAAAATTCCCGCGGCCGGCGCATCAATAATACCGAGCTGTTGGGCCTGCTGGCCTATAACCGCGCCTATTTTGCGCAGCGGGAGAATAATTTTGCCACCGCCTATGAATTTGTCCTCCTCGCCCAGGAGTTCAATCGGGATTCCCGCTCCAATGTCGCCTTCGAGCAGGATCTCTATTTCCGCTGGGGCCAAACCCTCTTTGAGAGCGGGGCCTATGACCGTGCTTTTTCGGTCTTCGCCGATGGGGCTTACCGCTATCCCGATGTGAAGGCGTTGGCGCAAAACTGTTGTGCCGCCTTTTTTCAGGGATTGCGCAAGTACCGGCGCGAGGGGAACTGGCCCGAGAGCCGCCGCCTCATCGTTGAAATGGCCGAACTCGATCTTCTCGATCCCGCCCGGCAGCGGGAGCAGGAAGCAATCCTCGAGGCGTGGGCGGAATATTTGTATAGCCGCGCAGATGGCCCATCTCTGCGCGAATGTCTCGACCTGCTGGCGCCGGAGGATGCGTCGCGCTGGCAAGCGCTCCGGCGCGCGGCCGAGGAGCTCCCGAAATAGGCAAGCGCTATCGTCTGTAATAGCAGGAGAAGATGATGCTGTTCTACGATCTCAATCATTTTCTGCGTCTCTCTGCAGATCTGAACTATCTGCTGGTGGTCAAGCCGACCAACTGGCGCAGCGTTCTCGAAGGAGTACTCGGCGAACATCGGCCGACCGCGGCAACTCAACAGATCCTCATCGAGACCATGGAGTACATCGATGGGGTCTATGGGCACAAGCGGCGGCGCCTGGGCGCACAGGCGATCATCCATCCATTGCGGGCTACCGCCCTGCTGGCCGGCAGCATGTCGACGATTCTCCACCTCGATCTGATGGCCTCCCTGCTGCATGACCGTTTCGAGGATTTTCCCCCTGCCAGCGAGCCGGCCGATTTTGGCGAGCTGATCGATGCTCCCCTGCGCGCCATACTGTTCAACTTGCCCGAAGATGAACGCTGGTTTCTGACCGAGCGGCTTTACTGGTTGACCAAGCAGCCCGGTGAAAGCTACTACCGCTATATCGGCCGCATGCTCCACCAGGCGCGCCGGACGCCCGAGGCGGTGCGCGTCAAACTGGCGGACCGCCTCGATAATACCCTGGACATGCGCATGGATTTGAAGGACACCTTCAATCAGGTCGACTTTTTTGAACAACTTTTCCAGATGATGTTCCTGCCCAGCTATCACCCCTACAAACCAGAGGTCCCCCATGCCGTGCGTACGAGCATGGATGGCTCCGAACGCCTCTATCAGTTGTATAAAAACATCGTGCTCATCTCCCTGGTGCGGCAGAGGCAGGCCGCCGCGGACGATGCCATTTCCCACGCCCTGTTCGAGGCCCTCGTTCGCGCCAGCATCAAGGAGGCCCAGAGAATCGCCCTGCACATCTTCTCCTATCATCAGACCAACATCAGCCGGATGCGGGAACTGGTCATCGAAACCATGATTTACGTGAATGAGGGCGGGGTGGACGCCGTTACTGCGCCCAAGCTGGGGAAAAAACTCGATGGCCTCTTTGTGGAGTATTTCAGTGTGCCTGACAAAAAGCTCCGCAGGAAGAAACTTCAGGAATTGTACAAGGATAAGGATTTGATGGTCGAGGCTTCCCTTGCCTTTATCGTCATCTTTTACCGCTTTCTCGATGATGCCGGCTATTTTGTGCACGGCATCAGCGAAGAGGGCATCCACCCGGAATGAAAGCGGAGGCCGGCCCGATGCTCTCCCCCCGATCAGATCGCCGGAATCCGGGCTTGAGCCGCCGATATTTTGTTTTGAATTGTCCCTGATTTTGGATACCTTTATGGTTATCAAAATAATGGTCCATCCCACCCTGAATGAGAATGCGCATGTCCCTGCCAGCGAAGAGGAGTGCCGGAACCATCCGGCTGCTTTTGACGGGTATGATTACCATCACCCTGTTTGCGCCGCGCGTCCGGGCGTCCGGGCTGCCTGAGACGACGATCACGCGGACCATCGCCGCCCTGGAAGAGCGCCACGGTGCCGGGGCGCAGCCCCGAATCGAGCGCGGCGTGCGACAAGCCGCCGCACTCTGGCGAGAGCAAGACGGTTCGGCGGCGGAATTCAGCGAATTCTGTCTTGCCCAGTTTGTCGCCGATTCCGCCGGCCTGGAAGCCCTCCTGACCCGGTGCGAAGGTCATCTCGAAACGCTCTACGGTCATGCCCATGAGGTGGGCCGCGACCTGGCGCAGCCCCTGCAGCTCGAGATCGGGCCCGTCCTGCCGGTGGATTATCTTTTTGCGGAATACAGCCCTTTTGCGCACCTCTCCGAGGATCTCTTCGGCACCCGGATAGCCTTCACGGCGCTGCTCAATTTTCCGCTTTACTCCTTGGCGGAACGGCTGCAGCTGGGCGCCTCCTGGAATCGCACGGAGTGGGCGCAGATGCGCCTGGCCAACCAGTTCAACACCCGGGTGCCCGCCGCTGCCTTGCAGGAAGCGAACCGGGCCTATGTACAAGCCGACGATTATATCTCCAATTACAACATCTATATGCACGGGCTGGTGGACGAAACGGGCCGCCGCCTTTTTCCGGAGGGATTGAAACTGATCACGCACTGGGGATTGCGTGATGAGCTCAAGGGGCAATACGGCAACAAGGAGGGGCTGGCGCGCCAGCGTCTGATCGCCCGGGTCATGGTGCGCATCATCCGCCAGGAGATCCCGCAGCAGGTCATCGATTCCCCCACTGCAGTCTGGGCGCCCTATAGCAACCAGCTCCTGGTGGAGGGCCGGATGGCCGCGGCTGCGGCGGAGCCGGATGTACGCTATCTCCAGCTTCTGGCCACCTTTCAGGCGGAGCGCAAGATCGATCCCTGGTATCCCGGCGAGCCGACCAAGATCGCCCGGCGCTTCGACCGCGAACGTGAAATCCCCGAAGCCGACTTTGAGGCGCTGCTGACCCGGATGCTCACCGATCCGGCAGCCAGGGAGGTGGCCCGTCTTATCTCCCGGCGCCTCGGCCGCAAGCTCGAGCCCTTTGACATCTGGTATAACGGCTTCCGGTCGCACACGGATTACTCGGAAAACCAGCTCGACCAGATCGTCAGCGCCAAATATCCGACCACCGCGGCTTTTCAGGCGCAGCTGCCGCAGATCCTGACCGGACTGGGATTCGATGCGGCGACGGCAGCCTGGCTCGGCACCAAGATCACCGTGGATCCCTCGCGCGGCGCCGGGCATGCCATGGGGGCGATGCGCCGTGACGACAATGCGCATCTGCGCACGCGGATCCCCGCCGAGGGGATGCGCTACAAGGGCTACAACATCGCCGTCCATGAACTCGGCCACTGCGTGGAGCAAGTTTTCTCCCTCAACAAGATCGACCTTACCCTGCTGGCCGGCGTGCCCAATACGGCCTTTACCGAGGCGTTCGCCTTTGTCTTCCAGCGCCGCGATCTCGAACTGCTTGGACTGGCCGGGGCGGATCCGCAGGCGCGCCACTTGCACGCGCTCGATACCTATTGGGCGACCTGTGAGATCGCGGCTGTCGGTCTGGTCGATATGAAAGTTTGGCACTGGATGTACGCGCATCCGCAGGCAACCCCGCAGGAACTCAAGGGGGCGGTTCTGGAGATCGCCGCCCAGGTGTGGAACACCTATTTTGCGCCGCTTTTCGGTGTCCGTGACGTGGTGCTGCTGGCGATTTATTCGCACATGATCGACAGCGGTCTCTATCTGCCCGATTATGCCCTCGGGCACATCATCAGTTTTCAGATCGAACGCTATTTGCAGGACCGGAATTTGGGACAAGAGATGGAGCGGATGTGCAGATTGGGGATGCTGACCCCTGATGCCTGGATGCGCGCCGCTGTCAACAGTCCGGTTTCCGCGGAACCCCTCCTCCAGGCGGTGCATGAGGCGACCAGGGCGATAAAGTTATGACACGGGTGACGAAAACATCTTTCCGCTTAGGACTGGCGCTCTTGCTGATTTTTGCGGGCCGGGGCACGGCGGTCGAATCCTATTACGGCCTATCACGGCTGATGCAGGACTCCCTTGGGCGCCGAACCGCCATGCCGCTCGATGGCCTCTGGACCATGCAGATCGACGGCGGCAGCTGGCAGGGCTTTCAGTTGCCCGCTGCTCCGCGGTTGCGCGATCAGTTCACTTTTGTCAAGAAATTCACCCTCGACAGCAGCATGATCTCCACCGCCTACGAACTGGCGTTCGAGGGCATGGATGGATCGAGCACGGTCTACCTGAATAAAAAGATTATCGCCAGTCATTCCGCCGGCACCGCGCCGCTCACGGTCGCACTGACCGACAAGGATCTCTTCGTCAATGCTGAAAACGAGCTGGTGGTGCAAATGGACGACCGGCTGGATTATCGCCGTTCCGTGCCTTTACTGGTGCGCAGCCGCGGCATTCCCCTGTCGGGCAATGGCCTCTTCCGTCCGGTGGTTCTGCGCACCGGGGCAACGCCCTTCGTTGCTGCCGTCGCGTTGACGCCGGCGGAGCTGCCCGGAAGCGGATCTCTGGATCTGCGGGTGCGCGCGACCATTGCTCTGGGCCGGATGGACAGCCTGGCGCTCGCAGCACTGCCGCAGTTGCACGGCGCCGTGGAGATCGTCGATGCCCAGACCACGCTGCCGGTCTACACTTCACCGCAACAACCGCTTTTTCTCTCCACCTCAGACACCACCAGCCTGCAGCTGACGGCAGCGATTTCGGAATTCCGCTACTGGCGGCCGGGCGCGCCCCAGCGCTACCGCGTGGTGGTGCAGCTGCTCGAAGGGGGGGTGGCGATCGATCGCGCGGCCCTCTATTTTGGGCTCTCCCAGCCCAGGCAATGGCTGGAGAAAAGTACGGCCAGGAACGGCGGCTTCCGCTTCCATGCGGTTGAATGGATCGAGGATGCGGCGCAAGTGCTGTTGCCCCCGGCGGAACAGGAGCTGCGCATCGCTCAGGATCTGCAAGGAATGCGGGAACTCGGGGCCAATGCGGTGCGGCTTCCCGGCGTCGTCCCCGGCGAATCCTTTTTGCGCCGTTGCGACAGTCTCGGCCTGGCGGTGATGGCCGAGATACCGATGACCAATATCCCCTCGGCGCATCTAGATAATGCGGCGATCAAGCTCAAGGCCAAGAAAGCCCTCACCGAGCTGATTCTCGCCTGCCGCGATCATCCCTGTATCGCCGCCTGGGGTCTGGGCACCGGATATGATCCAGGAGAGCGGCGGGCTGCGGCCTTTCTCCGCGAGTTCGCGGAAATCGCCCGGAGCCTGGACAGCCGGCCGGTCTACGCCGGTATTCGCGGCCGCCATATCGCAGCCGGCCCCCTGCCGGTGGATCTGCAGATCGTCGAGGTGCCGCCCGAAAAGATCGCCCTCTTTAAAAGCGCCGCCTGGCGGCCGGGAGGGAACTATCTGTTCCAGTTCTCTTCTCCCCTGAACAACCGCGTCGCCAGCGACCGCTCCGCGCAGCAGAACCAGGCCTATTACCTCAAGATGGCCATTCTCGAAGCCGGTCGCCTCGGCGATAGCGCGGGTTTGCTCATCACCCCCTGGCGGGACTGGAGCGGCGAGAGTCCTCATACCTATTGGGGCCCGCGCGCCAACGGCCAGCTCTTTCTTGCCGGCTTGCTCGATGACAGCGGGCAGCAGCGGCTGGCCTGGCAGGTCGTCAAGGCCGCGTTCAGCGGCAGCGCGATGCCCGAGTTGCTGCCGGCCGATGTCGCGGCGGATGATCCGGCTGTCTTTCAGATCATCAGCATCGTCCTGATCGTTCTGCTGCTGTTTTACATCCGCCGGGACAAGCGCATGAGCCATTATCTTCACCGGGCCTTTGTCTACCCGCACGGCTTTTACATGGATCTGATCGAGAACCGTCAGGTGAATCTCTTTTTGACCATCGTGGTGGGTCTGGCTTCCTTTTTGACCATGAGCACGCTCGTGGCCAGTCTGGTCTATTTCCTGCGCGAGAACTCGCTCTTTGATGAAGTGCTGACCTGGCTCTTCCCCGGCGGCGCCGCCAAGAGCCAGGCGATCGGCCTGATCTGGCATCCCGAGAGGATGATCGCCGTATTCACCGGACTGATGATCGGGATGTCCCTGCTGCAAAGCCTGGTGTACAAGATGGTCGTCTTCGGGCAGCGTCGCTACTTGCGTTTCAGTCAGATCGTCACCTTTACCTTTTGGGTGCCGGCCAATTTTATTTTCGCCTTGCCGCTGGCGGTGGTTCTTTTCCGGATCCTGGCCCAATCCAGCCTGGTGACGGCCGGCCTGGCTTATTTTGCGATCATTTTGGTCTGGTTTTTTCTGCGCGCCTTGCGGGGTACGCGGGTCATCCTGCAGATCTCCTTTTTCAAGACCTTGCTGGTGATAATCGCCGCCGCCGCGACCCTCGCCCTGGTGCTCGGGCTTTATCTGGAGCAATCCCGAGCGATGCTGGCCTATGGGGCCTATTACCGGGCGCTCCTCGGCTGGTGACGCCGGCGCCGTGCGGCGCAGCAGCGATAGTATTCTGTGTTTGGTGATGGCTAACTCAACCTACTTCGATGGGGCTGTGTGTACCTTTCAGAGCTAACAATTGTCGGTTTCAAGTCTTTTGCCAAAAAGACGCATATCCGGATGCATGACGGCATCACCGGAATCGTCGGCCCCAACGGCTGCGGCAAGAGCAATATTGTGGATTCCATTCGCTGGGTGATGGGCGAGCAAAAAAGCGGTGCCTTGCGCAGCGAAGTGATGGGCAATGTTATTTTCAACGGCACGGCCACGGCCAAACCCGTCGGCATGGCCGAGGTTTCCCTCAAGATCGAGAACACCGGCAATACGCTGCCGATCGATTACGCCGAGGTCATTATCACGCGCCGGCTCTTTCGTTCCGGCGAGAGCCAGTACCTGATCAACGGCAACAGCTGCCGTCTCAAGGATATCCTTGATCTCTTTATGGATACCGGCGCCGGTCCGCACACCTATTCGGTGATCGAACTGCCGCAGGTAGAGCGCATCCTCAACGGCAAGGAGGATGAACGGCGGCATATCTTTGAAGAAGCGGCCGGGATCACCAAATACAAGCTGCGCCGCAAGGCGACCTTTCGCAAGCTCGAGTCGACTGAAAAGGACCTGATCCGCATTGAAGACATCATGTCCGAAGTGGAGAAGAATGTGCGTTCCTTGCGGCGCCAGGTAGCCAAGGCGGAGCGGTATCAGGAGATCATTACCGAGCAGCGCGACCAGGAGATCAAGCTGGCGAACCACGACTACAGTCAGATTCTGGATGAACTGGAGCCCGCCGAGACCAAGCTGGACCTGATCAAGGACGAACGCGAGGGGGCTTCGAGCTCTCTGGCCACGCAGGACGCGGACTATGAGGCGACGCGGGCGCAATTGCTCGAGATTGAAAAAAAGTTGCTCGAAAACCAGCGCATGGTCTCGGATCTGGCGCGGGACATCCAGAAATTCGAGGAGCGGATCCTGGTCAACAAGGAGCGCATCCGTTCGCTCGAAGAAGCGGGCGTGCGTTCCAGCCAGGAGCAGGAGCATTTCCAGGCCCGTCTGGTAGAGTTGCAGCAGAGCTACGATTCAACCCAGCTCCTTCTGCGCGAAGCCGAGCAGGGTCTGACGGAAAAGCGCACCGAATATGAAAAGAAGAATGGCGAGTACCAGGCGATACGTGTGCAGTTCGAGACCAAGCGGGCGCTGGCGCGTGAGGCGGAGACCCAGGTGCTGCGTATCACCGAGGAATTGAGCCGCAAGCAGAATGAGGGCGAGCGTCTCAAGGCGACCGAAGAGAACCTGAGCCATCGCATCAAGCAGCTCGAAACCGAGGCGGTGCGCGAGGATGCCCGGGCCGCGGAGTTGGCCGAGATCATCACCCAAACGCGGGCGGGGGAAGCCGGCCTGGTGGAGACCCTGGGCAAGAACAAGCAGCGTCTGACCGAGATCAGCCGCCGGGAGGAAGAGGCGAAGCGCCTGTTCGAAGTGCTGCAAAAGACCGAGTCCCAGGATCGCAGCCGGATCGAGGTGCTGGGTCACCAGGCCGAAATGGTGCGGCGCTTGATCGACACCCTTGAGGATTACCCGGCCGGGGTGCGTTTTCTCGCGACCCTGAAAAAAGAGGGCTTTGCCACGCACGGGCCTCTGGCCAATATCATTCGTGTTGATAACCAGCATCGTACCGCCATTGCGGCCGCGCTGGGCGAGGCAGCCACTTATCTGGTGGTCGAGGAGGCCAACATGGCCTTCAACGGCATCGGACTCTTGCGCGAAGAAAAGCGGGGCATTGTCACCTTTGCGCCGCGGCAGGAGGTTGGCGAGAGTTTACACGAGCGGCCGGCGCTCACCGATCTCGGCGTGATCGGATGGGCCGATGAACTGGTCACCTGTGATGAGCGCTTCCAGGCGCTGGTCCGCCAGGTGCTGGGGTCCTTTATCGTGACCCAGGATCTGCAAACCGCGCACCGTATCTTTGCGGAGTTGCGGGGCCAATCCTACAATGTGGTGACGCTTTCCGGCGAGGTGCTGGCGCACAGCGGTTTCATCCGCGGCGGCGTTCTGAGCAAGAACCAGTCCGATTTTGTCGGCCGTCAAGAGCAGCTGGCCGGATTGGTGCGCGAGATTGAAAAGCTGAATCAGGCTGCCGAGGCGCGCCGCGTCCAACTGGCGCAGCGTGAGACCGAGATCCAGGAAAACAAGATCGAGGCCGAGAAACTACGCAAGGATATTCAGGAATCGGAACAAGCGTTGGGTTCGCTGCGTATTCAATTGGGGCGGCAGACCTTTGAGGAACAGGCGCTGAACGAGAGCCGGGCCAAACGGGAGTCCGAGAAGCAGCGGCTGATGGGCGAGGTCAGCCAGCTCGGGCACAACCTGGAGCTGCAGAGTCTGGGCGCCGATGATCTGCAGGCGCAGCGCAAGGAGAATGCCCTCAAGGCCGCAGCGCTGAGTGAAGAGATCAAAAGCATCGAGCAAGCGGTTGATCTGGCCGCCGGCCAGGCGCGCGAGATGAATGTGCAGGTTGCCCGGCTGCAGAGCGATTTTGAGGCCATGCGCCGCGAAAGTGACGGACTGAACCGTCAGATCGTCGAGACCGAGACGCTGATCAAATCGAGGATTGAAGAGGGCCGGCGGGCGGCTGCCGAGGTCCAGGAACTGAGTCAGGTCAACGAACGCTATGCTGAGGAGGCCGGCAAACAGCAGGCGCGCCGCCTCGAGGTGCAGGCGGTGCTGGATGAGCTGGAAGAGCAGCAATACCAGGCCAACACCCGGGTGGCGGAAGCGGAAAAGCTGATCCGCACCTCCAGGAGCAAATTCGACCTTCTCTCCGAATCCGCGCATCAGATTGAACTGCGGGTCTCCGAACTCAAACTCAAGGCGGAAAACCTCCAGGCGCGGATGTGGGCAGAATTTGAGTACAAGCTGCAGCGCCAGCCGGCCGGCGAGGCGTTTGATGTCGAGGCGGTGCGCCAGCTGTTGGAGGGGGTGCGCGAGCGGATCAAGGAGATCGGGCCCGTCAATCTGCTGGCCCTCAAGGAGTATGAACAGGAGAAGGAGCGCCTCGAGTTTTTGCAGACGCAGCGCGACGATCTCATCAAGGCGCGCAAGAATCTGACCGATACGATCGAGATCATCAACACCACCGCGCGGCAAAAATTTCTCGAGACCTTTGAGCAGGTGCAGCACAATTTTTCCGAAGTGTTCAGCAAGTTCTTTGCCGGTGGCCGCGCCAGTCTGGTGATGCAAGAGACCGCCGATCCTCTCGAATCGGAGATCGAAATCCTGGCCACGCCGGGCGGCAAAAAGCCGGCGGCGCTGACGCTGCTGTCGGGCGGCGAAAAGTCACTGACGGCGATCTCGCTGCTCTTCGCCATCTATCTGGTCAAGCCAAGCCCCTTCTGCATTTTCGATGAGGTGGATGCCCCGCTCGATGACCAGAATGTCCAGCGGTTTACCCATGCCCTGCGCGAGTTTTCCAGCAACACCCAGTTCATCGTTGTCACCCATAACAAACTCACGATGCGCGCGGCGGATCAGCTTTATGGAGTCACCATGGAGGAGAAAGGCATCTCCAAACTGGTCTCCGTCCGTTTCGATCCGATGAAAAATGACCAACTGGTGCCAGAGGCTGCCCCGACACCAGCTCAGTGAGGAGGATCCATGCGATTGCATTCCCTGATTCGCGAACGTGTTTCACGGATCATTCTTGTCTTCATGGCTGCAGCCCTTCCAGCTATCGCCCAGGAGGCGCAGGAAACCAAAGCGAATTTCCGGTTCAATATCGATTATACCCGCGCACACTATTCCGACAGCCTCACCTACCTTGAGATCTATGCCGTTATCCCGCGGCGGCAGCTGACCTATCTCCCCGATCAAGGACGCTACAAAGCCGAATTCAAGGCGACCGCCGAGGTTTTTCTTCAGGACTCGCTGGTCTCTTCAAAGGTCTGGCGCAATGTCAACTATGCCGACAGTCTCGCCCAGGTCAGCGGGGAGCAGAGCCTGTTTTGCCTGAACCATTTTATCCTGCCGGACGGCGATTTTGAGATGTCGCTCAGGATCGAGGATCTCCAGAATGCCGCGGCCCAGGGTGCTTACCGCTTTCCCCTGCACATTGCAGCGTTCCGGGGGCCCGGGCTCGAGCTCAGTGATCTGCATGTCAGTGGATCCATCGTGCGGGATACGAGTTCGACGCCCTTTCTGAAGAACGGTTTTCAGGTCACGCCCAATCCTTCGGGACTTTTCGGCCTCGGGCTGCCCATCCTCTATCTCTATTCCGAGATCTATCATCTTGTCCCCGCCAGAAGTGACAGCGGCGCAAAGTACAGCGTCGCCTATAAAATCTTCAACGCCGATGGCCAGGCGGTCAAGGAGGTAGCACCGCGGCTGCGCAACAAACCGGGGGATTCTGCCGTCGAAGTGACGGGCATTAATGTCATTACCCTGGTCTCCGGCGCCTACCGTGTGGTTGCCGAGGTCACCGACCTGGAAACGGGTGCGCAGACCTCGGGCGCGCGCAAGTTTTTCGTCTACCGCGAGGGGGACTATAAGGGCGAGGCTGCCGCTCCGCTGCAAAAGGTGGAGGAGGCCAAGGGGTTCGGTAGTGCCGGTATCGATGCCGATCGCTACCTGACGATGAGCGAGAAAGAGATCAATCAAGAGTTTGAATACACCCGCTATATTTCGACCAAAGAGGAACGCAACACCTTTAAAAAACTCAATTTCCAGGGCAAGCGCGCCTTTATGAAGGAATTCTGGATGGGACGCGATCCCAGTCCCGGCACGCCGGAGAATGAATATAAGCAGGATTATCTGGGAAGGGTGCAAAAGGCCAACAGCTCCTACCGCGGCTCTTTCCGCGAGGGCTGGCGCACCGACCGCGGCCGGATCCTGCTGGTCTATGGACCCCCGGATGAGGTCGAGCGTTACCCCTTCAGCAACGACAATCGCGCCTATGAGATCTGGCATTATTACTCCGTGCAAGGCGGCGTTCAGTTTTACTATGTCGACAAGCGCGACACCGGCGACCTCGAGCTGGTCCACTCCACCGCGCGGGGTGAGATTTATGACGAGGACTGGGAACACTGGAAGAATCCCGGCAATTGAGATTCGGGATACAGGAGGATGCCATTGGCGCAACGCCGTTCCCCCGTCTCGCTACGGGGTGACCTGGTGGAGGGAGCCCTGCGAGGCCGTGCGGACAAGTTCACGGCACTCTTTGAGCTGACGCGGCCGGTCAATGTCCTGATCGCCGGGCTCTCTATTGCTCTTGCCGGATATCTGTGCGGGATCGGATCCGCTTGGCAGCCGCTGGCTCTGGCCTGTGCGGCCGGTGCGCTGGTAACCGCCGCTGCCAACAGCATCAACGACTATTTTGACCTCGAGATCGATCGCATCAACAAGCCCGACCGGCCGCTGCCCTCCGCCCGGCTCTCCCGGCGTGAGGGGCTGCTCCTGGCTGGTTTCTGTTTTGCGGCTGCTCTCCTTCTCGCGTTCTGTATCCATGCCACGGCCCTGGCCATCACGTTTGGTTCGGGCCTGCTGCTGTACTGGTACAGCGCGCACCTCAAGCGCACGGTGCTGTGGGGCAATCTGGTGGTGAGCCTGGTGACCGCGCTAGCTTTCATTTTCGGCGGCATCGCTGTCGGCCAGTTTCAGCGCGCGTTGATTCCGGCGGCCTTCAGTTTTTTGATGCATTTCGGCCGAGAAATCATCAAGGACATGGAGGATGTTGACGGCGATGCGGCGCAGCAGGCACGTACCCTGCCGGTGGTACATGGCCTGTTTGCTGCGCGGTGGCTGGCGACGCTGGTGTTGCTGGCGCTGGTGCCGGTGACCCTGGTGCCCTGGGTCCTGCGGATTTACGGTTTCTGGTATCTCCTGGTGCTGCTGGCCGGGGTCCATTCCGTGCTGGTGCTGGTGGTCTGGGCGATCTGGCGCCGACCGGAGCACGCCACCTACCGCTGGACGAGCACCTTGCTCAAGGTGGATATGCTGGTGGGGCTGCTGGCCATTTATGCGGGCCGCTGGTAAAGGAGAAACGATGCGGGCGCTGCTGCAACGCGTCACACGGTCGGAAGTTCGGGTGGGCGAGGAGGTTGTCGGCCGGATTGGACGTGGATTGACCATTTTTTTGGGCATCCGCGGCGATGACACGCCGCAAGTGGCCGGCCGGATGGCCGAAAAGATCGCCGGTTTGCGGATTTTCGCCGATGCGGCGGGCAAGACCAACCTCGCCGCAGCCGAGGCCGGCGCCGGGATGCTGGTCATCTCCCAGTTTACGCTCTATGCCGATTGCCGGCGCGGCCGGCGTCCCGGTTTTTCCAATGCGGCGCGCCCCGAGATCGCCGAACCACTCTACGAGCATTTCATGGCTGAATTGAGCAGACGGGGATTTACAGTGGCGCGGGGCCGGTTTGGTGCGGAAATGCTGGTCGATATTAACAATGACGGTCCTTTTACTATTTTTCTGGATAGCGACGAGTTAACGGCTTGATCCATGTCCCTTGAAAACCATCTTCCCCATCGTCCCTGTTACCTGGCTTCACAATCTCCGCGGCGCAAACAGCTGCTGCAGCTGATCGGCCTGAAATTTCATGTCCTTCCCAGCAGCGTGGACGAGGAGTCCTGCACCGAAACCGACCCGGCCAGGCACGTGCAAACGCTCGCCCTGGCCAAGGCCGAGAACGTGGGAGAGCGCGTGACGTCAGGTCTGATCGTCGGCGCAGACACCATCGTGGTGCTGGATGAGGAAATACTCGGCAAACCCGTCGATGCGGAGGATGCCGTCCGCATGCTGCGGCGGCTGAGCGGGCGCACCCATGAGGTCTATACCGGTTTTGCCATCCTTTACCAGCCTGAGGGAGAGAGCGTCACCGGGTATGAAGTGACCCGCGTCCATTTCCGCCCGCTGGAGGAGTGGGAAATTCGCAGTTATGTCGATAGCGGCGGTCCGATGGACAAAGCCGGTGCCTATGGCATACAGGATCAAAGCGCCCTTTTCGCCGACCGGATCGAGGGATGCTTTTATAACGTGGTCGGCTTTCCCTTGACCAAATTCTATTTAACGCTGCTGAATTTTAACAAAGAGTAAATCTGTGAACGATATCCTGAAAACCCTGGGCGAAGAATTTGCCCAACAGCGTCAGGAAAAGGGTTTGTCCCTTTCCCAGCTCTCCGCCAGGACCAAGATCACTGAAGGTTTTCTGGCCAAGATGGAGCAGGGTGATTTCGACTTTTTGCCGGCCGTCTATATTCGCGCTTTCATTCGCACCGTGGCGACCGAGATCGGCCTCGATCCGGAGGTGATGATGCGTCGCTTCGTCACCGCGCATGCCGGCACGGCGCCCGCGGATGCTGCCGCTCCGGCCATGCCCGCGGCGGCGGAACAGCCCCTGCCGCCACCGGCCGAGAAGAGGCTGCATACGGAGCCAGTTGAGAAGGGCGAGCCAGCCGAGACGGTCTGGTTCAAGAGTCCCTTCACCCTGGGCTTCATGCTGCTGGTCCTGCTGGCGGTGCTCTATGTGGCCTTTGGCCGCAAGCCCAAGGTGGAGCCCAATCCCATGGATACCGGCGTCTCCGTTGTCGCTCCGGTGGAGGAACGCCAGCCTCTGCGGGATGCCCCGCTGGTACCGGTCACGGCGAACAACACTGTGGACACCACCGCCGTCACCCAGATGACGCTGACGCTCAAGTCCGAGGAGACCGCCTGGGTCCGCATCGTCTACCAGGACAGCCTGGTGGAGGAGGGCGTATTCACCGAAGGACTCAGCCGTTCCTGGATGAGCCCGGATAAGTTTTATCTCAAGATCGGCAACGCCGGCGGAATCCGCCTGGCCCTGGATGGCCAGGATCTGGGCTTCCCGGGTAAAAAGGGGCAAGTGGTCACGATCGTCGTGAGCAAAGACGGGGTGGCTGCGCTCGATCCCGCCCAGGCCCCCGCCCTCCTCACCCAGATGCGTCCCTGAGGCAGGAGAGGCGATGAAACCGGCGGAACCACAGCGCATCTATTTTCTGGCCATTTGTGGCACAGCCATGGCCTCCCTGGCGGCGATGCTCAAGCACAAGGGGTACACGGTGTATGGCTCGGACAGCGGCATCTATCCGCCGATGAGCGATTTTCTCGCCGAACAGGGTATTGCGGCCTTTTCCGGTTTTGATCCGGCCCATCTCGATCCCGCTCCGGACCTGGTCGTGGTCGGCAATGTCATTTCGCGCGGCAATGTCGAGATCGAGGAGATACTCGACCGCCGCATCCCCTACATCTCGCTGCCGGATGCCCTGCGTGAATTCTGCATCCGCGGCCACCGCTCGATCGTCGTCACCGGTACCCATGGCAAGACGACTACGACTTCGCTGATCGCCTGGATCTTTGAAAAGGCCGGCCGGGACCCCAATTTTCTGGTTGGCGGCATCCCCAATAATTTCGGCCGCGGCTTCCAGGTCGGCCAGGGGGCGGAGATCATCCTGGAAGGGGACGAGTACGATTCGGCCTATTTCGAAAAGGCCGCCAAGTTTCTGCGCTACCTCCCGGAGGTCGGCGTCATCAATCACATCGAGTACGATCACGCCGATATCTACAACAGCCTCGACGAGATCATCCTCGCCTTCCGGCGCTTTGTCAATCTCATTCCGCGCCGCGGACTGCTGGTGAGCTGCGCTGATTATGAAACCGTGCGCAGTGTGAGCGCCCGGGCCTTTTGTCCGGTGGAGAGCTTTGGTTTCTCCGCCGAGGCCCTGTGGCAGCCGCGCGAGGTCGAGGTGACCGACACGGGCGTCCGGTTTACCGTTCTGCGCGGTGGGGAAGCGATGGGGGCGGTGGAGGTCGCGCTCTCGGGAGATCATAATGTCCGCAATGTGCTGGCGGCGATCGCCGTCGCCCGCCATGCGGGCATCGGTTTTCCGGTGATCCAGGCGGCGCTGCAGAGCTTTGCCGGCATTCGCCGCCGTCTCGAGTTCAAGGGCGAGGCCGGCGGCATTGCGGTGTATGACGATTTCGGTCATCACCCCACCGCCATCCTGGAGACTCTGCACGGCTTCAGGCGCCGCCATCCCGAGGCGCGGATCTGGGCGCTCTTTGAGCCGCGTTCCGCGACCACGCGCCGGTCGGTTTTCCAGGAGGAGATGGCCGACGCTTTTGCCGTGGCGGACGCCGCGCTGATCGCACCGGTCGACCGGCCCGAAAAAGCCCCGGAGGGGCAGCGTTTTTCACCGGAAATTCTGGCCGCCGAATTGCGCCGCAGGGGTCGCGAAGCGGCCGCGGTCGCCTCGATTGAGGAGATGCTCACCTATCTGCTGCGCCATCTGCGGCCAGGCGATGTGGTCATCTCCTTCAGTAACGGACCATTCGGCGGCATCCATGACAAACTGTTGACCGCATTACACACATCGAAGGCTTAATAACGAGAGGTTGCGATATATGGAGAGAAGAGAGCGGCGCCCCCGCGAAGAGGTGAGCGAAAAAATAATCCAGATGGTGAAGCAGGTTGAGGATGAGCTGGTGGATGCGCTGGCTCCGGTTTCGCTCAGGCAGCTTGACGCCAACGAGAGACGTCAGGTGCACCGTCATTTCGACCGCAGTCTGGAATATGCCACCAAGACCTACAAGATTGCTGAAAATGACTATGATCTGCGGGTTTATCCGGTGGGCAATCTGCGCCGCCTGGCCGAACGGAGTGCAGAGGAGGCGATCAAGACCGGCCAGAAGGTGGCCTTGCCGCCGATGAGCAGTTATGAGCGCTTCATCATCCACGAGGTGCTCAAGAGCAATGGTGCCGTCAAGAGTGCGAGTCACGGTGAGGGGGAGGAGCGCCACGTCGTGATCGAGCCGGAGCTCTACGGGCGCAGCCTGAAGAAGATGATCAAAAAGATCAAGCTGATCTAGTATCGGGGCTCAGCCCCAGTTCAGATAAAGAGGATTGGTGAAGCAGCGGCAGGTGGTGGCATGATGCCGGCTGCTCACCTCGAGACGGAGGTAGCCGTGGCCGGGGAGTGCCGGAGCGGTCTCCTCCAGTCGCCAGGACATCGAACCCGCGGTCCCGATCGGGAGGGACCGGCGGGTTTCTTTTTTTTGCCTCAGGTCGCCGATGCAGAGAGTGACGGCGGTAAGCGGGCCGAAGGCGGGCGTGGATTCCGCCGCGATCACGAGGGCGTGCGGCGGAGCCGTGCAGGTATCGCCGGTTTCCCAACGGGCCTGCCCTGGTCCTGTGAGTGCGATCGTCGCGGCTGGTCCGCTGGTGACCAGGCACCGTCCGGCGCGCAGGCTGGAGAGCAGCGCTGAGACGGTCAGCCGCCCGGAGGGCCGTGCCACACCGGTGCGGACCTGTCCAAAGAGATGTTCCTCTTTTTCCTGCAGGGTGAGATGGGGGAGGGCGATCTGGCGCCAGCGGCCAAAATCGCCGTGCGCGTCATTTCCGCCGATCAGGACCGGGCGGCGCCCCGAGAGGAGGAGGCGTTTCCAGACGGCCAGGCCGCGCTTGAGGCTGCGGTCGTGCAGGCTGTTCCACATCTGCACCCCGTTGAGACGGGCATGCGCATAATCTGCGTCGCGCCAGTGGTCACGGCCCAGGAACAGCCGCTGCAGCCGCGGCGGGCGCGACTCGGCATGCGCGGCGAAGGCGAGGCTGGCGCCGGTCAGCCGCTCCAGGACCGCCTTGATCCGCCACTGGGGCCGGATGTGCAGCCATTTCTCCGCCGAATCCCCCCAGCCCGGGTAAAATTCGGGCTCATCAAGGAGCAGGAAATGAACATTGCGGCCGCGGCTGTTTCCCGCCGAAAGCTCCTCTCCCGCCAGGATGACCGGCTGCCCGCCGTCCTCGTTCCAGGAACGAACAAACTCCTGCAGCCAGCGCCACTTGCCCAGCTTGGGATCCGCGCGCAGATACTCCTCCCAGAGGTCATCGAGATCGTAGGAATGGTCGGTCACCGCAAAGAACTCGAGTCCCATGGCCGTTGCCGCCGCGGCCGCGGCCTGCGGCGGCGCGCCGAACTCCACCTGATCGGAGGTGAGGTGGCTGTGGTAGTGGAGGTCGCCGAAGCACCAGTGGCAGCTGCCGGGCAAATCGTCCGCATCGCGCCAGACCTTCAGCGGCGCATGGCTCAGGGTGGCATAGTCATCGACGCGGATCCGGCGCAGCCGGCCCGCCTGGTGGCAGACCAGGACCGGCTCCACCCGCAAGGCGCCGTCGACCTGCGGCAGCTGGAGCTGAAAGGTGCGCCACCAAAGGGCTTGGCGGACGAGCTCGCCGTTGAGATCGATCGTTTCATCGCCAAGGATCTCGTCCCCCCGTTTTATAGCGACCTGAATCTGCACCAGTTCGACGGGATAGCGGTCGGCATCCTTGATCAAGAGAAAGAGCGGCAGTGTCCGCCCGGGGGCGAGGCGATGGGGAAGATCAAAGAGGATCTCGGCGCGGCGGGCGAAGTAGCGGCTGGGCAGCCGGGCGATCCGGAAATGCGTTTCGACGTAGAGGAAAAATCCGGCCAGGAAGGCCGGGGCGAGGGGATGGATGAGGTATTCGGGCGAGATCATGGCGCCTCCCGGCGGTCGCCGCCGGGGTCTTGCAGTGCAGCCAGGATCGCGGCGGCAGGGCGCGGATCGAGGCGGTGGAATGTTTTCCGCAGCGGATGGCGCATATATTTTTCCAGGCTATAGCTGATTTTGGCCGCCATGCTTTGCACAAATAATCGATCGAACCTGTAGGTGAAGGAGGGATCGAAATAGCAGTTCAGGGTGCAGCCGTCGCAGACGGGCCGGCGTCCCTGGCGGGCGCGATGCCAGCGGACCTGAGCGCCGTTCCAGACGGCCTCCAGCCCCGCATCCAGGGGAATCCGCGCGGCGGCATGATGATAGCAGGGCAGGATCAGCTCGTTCTGCGGCGAAATCACCACCACACCGTCGACTACGCGGCAGCGCGGCGAGCCGGTTTGATTCCCGCCGCGAAGGCGCAGCAGATGCAGGGCACGGTTGACATAGACAAAAGGACGGTTTGCGAACTGTTCAATAAACGCCAGATCGGCGGGCGATAATTCCCGCCGCTGCTGGTGTGAAAAAACCGGATTGACGACGAGGACCAGTCCCAGCCTCCGGCTAAAGTCGGCCAGCAGAGGAAGATGGGCCAGGGTCGTGTGCTGTGCGGTGAAGAGAAGATCCGGCTGTTCGCCGAGCTGCCGTGCCAGGTCGATGCCGGCGAGCACGGCATCAAAGCTGGGTACGCCGCGCAGCCGGTCATGGTCGGCGGCGGAGGCGGCATCGAGTGAAAAGTGGAGAAAATCAACCCGTCCCGCCAGCTCGGCGGCACGCTCGCGATAGAGCAGCGCATTGGTGGTCAGCGTTGTCCGCAGCCCGGCGGCATGGGCGAGGCGGAGCATCTCCGGCAGCTCGGGATGCAGCAGGGGTTCTCCGCCGGTAAAGTCGACGAAGCGAAGACCGATGCGCGCAGCGGCCCGGAGGTTACGCGCCACCTCCGGCAAGCGGGCGGGTTCTCCGGCCGGCCGGCGCCAGATGTCGCAGAATGCGCAGCGGCTGTTGCAGTGCTCGGTGATATAATAGTGGAGCAGAAGCGGCGGCAGCCAGGACATGGGCCCTCCGCAGGTTACGCCCGGACAGGGCGGTTTTGCTGCGCCGGATAGGTCTGATCCTTCCAGCGGATACGGCGGTCGAAGGGCAGCAGCAGGGGCAGGCACAGGCCATAGGTGAAATAAAAGAGCTCGAAGGCCGGGAAATAGCGCAAGAGGCCGCCCTGGCCGGTGGCCCGCGCCATTTTCCGGCAGATGGCGAAATCGCCGGCCAGCAGCACCAGCAGCGCGGCCAGTGTGGCCCATGGGGCCGGGTGACCGCAGCAGAGGGCCACGAGGAGGCCGGCGCGGCTGACCAGGCTGGTCCCCATGAGCAGCTTGCCGAAGAGGCGAACCTGGCGCACGCCCAGTGCCCAGCGGCGGCGCTGCCGGTAAAAGGCCGGCAGGGTGGCCACGGGCAGGCTGACGACCGACGCCTCTGGCGCCGGGGTGACGCGCACCCGCCAGCGACTGGTGCGCGAGATCGCATCGAGCAGGGCAAAATCCTCGATGAGGCTGTGACCGAGAGCCGGATAGCCACCCACCGCGAGATAGGCGCTGCGGCGGAAGGCCATATTGTTGCCCATCCAGCTCAGGGGTTTGTTCATGCGGATGGCGGCAGCGGCGATGCCGAGCAGATAGAGCCAGTCCAGGGCCTGCAGGGCGGCGAAACGGGCCCCGCCGGGGGTATACTCCAGGAAGGTAAAGCCGCCGACCAGGCCGACCTCGTCGGTGAAGGCGGCGAGAAGATGCCGGATCCAGCCGGGCGGAACCCGGCAGTCGGCATCGGTGACGAAGAGGATCTCGCCGCTGCTCTGCTGGATGCCGGCATAGGCGGCTCCGGCCTTGCCGGGAAGGGACTTCTCCCCGTGGCCGAGGCGGAGGGTGCACATGCGTGGATGCGCCCTGCAAAAATCCTGCAGCAGCCGCGCTGAGCCATCGTTCGAGTCATCATCGATGAGGATCACTTCCAGTTTTTCGGCGGGATAGTCGAGGGCCGCAATGGAGTCGAGGCAGGCGCCGAGATGCGGCGCCTCATTGCGAATGGCGATGATCACACTTACCGTTGGCTCCCAGCGCTGCGGCTCCGGCTCCTCGGCGAAGAGCGCGCCGAGCCGGCGATAGAGCACCACCCCCAGAAGCCCGTACAGCCCGCAGGAGAAAAGCAGCAGTGCAGTCACATCAGTTCCCCTTCTCAAGCGCCTGGAGGCGCATGACGACCCGCTGGCCCTCGGGGCCGAACTGCAGCTGCAGGGGGAGGTTCTGTGGCGGCGGGCCAAGGAGAATGGTCAGCATGCCCTCAGGACGGGCGATACGGTTGGTCAAGAGATCGGTCTTCCAGGCGCGAGCGACCGCAGAGCCGCTGCGGCTGAAGCGCAGGGTGACCTGGCGCACATGCACCCGGCCGAGGGGGGTGCTCTCTTCGCCGCCATCGCTCACCCGGCCGGAGGCGAGCCACGCCTGGCTTTCAATATCGAGGGGAAAGGAGAGGGAATCGCCGGCGACAGGCGAGAGCTGCCGCAGCCGGTAGAGCATGGTGAAGAGGTCCATCGCTCCGGGAAGGAAGGGCCATGATCCCAGCTCCCCGCCCCGGGCGGTGCCGGTGATGCGGTCGTAGTGGATCGTGAGCTCCTGCCGGATATTGCTCTGGTCGATGGTTTTATGCACGGTCCGCGGCAATCTGGAGGCCGGATCGACCTCGGTGCGGTAGAGATTATGGATCGAAAAGATCAGGCTGGTCAGGGTTCTGGTGTCGATGCGGGCCTCTATCTGCTGGGGATCGCCAGGCTGAAACCGGACGACGGCCCTGGCCGCGCCCATCCCTTTGAAGGAGAGGGAGAAGCGCAGGGTTTCGGCGAACGCGAGCGGCTGCGACGCGTCACCCGGTGGCAGTGCGCTCCGGGCCGAGAGCAAAGCGGGCAGAAGGCAGAGGGCGATGAAGTAGAGCCAGCCGGCCCACCGCTGTGCCTGGTGGTGAGATTTCATGCGCGCCTCCGCTGCATGCGGATGATCTTGCGGGCGTTGTTGATGGCCTCGCCCAGAGAACGCGGGTGGATGAGCAGGTAGCGCTGCGTATAGCAGGTCGTCCAGCATCCACTACATTGGCTATAGGCCTCGAGGCGTTCACGATAGGCGGGACTCGACAAGATCTCCTTCATGGACGAGTTGAAGAGATTGCCAATCGGGCCGCCCCAACAGAGGTGGAGGTCGCCGTTCTCCATGATGGTGGTGCGGCTGGAGAGAAAGCGCGAGCCGACAAAAGGACAGGGCGTGGTTTCCCGGGCACGGACGAAGGGCTCGATGCCGCGGATCCAGGCGTTGAGATTGAGGATGTCGGGATTGTTATCGAGAAAGGCCGTCAGACGCAAAAGACGATCACCCGGCTGAACCAAGAGGTCGTCGTCATCACGCGTGGTTTCGGTCAGGTGGTGATAGAGGCCGATGGTGGCCTTCCAGCCGATGCGTTTGGCGGTGGCGATCAGCTCGGGCACCTGGCCGAGGTTGAAGCTGCTGAGCACGATATTGCAGTAGAGCAGAGCGCGGGAGGAGCCCCGCATGGCGGCGATCATCTCCATGTGCTGAAGCACGGTGCGGCTGAAATCACGGGCACCGCGCAGGAGATCGCCGGTCTCCCCAAAGCCATCCAGGGAGGTCTGGATGTTGATGTCGTGGTCGAGGCAGAAGCGGCCGATGGTGCGGATCCGCTCGCTCTGGTTGTAAAGGCCGGTCACCAGGGTGGTCGCCACGGGGAAGGTCTTTTTCGCTTCCAGGAGGATTTCCGGCAGATCAGGGACAAGTGTAGCCTCGCCGCCCGAGATGAAGCCGATATAGGCCCCGTAGTGCTGCAGCTCCCGGGCGATATGGCGGAACATGCCAAGGTCCATGCTGGCGGGTTCGGTTGTACGCTCATAGACCTGGCATTGCCGGCAGCGCTGGGTGCAAAGGCGGGTGAGTCGTACCTCGGTGCTGGAGTTGAGCGGACGGCGATGCCGCGCGTGGCTGAGAATCGCCCTGCTATTTTTGAGAATGGGCAGGATCATAGGGCAGCCGGGTGTTTACGGTCCTTCCATTTAAAATTGCCAAAAGTGCCCAGTATGCCGACCAGGGTGATGTAAGGAACCTGGGCGGCGAACCACAGCGGAAACCAGGGCAGGAGATCGGTGCGCTCGTAGCGGCGGGCGCTGCTCCAGCTGATCGCCCATTCTCCCGCCACTTTGCTGACGAGAGCGAGAAGAAAGAGGCCCGCATGCTGCCGCAGGGCAAGTGCGAGGGGGACCCCGAAGAAGAGGGCGGCGGTATAGAGATAGACCATCACCAGATAGGCGAAAAAGGGGAGGTTGAGGAAGAACTGGAACGAGCCGTTGGAGGCCCAGCGTTTGCGCTGATTGATGAATTCGCTCAGGGTTGGCTGCGGGGTTGAGCTGGCGAAGGCTTGCGGCTGCGAGGCAAAAACGACCCGGTAGGCGGGATGCCGGCGGATCAGCTGCATCAGCAGCACATCGTCGCCGGAGACGCGGTGGGCCACCCGGGTGTAGCCGCCGACCTCGAGAAAGGCCTTGCGGCGGTAGGCCAGGTTCTGGCCGGAAGCCGACAGGGGCAGTCCGAGATTGCAGCTGCCCTCCGCGACCCCCATCAGGGGGATGAAATCCATCGCCTGCAGGCGTTCGATGGCGTTTTGCGGCTCGCCGCGGCGGCCATATTGGGAAAAACCGATGACAAAGCCGACATCCGGAAGAAAATAGCGGACCATGGTGCGCGCCCATTGCGGACCGAGGCGGCAGTCCGCATCGGTGGCGAGGATGATCTCGCCCTGCGCCCGGCCGATCGCCTGTTGCAGGGCGTATTTTTTCGGGCTCCAGCCGGCTGGGCATTCCGCGATCGAAAGCAGCTGGATGAAGGGATGGAGGGCCATGCGGCTGCGGACGATTTCCGCGGTGCGGTCTCTGGAGCCGTCATCGGCGACGATAACCTCGTAATGGCCGGCCGGATAGTCCTGGGCGGCGAGATCGTCAAGCAAGGCGCCGATGCGCAGCTCTTCGTTGCGGGCGGCGACGACGACGGTGACCTCCGGCAGTTCTGCGCTGCCGGGAGAGGCCGGCCGGCGCAAGCCAATAAGAAAGAGCAGAATCGTGAGGAGGTAGACGGCCGCGAGCAGCAGCGTGATCACAGCGAACAGGGTCATGAGCGGCATGATGGTTATGCTCCCGCTGCCGCAACCGGCGCGGCGTTCTCTTTCCAGCGGATGCGGGTCAGGGGCCCGAGGGCGCCGAAAAGGATGACATAAAAGACGTGGAGGAATTCCGCCAGGGGGAAGACCGTGAGGGTCTGCGTGCGCTGCATGGCCCGGGCGAAGCGGCTCAGCAGCAGCAGTTCGACAGCGCTCTTGCCCAGCCACGCCAGCCAGGGGCGGAGATCGAGCGGGGAGTGGCCGAGGCTCGAGATCGCACCAGCGGCCAGCAGCAGGTTGAAAAGCCAGGCAGTGGCGAGGAGGCTGGTCATTTTCAAGCCATAATGGAACCCCTTGGACGCGTGACGCAGGCGCTGACGAAAAAAAGCACGGCCGCTGGTGAGCAAGCGGGTCGGCACAATCGCCTGGGCATGGAGCGCATAGGCCACCCGCCAACGGGTGCGTTCCAGGACCTGTTTCAGGAAAAGGTCATCATCGCCGGAGATGAAGTGGGCGATGCGGGTAAAACCGTCGACCTCGCGCCAGACCGCCTTGCGATAGCCGAGGTTGCGACCGGTGCAGGTGGCCGGCCGGCCCCACCCGGTGGTCGCCGCGGCGAGAGCCGCCAGGGAGAGCGACTCGAGGGCGAGCAGGCGTTCCCCCAGGCGGCGCGGCCGGGGGAGCTCATAGGGAGAATAGCCGATCACCATGCCGATCTCGGGGGCAAAGAAATCCGCCATGGTGGAGATCCAGGCGGGAAGCGGCTGGCAGTCGGCGTCAGTGAAGAGCAGGATCTCCCCCTGTGCTGCCGCGATGCCCTGGGCCAGGGCATGCTTTTTGGGTGAGATCACTTGCTCGCGCCCGGTGCTGTGCAGCAGGCGGAGCGGCGCCGCGGGATGGGCACGGCGCCAAGTCAGGACCTGCGCGACGGTGTCATCGCCCGAAGCATCGTCAATGAGGAGGATTTCGTAGCGATCGCCGGGATAGTCCTGGCGGGAGAGGGCGTCCAGCAGCGGTGCGATGTGCGCGGACTCGTTGCGCGCAGCGACCAGGACAGAGATGAAGGGGCGTTCCGATGCGGCGGCCGCCGGTTTGAGCCGATGCAAGCCCGCGGCGATGAAGAGCAGGACAGCCATGTAGAGAAAGGTGAGAGCCAGCAGCAGGGGGATCATGCGGCGCGTCTAGTAATTGTAGGCGAGTTCAAAACGGGCGAGATGGTCCGCGGCGGAGCGGCCACTGACAAGCCCGGCATTGCGGAGATCGGCATAGGTATAGGCGAGCGAGACGAAAAGATCCCGCCGAACCTGGTCCTGGATGCGCACGCCCGTCAAGTATTTCTTTTCAACCAGGCCGCCGAGAAAGTGCTTGACCGTTCCGTGGGCCGGCCGCGCCTGGGTGTCGGGAGCGCCCTCGCCCTTGCGGATGCGCTCGAAGCTGGCCTCGAGACGAAGATCCCGGCCGAGCTGGTAGCCCGCCAGCAGATACGCCGAGTCCGAGTTGGGGCCGAGCCAATGGCCGATCACCTTGTCGTAGTTGGTATAGATATTGATGGAATCATGGTGCGCATAAACAAAGGGCTCGACCCGGCTGTATTCGAGCCGCAGGTCGAGATTTTTTACGCCGAGCGGATCACTCCAGAGCGCACCGGTCAGGAAGGCGAACTTGTTGCCGAAGTAACGGGTCAGGCTCTCGGTCGAGGTCATATCGTCGATAAAGTACTCGGCATAGAGCCGGGCGCCGGGGAGCAGGGTGCAGCTGAGATTGAAAAAGAGGGTGTTGTTGTCGCGGTCGCCGAGGTGGTGTTCGGCGATGTGATAGAGCATGAGGGGATTGAGATAGTCCATTTCGATATCGCGGCCGCCATAGACGACGGTTTCACCGGCGCCGAATTGCAGCTGTGGTAACAGGAGCAGATCGATGCGATGGGCGGCGAGGTATTTAGCGCCGAGGGGGCTGCGCAGAAAGAGATGGGCGCTGCTGAAGGCGAAGCGGCGGAAATGGCTCGAGAGCCGGATCATGTCAGCGGGCGGCATGTTGCGGGTCAGGGCGAGACCGCTGTGAAAGCCCGGGCCCCAGTCGATCTCGTCCCGGCCGGCCTGAATACGCAGCCAGGGCTTCTCCCAGACAAAATAGGCGAGGGCGCGATCGCGAAAGACATTGGGCCCGGAGATCGTGACCGGCGAACCCTTGGAGACATCAAAGTTTTCGTCCTTGTCGCCGGCGTTTTTTTCACCGCGGGTCAGGGTATTGCGGGCATCGGCGTAAAAGCCCAGGGTTCCTCCGAGCCGGCCGCGCAAGATGCCGCCCAGGGTGTTTTCGCTGAGGAGATCGGCCGGCTGATAGCTGTCGCCGCGGTTGGAGATCACGCTGATGCGGCCATAGAGATCGATGCAGGCCTGATTGGGGCCCTCCTGCCAGCGGGCGGTATGCAGCTCCTGTCGCGGCGGCACGAGGGTTGGAGTCGTTGCGGCGAGTTCATCGGCGAAATCGCCCTTGAGCTGGTCCAGGAGCCGGAGGTCGGTGCCGGAGAGCCGCCCGGGGTCCTGCGCGGCGCGCGTTGCGATTTCGGTGAGGATCCCGGCCACCTGGCTGCGATTGAGGGGGCGGTCCAGAAGCGCCAGGCTCCGGAACAGACCTTTGGCCTCCATCCGCTCGAGAAAGCCGTAGCCCCAATAGTCCAGCGGCACATGAAGACTCTGGCCCAGCACCGGGAGGGCAAAGAGGAGGAGCAGGAGGCTGAGGGGCCTGGTTTTCATCGATCGGGTCTCGTCAGGGCTGAAGAGCGTGGGGCGCCTGGCGGCAGCGCGCCGGAACTTGAAATAAAATATATCAATATTGGCGCTCAATTCAAACTTTTTTATCGTCCCGCAACAGCGGCTGTAGTGATGCGCCCTTTGTGGTAGCTGCGCCCTTTCCACTCAAAGCGTCCAAAGAGCCCGAGCACGCCGATCACCGGAATGTAGACCAAATGCAGCAGCGAGGCCAGGACAAAGGCGGGCCAGTTCCAGCTGCGGCGGACCATATGTATACCGCGGCGCATGAGGAAAGCGTCGCAGGCGAGTTTGAACAGGAGGGCGGCCGGCGGGATCCAGAGGGGGAAGGAGCAGATCAGGGCCAGCGGCAGGCCGAACAGCAGGGCCAGATAATAGCCGAAGAGCCCGGCTTCGAGCCCCCGGATCCAGGCGGGATAGAGAGCGGATTTGGAGCCCCAGCGGATCCGCTGCTGAAAAAAGTGGCGCCAGGAGGTGCAAGGAAAGGTGGTCACCGTGGCTTCTGGATCGCTGTTGAAGAGGAGGGTGCCGCCGTTCCGGCCCAGCTTCTGGATAAAGAGATCGTCATCTCCCGAGCCCATGTGTGCGAATCCCGCGTAGCCGCCGATCTCGAGGAAGCGGCTGCGCCGGAATGCCAGATTGGCGCCATTGGCGAGGAACGGCCGGTTCCAGCCGATGGCCGCCGCCCCGATAAGCTGCAGGGCGAGGGCGTCGAGTAATTCGATGCGGGCGGGCAGGCTTTTTTCCTCGGGGATCAGCACCCATGAAGCGACAGCGGCGACGCCGCGTCCAAAGAGAGTGCTCATCTTTTCCACCCATTGCGGCGGCGCGGAACAATCCGCATCGAGGGTGAGAATGATCTCGCCGCCCGCTGCCGCAATGCCGGCGGCCAGTGCCGACTTTTTGGGTGCACTGTCGTCGCTGAGGGGCGGCGCACCGAGCACACGAACGGAGGGATATTTGGCAGCGATCCGCTCAGCGGCGGCGCGGGTGGCATCCGTGGAGTGATCATCGACCACCAGAATCTCCAGCAGCTCGCGCGGATAGCTCTGCTTGAGCAGGGTCCCCAGGCAGTAGGGAAGGTTCTGCTCTTCATCGCGCGCCGCGATCACGATCGAAACTGTGGGGCGGGTTTCACCATGCCGGGGGAGGCGGAGCTGGTGCAAGCCGCGCAGGACCCAGACGATGAAGAGGAGGTAACCGACCGAACAGAGCAGGTAGAGGATTGCAGCGATCATGGCAGACCTCGTGAGCTGGTGGGCTGGGCCTTGCGGGCAGCGCTGCGGCGGAGGAGCAGCACCAGTCCGGTCAGCGCCGGCAGCAGGACATTGATCAGGAAGAGCAGCAGCGAGCCGTCGAAGGCCGCTGCGGCGGGAATCCCCAATTCCCCGAGGAAATAGATTGCGGCGCTTTCGCGGACGCCGAGATCGCCGATGGAGATGGGCAACATCGTCTTGACCCAGAGCGTCGCCATCAGAGCCTGCAGCCCGCGGATGAGCGGCAGCGGGGAGAAAGCGCGAATCAGGAGGTAGAACTGCAGCAGATAGGTCAGGACTTGGCTCAGGGCGAGCAGGGAGATCCGGATGGCGAGCAGAGGCGGCACATGCTCGAGGCTGGAGATAATGCGGGCGAGCTTGTTGCGGTTTTCCCAGTGTTTGCGGAATTTTTTCAGGATCCCGGCAAGAAAGGGGGGATGGAGGAGCAGCAGGAAGAGCACGGCGAAAAAGGAGAGTGCGATGAGGATAAGCGGCAACCAGACCAGAAGCTCGGTCTCGCGCTTCAGGATGGGGAGCATGCCGATCAGGCCGAAAAAGAGCAGGGTGAGGAACGCATAGCACTTGTCCAGCAGGGTGAGCCCGAGCAGCCGGGGCCAGTCGTTTCCGGCGATGAGAAAGGCGCGCCCGAATTCGCCGACCCGGCCGGGGGTGATGAATCCCAGGGTGATCCCGGAGAGCAGGGAGGAAAAGATCTGCCGCGCCGGGGTCTGGGGCTGCAGTCGGCGCACCAGCAGAGCCCAGCGGCGGTACTGAAAGAAGAGGTTTAGGCCGAGGAGGAGGACGGCGGGAAGGATCCAGAGGATCCGGGCCTGGAGCATGGCCGATTTCAGTTCGGCGGCGTGAATGCGCCGGACCAGCATCGCCACGACGATGATCGCGATCGCCACTTTGGCGATGATCAAGGTGCGTTTATGCCGGGTATAGGTTGAGGCCATCGCTGCAATTCTGACAGATATGAGGGGCTTTGGCGGATATTTGTTGGCGGCGAAAGGCCGTGAAGGCCGGGCCGCGAAAGAGTTCGGCCAGCGGCGCCGAAGCGTGTCCGAGCACGTGCGTGCCGTCCTTATCAAAACAGCAGGGGATGACATTTCCATCCCACTGGATCACGCACGAGTAGGCCAGGCGCGGGCAGGGGCACCGGCGGCGGGTCCGGGCCGCCCAGCGGCCCTGCTGCTGCTGATAGCGCCGGAAATGCGGATCGGCCGGCAGGAACTCCTCCGCCCGGGCGGGATCGTGCAGATAGAGGGACTTGAGGAGGACGCGGTCCGCGCCCCAGGAGCGGGCGGTTGCGGTCATCTCGGGCAGCTCGGCTTCGTTCTGGCGTGTGATCACAAACTGGACCAGGAGGCGCGGGTTTTTTTGTCCGAGGGCTTGCCGGGCCTGGCGCAGATGCCGGAGGCTCGTCCGCACATTCTCCAGGGTGCCGCCACGGCGGCTCTGCGCATAGTGCTCCGGCGTCAGGGCATCGGCGGAGAGGATAAGGCTGTCCAGGCCGCTGGCGGCGACGGCCCGAGCCAGGTCGGGGTCGGCGAGGCGCTGGCCGTTGCTGCTGCTGGCGACACAGATGCGCTGCGATTTGGCCAGCCGAACCATCTCGGGGAAATCGGGATGGAGCAGAGGCTCGCCCTGGCCGTACAACAGGAGGTAGAGCAGGTGGCCGCGGTTCATTTTGAGGAGGCGCCGGTAGAGGCCCAGATCCATCATGCCGGTGGGCCGCCTCAGTAAGCCGGCGCCCGTTTCGCAGTGGCGGCAGTGCAGATCGCAGAGGTTGGTCGGCTCGATGCTGAGGACATAGGGTGCCTGGCCGGCATGGGGTTTGCCCGTAAGCCGGCTGACCGCGGCAGCAGCGAGAGCTTGTCCGGCGTGGAGGGCGCGCCCGGGAGTCCCTGCGGCGATGAGGCGGGACCAGGGGAGCTCTTTCATGCGGCCTCTTTTCTGGCGAGGATGAAAAAGGTGGGCATCAACCAGCGGTTGCGCCGGGTGGGCCGGTTATCGATATGGCGGCCGATGCTCTGATCCCAGCCATGCGCCTGAAGGTGCTGCACCATGTGCAGATGCCAGGGGCGATTCCAGAGACCGCGGGGCGAGCGCATCGCCGCGGCGAGGAGTTCGCGGTTCACGAACCGCCAGGAAAAACCGCTGCGGTGCAGGAGGTGGTCGATCTCCGTGCAGGAAAGAAGCTGCGGATAATCGGGTTTGTCCGCGGGGAGCCAATGCAGCCAGCCGGAGATAATGTGGCGCACGGCCCGGCGCGGCAGTATGGAGAGGAGGGGCAGTCCGTAATGGGGATCGCACAGGGCATTAAAGGGCGACCAGCGGTTGGGCGTGGCGATCAGCAGCAGACCCCCGGGTCTGAGGGCGCAGCTGATTTGCTGTAAGGCGCGATAGGGATCGGAGAGATGTTCCAGCACGTCCCAGAGGAGAGCGCCATCCAGGGGGGCGTTGCCCTGCCACACGGCCAGATCGGCAGCGTAGTAGCGCACGGCAAGCCCGGCGATCCGGGCCGGGGGCTCGGGGTGCAGATCGACGGCGGTCACGTGGGCGCCGGCTCGCGCCAGAGCCCAGCTGGCGCCGCCCTGGCCACAGCCGGCGTCAAGGAGTGCTGCGCCCGGCAGCGGCAGCCATTGCCGCAGCAGTGCAGCGATCAGTTCGCCGCGCACGCCGGCCCACTCCTCATAATTGCCCCAGAGGCGCTCGCGGGCGGTCATGGTTTTGACCATGACACCTCCCGACCCGGCCAGGGCAGAGCGAGCAGATGATAGAGGGGGAAGAGCACCTCCCAGAGGAAAAAACCGCCAGGCGTCAAGGGCTGCTGCAGCCGGGTACTCCAGAGGTGCAGGGCCACACCATCCAGCAGGATTTTGCCCGCGAGGAAGAGCAGCAGAAGCGGTTGCACCAGGGGGGCGAGGAGCAGGAGCGACCATAGCAGAAGGTTGGCGCTATGAAAAGCCAGGTAGCCGAACCGAACCAGGGGGGTGTAGCGGGTCCCGGCGGAAAGATGGCGGCGTTTCTGGTGGAGGAAGGCGCGCCAGCCGGCCGGACCGAGCGCGGGGACGGCGCCCTGGGGTGTGAACAGATAGGCCAGCGAGTTCACGCGGGAGCGGGCGATGGTCTGAATCAAAAAATCGTCATCACCGGAGAGGGTGTCGGGCAGGGCGGCGTAGCCGCCGATGGCGGTGAGGGCGTCGCGGCGGCAGGCGAGGCTGCGGCCGGTGCAGGTGATGGCGCAGCCATGGCCGATGCCGCCCGCCGCAACCAGGGCGGCCGCCAGGCTGTCGGTGTGAAGAAAGGCGCGCCAAAGCGGCGGCGCCGCCGGGGCCTGCTGCGGCGAGAAGCCGGCGCAAAGGGCGGCGCCGCTGGCGAGGAAAGCGGACATTTCCGCCAGCCACTGCGGCGGCGGGGTGCAATCGGCGTCGGTGAAAAGGAGAATTTCGCTGTGGGCACAGCGGAAGGCACTCTCCAGGGCGCCCTTTTTGCGGCTTTTCCAGCGTCCGGCATGGCCGTTGCTGAGGAGCCGCCAGCGCGGGTGGCGCGCCACCGCGGCGCGGGCGATCGCCCGTGTGCCATCGCTGGAGCCGTCGTCGACGATCAGTACCTCCTTATCGCCTGCATAGGTCTGTGTCTCCAGGGCTTCGACGCAGTTTTCCAGGTGCGCCGCGGCGTCGCGGGCCGCGACGATCACACTTATCGCGGGCGGCACCGCAGGTGGCGGCGGCCGGTGCAGGCGGAGGATCCCGTAGAGGAGCCAGGTGAGAATCAGGGCGTAGATCGTGAACAGTATGGAGTAGATCGGCATCATCCCCGGCAAATTATCCAAAATTGGGAAAACAAGCAAGATATTTCCCCGGCAGCTGCAGCAGTGGCCCTCTCGGGGAGACAAAAGCGTTGGATGCAGCCGAAGATTTATGTATTTTACACCATACCGTGGAATTCATTCGATAATGGAGCATCCCATGCCAACCAAAAGGGACAAGGTTGCCGGTTATCTCCGGACGGCGCTGTGGATCCTGTCGGCGCTGGCCTTGATCATCATCGTTATCTCCGGCATCAAATACACCTACAACCGGAGGTATGTCCGCAAGATCGCCGAATTGGAACAGGTGATCAAGGGCATGCGCTCAACCATGAGCGTCGAAAGCGTGCGGCAGTACAACATTCAGCGCATCATCGCCATCATCAGCCAGTACAACCGCCTCATGCCTACCCATGTGAAATATGAGATCGCCAAGGAGATCACGGATGCCTGCCTCAGTTACGCGAACCTCGATCCGGATCTTCTCTGTGCCATCATTACGCGCGAGACCAACGGGACCTGGAATCCGGAATACGTCACGGATTATGGGGCGATGGGGCTGATGGCGATCACACCGGCGATCGGCTCCTTCATTGCCCGCTCGGAGCATCTGAACTGGATTTCGCCCGATGAGGTGCTTCTCAACCCGGTCTACAACGTTCGCATCGGTGCGCGCTACCTCTCGGCTTTGATCGACGTCTATGATGTCGATGGTGCGCTGGTGGCGCGCAGTGTGGGGGAACGGCGCGCGGCGATGTGGGTCAAGAGCGGCCGCAGCAACGCGATTCTGCCGCGCGATACGATCTCTTTCCTGGCCGACATGCTGCAACAATACGATCAGATGAAAGCCCTGAAGATATAGCGTCGCGGCCGGTCAGGCTGTCCGGGGCCGGCGGACCAGCCCGCGCAGCTCTTGCAGGAGCGGCCGGGCGACCAGCGCCAGGGCCAGCAGGTAGACCGCGCTGCTGAGCGCGACGCCGACGCCAAAACGGGCCAGAACGCCGAGGGGGATCATCGGCAGCACAAAGGCCTTGAGGAGCAGGGAAACCAGGACCATGACGCTCCCGGCGAAAGCAGCCGGCGCGATCGAGACATAGAACTCGCGGTCGCCGAGGCGGATGATGCGGTCCGAGATGGATTGCACCAGGGGAAAGGTGAGAACGAGCAGGAGGGAGATGCCGGCGGCAGCGCCCTCGAGGCTGATCCTGGCGCCGAAATAGAGGCTGGCGGCCAGAGGCAGGATGTAAGCGAGATTCCACTTGAGTTCGATGTCCGGCCGCCCGAGCGCCATCAGGGCCGGCCAGCGGATCACACTCACGGATTTGGCCAGTCCCAGCGGCACCAGGAGGATCAGGGGCATGACCATGGGCGACCATTTGGCCCCCATGAAGAGGGTGACAAACTCCCGCGCGTAGAGGGCGAGGCCGAGCAGCAGGGGAAAGATGATGATGGAGAGCAGCGCCGAGGATTTGAGGAAGCCCTTTTGCAATTTTTTGCGGTCATCCTGGATGGCCGAAAAGGCTGGAAAGGCCACCTTGGAGACGACTGCGGAGAGGCGCGTGACCGGCATTTTGACCAGGTTAAGGGCCAGGGAATAATATCCCAGCGCTTCGCTCCCCAGTATCCTGCCGATGATCAGTACATCCATATTCATCACTGCATACGAGGCGACGTCATTGCCGAGCACCTTGGCGCTGAAGGCGAAGAGTTCCTGGAACTTTCGCCAGGAAAACGACCAACGCGGCCGCCAGCGGCAGTAGATCCAGACCAGGGCGACGTTCACCGCATCCCGCATCAAAGCCCCCAGTACCAGACTCCAGACGCCAAAGCGCATCAACGCCAGCACGATCGAGACCACACCGCTGGCCAGAGAGGCAACGACCTCGGCGATGGCCAACTTTTTGAATTCCAGTTCCTTGTTCAAAACAGACTTGTGCACAATGCCCAGGGAGCCGATGATAAAACCGAAAGCCAGGACGGAGACGACCGGCTGCACGGCGGGATTCTTGAAAAAGAGGGCCATGGGAGCGGCGAGCGCCAAAGAGAGGGCAAAAAGGAGAATGGCAAAAAGGATACCACCCCAGAAGACCGAAGTGAGGTGCTCGTCGTTGATATCCGCTTTTTGGATGATGGCGGTACCGAGGCCGCGGTCATTGACCAGGGAAATCGCGACGGTGATGATCGCCGCCATCCCGACAATGCCGAAATCCTGGGGGCTGAGCAAACGCGCCAGCACCAGCATGATCAGAAAGAGCATCCCCTGCATGCAAGCCTTGGCCAGCCCGGTCCAAAGTATGCCGTGGATCGCTTTTTGTTTAACGGACATGAATTTCCCTGGAGTATGTGCCTTGCACCATCTGCCGGATGCAGGTGTTGTGTAAGTATAGGGGTGAACCTGCCGGATTGCGGATGGCTAATTAGCGAACCGCGCGGTCTCTGGCCGGGGGATCGCGCGGTGCCTGTTCAGCCGGGGGTGTGGTTCAGCTCAGCAGGAAGCTGAAGCGCGAGCCCTTGTTGATCTCGCTTTGCACCTCGACGTGGCTGCCGTGGGCTTCGACGATATGTTTGACGATGGCCAGGCCCAGTCCGGTGCCGCCGACCGCGCGCGAGCGCTCCTTGTCCACGCGATAAAAGCGCTCGAAAATGCGCGCAAGATGTTCCTTGGGGATGCCGCGGCCAGTATCGGTCACGAAAATTTCCACCTTGTCGCCCACCCGGCGGCAGCCGATCTCCACTTTTCCACCCTGGATGTTGTATTTGATGGCATTCTCGCCGAGGTTGAGGAGGGCCTGCATCAGCCGCTCCGGGTCGCCGTTGGCTTGCAGCTTTTCTGCGCCGCTGTCGGGGGAAAAAACCACGCTGACCCCGTAATCGCGCGCCTTGGTTTGCAGATCCTCGCACAGTTTAGCCAGCAGGCCCTGGAGATCGAAGGGGCGGAAGATCATTTTCATCTCCCCGGATTCGATGCGGCTGATGTCGATCAGGTCGGTAAGGAGGTTGTTGAGCCGGACCGCCTGCTGGAAGGCTTTGGTGATGAACTCCTTCTGCTGGCGCGGATCGTCGAAGCGGTTGTTGAGCAGGGTTTCGAGATAGCCCTGGAGGGTGAAGATCGGGGTGCGCAGCTCGTGGGAGACATTGCCGAGGAACTGGCTGCGCACCTGTTCGAGCCGGCGCACCTGCACCAGATCCTCGCGCAGCTTGCCGAGCATCTGGTTGAGAAGTTCTGCGAGTTGGCCGAGCTCGTCGCGGCTCACATGCTCAAAGTTGGCCTCGAGATCGCCGCGCCGCACCTTCTCGGCGACGGCTGCGAGCTTTTGAATGGGATAGGTGAGCCGTCCCGACAACCAAAGGATGAAGAGGCTGCTCAGGATCAGGGCCATCAGATTGGCGATGATGATCTTGAGGCGGAGTTCGCTGAACTGTTTTTCCACTTCTGTCAGAGGATAGGCGATCCGGACATAGCGCGCGGTTTCGCGTGAGCTCTGCGGTTGATAGTCGGCCTTGAGGCGGATGGCGCCGTAGTAGAAGGGCTGTTTGAGGGAGGCGCTGAGGCGTTGGTCGTGGCCGACGCCGTCGCGCATGGCCTGATAAATCTCCGGACGATTGCGGTGATTTTCAAGCAGGGCAAGGGAGTCGGCGCCGACCTTGGAGTCGAAACGCACCGCGCCGGCGGAATCGACCAGGGTCAGCCGCATGCCTGCGGCGCGGGCGTATTGGCTCAGGGCCGCATAGTGCTCCGGATCGGTCAGATCGGCCAGTTCGGTCTGCTCGACCAGAACTTTGACCTGCACCAGCTGGGCATCGATAAAATGGTCCAGACGTTTCTGGTAGAAGCGCTGACTGCTCATAACCGCGAAGAGGCCGCTGAACAGGGTCACCAGCGCGATCAACAAAAAATGGATCAGGGAGAGTTTGCTTCGCAAGGAAAATTTCATCATCGTTCAGATCCTGGAAATGAAGCGGTAACCTACGCCTTTGATGGTTTCGATGTGATGCATGTGGGAGTCGCCCAGTTTTTCGCGGATCTTGCGGATGTGGACATCGATGGTGCGGTCGATGACCACCACGCTGTCGCCCCAGAGATCGTTGAGCAGGGTTTCCCGGCTGATCACGCGTCCTGGACGCTGGATCAGATAGAGGAGGATTTCGAATTCGCGCTTGGTGAAGGAAACGAGTTGGCCGGCAACCCTGACTTCGTAACGGCTGGCGTCGACGACGATATCGTCTGATCGAATGACCGGAGCTTCGGCCGGAAGGTCCGCTGCGATCTTGCGCAGGGCCAGTTTTACCCGCGCCAGCAGCTTGTTCATGCTGACGGGTTTGACCATATAATCATCGGCGCCGAGTTCGAGCCCGACGATTTCGTCCACCTCGGTATCCCGAGCAGTGAGAAAGATGACGGTCAGGTTGCGTGTCGCCGGATCCTGGCGGAGTTCACGCAGCACCTCCCACCCGTCCCGTCCCGGCAGCATGACATCGAGGATGACCAGGTCCGGGTGGGCGCTGCGGGCGAGGGCCAGGGCGGTGTCACCATCGGCTGCGGTTACGACGCTGTAGCCTTCGCGCTTGAGGTTGAAGGAGAGCAGGTCGAGGATATCCTGCTCGTCATCGACGATCAGAATGGTTTTTGCCATGGGAATCCTTGCAGCGGCTGGAACATCGCCTCTCTTTTTTTAAGATACTCAATTTTTGCGCGATACTCAAGGGTTATTTCAGCGGCCTGCGTGACCTGCGACAGGCCGGCCGGGGGAGGCGCCGCACAGCGCGCTCCGGAAACGGTCATGGCTGCTGGTGGGCGACAATGCGCGCCTCGACGAGAAAAATGACATTCTCGGCGATGTTGGTGGCATGGTCGGCGAGGCGCTCAAGATGCCGGGAGAGGACGATCCCATGGGCGCCGGGCTCGACCAGCCGCGGTTCGTTTTTCATGCGCTCGATCAGATGTGCAAAGATCTCCCGGCAATGGTCATCCACCTGGTCGTCGCGGTCGCGCACCGACTGGGCGAGTTCGAGATTGCCTTCGATAAAAGCCCGGATCGCATCCCCGGTCATGCGGTGGGCCTCCTCGCCCAGCTGCAAGAGTCCCGCGTCCTGCAGCAGCGGCCGGTCCGTTATGGTTTTCTGCACCCGCTGGACGATATTGACGGCGATATCCCCGCAGCGTTCGAGCTGGTTGTTGATCATCAGGGCGGCCACGACGAAGCGGAGGTCGCCGGCTACCGGCTGAAAGAGGGCGAGGATATTCTCGCACTGTGCCTGAATGAGGTTATCATAGGCATCGATTTCGCAATCCCGGCTGCGCACAAACTGGCACAAGTCCTGGTTGCCGCTTTGTAGTGCCTGGAAGGCAAGTTCCAGCTGGGTATCCACCAACTCAGCCATCAGCTGGATGTTCTTTTTCAGGCTGGCCAGTTCCTGGGAATAGTGATTGTGCATGCGTGCTCCTTGAAACGGGTCATCCGAACCGGCCCGTGATATAGTCCTCGGTCTGTTTTTTGCCGGGACTGGTAAAGATTCTGTTGGTTGGGCCCGCTTCGATCAACTGGCCCAGATAGAAAAAGGCGGTGACGTCGCTGACCCGCGCCGCCTGCTGCATGTTGTGGGTGACGATGACAATCGTATAGTGTTCCTTGAGCGAAAAGACCAGTTCTTCGATCTTTTGCGTCGCCAGGGGATCGAGGGCTGACGCGGGTTCGTCCATCAGCACCACCTCCGGCTGAACCGCCAGGGCGCGCGCGATACAGAGACGCTGCTGCTGTCCGCCCGACAGGTCCATGGCGGAATGACCCAGCCGGTCCTGCACCTCATCCCAGAGGGCGGCGTCCTTGAGACTCTGTTCGACGCGGGCCTCGATGAGAGCCCGGTCCTTGATGCCGTTGATGCGCAGGCCATAGGCGACATTATCAAAGATCGACTTGGGGAAGGGATTGGACTTTTGAAAGACCATGCCAACCCGGCGGCGGAGTTCGACCACGTCCACTGAACGGTCGTAGATATCTTCGCTTTCCAGGGTAATACGGCCCTCCACCCGGGTGTTGGGCAGGATCTCGTTCATCCGGTTGAGCGAGCGCAGAAAGGTCGACTTGCCGCATCCCGAGGGTCCGATCAGGGCCGTGACGCGGTTCCTTTCGATCGCCAGGTTGATATCGCTCAAGGCCTTGAATGAGCTGTAAAAAAAGGAGAAATGATCGGCGGCCATTGCAACCGTGGACATGGCGGGTATCCTTTGACTGGGAGCGTTCATCATAAACGTTTGAATTTTTTACGAAAGCGGAAGCGGATCCAGGTGGCGGAAAAATTCATCGCCAGCACCAAAACCAGCAGCACCAGGGCCGTGCCATAGGCCAGGGGTCGCACCTTGACGATCTCGTGATGCTGGGTCGCCAGAATGAAGAGATGGTAGGGCAGGGCCATAAACTGGCTGGTCAAGACCTTGGGGAATCCGGACAGCTGCGGCCAGAAGAAGGCCACGCCGGTGAAGAGGATGGGCGCGGTTTCGCCCGCCGCACGGGCCAGTCCGAGGATCGTCCCGGTCAGCATGCCGGGGACGGCGTAGGGCAGGACATTCGTGCGGATGGTTTGCCATTTGGTCGCGCCCAGGGCGAGGGCGCCCTCGCGGTAGGACATCGGCACGGTTTTAAGGGCTTCCTCGCTGGCCGTGATGGTCCAGGGCAAGGTCAACAAACCGAGGGTGAGTCCCGCGGCGAGCACGGAAAGCCCGAGATTCATCATGTTGACAAAGAGCGTGAATCCGAAAAGGCCATGCACGATCGAGGGCACGCCGGAGAGGTTGCGGATGGCCAGACGGATCAGCCGCACCAGCCTCCCCTGCGCGGCGTATTCGTTGAGATAAATGGCGCTAAAGATCCCGACCGGGACGGAAAAGATCACCGTCACCAGGCTGACCCAAAAGGTCCCGACAATAGCCGGCCAGATGCCCCCTTCGGTCATCCCCTTGCGCGGTTTGGCGGTGATGAACTCCCAACTGATGACCCCGCCGCCCTTGATGAGAAGATCGTAAAGAATATAGAAGACCACCATAAGTACCAGGGCCACGGCCAGGTGCAGCAGCATGAACCCCAGCTGCTGGCGGATTTTACGCAGGTCCCATTTCATCGCATCACCTTCTGGTAGCGCTGCAGGACGATATCGGAGATCAGATTAAAAATAAACGTGATAATAAAAAGGATGAACGCGATGATAAAGAGGGCGTGGTAATGGGTACTGCCCTGCACCGTCTCGCCCAACTCGATGGCAATGGTTGCGGTCATCGTGCGCACCGGATCGAGGTAGCTGTGCGGCATCGCTGCGGCATTGCCGCACACCATCAGGACGGTCATGGTTTCGCCGATGGCCCGCCCCATGCCCAGCATGATCGATGCGATGATACCGGAGAGGGCGGAAGGCACGGTTACGCGGACCAGTGTCTGCCACTTGTTCGCCCCCAATGCCAAGGAGGCGCTTTTCAGCTCCTGCGGCACCGAGACGATGGCATCCTCGGAGATGCTGATGATGGTCGGCAAGGCCATGATCGCCAGCAGGATCGAGCCATTAACTCCGTTCAGCCCGCTGGAGGTATGGAAGAGCCGGGCGAGGAGGGGATTCAGGACGACCAGTCCGAGAAAGCCCACCACGACCGAAGGGATGGCGGCCAGGATTTCGATGACCGGCTTGACGATCTCGCGGAGCCGGCTGTTGGCCACATCCGCCAGCCAGGCGGCGGTGGCGATGCCGACCGGCACGGCGATGACCATGGCACCGATGGCGACCATTAGGGTTCCGGCCAGCAGGGCCAGAATGCCATAGGTCTCCTGCTCCGGCGAGGTGGGATCCCAGGCGGACCCGACGAAGCGGCTCACGCCGAGCTCCCTGACCGCCGGCCAGGCCTGCATCATCAGCAAGATGAAAATTCCAACCAGCACCAGGATGGCGAAGAGGCCATTGAGAAGAAAAAACTTCTCAATGGCCTGCTCCTTGATTCGACTCATGAATCTGCGCTTCTGCATCAAAAACCGGCTTTTTTGTTGTTCTCGAGGTAATTGCCGGAGACCGGGTAAAAGCCCATCTCCTCGACCACCTTCTGGCCTTCGGGGCTGAGAATGAAAGTGATGAAATTCTTCAGATTGCCCTTGGGCTTGCCGTTGGTGTACTGATACAAGGCGCGGGCGATGGGATAGGCACCGCTCTTGATCTTTTCCCGTTCCAGGGGGCTGATCGCCTTGCCGCTTCCCGTGGAGATGTCCAGCACCTTGATGCTGGAGTGAATCTGACCCTTGTCATCGTAGACATAGCCCACGCCCACATAGCTGATGCCCGCTTTGTCCGCGGCCACCGCTTCGATAATCTGGGCGTTGCCGTTCATCTGTTTCATTTTGGGCGAGTAATTCTTGTTGCCCATCACATGCTCCTGGAAGAAGACATAGGTGCCAGAACTGGGCTGACGGCCATACAGGGAGATGGGCATATCGGGTCCGCCCAGCTCTTTCCAGTTGGCCACTTCGCCGCGGAAGATGGCGCCCGCCTGGGCCATGCTCAGCGACTGAATCGGATTGGCCGCATTGACGACCACCGAAAGGGCATCGA
>DAOQAG010000019.1:0-9949 GCA_035353815.1 bacterium
TCTGGATTCAAGCCAGAGCAAGCAGTCCGGCTGAGGCAGGTGGGGCCGAGCGGGCGGGAAAGGCCGCCCCCTCCGCGCGAGGCTATAAAAAAAAAGCCCACCCGCGGCGCAGCGCGGATGGGCACGGCCGTAGCGGACGGCGTGTTCTAGAAGACCGAAACCTTGAGGTATTTGCCGGGATTCTTTTTCAAATCCTCGATGAGCAGCTTGAGTTCGGTCACCGTCGCATTGAGATTTTTCACATATTCCGGATTATTCAGCAGCTCGCCCGCCGAACCCTCGCCCTTGTTAAGGCGGGTGGCTACACCGGCCATCTGCTCGGAGAGAAGCGAGAGTTTGGCAGCGGTCTCCTCGATCTGTTTGATGCTGCTGCGGCTCTCCCTGGCCAGTTCCGTCGCCTCCGAACCCGCCTGGCGCAGGCTTTTGGCGGCTTCCCCGACCTCCGTGATCTGGCGGTTGACCAGATGCATATCGAGGGCATCGACCTTTTTGTCGACCTTGGTGAGGACCTCGCTCAGGGTCTGGAGTGAGGTGGAGGCGTCCTTGATGCGCTGGTCCAGTTCGCCATCCCTCATTTTATTGCGCAAGTCCATCAGCATGGTCTTGGCGACGATCATGATGTCCTTGTTCTGCCCCTCCAGTTGTCCCTCGGCCGGCAGCATCTGGGTTGATTTTCCGGGTTCGATGGTGATCGCCTTTTCACCGATCAGATTGAGGGTGTTGATCTCGATCCGGGAGTCGATCGGAATGCGAAAGCGGTCCTTGATATCGACGCGGACGACCACGCCGTCCGGCTCGAAGCGCACGCCCTTGGTCCAGCCGATGCGGTAACCGCGCAGGAAAACCTGCGAGCGGTCGCGCAAGCCGACCACATCCGAGAATTTGAAAAAGACCCGGTATTCGCTCGAGGAAATGATGCGTTGCCCGGAGAGCCAGAGAACGGCCCACAACAGGATGACAGCGCTGAAAAAGATAATCACGCCGGAAATATAGCTCATTTTTTTATAGGTCATATTCTCCTCGCGTCTCGTACAGAAAATCAAGAGTTTCGGCCGAAATTTCATCCTTGGTGCCGATAAAAGAGATATTGCCCTCACGGAGCAGGGCTACGCGATCGGCCACATCGCGCATCAGTTTGATATCATGGGTGACAATGATGGAGGTTGCCGCTATCTCGTTCTTGAGCATGAGGATGAGCTCGCTCACCTTCTCGGCATTGTTCTGATCGAGTCCGGTGGTCGGTTCATCATAAAAAATGTATTTGGGGCGTTTGATCATCGCGCGGGCGATGGCGACGCGCTTGCGCATGCCGCCGCTCAGCTCCTCGGGGTACTTGTCGAGAACATCCTCGCCCAGTCCGACAAAAGTGATTGCCCGGCTGACCTCGCTGTACATCTCATAGGGCGTCAGCCGCTTGTGCATGCGCAAAAACAGGCTGAGGTTCTCGCGCACATCGAGAAAATCAAAGAGGGCGCTGTTCTGAAAGACGAAAGCGATGCTGTTTTGATATGTCTGCCATTCTTTCCGGCTCATCTTGAGGATGTCATCCCCGTCGTAGGAGATCGAGCCCCGGTCCGGTTCGATGAGGCGCACCAGGGTTTTGATGAAAACCGTCTTGCCCTGTCCGCTCGGACCCAAGATGACCAGGTTGATATTATCGGGAATATCCAGATCGATGCCGGTCAGCACCTCTTTTTCTTCAAAGCTCTTGTGGACGCCGCGTACGGTGATCATAGTAAGAGTTTTCCGAGATAATAATCAAAAATAACAATGAAAACCGCCGAGACTACCACGGCATTGGTTGAGGCGGTACCGACGCCCTTGGCGCCGCCGCTGGTGCGCAGGCCGAAGAAACTGCCCACCAGGGCGATAAGGACGCCGTAGACCGCCGGCTTGATCAGGTTGCCGAAATAAAGCTCGAAGGATTTGTAGTCCATCTGCATGCCGCTGGCGAACTCTTGCGCCGAGATCCAGTCGGTAGCCACCGCCGAGACGAAGAAGGAGCTGAAGATCGCCAGGGCATTGGCAAAAATAGTGATCACCGGCAGCATCAACAGGCCGGCAACGATGCGCGGCACGACGAGAAAGCCGACGGGATCGAGGGACATGGTCTCCAGGGCTTCGATCTGTTCGGAGATCCGCATGCTGCCGATCTCGGCGGCGAGGGAGGCCCCGAGCTTGCCCGCCAGCACGAGAGAGAGGATAATGGGGCAGAGCTCGAGGATGGTCGTCTTGAAGATGACGTTGACCAGAACAGCCCGGGTGAGCAGCTCGGAGGACTGGTAGGTGCTTTGCACCGTGGCGCCCAGACCGATGAAAACCGCGATCACCGCCGCGATCGGCAGGGTCTTGACGCTGAAGGCGTAGATCTGCTCGAGAAACTGGCGGCGGTAGAACCACAACGAGGGCAGCGCCCTGATGCTCTGGATGAAGAGCACCGCGATGTCGTAGACCGTCGTGAAGAACGAGATCGTCCGCTCACCCAGTTGCACAAAGAACTTTTCAGAGAATAGTTTTGCCATGGAGTACCGAACCATTAGGTTTGACAAGTTTCACAAAAAAAGCTGCTGCGTCCGCCCTGGACCAGCCGGATGATCTCCCGGCCGCAGCGCGGGCATGGTTCCTGGTTCCGGCCGTAGACCGCGAGATCGAGCTGAAAGAATCCCGGTTCGCCTGCGGCATTGCGGAAATCGGAGAGTGTGGTGCCGCCGCGCTCCACCGCCTTTTGCAGGACCGCGATGATGGCGGCCTGCAGCACCGCCGCCTCCTGCGCGCTCAGGCTGTTGCCACGCCGCAGGGGATGGATGCCGGCCATGAAGAGCGCCTCATTGGCGTAGATATTGCCCACACCAACCACCACCCGCTGATCCATGATCACCGTCTTGACCGCACGCTGCGTCGACTGCAACCGTTCCTGGAGGAATTCCGGCGTGAAGGAGGGCGAAAGGGGTTCCAGTCCCAGGTCCCGCAGCAGGGTCAGATCCGGCATCTCCCCCGGCGCAACCAGGTCGAGACTGCCAAAACGCCGCGGATCACGAAAATGGAGTTCTCCGCCGTCGGAAAAATGGAAAATAACATGGGTATGAGGCTCAGGTGGCTGCGGCAGACGGTTGTAGATCAGTCGTCCGCTCATGCCGAGATGAATGATGAAGGCCCCGCCGCCGTCGAAATGCCAAAGCAAATACTTGGCCCGCCGTTCCAGCCTGATAACAGACTGTCCGGCCAGGGCACGCAACGCCGCGGCAGAGGGCAGCGGACGACGCAGCCGGGGTGCGCGCACCTCCACATCAGTCAGCTGTTTGCCAACAATGTACGGCGCCAGACTCCGACATATCGTCTCTACTTCGGGAAGCTCCGGCATCTCCTCCGCTCCATGCGCCGCCCCCCAGGCTGATGATTTACCCCAATAACCTGAATAATACAAAATATTTCTGATAAAACCAATTATTTCTTTTGCCGCCCCATTCCCTCTCCCTCCCGGAACGCTCTCCCACCGCGCTGCTAGCGCATCCGGCTCTGAAAACGTAGAACCGCGAAGGAAAAGATCACGGTCCCGAAGACCAGCAGCGCTAATCCCTGGGTATAGAGATGATGCATGCCTGCGCCCTTGATCAGCAGCTCGCGCACCACGATCACAAAATAGCGCATCGGATTGAGCAGGCTGACGTACTGCATCGTCCGCGGCATGTTCTCGATCGGGAAGAGAAAACCGGACATCAGCATGAAAAACATCAGGAAAAATAGAGTCAGGAACATCGCCTGCTGCTGCGTGCCCGAAGAAGCGGAGATCAGCAGGCCGAGCCCCAGCGTCGTGAACAGATAGACCAGGGCGAAAATGACCAGCAGCCCGAGATTGCCGGCGATCGGGATGTCGTAGATGATTTTGGCAACCGTCAGCCCGAAGGCCAGCTCGATCAAGCCGAGCACCGCAAAGGGCACCAGCTTGCCGATGAGCAGCTCGTGCTTTTTGATGGGCGCCACCAGCAGCTGCTCCATCGTGCCGATCTCGCGCTCGCGCACCAGCCCCATCGCACTCACCAGAGTCGTGACCATGGTGAGCAGAAAAACCACGATCCCCGGCACCATATAGTCAGAATTTTTGAGCTCCTCGTTATACCAGATCCGGAAATTGGCGGCGACAAAATGGACCGCATCCGCCGCCTCGCTCCCCTGCAGCCGCGTCTGGATCGCGTCGGTCAAGGCAGTCTGGAGGATGCCGTTGATGTAGCCCAGAGCGATGGTCGAGGTGTTGGAGTCCTGGCCATCGACCAGCACCTGCAGCGCCGTACGCTCCCCCCGCTGCAGCCGGGCGTTAAAATCCTCGGGAATGACCACGGCTACCGCAGCCCGGCCGTTGTCGAGATACTCCTGCATATGGCTCGGCCGTTGGTCGTAGGCGGAGATGATGAAATACCCCGAGTTGCGGATGCGCTCGACCAGGAGGCGGCTGGCGGAGGAATCATCAAGATCGCAAATAACCGTCTGGATATTGTGCACCTCGCTGGAGATGACAAAGCCAAGCAGCAGCAGCTGTACCACCGGCACGACAAAGAGAATGGCCAGCATGCTGCGGTCACGGCGGATCTGGATGAACTCCTTTTTGATGATGTGCATGATCCTGATCACCGGTTAACCCTCCAGATTGATCTTGAAGCGTTTGACGCTGATCAGGATCAGCAGGGTGCCGAAGAGCACCAGAAAGAGCGCGGGCTGCCAGAGCTGAGCGCCATCCATTCCCTTGAGCATGATGCCGCGGATGATCACGAGGAAATATTTGGCCGGTACGATCGCGCTGAGGAGCTGCAGCACGCGCGGAATCGAGGCGAGCGGAAAAACAAAGCCCGAGAGCAGAATCGAGGGCAGAAAGGTGGAGACCATCGCGAACATCAGGGCCAGCTGCTGATTGGGAACGCGCGCCGAGATAAAGATCCCGAAGCTGAGGCAGGTGTAGATGAAGATCAGGGCATAAAAGAGCAGCCACAAGGGCGCACCGCGAAAAGGAACGCTGAACCAGATCCAGGCAAATACAATGACCAGCAGTCCGTCGACAAAGGCAAGGAGGATGTAGGGCAGGGTCTTGCCGGCGATGATCTCCAGGGCGCGCACCGGCGAGACCAGGATCTGCTCCATGGTCCCGGTCTCGCGCTCCCGCGCCACGGTCACCGAGGTGAGCAGGGCGCAGATCAGCATCATGATCACCACCACCAGCCCCGGCACGATAAAGTTGACGCTCTTGAGATCGGGATTATACCAGACCCGCGGCTGCAGATCGATGGGCAGCTGCAGCAGCAGGGCATTGGCCTGGAGCGAGCGGCTGGTAAAATAGGCGCGGATATAATTCAGCGCTACCGTGGCGGTATTGGCATTGGAGCCGTCGAGAATCACCTGGACCTCGGTGGAGGAGCGGCTGCCCAGGCCGGCGCCAAAACCGCGCGGAATGATCAGCACCGCGATCATCCGGCGATGGAGAAAAGCCTCGCCGATCTCCTCACGGCGCTCCAGAGTCCCGCTGACGCGAAAATAATTCGAGCTGACCATCCCCTCGACCAGCTCGCGCGCCGCCGGGGTCTTGTCCTCGTCGATCACCCCGAGCTTGATGTCGCGGATATCAAAGGTGACCGCATGCCCGTAGAGCAGCACCATGAGAATGGGCAGGAGAAAGACGATCACCAGGCTGCGCGGATCGCGGCGAATGTGGAGAAGCTCCTTGCGGAGGATGGCCAGGATGCGTGCGCTCATGCCCCTGCCTCCGCGGCCCGGCTTTGGCGCCGCACCAGATCGATAAAGAGCTCTTCGATATTCGGCTTGCCATAGCGTTCCTTGAGCTCGCGGGGCGAGCCGAGGGCCACGATGTGGCCGTCGTGCATGATGGAGAGCCGGTTGCAGTACTCGGCCTCATCCATATAATGAGTGGTGACAAAGATGGTGGTCCCCTTCTCCGCAAGCGCGTAGATCAGCCCCCAGAATTCGCGCCGGGAAATCGGGTCGACACCGCCGGTGGGCTCGTCGAGAAAGAGAATCCGCGGCGCATGGAGGATGGCACAGGTGAGGGCGAGGCGCTGCTTCCAGCCGGCCGGGATGTCGCGGGTCAGCTTGTCGAGATGCTGTTTCAGATCGGTGGCGGAGATGGCTTCGGCGATGGTGCGGCTGAGTTCCTCGCGGCGCAGGCCATAGATCCCGCCGTAGAATTCGAGGTTCTGCGCCACCGTGAGGTCCTCATAAAGGGAGAATTTTTGCGACATGTAGCCGATGTCCGCTTTGATCCGGTCGGATTCGGTATAGATATCATACCCCGCGACGCGGGCCTTACCGGAGCTCGGCAGCAGCAGGCCGCAGAGCATGCGGATGGTGGTGGTCTTGCCTGCGCCATTGGCGCCGAGAAATCCGAAAATTTCGCCGTCACGCACTTTGAAGCTGATCCGGTCGACCGCCACAAAGTCGCCAAAATGGCGCGAGATCTCTTCGGCTACGACGGAATAGTGCTCTTCCACAGTGCGGCTCACTTTAATAGTTCGACGAAAACATCCTCGATCCCCGGCGTCACCGGCGCGATCGAATCGGCGCGAATCCCGGCCTGCGCCAGGCACGCCCGCACCGCCTCCAGGAATGCGGCATCTTCTGCGGAGCCGCTCAGATGAATCCGGTCGCCGAACACCTGCACGCTCGCAAAGGCGCCGCTGGCGCGCAGGGCGTGCGCCGCCGCGAGATGGTCGGATGTGATGACCTCATAAAGCTTTTGCGAATAGAGGCCGGGGATCGCCGCCGGCGCAGCGACGGTCAGGATCCGTCCCCTGTGAATAAAGGCCACGCGATCGCAGCGCGCCGCTTCGTCCATATAGGGCGTGGTCACGAGGATAGTCACGCCCTCTCCCTTCAGGCTGGCGAGAATTTCCCAGAACTCCCGCCGCGAGACCGGATCGACGCCGGTGGTCGGCTCATCCAGCATCAGGATCCTGGGGGTATGGATCAGGGTGCAGGAGAGCGCCAGCTTTTGCTTCATCCCGCCCGAGAGTCGGGCGCTGAGCCGGCCGGTGAAGGGCGCCAGCCGGCTGAACTGGAGCAGTTCGGCCATGCGGCGTTCGCGCTCCGCCCGGGGCACCTGGAACAGGTCAGCGAAGAAGCGCAGGTTCTCCGCCACCGTGAGATCGGGATACAGGGAGAAGCGCTGCGGCATATAGCCGAGGAACTGGCGCACCTGGCGGGTGGCCCGGTGCGGATCGAGGCCGCCGACCAGGACCTGGCCGGCATCGGCGAAGAGCAGCCCGCAGAGGATGCGCAGGGTGGTGGTCTTGCCAGCCCCGTCCGGGCCGATGAGACCGAGCATCTCTCCCGGCTGGACAGTCAGGTCGAGATGGTCGAGGGCTGTTACAGTGGCAAAGGACTTGCACAGCCCGGAGATCTGGATATCGTTGACCACGCGGCCGGCCTCAGCGCAAGGTCACGTCGGCCGGCATGCCGATCTTGAGTGTGCCGTCGGGATTGGCCACGGCCACTTTGACCGCATAGACCAGATCCGAGCGCGCCTCCCGCGTCTGCACATTCTTGGGGGTGAATTCGGCCTTGTCCGCGATCCAGACGATCTGGCCGGGGAAGATCTTGTCCGGCCAGGCCGAGATGGAAATCTGCGCCGTCCCGTTGAGACGAATGCGCGCAATGTCACTCTCCTTGAGATAGACCCGGATATGCATCCGCGTCAGGTCCGCCAGCGTAACGACCGGCGCCAGGGGCCGCGCCACCTCGCCCGCTTCCAAATATTTGTCGATGACCACGCCGCTGATCGGGGCGGTCACCCGGGCATCGCGCAGCTGGCTGGCGATCAAGCCGATTTGGGCCCGGAGCTGCGCCTCTTTGGCGTCGAGAGCGGCCAGGCTGGTGCGGCCGTTCTCGTATTGCGCCTCGGCCGCCTTGCGCGCCGTTTCGAGATCATCGAACTGCTGCTGCGTGGCGCTGCCATCCGCCAGCAGTGCGGCGATACGCTCGCTCTTCTTGCTGAGATTGTCGAGATTCTCCCGGGCGGTGCGCGTGAGACGGGAGGCATTGATGCGGTTGAGCCGCAGTTCCTCGAGGGCCGCCAGGGCCTGCTGCTGCTGCAGCACCACCTTCTCGCTGTCGATGGCGGCGATCAGTTGACCGGCCTGGACCGCCTGCCCCTCGTCGACCAGCAGCGCGCTCACCGTGCCGCCCGATTTGGCGCTGACGAGCACCTCCGTCGCCTCCAGAGTCCCGGAACCGGTGATGACGCCGCTCTCCTTTTTGCCGCAGCCGGCACAGAGCAGCAGTGCGGCGAATCCCAGCGCCGCATACGAATGCATTTTCATAGTGACCTCAATTTACCAGAACCGTCAGCCGGACACCGGAAGGCCGTGCCGCACCGGGGTGCCCTGTGGCTTGGACCGAAACAGCTGATTAGTGATACTCTTTTTCGCCGTACCCCACGGCGCGGCGCCAGTTGGCCCGCGCCAGATCCGACTCGATGTCAGCCGCGGCTTGCTGCAGCAGCGCCCGGGTCAGCTCGGATTGGGCGTCAAAATAATCGGTATTGGAGGCCTGGCCCTGCTGGTACTGCTTCTCGGCCACGGCAAAGCTGGCGCGGGCCTGCTCCGCCATCCGCCCGGCCACTTCCAGGCGTTTGGCCGCCTCGGCCAGGCGCAAATGGGCCTGTTTGACATCGAGGACGATCGCCTCGCGCAGCTGGCGTTCGCTCTCGGCCAGTCCCTGAAGGCGCAGCTCGGCCTGCTCGATCCGGGCGGAGGTGCCGCCGCCGTTCCAGAGGTTCCATTCGGCGCCAACGCCGACCAGCCAGTAGTCCATCCATTCGTTGCGGATCATATCGAGACCGGGTTTGCCATAGCCATAGCTGGCGAAGCCGGCGACGCTGGGCAGGCGTCCGCCGCGAGCGATCTTGCGGCTGGCGCCGGCCGCCTCGCGCACCCCGGCCAGGCTCGCCAGTTCGGCGCGGTTGGCCGATGCCAGCTGCTGCGATTGCAGCAGGGTGCCGGGTTCGAGATGCCCCGGGCCCATCGCGGCGAACTCCGCAGCGGCCGGTAACGGCGCCGCCAGCAGGTTCTCGAGCGCCGCAACGGCCAGAGCGATCCCATTCTCGGCCTGCAGCAGCGCCAGATCAGCCTCCGAGGCCTTGACCTCGACGCGCAGACGCTCATCGCGGCGGGCCAGCCCCTGCGTCACCATGCTCTCGACATCACGGAGATGCGCCGCGATCTGCTCGCGCGCGCTGCGGGCGATCTCTGCGCCCTTTTGCGCCTGCAGCAGCGCCGCATAGGCCGACTCGACCCGGTAGATCAGTTCGGCGCGCTGCCGCTTGAGCTCGTTCCCTTTCGCCCCAGCCAGCGCCACGGCGGCATTTTTCGACTGCGTGAGCCGGAATCCGGCAAAAATGGGCTGGCTCAACGTCAGCCGCAGATCCGAGTTGTCCAGCGATCCCAGTTTGATGCCGCCGCCGGGGAAAAACTGCTGGAAGAGCGGCGTATCAAAGCTCAATTCGGGGACGGTGCTCTGGCGGCGATAGCTGCCGGAAAGATCGAGGGCCGGGCGCTGGGCGGCCCGCGCCTGGTTGACCTCGGCAGCGGCGATCCCGGCCTCACTCTCGGCCACCTTGAGGCCGGGATTATGCGCCAGGGCCATCTGCACACACTCCGGCAGGCTCTGCTGGGCCAGGGCAATGCCCGTCATCATCAGCAACAGCATCGGCAAGAAAAAACGCATGGCTACTCCTCAATACATGGGGGAAGCAGATAGCTTAACGCGGCAGCAGGCCGTAGAGCAGCAGATCGGTGATCGCCTCTTCCCGCCTGGCGAGCAGCTGCTCGGAGTCCTTGAAAACCTCGGGAAAAGCCGCCGCAAGCAGGGGCTGCAAGGCAAAGATAAAAAGGTTGAGGGCCACCAGGCTCCACATGGTCTGGAGCGGATCGACCGGCCGGATCCGGCCTGC
>DAOQAG010000019.1:10049-40024 GCA_035353815.1 bacterium
GATTCAACCATCTGGTTTAACCAACTGGTTAGTTAAATTTACTATATCTGGTGGTATTTGTCAAGTAAATAATGCGCAAATTGGCAACTTTTGCCGAGCTAAAAAAAAAGAGCTACGTATGAAGAAAAGATTTGACTTTTGGGATGCGCTCGATTATATTTTATCAAGCTGTTTCTTAGGCTCTACCTCTCCCCCTAAATGTGCTCACTCCGGCGCCATCCCCCAGTGGCTAAGGAGTATACCCCTGGTTGTAAGGCATCGTCAGGAGAAGCAGCTATGGGAAACCAACCCATCTATTTTTGGCAGCTGATCAGCAGCGGACTCGGGCTCTTCCTGGTGATTCACGCCATACTGGCCAAAGAGTTCCTCCTCTTCAGTGGTGATGAACGGCTCATGCGCATCTCCAAATTCTTCCTCGGCCTGGCGCTTTCACTGCTGCCCTTTTTCAGCCGCTTCTGAGGGGCTGCCCAAAAATGCGGCGCCCGGAGCAAGTCTCCGGGCGTTTTTTTTTGCCCATCCGCCGCTCAGGAGTGCATCACCTCGTGCAGACGCTGCGCCGAGTCCTCCAGCACCTCCTGATGGAGAGAATGGCCGTGGGCGTCGATGGTCACCACGACCGGAAAATCCCGCACCCGCAGCTCCCAGACCGCCTCAGGACTGCCCAGCTCCTGCAGATGAACGCTGACCACTTCCTCGACACAGCGGGCGTAGATCTGCGCCGCCCCGCCGATGGCATGAAGGTACACCGCCCCATACTCCTGCAGCGCACGCCGGGTTTTCTCCCCCATCCCCCCTTTGCCGATGATCGCGCGGATCCCGAAGCGGTGAATGATCGCGGCGGCATACGGTTCCTCGCGGATCGATGTGGTCGGACCTGCCGCCAGGACCTTGTAGCGTCCCTCCTCCTCGATCACGACCGGTCCGCAGTGGTACAGGATCCCGCCCCGGATCAGGTCGAGCTCGCCACCCTCGTTGAGATAGTGGTGCACCGCATCGCGGCCGGTATAGATGAGGCCACTGAGCAGGACGATATCCCCAACCGTCAGGGTGCGCACCGTGGCTTCATCCAGCGGTGTCTGCAGACGGCGCACCCGTTGTGCGCTGAAGGTGAGCTCGGCCGGGGCCGCCGGTAGCGCGGTGAATTCATCACGCTCCTGATAGAGCCACTCGACCACGGCCCCCTCCTGATCCAGGACCATGCCGCGGCGGCGGTACGCCCAGCACATATAGGCGATGCTGACAAAAAAGGAGGCAGGCAGGCGGTTGAGGCTGCCGATTTTGCAGCCGCCGAGGGTCAGGCGCCCGCCGAATCCCATGGGGCCGATGCCAAGGCGGTTGGCATCGGCAACGATGCGCGCTTCCATCTCCGCCAGCGCCGGGAGCGGATTGACATCATCGACCGGGCGCAGCAGCTGCGCCTTGGCGCAGGCGTAGCCCTCGGCGCGATCGCCGCCGATGCAGACGCCGAGGAAACCGGGGCCGCAGCCGTGCCCTTGGGCCAGCAGCACCGCCTGCAGGATGCAGGCGTAGACGCCCTTGAGATCCCGGTTGTAGCGCACGCCGTCAAAGGTTGCCGGCAGCATGAACTGGGCGCTGGTGTTCTCGCAACCGCCGCCCTTGAGCATGAGGCGCACATCGATCTGCGGCTCCGGCCACTGTTCAAAATGGCAGACCGGCGTCCCGGGGCCGAGATTATTACCGCTGTTGCGGCCGGTGACGCTGTCCACCGAATTCTGGCGCAGATAGCCGAGACGGGTCGCCTCGACCACCGCCGCCTCGATCGCCCGGCGCACTGCGATCTGGTCGATGCCGATCGGGGCGTGAATATAAAAGGTGACCGTGCCCGTATCCTGGCAGATCGGGGCGGAGCGCTGCCGGGCGAGACCGATATCGAGGGCGACCATGTCGAGGGCCAGGTGGGCCCGGGAGTCGGGCTCCTCCCGGCCGCGTGCCTCGGCCAGCACCACCTCAACGTCGCGCGGCAGAAAAGCCGAAGTGCGGCGGATGAGCTCGAGCATATTGCTTTGCAGCAGCGGGATATCCATGTCACCTCCAAACTGAAATCACTCTATTCATGTAACCCATTTCGGGCCGGGATTATTCGCGTCGGCGCCGGCGCGGGCGGGAGCACTTTTTTCTTGGATAATGGCATGAAAATCTTTATCATGTCAAGGTCTAAACCAGGAGTGGAAATGAAAGCATCCTCCCGCCTCGCCCTGCTGGGCCTGATAGCCCTCGCCCTGGCCTGCGCTCCGAAAGCCGTCTTGCGCAAGCCCGCCTATGACTATAGCAAAATGGACAAGGAAAGCGCCCGCGTCCATAAAAAGATCGAAGCCTTCATCGCCGAATGCATCGCCACCCACGCCCCCTTGCCCCTGGCCAACGGGGTGCGCATCGAATCGCTGATTCTCAAGCCCGGCGAAAAGTCGCTGGCGGTCACCTTCAGCAAAAACTTTTCCTATCCCGCCTTCCGGCCGGACAATGTCAAATCGGCCTATGCCCGGGTCCATGCGCTGCTCGGCAAGAAATATGATCCCTACAACATCACCCTTTATACGCTCGGCCAGCCGATCGAGTCCCTCGTCCCCAATTTCTATCGCCGCTCTGCCGCGCAATGGGACCGCAGCCGCATGGCCCTGCAGAAACCGCGGCCCGCAGCGCTGGTGCGACGTATCAGCCGCCCGCTGCAGCCCGACGCAGGACTGCTCAACCGCACCATCGACGTCCGCCCCAGCCATGGCTGGTATTATAACGCCGCCACGGACCGCTGGGAGTGGCAGCGCCCGCGCCTGTTCGAGACGGTCGAGGATCTCCTGCCCTTCTCCTTTACCACCTTTTATCTCATCCCGATGCTCGAAAACGCCGGCGCGGTGGTCTTTACCCCGCGCGAGCGCGACATCCAGACCCACATGGTGGTGGTCGATAATGACGCCCCGGGCTATGCCGAGACCGGCCCGGGTTGGCACCCCGGCCCCGAAAAGGCCTTCGCCACCGGCCATCCCCCCTATGAGGTCAATTACAATCCCTTCCTCCAGGGCAGCCACCGCCTCTGCAGCAGCGACGCCGCCGGGGCGAGCTGCGCCGTGTGGCGCCCGGAGATTCCCGCCGACGGCGAGTATGCCGTCTACATCACCTGGCATCCATCACCGGATAACCTCGATGATGCCCTTTACACCGTGCGCCATGCCGGTGGCATCACCCGCTTCCAGGTCAATCAGCAGATCGGCGGATCGACCTGGATCTATCTCGGCACCTTCCGCTTCCTGCAGGGCTGCCGTCCCGACAGCGGCAGCGTCGAGCTGTCCAGCCAGAGCCGCACCCCCGGGCGTCTCGTCAGCGCCGACGCTGTGCGTTTCGGCGGCGGCATGGGGGATATCCTCCGCAACGGCGCGGTCAGCGGCAAGCCGCGCTTCGCCGAGGGCAGCAAATACTATCTCCAGTTCGCCGGCTTTCCCGATACGCTCATCTATAATCTCTACAACGGCAAGGATGATTATCGCGAGGACTATAACAGCCGCAGCGAATATGCCAACTATCTCTATGGCGATCCCTTCGGCCCGAAAAAGGAACGCCACCACCCCGGCCTCGGCATCCCGATCGATCTGACCCTCGCCTTCCACACCGATGCCGGCATCACCCGCTCCGATACGACCATCGGCACCCTGAGCATCTACAGCTACCAGTCGGCGGATTCGACTTTCAGCTTTCCGGACGGCGTCTCGCGCATGGCCAACCGCGACTTCGCCGATGTGCTGCAGACCCAGCTGGTTGAGGATCTGCGCCGCCTCTACGATCCCGTCTGGAGCCGCCGCCCGGTCATGGACGGCGATTACAGCGAGGCGCGCCGCCCCCAGTTCCCCTGTACCCTGCTCGAGCTGCTCTCGCACCAGAATTTTCTCGATATGAAGTTCGCGCTCGATCCGCGTTTCCGCTTTGACACCGCGCGCGCCATCTACAAGGCCATGCTCAAGTTCATCGCCTTTCAGAATCAGAGCGCCTGGGCGGTGCAGCCCCTGCCCGTCGACCACTTCCAGGCCCTGCTGAGCGGTCCCGGGGAGGCGACGCTGAGCTGGCAGCCGGTGATCGATCCGCTCGAGCCGACCGCCGTGCCACAGGGCTACATCGTCTACACCCGGCGGGAGAACACCGGCTTCGACAACGGCGTATGGGTGGAACAGCCGCGTCTGGTGGTCCGGCCGATCGCACCAGGCCTCCTGTACAGCTTCAAGGTGACGGCGGTCAATGGCGGTGGCGAGAGCTTTTCCAGCGAGATCCTCTCCCTGTGCCAGCTGCCGGAGGATCCCGCCCCTCTCCTTGTCGTCAATGGCTTCGACCGCATCGCCCCTCCCGCCTGGATCGACGCCGGCGATTTTTCGGGCTTTGCCGATTTTCTCGACCAGGGCGTACCCGACCATCTCAGCGTCGGCACCACCGGCCACCAGATCGATATGAAGACCGATTCCCCCTTCCGCACCAACGACGCGCCCGGTCATGGCGCCAGTCAGGCGGCCTGGGAAGCCCGGCCGATCGCCGGCAATACCTTTGATTTTCCCGCTCTTCATGGCCGTTCGCTCCGCGCTGCGGGCCGCTCCTTCGCCTCCTGCAGTGATGAGGCCCTCGCCGACGGGCAGGTGGACATCCGCCGCTTCCGGCTCATCGACCTCATCCTGGGTGAGGAGAAGCAGACGCACTGGCCCACCGCCGCCGGCGACTCGCTGCGCGGCCTCTCCTATGCCGCCTTTACGCCCGGGCTTTGCGCCGCCCTCGACACCCTGTTCAGCCACAAGGGCGGGCTGCTGCTCAGCGGCGCCTACATCGGCAGCGATCCCTGCGCCGGTAAAACGCCCGACGATCCCCTCGTCCGCTTTGTCGAGCAGCGGCTGCATTACCGCTGGACGGCCGATCACGCCAGCAGTGACGGCCGCCTCTGCAGCGCCGATGCCCGTTTCTGGCCGCGCGGGACGACGTTCCAGTTCAACACCGAGCCGGATGAGCGGATCTATGCCGTCGAGGCCCCCGATGCCCTCGATCCGGTCCAGGGCAGTCGCACCATCCTCCGTTACGGCGAAAACCAGTTCAGTGCCGCCACGGCCTTCAAAAAGGGGCATGCGGTGGTAGCTCTGGGCTTTCCCTTCGAAGCGCTGCGCGGCGATGCGGAGCGCGACGCTCTGATGCGGGCGATCATTAACTTTTTGACGGAACCATAAAAATCGTTTCCATTTATGGCTGTTTTAGCTTATATTTCGATAGCCCAAGGGACCGGCGCGCGCTCAGGCCGGCCCAAGTCCAGCAATCCGGTTAAACCACGCAGCAGAATGGGGAAAGGCCATGAAAGGTCTGTTCGTCAAGAAAAAAACCGCGGAGCATCCCGAACAAAACGAGGAAGAGATCAGCCGGCTGCTCAAGGCCATGCCGATCTTTACCGATTTGACGCGGCGGGAGCTGGCGGCGGTGGCGCGCATCCTGCACGAGCGCGAGTACCAGCCTGAGGAGGTCATTTTTCGCGAGAACGAGCCGGGGATGGGGATGTACATCCTCCAGACCGGCCGGGTGGCGATCCTCTCCGAGGCCGGCAACCTCCAGCTCGCCGAGTTCGGTGATGGTTCCTTTTTCGGCGAGGTCGCCCTCCTCGATGCGGCGCCGCGCTCGGCAACGGCGGTGGCCAAGGACAAATGCCGCATCTTCGGCTTTTTCCAGCCCGATCTCTACAGCCTGATCGAGCGCAATCCCGCGCTCGGCATCAAGATCGTTCTCGGTCTTTCGCGCCTGGTCTGCGATCGCCTGCGCCAGACCAACCAGCGCACCTATGCCATCAATGCGGCGCTGCAGCAGATGCGCCAGACCCCGCAGTAGGAGGTGCGCGCATGATCTCCTTCCGCGATCCCAGCACCCGCAAGATGCTGGTCCTGCTTCTGGCCCTGACGCTGATCATCATCCTGCTCGCCATCGGCGGCGTCGCCCAGATGATGATCATCGCCCTCTTGCTCGCCTATATCCTCGATCCCCTGGTCGTGCGGATGGAGGCGCGCGGCATCTCACGCACCGCTGCCGCCGGCATCATTTTGCTCACCATTACGGCGCTGATCATTGTCGGCCTGCTTACCTTCATCCCCGCCCTCAAGGCGCAGCTCATCGGCATGAGCAGCGGCGAGAGTTCCGCCAAGACCGATCTGGCGCTCACCAATCTGCAGCAGGTGCTGCGCGCCAAACTCGGCTGGCTGGGCCTCGGCGATATTGACCTCAAGGTCAAGCTGGCGGAATTCAAGGCCTCTTTCGGCAAAAAGATCATCGACTTTATCGTCACAGATATCGTCGGCATCGTCCTCGCCCTGGTCACTATCCCCTTTCTCATGTTCTTCTTTATCAAGGATTCCCGCACCTGGAAAAAGGGGCTGATCCGCATTGTGCCCAACCGCTATTTCGAGTTCAGCCTGGATCTCATCCACAAGATGGATCAGCAGCTGGGCAATTATTTGCGCGGCCAGTTCATCGATGCCGTTTCGATCGGCACCCTGGCGACGATCGGACTCGGGGCTCTCGGCGTGCCCTATTTTTTCCTGCTCGGTCCCTTCTCGGGACTCGCCAATCTCATCCCTTATGTGGGCCCCTTTGCCGGCGGGATCCCCTCGCTCATCATTGCCATCATGGAGAACGGCGACCTCGCGGCGGGAGGCCATGTCGCGCTGCTTTTCCTCGGCCTCAAGCTGGCGGATGATCTCTGCATCCAGCCGCTCTCGGTCTCGAGCAGCGTCCATCTCCACCCCGCGCTGGTGCTGGTGACCTGCATCATCGGCGGCAACCTCTTCGGCCTCATCGGCATGCTGCTCTCGGTGCCGGTGACCGGCTTCGTCAAGGTGGTCATTACCGAGAGTCTGCAAACCCTCAAAGCCTACCGCTTTTCCTGATTCCGCTTTGCGATCGAAAAAGCCCTTCCGGTGGTCCGCTCCGGAAGGGCTTTTTTGTAGCCGCGCGGTTTTATTATCCCGAACGGTTGCCCGGGAGCAAAGGCATTGCGCTGCGGCAGGGTTGTGAAGAGGGGCGAGGTATCATCTCGCCTGGACAGGCACCAGCGCCAGCACCCGGGCCGGCGCACCGCTGCCGCCGGCGACTGCGAGGGCGCCGATGATCAGCCAGGCATCCGTCGGTGGCACCTGGGCGAGCCGGGCGAGATTCTCGAGGTGCACGCCGCCCTGCTGCGCCAGCATCCGCCCCGCCGCGAAGGTGGCCGAGGTGCCGCCATCGAGGCCGGCGGTGTCGATCCCGACGATGCGCACGCCGCGCTCCACCACCAGCAGCTGCATCGCTTCCAGGCTGATCCCCGGGAAGTGCATGGTGCCGCCGGCATCACGGGCGAAATAGGCGGCCGCATCGGGCCAGCGGCTGCTCCAGCCGGTCTCGATCAGGACGGCGGCCGCGGCGGGTATCATCCCGTGGCGTTTTTCCCAGCCAGTCACTCCGGCAGGCGTCAGCAGACCATCCCGCTGCAGGCGGCGGGTAATTTTAATCAGGGGCGCGCCGAGACGCTCGGCAGGGAGATCCGCCATCGTCGCAGCGCCGGCGATAAAGTGAACCGGCGCCCCGATATGCGTGCCGGTGTGCTCGCCGCAGCTGAGCGCGTTGAGATAAAAACCGTCGCGCTCGCGCGTTGCGGCCGGGACGAGCCGGGCCGGAGGATCTCCCGGCCAGGCGGGCATCCCCTCCTGCCAGGGATGGGAGAGATCATAAATGCGAAATGGCAAAACCGGCGGCATGCGGATCGTCGCTCCTTGCTGGATCGTGCCGGCGCTCTGCTGTGCAAGCGCCCGGGATGGGGAATTCAGCGCAATTTAGGAAACCCCGGCTGCAATTGCAAGGTCAAATTCCTGCGCGCGTTCCCGCCAGGCCGGGCGGCCTGCTCTCGCCGCCCTCCTGCCGGTGCTCCAGCAAAATCCTGTTCGCTTTTCCCGCCGGGCCAGGCAGCCTTGCACGGCCGCGTCTCTCTTCTGGTTCGTCCACCCGGCGTTGCTTTATCAGCCGCCGCCTGTATTCTCTGCACAATTTGCTTGTTTTTTTACTGCGTTGTGAGTAAGTTTTTTCGATGGTTTCATCTAATCTCTTGTTATTTCGTATACTTGAATCAATTTGTACCCATCTTGCGAGGAACCATGAAAAATCGACTGCTTTTTCTGCCGCTCCTCCTGCTGCTTCCGGCGGGCGCCCTCATCGCACAGGGCATTGCGTTCCATGGCAGCGCGCGCAACTCGATCTATGCTTTCGAGAGCGACAAAACGCACACCAGGATTTTTCAATACCTCAATTTCACCGCCGTAAGCCCCTGCAAGCACCTCGCCCTGAATTCAAATATCCGTTTCCTGACCGATGCCAACCAGGATCTGGATAATGATCTGCGCTTTCGCGCCTTCGCCCTCAATCTTGAGGTTAAAAACCTGCTCCAAAACCGCCTGCACATGGTGCTGGGGCGGCAGTTTCTCCATCCCGGCACCGCTTTGGGCGCCCTGGACGGCCTCAACGCCCGCTACGCTTTCAACGCGAACCTGTCGCTGCAGCTCTACGGCGGGGTCGAAAGTGTGGCCACCCGCGCCTTCAAGATGCAAAAATTCGCGGATGCGACGGTGCTGGGCGGCATGCTCCAGGCGAAGAAGGTCTATTCCTCCACCGCGCAGCTCTTCTATCTGCGCAAATCCAGCAGCGAGGCTGCCTACTGGCAGATCGCCGGGGCCAATCTCGAGAGCAGCCTGCTCCCCGGTGTGCGCCTGCGCCTCCAGTCGCACTATGACCTCGAGAACGAACGGCTCCATCGGCTGCTGCTCAATGCCAGCCGCACCTGGAACCGCAAACTCACCACCTTTGTTGAATACAAGCAGCAGAATCCGCAGATCTACGCCAACTCCTATTTCACCATATTCGAGGTCAAGCCCTATAACCAGTTCCGCGCCGGCGCCGACTATGAGTTCCTCCCCGGACTGGCGGTTGAGGCGCAGGTTCAGCATCTCATGCTCGATGCGGACAACGCCGACCGCATCATCCTCTCCCTCAATAACGAAGAGGGCAGCGTCGGCATGCTCTATGAAACCGGCTATACCGGCGACCAGATCAGCGCATTTTTCAACTATGGCGTCGAGGTTCTCCCCAGGCTGCTCGCCTCGCTCTATGTCGATTATTCCAGATACCGCACCGAGACCATCTATGAATATGACGACCAGCTCGCCAACGCCGCACGCCTCAGCTATTCCCTTGGCCGCTGGAATTTTATCGGCGAATATCAGTGGCTGACCAATCGCCTCAAGGCCAATGAATCGCGCTTTCTCAACCATATCACTTTCCGCTGGTAGCCGCAGAGGAGCCCATCCATGAAAAGATATCTCATTCTTGCCGTTGCTTCAGCCCTGGTCCTCCTCCAGGCCCCTGCTGCGGAGGCCCAGACCTCGGAACTCAAGTTCTCCCACAAGCTGCACAGCGAGAGTGTCGGCGCCGCCTGCACCGACTGCCACTCGACCGTCACGGCGAGCACCCTGCCCACGGACGACCTTTTGCCCAACATGGAGAGCTGCTATACCTGCCATGACCGCGAGGCCGAGTGCACCCTCTGCCACAGTGACGTCGACAATGCCAAACCCGAACCGCGCCTCAGCGGGTATATCAGCAAATTTCCCCATGCCCGGCATGTTTCCGACAAGGTGACCTGTACGACCTGCCACACCGGCATCACCGCCAGCGAAACGGTCGGCGCCCGCCATCTGCCGCGCATGGGCCAATGCTCCACATGCCATGACGATCTGGCCAAGCCCGGGTACTGCTATGACTGCCATGCCAAAGGCGAAAAGCTGGCACCCGCCTCGCATACGCTCGACTGGCCCAAAGCCCATGGCATCCAGGTGCAGACCGACCAGGAGGAGTGCAAGCAGTGCCATAGCGACGATCAGTGCATCGTCTGCCACAAGCGCGGCAACCTGGACCGCAAGGCGCACCCTCTCAATTTCATCCACAATCACGGCTTGCTGGCGCGGGGCAACAAAGAGCAGTGTCTGACCTGCCATGAGGACCAGAGCTACTGCAGCAATTGCCACCGGAGTGAAATGGTCCTGCCGCGGACGCACGCCAGCGCCGCCTGGTCCAATCCCGCCACCGGCGGTACCCATGCCCGCGCCGCCCGCGCAGACATGGATGAATGCACCATCTGTCATTCCGATGCGGCCAGCGAGCCGATCTGTGCGCAGTGCCACACAGCCAAATAATTGAGCCAATCAGGAAGGCCAAATGAAAAAAGTCCTACTTTGCGTGCTGACCTTCGCCCTTGCGGCCTGGTGGACCGGCTGCTCCAAGGATCATACGCCCCAGCCCTCCAACGCCCATCCCGATAATTGGGTCAAAACCACCTCGGCAAGTTCGAGCCGGCCGGACCATGGCCAAAAAGTGCTGACCGCCGGCCTGGCCTCTTGCGCCAGCTGCCATGGCGCGGAGCTGACGGGAGGAACCTCCAAGGTTTCCTGCTTCAAATGCCACGCCACCTATCCCCACAATGCGGACTGGCTCACCGTCGGGCATAGCCAGTTCCATGGCAAGGTCCTGGCCAAGGCCGGCTACGCAACCACCAGCTGCACCCCCTGCCATGGTGAGGACCTGCAAAACAGCGACGGCAAAAAGCCCTGCACCAGCTGCCATGCGCTCTATCCGCATGCGGCGGGCTGGATGCAGACCGGCGCAGCAGCCTTTCATGGCGCCTGGGCAAAAAACAACAGCTGGAACCTGACCAGCTGCCAGCCCTGCCATGGCAGCGATTTCAGCGGCGGCGACGGCAAGCAGTCCTGCTATGCCTGCCATGCCACTTATCCGCACAAGAGCACCTGGGCCGACGCGGCCGGCAGCGAATCGCACGGCGCCTGGCTGGCGGGCCGCAACTTTAACCTGGAGGAGTGCAAGGCGTGCCACGGCGCAACGCTGCAGGGGGGTGATGGCATCCAGGCGTGCACCGCCTGCCATGCCGCCTATCCCCACGATGCGGCCTTCAAAACCGGCCAGAACTCCGCCCTGTTCCATGGCGTCCAGCTCAAGGCCAAAGGCTTCGACCTGAGCGGCTGCACGAACTGCCATGGCGCCGACTATCGGGGCGGTATCGCCAACGCCAGCTGTTTCAAGTGCCACACCTCCTATCCACATGCCTCAGGCTGGACCAATCCTTCGGCATCCACGTCCCATGTCGCCTGGCTGCGCGGCAGCGGCCACAATCTGGCGCCGTGCACAAGCTGCCATGGCGCCGACTACCTTGGCGGCACCTCGGGCAAGAGCTGCACCCTTTGCCATACCGGCAGTGGTGGCCCGGAAAACTGCACCCTGTGCCACGGCAGCGCCGACGGCATTCAACCGCCAAAAGACACCCAGGGCAACACGGCCGAGACCGCCATGGGGGTGGGACGGCACCAATTCCATGTCATCGACAAACAGTATACCTGTCTGCTCTGCCACAAGGTGCCGGCCAGCTACAACGACTCCGGTCATGTCAACGACGATACCCCGGGCCGGGCGGAGGTCATTGCTCTGTGGCAGTGGAACCACGCCAACGGCACCTGTGTCACTGGCTGTCATGAAAATGACCCGTCCAAAAACTATATCTGGAACCACTGATCGCATTGGGTATGGCCCGATTTATCCTTTACCTCGTCGTCTCGGTGGCGGGCGCTGCGGTACTCGCCATCGAGATTCTCGGCACCCGGATTCTCGCGCCGTTCTATGGAGCCAGCCTCTACCTCTGGGCGGCTCTGATCTGCGTGACCCTCCTCTCCCTCAGTCTGGGCTACTGGCTCGGTGGCCGCTGGGCCGATGCCGGGGCAAGCCTGCAGCGCCTCGCCGCGCTCCCGGCTGCAGCCGGGCTCTGGCTGATGCTGGTGCCGCTGCTCAAGCGGCCGGTGCTGCTGGCCCTGCAGTCTTTGGGCCTGCGGGCGGCCGCGCTGCTGGGGGCCCTCCTGCTCTTCGCACCAACACTGACCCTGCTCGGCATGGTTACGCCGTATGCGCTCAAACTCAAGGCCCGCCAGATGGAGAGCCTGGGCCGCACCGCCGGGTTCCTCTCGGCCCTCTCCACGGTATCGAGTGTGGCGGCCGCCCTGCTCACCGGCTACTGGCTGATTCCCGCAATGGGCCTCAACAACCTGATCTGGGGGATCGCCTGGATGCTGATTCTCAGCGCCTGCGCCACACTGGCAGGGACGCACCGCGCCCTCCGGGGAGTTGGACTCTGTCTTCTGCTCGGCGTGTGCTCAAGCTTTCTGGCCGCAACCGTGCAAACCCGGACTGCGCCGGGAGTGCTCGCCCTGCGGCAAAGCCCGTATGGCGAGATCCGCGCCGTCGAGCAGAACGGCACCCGCTATCTCCTCATCGACGGGGCGATCCATACCGCTGTGGAGGCACAGAGCAAGGCCACAGAAATGCCCTATGTCGCGGCACTGGATCTGGTGCGTTTTTTTTTCGACAGGACCGGGGAGTTGCTGCTCATCGGTTTGGGCGGGGGATCGATCGCGAAAAACTGGACAGAGAAGGAGTGGCGGGTTGAGGCGGTAGAGATTGATCCGGTGGTGGCGGAGATGGCCGGTCGCTGGTTCGGACTCGAGCCCCATGAAGCACAGATCCACATCGGGGACGGCCGGCACTTTCTGCAGCAGCATGATAAAATGTACGATGTCATCCTCCTCGACGCCTTCGGCTCCAGTTCGATTCCTTACCACCTCACCACCGTCGAGGTCTTTACCTTGATGCGCTCCCGGCTGGCCGCCGCGGGGGTGCTGGCCGTCAATGTGGAGTGCGTCGGCTGGCAGGATCCCCTCGTGCAAAGCCTGGCCCTCACGCTGGGACGCGTCTTTGCGCACGTGACCGCTTTGCCCTGTTCCGAGCCGCCCGACGCCCCCGGCAATGTGCTCCTCCTCGCCGCCGACCGCGCCCTAGACTTGCCCGAGGATTGGCTCGGCAATCCCGGCGATTTTCTCGACGACGATTATCAGCGCTGGTGCGCGGTACAGCGCAACCACGCCTGGGATAACCGCTATACTCCGGCCCGGGACCAAGCCCGGCTGCTGACCGATGACCACAACCCCTCCGACCTCTGGGCCGAGCGCATCAATCTCGCGGTGCGGCACCAGCTTGCCGGCATTTTCCGCAGCACCTCCGTCACCTGGTAAAAAAAACACCCGCCGCAAGGACGGGTGCAGATCCGGATATTACCATTTTCAAGGGGATCACCCCTCATTCCAGGGCCAGCCTGCTTCCATCAGCACCGGGCCAGACCCGGAACGTCAAGGTGGGCGACCTGACGTGCCTAGTTGCCCACCATGGTGGCGTTCAGGAAGCTGAGGACCTGGCCGATGGGATTGGCAATCGCCGTGGAGGAACTGCCGGCGAAGAGCAGGCCGACGGCCTTGGGACTGGTCGTGACATCCTGCACCATCAAGGAGCCGGAGTCGCCGCTGTCGAGAAACCGGCTGCCCTTGTTGTTGATGATGATCTGGCCGGTGAAGGTCTTGGTGAAGGCCGTGCCGCCGGCGCATTCATTATCGTAGGTGACCGATACCGTGCCGTTGAGTCCCGAGACCGAGCTGCGGGTCAACCCCGTGGTGCGTCCGCTCTTCTTGACCGCCTGGTTGACCGCAGCGGCTACCGTCGTTGCCGAAATGGTGCCGATTTCCAGGATTGTGCCGTCGGTCTTGACCATGCCAGAGGCCACCTGAGCGACGGCGCAATCGACGTTGCTGCTTGGCAATGAACTCTTCTTGACCAGGGTGGCGACGTTCTGGGCGCCGGCCGCACTGCAGTTGACGTCGATCAGTCCCGGCTGGATGACCGGATCGCCGGTTGCCGCAACGCGGCTGTTGCCGCCGCTGACAATGTCGGCCTCGAGAACGTGGTAGTTGCTGAGGATGTACTTGTTCCCACCGATCGCAACCAGGGAACCGAGGGTGCCACCGCAGCAGTAGCCGTTGGCCAGGTCATAGCTCCAGCCGCCCGAGGTGCCCAGAGAGATCGGCGCGGTCTGTTTGGCGGTATGGCTGACACTGCCGCCGGAGCCGCCCTTTAGGGCTTTGATCTCGCCGGTGACCTGGACCAGCAAGGGCACGCTCTCCAGCTCGGAGGGCAGGCCGCCCGGCCCCTTTTGCAGCGCCGAGCTCTTGGTCATCACCACGATCACCGGCTGACCCGCTTCGGTCACGGTCACGTAGGTGCCAACGACTTCGCTGTTCTTCATCAGGTTGGCGGTGTGCCGCTCCTGCACGGCAACAACGGCCTGCAGGGCGGGATTATCGAGGCTCCACTCACTGGCGGACGCAGCGGATTCTATGGCCGTCGGAGCCGCCTGCTTCTCACCGCATCCGGTCAGCAGCGCCACTACCAGCACAAGTGTCGCGCCAATCAGGGCAAACTTCAATACTTTACTTTTCATCGGATTTACCTCCTTGCGCCTGCGATACCTCTGGTATCACCAAGCCCGCCGATTGCGGGTTTCCGTTAATAATAACTAAATGAACGTCCAAATGCAAGCCTTTTCTACACTTTTTCAGATCGCTTCCCGGAGTTAATCCTGCCGAGGTTGTATTTTTCAGCACAACCGGCCCCTGTATCCACAGATGTTCAAGGAATCGGCAGCAGGTGCCGTATTTTTCAGCAAATTCATTCATTCTTGTAAAGAATCCCAATAAAAGATTTGTCTGAAAAAAAACCTCCAACTATATTATCCCATAATTAAATGTTTTTCATTCTCTTAAGCCTTTTTATTTCGTTTTCTTGAACTAATTTCAATACCAAAACTCCAGCCATTTTCAGCAAAAAGAGGAGGGCTATCGCTGAATCCGATTTACATTGATACTCTAATCAACTACCTTATCATCCGGGAGGTCCCATGAATTCGAAATTCATCACCATCCTTATTACCGTTATCAGTCTGCTGCTCATCACTGCCTTCGCCTGGGCAGCCGCTCCGACGGCCAAGATCACCGTGGACGCCCTGAGCTCGGTCGATGTCGAAGGCACTACCATGATGACCTCGAGCGGACTGAAGGTCATCGGTATCGGCGAAACCTGGTATCTGATCGGCTCTGCTTCCTCCGGCACGGTGACCAACTATGCCTGGACGCTCAAGACCAAGCCGGCCGCCTCGAATGCAGCCCTTTCCGCCACCAATACCAACAAGGTCGAGCTGGTTCCCGACGCGATCGGCCAGTATGAAGTGGTCCTGTCGGTCACCACCGCTGACGGCACCGGCGAAACCACCGTCATTCTCACCGCCGCCAAGTGGTGCGGTGTCGGCGGCCAGTGGGGATTCGGCGTTGATGTCGCCGGCGGCCAGTGCGCCTACTGCCATTATGAGAATACCAACCAGTGGAACAAGACCAAACATTTTGTCGGCCTGAGCGATAACATCGACACGCCGGGACATTTCGCCAGCTATTGTCTCTCCTGCCATGTCACCGGCTACAACGCCGCGCCGGCTGCAGTCAACAACGGCTTTGACGACATCGCGGCTGAGCTCGGCTGGGTTTTTCCGGCCACGCTGCAGGCGGGCAATTGGACCAGCCTGATCACCAATTATCCGCGCCTGGCCCAGATGTCCAATGTCCAGTGCGAAGCCTGTCATGGCCCCGGCAACCAGCATGTCGGCAAAAAGAGCGCGATCGACATGAGTCTGAATGAGGGCACCTGCGGCCGCTGCCACGAAGAGCCTCCCTACAACGTCAAGAACATACAGTGGGCCAAATCGGGACACGCTGGAGTGATGGAAAGCTACTCCACCCGCACCCCCTGCGACCAGTGCCATTCGGGCTGGGCTTTCATCCGCCGGGTCGACCCCAAGACCACGAGTCTTGATGGCCGCCCGACCAACGGCTTTGGCCAGCAGTCCTGCGCCGTCTGCCACGATCCGCATTCCGGCACCTATGAGGGCCAGATCCGCACCATGGCCGATGTCACCCTCGGCGATGGCAGTGTGGTCACCTATGGCGGCACCGGCAAACTCTGCATGGCCTGCCATCACGGCCGCCAGAACGCCGAAGTTTACTCCGCCAATCCGGCCAACATCTCGACACATTTCGGTCCGCACGGCAGCGCCCAGGCGGACATGATCAATGCCAGCAACGGCATTCACTATGGCCTGCCGGTTGCCAAGACCGGACATATCCTCACCACGGAAGATGCCTGCGTCACCTGCCACATGGCGACCGAAGGCAATCCTGCCGACCACAACCACACCTTCTCCATGGTCGACGACAAGGACACTGAAGATACCGCCGACGATGTCGACAAGGTCTTCATCTGTCAGCCCTGCCATGGTGACATCAAATCCTTCGATGAGATCCCCGCAGCCCAGGATTACGATGATGACGGCACCATGGAAAGCGCGACCGCCGAGATCGAGGGTTTGATGGAGGAACTGGCCGAGATTCTGCCCCCCGCCGGCTCGGACGTGGTCCTTACCAAGGCCGATTATGACTGGACGGGACAACCCGAAAAAGTCGCCGAATACCGCAAACTGCTGCTCAAAGCCGCCTATAACTATTATTTTGTCGAGGAAGATCTCAGCGGCGGCATCCACAACACCGCCTATGCGGCTACCCTGCTGCGCCGCTCGATCGCCTCGCTCAAGTACGGCGATATCGGCTCCGGCGTGATCCGCAGCATCAGCGATGTGCCGCAAGACCAGGGCAAGCAGGTCCGCGTGATCTGGAGCAAGTTCCCGGCGGATGGTCCCGGCGACATGCCGATCCGGAATTACAATGTCTGGCGCCGCGTCGATGCGCCCGCCGCGGGCACCACTCTGGCGGCCGCCCCCAGGCTGTACCGCTCCTTCGACGAGGTACCGGCGACCCTGACCTCCGAAGTCCGCGTCAAGTTCGAAGAGGATCTCTATGACTTTGTCGCCTCGGTTCCGGCTGCTGCGCTGCCGCAGTACAGCGTCGTCGCCCCAACCCTCTCTGATTCGACCAAAACCGGCGGTCAGCACTGGTCGGTCTTCGTCATCACCGGTCAGACCGAGCTGCCCTACTGGTACAGCGCCTCCGCACCCGACAGCGGCTATTCGGTCGATAATCTGGAACCCATGGTGCCAATGAACCTGCGCGCCGACGTTTCCAGCTCCGGTGTCTCCCTCACCTGGGATGAACCGGCCGACGCCGATTTCAAGTTCTTCACCCTCTACCGCGGTGAGACCGCTTCCTTTGATCCGGATGCGGCTCAGCCCCTGGCCAAGCTGACGGCCCATGCCTTCGTCGACGGTTCGGCCTTGAATAAAAAGACCTACTACTACAAGCTGGCGGCGACCGATTTCTCGGGCAACCGCAGCACTTTCGCGAGCGTCATGCTGAACGTCACGGCCGTGGATATCAACGCCAGCCTGCCGACCGAATTTGCGCTGGAACAGAACTACCCGAACCCGTTCAATCCCAGCACGATGATCTCCTTCGGCCTGCCGTCGCAGCAGCGCATTGCCCTCAAGATCTATGACATGCGCGGCCAGCTGGTGCGCACCCTGGCCAGTGGCTCCTTCTCGGCCGGCACGCATCAGCTGAGCTGGGACGGTCGCAACGACAGCGGCGATGTCACCAGCGCCGGCACCTATCTCTATCGCCTCGAGAGCGAAGGTCAAACCGTCACCAGGAAGATGATCTTCCTGAAGTAACGGTTCCCGAAATGCACGTATGCAAGCCGGGGCGACTGTTCGCCCCGGCTTGGCTTTTTTAGGAGAGATCCTTCATGAAACTGCGCCTGCCTCAATCCTATTACAATCCGGTCTCCTATACGGGCACAGTGATCGCCCTGATCGCCCTCTTCATGTTCGTCTTTCTCTACGTCCTGGCCTCGCTTTCGAGCGTCGACCGGGCGTATGTGGGCATCGTCCTCTTCATCGTCATCCCCGCCTTCATCATTCTCGGACTGCTGCTCATCCCTTTGGGGATGTGGCTCTTCATCCGCCAGAGGCGGCGACAGGGCAAATCTCTGGACAAGGGCTTCCCGGTGCTTGACCTCAACCAGCCGGGGCAGCGGACCGGCACGATCATCTTCGCCCTGGGTACGACCCTTTTTCTCTTCCTCTCCGCCCTCGGCAGTTATGAGGCTTACCATTTCACCGAATCGGTGCCCTTTTGCGGCCAGCTCTGCCACCAGGTGATGGAGCCGGAGCACACCGCCTACCAGAACTCGCCCCATGCCCGGGTGACCTGCGTCGAATGCCACGTCGGCGCTGGCGCAAACTGGTACGTCAAATCAAAGTTGAGCGGCTTGTATCAGGTTTATGCTACCCTGGCGAATGTCTACCCCCGGCCCATTCCCGTGCCGGTGGCCAACCTCCGCCCGGCGCGCGAGACCTGTGAGTCCTGCCACTGGCCGCAAAAGATCTACGGCAAGCAGCAGCGCCGCGAAATCTATTTTCTGCCGGACGAAAGCAACACCCGCTGGGAAATCGAGATGCTGATGAATACCGGCAGCGGCAATGCCGCCCTCGGCCAGAGTTCCGGGATCCACTGGCACATCAATCCCGACGTCCGCATCGAGTATTTTGCCGCGGATGCGAAGCGCCTCGAAATCCCGCGGGTCGTCCTGACCAACGCCAAAAGCGGCGAAAAGGTGGTCTATGACGGACCGGCGGCCGGTGCCGAAACCGCCGCCCTGCCGCTCCGGCAGATGGACTGCATCGACTGTCATAACCGGCCCAGCCACGGCTATCGCGATCCCAACCGCTTCATCAACACAGCCATGGCAGCCGGCGAGATCGATCCCGCCCTGCCCGGCATCAAGCGGGCAGCGGTGGAGGCCTGCATGACCGCCTACGGGACCCCGGACTCCGCGCAGGCCGGGATCGCCGCCCACTTGCGCACCTTCGGCGCCACCCTGGCCGGCGTGCAAGGCCCGGAGGCGGGGGCGCTGCTTGAACGCGCCATCGCCGGAACCCGGAAGGCCTACAGCTGCAACATTTTTCCGCGGATGAAGGTCACCTGGAATGACTATCCCGACCACATCGGCCACCTCAATTCCCCCGGATGCTTCCGCTGCCACGACGGGCAGCACACCAGCGCGCAGGGGCGCACCATCTCCAATTCATGCACGCTCTGCCATGACATCCTGGCGCAGGGCAAGAGCGGAGCGCTGGCCTATTCGAATGCCGGCAGCTCGCTCGAGTTCGTCCATCCCGAGGATATCGGCGACAGCTGGAAAGAGGCCCCATGTTCGGAGTGCCACGCCCAGCCGCCGATCTGAGGCCGCTCTTCCCGCTCCCTCCCGAGCTATTGTCCGCCGGCCTGTCGCCGCGGCAGCCTCGAGGGTGGAGCAAGACGGGAAATATCGGGCGCCGCTGGATTCAGCGGCGCCTTTTTTTATGCGCGGGTCAGAAAAAGATGAAGGTGGTGAGGATAAAAACGGGGATGAGAATCGCCAGGGAATAGCCCATATAGCCGAAGAAGCTTGGCATCCGGACGCCTTGCTCCTCGGCGATGGAGCGCACCATAAAGTTGGGGGCATTGCCAATGTAGGTGTTGGCACCCATAAAGACGGCGCCGGTCGAGATCGCCTTGAGAAAGATCCCTTTGTTGGCGATCAGGGCGTGAATGGCTTGAGATTCCGGCAGGCCGGCGTAAAAGTTGCCGAGTGCCGTATTGAGAAAGGTCAGATAGGTCGGGGCGTTGTCGAGAAAGCTCGAGAGCGCTCCGGTGATCCAGAAATAGTGCCAGGGTTCGCGAACCGCCTGAATGATGAAGGCGAGATGGCCATGGGTGCCGGCGCGCAGCATCGCCAGGGCCGGAATGATCGTGACAAAGATGCCGGCAAAGAGCAGGGCCACCTCGACGATCGGGCTCCACGAGAACTCGTTCTTCTCGCGCACCACGCGGGAGGTCGTGGCCAGGGAGAGCGCCACCAGGACCAGGAGAATCAGGTCCCGGAGCAGATCCGCCAGGCCGAGCTGAATACCGAGCACCGTGACCTCTCCAGCGTGAAAGGTTCCGCTCATCAGCACCGCGCCGATGATGCCGGCAAGAAAGATAAGGTTATGGGCGCCGCGGATGCGCAGGGGCACCCTCTCCACGGCGATTACGGTCGCACCGCCCGCATGCGCCCCGTCACCAGCCACTGGTGTGCCCGCCATTGAATCCCTCTCTCCTGCGGCCGCGATCGCACCGCCGGCGTTCTGCTCGCGCCGGTAGAGAAACAGGTCCATCAGGAAGAAAGTGCCCAGCACCAGCGCCACAACGAACAGGGTTTCGGGGAGGAGTTGAAAAGTCCAGAAAAAGGGGACGCCGTGGAGGAATCCGAGGAAAAGCGGCGGATCTCCCAGAGGCGTCAGCGCCCCGCCGATGTTGCTGACCAGAAAGATGAAAAAGACGATCACATGCGTTTTGCTGCGGCGCCGGGCATTGGCGCGGATAACCGGCCGGATCATCAGCATCGAAGCGCCGGTGGTCCCGATCCATGAGGCGATCACGGTGCCGATCAGCAGCAGCAGGGCGTTGACCGCGGGGGTGCCGCGGAGCGTACCCTCGACCAGGATGCCTCCCGAAACGGTGAACAGGGCGAGAAGCAGGATGATGAAGGGGATGTAGTCGATGAGCACGATGTGCAGGATTTCATGGAGCGCCGGATGGCCATAGGCCAGAATGAGCGGGAGGGCGACGGTCACCGCCCAGAAGGCGGAGACCTTGCCGTAATGATGATGCCAGAATTTCGGCGCGAAGAGGGGGAAGAGGGCGATCGAGAGCAGAATGCCGATGAAGGGAACGATGCTCCAGACCGGGAGCACGTCGCCCAGGTTGATGCCGTTGGCGGGAGCCGCTGCTTCACCCGCCAGCGCCAGGGGAGCCTGGAGCAAACCCAGCGCTGCCGCGAGCCAGAGTTTCTTGTGCATGCCGTTGCTATCCTTTGTTCATTCAGGTCAGGCCGTAATCCATCCGACTGTCATAAATCCTGTTTAATCTTACAAATTAAAGATTTTTTTCAGCACCGGCAAGATATTTATGGGGCTTACCGCGCGGGGTGGGCACCAGTGGTTCAGCCGGCAAGATATGTATGGGGCTTGCCGTGCGGGGTGGACACCAGTGCTCAAGCCGGCAAGATATGTATGGAGCTGCCGCGCGGGGTGGGCACCAGTGGTTCAGCCGGCAAGATATGTATGGAGCTGCCGTGCGGGGTGGGCACCAGTGGTCAAGCCGGCAAGTTATTTATGGAGCTGCCGCGCGGGGTGGGCACCAGTGGTCAAGCCGGCAAGATATTTATGGAGCTGCCGCGCAGGGTGGCAAACCCCGGCCCCGAGCCAAAACAAAAAAGCCGCCCGAACCGGGCGGCTTTTTTGTGCATCGAGAGGATAGCACCGCGCTACTTGAGCAGCGCCATCTTTTTGGTCACGCTCATGCCGTTGGCGATGATGCGGTAGTAATAGAGGCCCGTCACCACCGGCGCACCGGCATCGCTGCGGCCGTCCCAGACGATCTGATGATATCCGGCCGGAACCTCGCCGTCGATCAGCGTCCGGATGAGCTGGCCGTTGGTGTTGTAGATCTGCAGCAGCACCCGTCCCTCCGCCGGCAGCTGGTAACGGATGGTCGTCACCGGATTGAAGGGATTGGGATAGTTCTGCGCCAGCTCGAACTTGCTCGGTACCGGCATCTCCGCCACGACCGGCCCATGCTGCGTGGTCACGCCGCTGCGGCTGATGTCCTCGAGCTTGTAATACCAGCGCTCACCTGCCCTGGCGCTCTGGTCGATCCAGGTGTACTTGCCGTCCGAAGTGGGGGCGATCATCGCGGTGTTGATCTTTTCGAAGAGGCCCTTTTCACTGCGGCTGCGCAGCACGTTGAAGCCGAGGTTGTCACTCTCGGCGGCCGTCTGCCAGTTGAGGCTGACGCCCTGGTACTCGACACTGGTGCAGGTAAAACTCTTCAGCTCAACGCTGACTTTGATGTTAACGTACCAGTACTTCGCCAGGGTGTGCGCGGCATCGGAGATCTCGACCATCACCACAACGGGGCCACCCTGGTAATACTGCGAATTAAGGGTAAAGGACGAGGAGCTCGAGACCGACTGCGAACCGACCTTCCAGGTGTAATAGAGGGCATCGTTATCCGGGTCCTCGACCTGTACGGAGAAGGTAGCGGAGTTGGGCCAGAGAACGACCAGGCTTTCCGAGGCGGGCTCGAAAGCGACGATGCGCGGCGCCCGGTTCTCGTTGGTCACGGCGATCCGCACTGAATCGATGGTGAAGCCGCCCTGATTGTCCTGGACGGTGAAGACCGGCACGTAGGTTTTGCCGCCCTGTTCGAAGGTTGGCGTCCAGGTGAACCAGTAGGTATTGCCGCCATCCGGTTCGAAGGTGGCGCCATCGGGCAGATTGGCGGCGCTGTAGTAGAGCTGGTCGCCATCGTCATCGGAGGCAATCACCGCAAAGCGCAGCTGCTCCGCCTCGTTGATGGTATAGGGGCCCATGGCGGCCAATACCGGGTAGTGCTGGAGGTCACCAGTGGCGGTAAAATGGACCGTCGGCGAACCGCTGGGCAGGCTGGCCGTAGCCAGGGCCTCGTTGTCCCCCTGCTTGCCGAGCTTCCAGCGGGCGCTGGCCAGGCCATCGGCGCCGGAGGTCACGAGGCTCGAGCCCTCGATGCTGCCGTTGCCGGGCAGGACGACAAAGGCCACGGTGCCGCCACGGGCCGGGTTGCCGTAGCGGTCCTTGACCAGCACCTGGATCGGATAGGGCATGACCTTGCCCACCTGGCCGCGGAGGTTGGAATTCTCGATCTTCTCCATGGTGTAGGCATAATCGGCATCGCCATAGAGCGAGAACTCGAGGAACGCCGGATTGAGATTGACCGCCGAGGCGCGCACCTTGTTGAGGCCGGAGCGGGTGCCGAGGGTATAGTTGGCCGTGGCGGTACCCTGAGCATTGGAGGTCGCCGTCAGGCTGGTCATACCGCCGTCGAGCGTGCCTCTGCCGGAGACCGTGCCGTCATCGACCACTGTAAACATCACGGACCAGCCGGGCACGGCATTGCCAAATTCATCCTCGACGCGCACTGCCAAAGGCGTATAGAGGGTGCGGCCGACGGTACCGGTCTGGTCCCCGCCGGAGAGATAGACGATCTTGCTCGGCTGGCCCCAGGTCGTCGTGGCAGTGAAGGTGACCGCGGCGATGGCCGGGTACGAGGGCAGGCTGGCGCTGTACAACGTGTTGCCCGAGCCGCTGCCGGCGACCGCCTGCGCCGTGGCCTGGCCATACATATCGGTGGTGGCCGGGTTGGTGCTGGTGATGGCGCCATTGTTGACCAGGACGCTGAACTTGACCTGAACAGTGGCCACCGGCCAGCCATTGATGTCGCTCAGCTGCACCTTGAAGAGCTGCGGCAGAGGCTTGCCGGGCTGCGTCGTCTGGGTGTCACCAGCCACAATTGTCAGCTTCGACGGGGGGTTGGCGACGGCGATCTCGGTGAAGCGGACCGGCGAATTGCTCAAATTGGCGCCGCTGCCGTCATTTTTGACCGCCCGGGCCTCGACAAAATTGACGCCCGCCGAGCTGCCGAGCTTGAAGCGCGCCTGGGCGACGCCGGTGCTGTCGGTGTAGACCACCTGCGGATCGATCATCGCACCGCCGCCCTGGGTGGGCACAAAGGTCACCGCATGGTTGGCGATGGTGTTGCCGTTGCGGTCGCGCACGACGACGCGCAGCGGTTGAGGCAGTGCCGTGGCGACATTGCGGGTCTGGGCATCGCCGTCATTGCTGGTGGCGCGGGCGATCTCATAGGCGCCGAGGGGGTTGAAGGTGATCAAAACACTGTCGGCAATGCTGATGTTGTTATTGACATCGCGGGCCTTGATCCATTTGCGGCCGGCCTTGGTGGAGGTGGCAAAGCCGACCGCATCGCCGTTGACATCGGTCGTGGTCAGCGGCTGGGTGATGAAGGTCGTCGCATCGTTGGAGAGCAGGGTAACATATTTGCCTGTCACCGCGTTCTCGTACTTGTCGCGCAGCGAGACCTTGATCGAGGCCTTGGTGGTGCCGTCGGCCGCGACCGCGGCATCCACGGCGAGGATCCTGGAGCGCTTGCCGTCGGTGATATCCGGGATCGAAATCGCCGTGAAACGGATCGGCGAATTCTTCAAGGCCGCGGTGCCATTGGTGGAGGTCGCCTCAACGACGTTGCGGTCCGGGCCGGCGGTGCGGCCCAGCCGCCACTTGACACGGGCAACGCCGTCCGCATCGGTGTTGATGACCTTGGTCAGCACGGTATCGGTGCCGAGCGCGGCAAAATCGGAGGCGCCGACGATGATGCGGAATTCAATGGGATGTCCCTTGACCGGATTATTGTAAATGTCACGCGCCATAACCGCCAGTTCGCTGCCGAGGAACTTGCCGACCGTGCCGCTCTGGGCGTTACCGGCCGTGAGCACGAGATTCTCGGCATTGGTGGGTTCACCGGAAATCAGGAAGAGCAGCGGCGAACCGGTCAGCTTGGCGCCGTTGTACTCGGCGGCCGCCTCGATGCGGTTGTTCTTGTTGCCGGCAATACTGCCGAGATAGAACTGGACGGAGACCAGGCCATTACCATCGGTGGTCTTGGTCGCCGTCGTATTGACGGTACCGTCGAGGGTGCCGCCGCCGGCAGTGATATTGGAGGTCACGGTGAAGGTGACCGTATGATTGGCGATGGGATTCTTGAATTCGTCCGTGACTCTCGCCTTGAGCAGCTCACCCAGTTTGTTCTGGGTTTTACCGCGGAAGAGCAAGGTATCGCTTGCCATGAGCAGGAGCCTGGGATCCCCGACGATGGCGCTGGCATAAAAGAGGTAGGGCGAATTGACCAGATTGGTGCTATTGTAGCGGGCGCTCACCTCCATGGCGTTGTTCTTGCTGCCCGGGCGCTTGCCGAGGGTCCAGTAGACGCTGGCATAGCCATCGAGATCGGTGTTGACCGTCGTTTCGGCCAGGCCGTTGATGCTGCCGCGCAGACTGTCGACGCCGCTGACGTGGAAGAGCACCGGCGCGGCGGGCACGCCATTGCCGTACTTGTCCTTAACCTGGATGCGAACCGCCTTGGCCAGGGGCTGGCCGACCTTGCCGATCTGGTTGGCCGTCGCGGCATCGGGCACCAGCTGATAGGCCACATCGGGCAGGGCGGTGGCCTTGAAGACCAGGAGCGGATTGAGGACGACGCCGGAGCGGACCTCGAGCACGTTATTGGCCGTGCCGGAGGTGGTGCCAAGGGTCCAGGTGATCTGGGCGATGCCCGAGTCGGCGGAGGTCGGCACGGTCACATAGCTGGCGCCATTGACCTTGCCGGCGCCCTGGGTCACGGTGAAGGTGACCATGTAGCCGGTCTTGGGCTGGCCATTTTTGTCGGTAATGCGCACCTTGACATTCTGGGCGATGGCGTTGCCGACGGTGCCTTTGAGGGTGTCGGGCGTGGCCCATTTCACCATCTGGTAGGCCTCGCCGGTCGACGAGGTGGCACTGAAAAAGGCCGGGCTGTCGGTCAGGGCCGCGCCGTCGTTGCGCAGGGCGTCGACGCGCACCTGCACGGTGCCGAGATAGCCGGTCGGCATCTTCCAGCGCAGGCTGGCATAGCCGTCGGTGCCGGTCGCGACGGTCTTGACGGTGCTTTCGCCATCGGTGTCCACAAAGGTGCCGCCCGAGCTGACGATCTGGAAGGTGACGGAGTGGTTAAAGATGGGGTTGCCGTAGACGTCGGTCACCTGCGCCTTGATCGGCAGGGTGAGTGTCTCGCCGTTGGGCCCAGTCTGGTTGTCGCTGGAGGCGAGTTTGACCAGTTTGGCGGCGGTGCCGGCGCGTCCGTGGGCCCAGAGGCGCAGGGGCGAATTGGTAAGCGGCACCGTGGGCTGGTCGCTGCGGTAGGAGGAGACCTCGATGACGTTGGCGCTGTCGCCGGCGGTCTTGCCGAGGGTCAGGGTCGCCGCGGCCATGCCGCTGACGTCGGTGACGACGGCCTTTTCGCTGAGGCCGTCAAAGTTGCCGCCGCCCTTGATCACCTTGAAGCGGACCGTATGGCCGGAGATGATGGCATCAAAAGGCCCATAGACCTTGACGATAAAGGGTTTGGAGAGCCTGGCCGTGACCGTGGTGTCCTGGGCGTTGCCGGCGACGTACTCGATGCGGGACGGCACGGGGAGCGTGGCGGTCTCGGAGAAGGTGACATTCTCGGGATTCAGCCCGGTGGCGGTGGCGCGAACGGTATGGACCTCGCCGATGGCGCTGCCCATGGTCAGAGAGACGGCGGCGCGTCCCGAACCGTTGGTGTAGCGGGTCACGGTGCGGGTGCCGGCGGTCTCGAGATAGGCGCCGGTGCCGTCAATGATCGAGAAAACAACCTGGTGCCCGGCGATGCCATTGTTCTTATAGTCGGTCACCTTGGCGACCAGAGAATCGGCCAGGGGCAGGCCGATCGAGCCGTTCTGGTTGTTCCCGGAGACGATGGCCAGGATGCTCGCGGGCCCGATCGTGCCGGTGGCGGTGAAGAGCTGGGCCGGAATCGCGGCCAGGCCCTGAAGTTTGGCTTCGACCGTATTGGTGCCCGGCTTATCGCCGAGGGTCAGGTAGACCGCGGCCTCGCCGTTGGTGTCGGTGAGCACCTTGAGGCTGCTCACCTGGGTCGGGGCCGAGGCCGTGCTCACCTTGCCGTCGCCGCTTTTGACCGTAAAGGTCACGGGATAGTTGGGATAGTTGGCGCCCGAGGAGCCGAGAACCTTGACCTTGAGCTGGGTGGCCAGGGTAGCGCCGACCGTGCCGGTCTGATTGTCGCCCGAGACCTTGGTCATCGAGGCGGGCGGTTTGCCGGTCTTGATGGTGAAGGTCAGCGGCGAGTTGGTCAGGGCAGTGCCGCCGCCGCCGACGGCCGCGGCCTGAACAGTAAAGAGGGTATCGACCAGTCCGAGGGTCATGTTGACCTTGGCCTGGCCATGCTCATCCGAAGTCGAGGTCGAGCTGGCGAGCGAGCCGCCGACGCCCGAGAGCAGGCTCCAGTTGACCGTAACGCCGGGGACGCCGTTGCCGTAGGAATCAAGGATGTCGGCGATCAGGGTGGCGCCGGCGGTTTCATCGCGCGTGCCGAGAATGGGATCGGTGAGCTCGGGATCCTTGACCATCGTGGTCGCCGGCCCCGGAGTCGGGTCGAGGGCGAAGGTCACCGGGGCGCCGGTCAGCAGGGTCGTGCCGTCGGCCTTGTAGCCCAGAGCCGAAACGACGACGTTGGTATCGGCATCGGTGCCGAATTTCAGCCGCGCCGCCGCGAAACCCGAGGCATTGGTGATGTTGGAGAGATTCGGGCCGGTATCGCCCATCGATGAGCCCGAGGGGCCCGTCACACCGTTGGCGATCAGCGCGATTTTATCCCAGTCCCAGCCGGGCTCGTAGACCACGAGGCGGATATTCTGCAGGCCCTTGGCCATCTTGAACGAACTCGGGAATTTGTACCAGGCCCAGTTGCCGGAGACATCCGTCACTTCGCAATAGAGGGTGTCCGTCTTGGCGGTGCCATAACGGACGATCACATTGTTACGGCTGGTCGAGGTGGTTTTGTAGCGCAGGAAGAAATAGTAGGAACGCTCCTCGGGCACGTAGACCGGAATCGAGACCGCCTCTTTGTAGCGGTAGCCGGAGGTGAAGGAGGTCTTGACATAGTGGCCGCCGCTGGCGGTAGCCGAGGTGGTATCCTTGGCGATGGAGATGCCGATGGTTCCCGCCTCCACTTCTTTCCAGATCTTGCCGTCGAAGGTGCCGGTTTCGGTCGTGCCCTTGCCCTGGGTCACCTGAAAATCGACGACGACATTGCTCACCGGATTGCCGGCATCGTCGGTCACCTTGACCTTGAGGGAGTCGGCGACATACTGGTTGATCGGAGCCGACTGGTTGCTGCCGCTGACATAGGCGATGCGGCTGGCGCTGGCCGAGCCGAGATTGGGGAGATAGACGGAATAGTTGTCGATATTGAAATTGCTGGCACCATCCTCGTACATGACCACGCCGACATACCAGGTATCGCCGGGGGCCGACGGCAGGGTCACGTTCAGGGTGGCATCATAGACATCATCGATATAGTGATAAACGGTCAGGGTGGTGCCGTTCACCTTGACAATGGCCGTTACTTTCTGACCCGCCGTCGGGGCGGTTTTGGTCACCGAGGTTTCACCGACGAGCGCGTTGAAGGTGGTGCCGGCGGTGATCTGATAGAGAGAGAGCTTGTTGGCGGAGCGGCGCAGCCAGTAGCCGTTGGCGGTCGCTGTGGGGCTGTCGAGCATCAGGGCAAAACCGACCGGGGTGTAGCCGTAGGTCTGGTAATAGACCGCCGCGGCGCCCATGTTCATCGCGAGCTTGATCGAGTCGGCGCCGGCCGATTTGTTGGCGCCGGAGCGGGCAAAGGCGGCCAGGCCATATCCGTTGCTGGAGGAGATGGAGAGTTCGTTGTTGTCGATGACGAATTTGGGGGCGGACCATTCGCTGCCGAGGGCCGCGCGGTTGAAATCATCGGTCATCGGGCTGTTCCAGCCGGCCGAGGGGGTACCGCCGCCGCCCCCACCGCCGCCGGCAGAGGTGGTAGCGGAGGCGACGTTGGAGAGAGCCGAAGAGTTGGGAACCTCGTCCTTGATGATCAGGGCGAAGTAGTATTTGGTGCTCGCCGTCAGTCCGGTCACCGTGACCGATTCGGAGGTACCCGGGGCTTTCGGCGTGCCGGTCGTCGCTCTGGTGGCCGAGGAGAAATTGGCGCTGGTAATGGTCGAGGTGCTGTAGCGCAAATCGTAAGAGGCCGCCGCGCCGGTGCCGGAGGCGCCGCCGTCATCCGACTGGGCGGTCCAGGCCACGGTGATCGAGCTCGAGCCCGCCGCCGTCGCAGTGATGGTCGCCGCTGAGGGCGCGGTGGTATCGGTCGTGGTCGAGGGGGTATAGGTACTGAAGGTGATCTCCTCGATATCGTTGTCCACGGCGGAGCCGCTGTAGAGCAAGGCGCCGCCATAGCAGGCCGAGGCGAGGCTGTTCTCGGTATTGGTGATCGTGCCGAGGGAAACACCATCGAGAAAATATTCAAATTTGCCGGTCGCCGTATTGACCTGAACGGAAAAGAGCGAACCGGCCGCCATGGTCGGCGGCGACGAGACGTTTACCGTCGTGCCCGAGCCGGCGGTCACCCCGGCGGTGATTTTGAAGAGTTTGATCTGTCCGCCATAATAATTGGCAAAATAGCCATTGCCCAGATTGCTGGCGGTCTGCATAAAGACGACACCGCCGTAGCCGGTGTAGGCGGTCTCACACCCGTCCCCCGATGGTGCCCAGCGGATATCGACTTTATTGGCGGTGGACTTGCCGGTATAGATCGCGATCTGCTTGGTCCCGGTCAGTATTTTGGTGGAGTGCAGATTGCCGTTCTGGACCAAAGAGTCAGCGGCGGACCAGGATGTGCTGCTCAGGGCGCCACTGCCTTCAAAGTAGGCGGTGACGGGATCCTGCCCAAAAGCCACGAAGGCCAGAGAGAGTGTCAGGAGCATGAGCAGAGTTGCGACTTTTGAGAACGGAAACGCGATTCTCATGATGGGTAACCTCCAATGCAGGTACGGTGCGTGGTTCTGTTTCAAGTCAAAACACTTGTTTGCGCAGCGAACAGAGAATTTCATATTTTGGCGTTAATTTTCGAGGATTAGTTCAATATTATTAATGGCAGGTGTTTCCAGCCACCCTCCTGTTTCGCAAAGACTATGCCAAAAGAAGGGTGGGCCTCTCCTCTCGTGCCTACCCGAGATCCTTGGGTGGGCACGAGAGCTGGACAGGGGCGTGCGCGGGATGGGTGAGATCGGGAGGTGCCAGCCTCTCCTCTCGTGCCTACCCGAGATCCTTGGGTGGGCGCGAGAGCTGCGAGCCAGTTGACGGTGGGTGCGAGAATTCCTCTCGTGCCTACCCGAAATCCCTGGGCAGGCCCGAGAGCTACGAGCCAGCCGGGTGGGCCTCTCCTCTCGTGCCTACCCGA
>DAOQAG010000019.1:40124-72115 GCA_035353815.1 bacterium
AAATCCCTGGGTAGGCCCGAGAGCTACGAGCCAGCCGGGTGGGTGCGAGAATTTCCTCTCGTGCCTACCCGAGATCCCTGGGTAGGCCCGAGAGCTACGAGCCAGCCGGGTGGGCCTCTCCTCTCGTGCCTACCCGAAATCCCTGGGTAGGCCCGAGAGCTACGAGCCAGCCGGGTGGGTGCGAGAATTTCAGCGGACCAGACGAAGATCCGCTGGACGGCGCGGCGGCGTCACATCCGGCACCACGCGCTTGAGATAGCGGAAGCGCATGGCATCGGCGGCGATAAAGCCGTTGCAGCGGTTGGAGATACGCACATAACTGTCTGTCCCTGCGGGCAGCCAGAGAATGGCGATGCGGTTCCAGCGGCCATAATTTTTGGTCTGATCGATGATGCCGCTGAGCTTTTTAGTGCCGGCCACCACGGCCTCGAAGGGCATGTCATTGGCTTCCTGATAGGCCGAGGCGGTCTCGCCGACCATCGGATGCCATTCGCTGATCTCATACCAGCCGGCCACGCCGATGGTGGGGCGAAAGGTGGCCCAGCCGGCGGTCTCTGCCGGCGAAGAATAATAGTAGCCGATGCCGCTCGAATCCGAGGCGACCCACTGCGAGAAGCAGCGGTTGCGCGAAGCGATGTCGACATTCTCGTTGCCATGATCCGGCACCTTGTGGAAGCCGGCATCGAATTGGGCGCGGGCCGAACCGGGTGAGGTGTCGTTGAAATAGCAGGTGCCGACCAGGATATCGGCGACCACCGTATCAGGATGGGACAGCAGGAGGATGCCATCACCGATATTGTTTTTGGCCGGCGTCTGGGTTTCGCCCCACAGCTCGATGCTGGTGAAGGGTTGGCCGTTATTGATGCTCGGCTTTTGGCCGCCGAGGAAACGCCAGTAGGGCCCCTGATAACCCGACATGCCGGCGAGCATGGCATTGGTGACGGTCACGATCTGGCCGGAGGCGTTGCAGATCGCCGCGCCCTTGTCGAAGAAGCGCACATAGACCCCGCTCAGGCCCGGCAGGGGGTGCGCGCTGCCGGTGGGATAGCCCAGCTCAAGGTCGAATTCATCATACCAGAGCGACATGCTGTATTCATTGCCGTAGGTCATGCCATAGTAGGCGCCGGACATCAGGGCGGCGGAGAGACCATAGCGGATGCGTTTGTAATCCATGCTCTGATTAGGTTTCATGACATTGTCTTCGATCATGGTATAGACGGTATCATGCGCGGCATCCCAGAGCTGATTGACGCGGATCAGCTCGGGCGCTGTATAGGCAAAGCGCATAAAGCCCTCCCATTCCATGCCATCGCAGTAGCGCATGGGATAGGGATCGCCCTCCTGGGCGGCGCCCATATTGACGGCGACCACGACCGGTTGGCCGGGGTGCAGGGCCGCGAATTTCCCGCGCTCGTAGGGCATCATCTGTTTGACGCCCTCGGCCCACTGCGTATTGAACCAGGCCAGTCCCTTGCCGCTCTCGCTGAGGTCGTCAAGGTGGTTGTAATCCAGATCGATGGTGGACTGGAAATCGTCCCCCCAGAAAAAGAAGCGGAACGAGTCGTAAAAGATCCCGTCGAAACGGCTGAAATCCTGTTTGGCGGCGTTGAAACGCTGGTCCACGAAATAGGCCCAAACCGGCTGGCTGCCGATCAGCGGTGCAAAGGCCGTGACATTGTGCAGGTAGCCGAAGCCCTGAAAACGCGAGGGGCGTTTGATAGTGTCGCCGATGGCATGCGCGATATTGAGCGCATAGTCGCCGCTGACCGGGATGCCGTAAATCGTGGTATCGGTGAATCCGGTGAAGGAGATCCAGTCGTCCGCGCCGACCAGGGCGTAGATATCATCGTTGATGGCGTTGGTCTTGAATCCCGCCGTCGACTTGACGCGGATCTGGGTATCCCCGGGCTGGGCGGCGACGCGCAGACTGTCGAACCAGCTCGAGTAGATAAAACAGGCGGGCGGCCAGACCGGATTGCCGGGCCAGATCCCCTGGCGCGAGGTGCCGAGGATAATGGTATGGGGATTGAGGGCATGGATGCTGTCATTCAGGGCGTAGGCAAAGATGCCGCCGCCGCCGTGAATGGCGAGGTCGTAGCGGCTGAAAAAATACTGCACTGCGCCGCCGGCGATGCCGCCGGGGCGCTGGAAAACCAGCCGGGGATAAGGGGGACGATACTCCCGGGCGGACAACAGCCCGGGTTGGACAACAAAGAGCAGGAGAGCCAGGCAAAGGATGCGGATGCGGACCGGGACAGGCTCGGAAAACATGGGATTCTCCTTACAACAGCAGGGGGAAAGAATGGATAGATACATCCCATACTACCCGCAGGAGAAGCCGAATGCAGAAAACAACCGGCCGTGCACTCACTCGCCGGAGGCGCGCACCACCTCCGGAATCGTCCGCAGCATGATCTTCAGATCGAGCCAGATCGACCATTCGTCAATGTATTTCAGATCCAGGCGCATCCACTCATTGAAGCGCAGCCGGTGGCGTCCGCTGATCTGCCAGAGGCAGGTCAGGCCGGGGCGCATGGTGAAGCGCCGGCTCGGCCATTGCTCATACATGTTGTTGACATCGCGTACCGGCAGCGGCCGCGGGCCGACCAGGCTCATTTCGCCCTTGAGCACATTGATGAGTTGCGGAATCTCATCGATGCTGGTGCGGCGCAGCCAGCGCCCCACCGGGGTGATGCGCGGATCGGCGGCGATCTTGAAGGCCGCCCCATCCGCTTCATTGAGGTGCTCGAGCTGGGCCTGCAGGGCCTCGGCGCCCTCCACCATGGTGCGGAATTTGTAGATGCGGAAGCGGCGCCGGTTAAAGCCCACGCGCTGCTGTTTGAAAAAGACCGGGCCCGGCGACGAGCAGGTGATGAGGGTGCTGACGACCAGGAAAAGCGGCGCCAGCAGCGCCAGGCCGAGGGCCGCCAGGGAAAAATCGATCACGCGCTTGAGGAGCAGATGGGTATAGTGGGCGTGGCCGGCGCTGCGCAGGGTCAGCATCGGCACGCCATTGAGCTCATAGGCGATGGTATCGGCGGTTTTCAGCTCCATCAGGTCCGAGGGCACGCGGCAGGGGATGCTCTCCTCATCACAGAGGCGGGTGATGCGGCGGATCTGGTCGTAATAGGTTTGCACGGGCAGGGCGATAAAGACCTCGTCCACCTCGTGGCGCGCGAGATAATCGGGAAAGGCGTCGAGGGTACAGAGCCATTTGCCCTGCCAGAGGCGGGTGTTCTGGGGATGGTCATCGACAAAGCCGCGCAGCCGGTAGCCCAGGTCGGCGCGGTAGAGGACTTTTTGCGCGAGATCGACCGCCTCCGGGCCGCTGCCGACAAAGACGACATCGCGCAGATTGCGGCCGTGGTTGCGCAGAAAAACCAGCCCCGCGCGCACCAGGCCCCGGCTGGCGACCGCGGTCAGCAAGGCCAGGGGATAAAAGAGGAGAAAAAACTCCTTGCCCGGGGCCGAACCGGTCAGCAGGGCCAGCGCGGCGGCGGCAAGAGTGCCGAGGGTGACCGCCTTGGCGATGTCGAGCCATTCGCGGGCGCGTTCATCGAGGCGGCGGATTTCATAGAGACCAAAGTGTGCGAAGAAGCGGTTCCAGGCCAGCAGCAGCGCGGCGAGGGCCAGGCCCTCGGCCGTGGAGAGCGTGGCGGGCGTCCGCAGCAGTTGCCACTCTCCGGTAGTGAGACGGACCTGCAGCAGGGCCGCGCCCGTGAGGACGCAGAGTAATACCCCAAGGTCTAGGAAGCGCGTTCCTTTCGCCAGCAGCTTTTTCCGCAAGGTGCCCATACAAATCCCGTGGTTGAAGAGGATTGGCGAAGATGCTATACTGTTTCAGGCCGGCCAAAAGGCGTGCCCTGCCACGGGAATAGCAATCTGCGTGCCAGAAGGCAGGAAGAAAAAGGGCGGGAGATTATCTTTGAAAATCAATGAGTTACAGAATTGTAACCGGAGGCTGCCGCTGCATCGGGGCGCACAAATCGTCCGATTTAGCGACAATGTCATTCTTTTTTTCTAGTTGCGGGGCTCGGGTTCTTCCGACTCGCTATAGGCGAGCCCGTATTTTTTCATCTTGTTATAAAGGGTGCCGCGGCTGATGCCGAGGGCCGTGGCGGTGCGGCTGACATTGCCGTTGTACTTGAGCAGCACCTGGCGGATGACCACCTGCTCGACGTCCTCCAGCTGGGTAGTGGGTGTGCCGAAGACCATCGACTTTTGTTCCGCGGCCGGCTCGAAGCCGGCGGCCTGGAGGGCGTGCGATTCGATCCCCATGGTGCGGCTCATAATGGCCGCGCGCCGCAATATGGTGTTGAGTTCGCGGATGTTCCCCGCCAGGGTGTGGCCGCGCAGCATCGACAGCGCCTCGGGCTGGAGTTCGCGCTCGGGCAGGTCCAGCTCGGGAGTGATCTGCTGGAGGAGGACCTGGCAAAGGCGCGGCAAGTCGGTCTGGCGCTGCATCAGATTGGGCAGGTGCACCAGGCTGGCGCCGATGCGGTTGAAGAGATTGGCCGCGCCCTCATCCGGGGCGTCGGTGCTGAGTCCGATGAGGCGGATGCCGGAAGCGGGCTGGATCTGGTTTTGTTCCTCGATGAAATGCGCGAGGCGGTTTTGCACCGAGACCGGCAGGGCATGACTCTGTTCGAGGAGCAGGGTGGCATCATAGGTCGGGTAGAGCAGACCGCCGCGGGTGCCGAAGAGCTCGAGGAGGAGATCGCCCGAGGTCTTGTTGGCGCAGGCGACGCGCAGCAGCGGCTGAAAACGGCGCGGGCTCAGGAAGTGGAGGAGGCGGGCGAAGTAGGTTTTGCCAACCCCCTCTTCGCCGCAAAAGAGGATATGACTCTCCTTGCGCGCGAGTTCGCCGATGGTCTGGAGGATGCGGAGCATCTCCTCGCCGCTGCCGACGACGGGCCCGAGATCGCGCTCACGGCGCCAGCCGAGGCGCTGGGCGATGCGGAACTGGGGCGAGAGGTCGAGCTGCAGGGCGCGGTTGAGGGCGAGCGGCACCTCCTCGGGGAGAACCGGCTGGAGCAGGTAGTCGGTGGCGCCGAGGCGGATCGCCTGCATGGCGGAATTGAGGTCCGCGGCGGCGACGATGGCGATCAGGGGCTTGGTGGGAAAGTGGGCGACAAATTCCTGGATCATCTCGAAATGACGGCGCTCGGCGCTGATGTCGACGATCGCCGCGTCGAAGGTGGCGATCTGCTGCAGGCAGTAGCGGAACTCCGCCTCGGTGTTGCTGCGCACCACGCGCCCCTCCGCCGCGGCGAGGCTGGTGGCAACGGTGGTCATGGTCTTTTCATCCGTCGAGAAAACGAAAAACCGTTTCAGATCCGTCATATAGAGTCCCTTATGCGAGCCGATCCCCGAGAGAAAAGCATGGTTTATGCCGAAAACCCCAGGCAGAAGCAAAAAACATTCCAGAAGCGGAGCCCGCCGTCGCGGCGGGGTTAGTGCTGTAAATTATGGTGATCAGAGCCCCTGGCGTCCCGGTCTGCGGGCCGCCATCGTATCCTGCAGAAGCACTGTTTCATTCTTGACCAGCCGGATCTGCCCCTGCCCCGTCTCTTGTCCGGCGCTGATGATGGTTCGGCACGCCGCGCAGGAGCCAGGCGCCGGCGGCCATATTCAGGGCCAACGCGGCGATAGCGGCTTTGTACTTGACGGCCGGGCCCCAGGCGGCCAGCGCCCAGGTGACGCTGCTCCAGATCAGCGGTCCCACCACCGCGGCGACCTTGCCGGAGAGGGCGTAGAGGCCGAAAAACTCGCCCAGCTTTTCGCCGGGGACAAGCGAGATCAGCAGCGGCCGCGCCGAGGTCCAGACCGACCCCATGAGCATGCCGATGACGCAGCCGGAGGCCCAGAAGATCAAGCGGCTGCTGGAAAAGATCACCACGGCCAGGCTCACGACCCAGAGGATGATCACCCAGCTCAGGGTCTTGCGCGGGCCGAAATGGTCGGTGAGAATGCCACAGAGTGCAGATCCGACGATGGCCGAGGGGATGATGACGATAAAGAACTGATTGGCCTCGGCCAGGGTGAAGCCCATGACGGCCTGGGTATAGATCCCCATATAAATGATCACGGTCTCGATGCTGTCTTCGTAGAGGAGCTTGGCCAGGAGAAAGCGCGGCAGCCCCGGATACTGCCGGGAGTCGACCAGGGCCTTGAAGGTCTTGCGATACGAGGCCTTGAGGCTCCAGCCATTTCGCTGCGGCAGCGGAGCGTAGGGCTCCTTGACAAAGAGAAAGACCGGAATGGCAAAGAGCAGAAAGACCAGGGCCGTCGGCACAAAGGCTGCGGTGGTGCCGCCGGCGGTGACGCCCGGAATCCGCAGGCTGTAGAAATGGCCGTCGACGAAAAGTCCGGCCACCGCCAGGCCAATGATCGAGCCCATGTAGCCGACGGCGACGCCATAGCCGGAGACGCGGCCGATGGTGTGCGGTGTGCTCACCGCGGGCAGCAGGGCATTATAAAAGACCAGTCCCCCCTGGTAACTGTAATTGGCGAAAACAAAGACGGCCATGACCAGGGGGATGAGCAGGCTGAGGGTGCTGATCCGGGCTCCCAGCAGCCCCAGCGCCGCCGTACCGGCGATGCAGATCCCGGTGAAGAGGGCGAGCAGGAGCATCTTGCTGCCGCGCTGGTCCGACCAGTCGCCGAGCACCGGCATGGTCAGCGCCACCAGGATCATCGAGAACGAATTGGCAAAGGAGACGATAAAGTCGCTCTGGCCGAGATTGAGAATGATCCAGGTGCCAAAATAGAGCGACACGACATTCATCGAATAGGCCGTGTTGGCCAGATCGTAAAGAATCCACGAAACCGTGGCGATCATCTTCGGCTTGCGCTGCTCCCCCTGGAGCGGGACAGGCGGCGCCGGGTTCACGGGGTGGCCTGCGCTTCGATCAGGCGGCAGAGGCGGTTGGCCAGGGCGCGGTAGCTCCGCTGTGCCGGCACAACCAGGACCAGGAGCGCCGGCTGGCCGAAGACGGCGAGGTAGCGGAAGACGATGCGCCGGCCTTCGCCATCCTCGATGACCAGCTCCTTGAGCGCGCCGAGGCCGCTCATCTTTTTGACCACCTGTTTCAGCTTGGCCATCATCACGGCGAATTCGACGGCGTGGTCCTCGCGCAGCAGTCCGGTGCTGGCGACGTGGGAGGCGAGGAGCAGCCCCTCCCGGCTGAAGAGATAGACCGCATTGAAACCGCCGATCTGAACCGACTCCTGCATTTCGCGCCGGGCTGCTTCATGGAAGGGCAGGGCGGGTTCAGGGCCGATGCGATGGAGGGCCGAGTGGGCCATTCTCGTCTCTTTATTCATAGTCGTTGCAGCAGCAGTTGGATGACGCCGCGCAGGGTTTCGAAGACCGCGATCCCCTGAACAGCGACGGCCTCGTAGTGGGGCACACCAAGGAAATTGAGGGTCGCTTCCATTGTGGCGACCGGCTCGATATCGGCAAGATCACGTTTGTTGTACTGCAGGACCCAGGGAAAGTGGGCCAGGGTTTTATCCTGTTGGATCAGCTTCATTTCCAGGTCCATCAGGGTATCGAGATTGTCCTGGCGTCGGGCCGACTGCGAATCGGCGACGAAAACCACGGCGTCGGCGCCGCGGAGGACAATCTTGCGGCTCGGCGCGTAATAGAGCTGCCCCGGGATGGTGTAGAGATGGAAGCGGGGCTTTTTGCCCTTGATCGCGCCGAGGGCGAGCTCGAAGAAATCGAAATAGAGGGTGCGTTCTTCCGGCGATTTCAATACCACCAGCCGGCTGCGCAACGCCGGCTCCAGGTGGGCGTGCAGGTACTCGAGATTGGTGGTCTTGCCGCCCAGGCCGGGACCGTAATAGACGATTTTGAAGACGATCTCTTGCCGGAGCCAGTTGACATGCATACTTATCGGGGCCGCAGGCTGCGGTCGAGCTGCCGGGCGAGCAGATCGCGGAACTCGAAATCAAGGAACTGGTGGGTTTGCTCGCTCTCCTGCTTCAATGACTGAATGAAGCGGCTGATCTTTTCCACGGCATAATGTGCGAGCACCCGGATAATGCCCAGAGCAACCGAATTATCAAAGACGACCATGAGGAAATAGTCCGCACCGACAGCGCAGAGATAGAGGCTGCGTTGGGCGCCCTCATGATAGAGAAATTTGAAGCGCGATTCCTGGCCGATGAGGCGCGAGATCTCGGCGGTGGCGGCAAAGTCGCCGGCGGCCAGGGCGGTGAGCGCTGCGAGATCGAGGGTATCGGCTTCGCCGCGATGGACCACCGGATAGCCGCTCATGTCGGCAAACAGGGCGAGCCGGGCCTGGGAGCGGCCCAGCAGTTCCTCAAGAATACGGGCGATCTGATGATAGGCGGTCTGGGAGAGGACCACGCGTTTGCCGTTCTTGCGTTGCTGCATTTCCATACGTTGAACACTCTCTTATTGACCGTGCTGCAGGCGCTGGATGAGGAATTCGGGCAAATGGCGCTCGGCCATCAAGGCCTGCGTCCGTTCGACCGCGTATTCGACGCGCCTGAATTCCACCACGCCGCTCTCCTGATCCAGCAGGACAAAACCGGCGCGCGGATCGCCGTCACGCGGCTGCCCGACACTTCCTACATTGATGATGTAGCGAAACTGGTCATTCAGCAAGAGCCTCATCGGGCGGAATGCTGTGATCCGGCCCTCCGGAATGCGCACAAATCCGCCGGGCATATGGGAGTGGCCGATGAAGCAAAGCGGTTCGGTAAAAGCGGCGAACTGTCTCTCCGCCTCGCGGAGATTGAACAGGTACTCCCAGGCACGGGGATTTGCGGGCGAAGCATGGACGTAGATAATACCCTCCCGCCGTCCGGCGAGCATATAGCGCTCGAGCACGGCGCGCGTCGCCGCCGTGATGATGCCTCGGGTCCAGAGCGCCGCTCTCAAGGCGTATTCATTGAAGGAAAAGGGATTGGTCCGCCCCAGCACGGCATCATCGTGATTGCCGAGAATGGCCAGGGCTACCCGGTCGTCAAGCTCGGCCACACATTCATCCGGCTGCGGACCGTAGCCTACTGCATCACCCAGGAAAACGATCTCATCACATGATGCGGCATCTATGCTTCGCAGCACCTGCTCGAGGGCCTCCAGATTTCCATGCACATCCGAAATAATGCCCACGCGCATAGCACTTCCTCTGCGATATGTAGAATATAGCATTTACCCGCGCGCGAATCAAGCATTATTTGGTTTTTTATTTGCTTCTTTCGGTACGTAGTATTAGATTGAGAGCGTCAATTGTGCTTATGGAGGAGAGCGATATGCCACAAGATCTGGCGCACCTGGCGGAGGCGATCCGTATGGCCATCGCCATGGAAAAATCAGGCCGGGCCTTTTATCTGCAGGCCGCAGAGCGCACCGCGCAAGCCACGGGCAAGGCCATCTTTGCCCGGCTCGCCAAGGAGGAGACCCTGCATCTGCTCACCTTCGAGCGCATGCTCGACGCCGCCGCGGAGCTGGGTCAGTGGCGGGAATGGCTGCAGGACTTTCCCGGGCACCCGCCACTGCCGGTCTTTGGCGAGAAGGCGCAGGAGTCGATCCGCAAGGCCAGGATCGACGAACTCCAGGCCCTGCGCGTTGCCATGCAGCAGGAACGCGAGGCCATCGACTATTACGGCCGTGTCGCCGCTGGCACAGAGGATGAGGCGGTGACCGGTATCTTTGCCTTCGTCCGCGAGCAGGAGGTCTATCACTACGACCTGCTCCAGGCCGAGTACGACTCGATCACCCAAACCGGCTTCTGGTTCGATACCGCGGAATTCCGGATGGACGGAAAATTCTGAGGCGGTGCGCCGGCTGCATCGAGCATTCCATGAGCACAACTTTTTCCACGCTTCTCAACCCCTGGCAGCATGACGCCGCCGTGCGTCACTTTCTCGGCCATTTCGGCCTCACCGCCGGCGCGCCGGACTATGCCCAGCTCGAGCGCGTCCTCAGCCATTTCGCCCGGCTGCCCTATGAAAACATCAGCAAGATCATCAAGCTCAACCAGCACTTCCTCACCCTCGAGCGGATCCGCCTGCCCGAGGAGGTGATGGAGGGCTATGTGCGCCACAATCTCGGCGGCACCTGCTTTTCCCTCTCCTATTTTCTCCAGACCATCCTCCTCCACCTCGGCTATACCTCCGGCATCGTCATGGCCGATATGGGCGCGCGCGCCAATGTGCATTGCGCGCTGATGGTCGCGGTCGAGGGGCGCCGCTTCCTCGTCGATCCCGGCTACCTGCTCACTCGCGCCATGGAATTCCATCCGGAGCGCTCGCGCCTCTATTCCGGCCTGCATACCGGCGTCGAGGTCCGCTTCGACCACGCCCGCGAGCGCTATGCGCTCTCGACCTTCGACCGGCAGGTCAAAAAGCTGCGCTATACCTTCCGGGATCGCGTCACGCCGCTGGAGGAGTTCCTGCAGCACTGGCTTGCCTCCTTTTATCAGGGCATGATGCACGGCATCTGCCTGACCCAGCTGCGCCCCGAAGGGCTGATCTATATGCATGACGATTATCTGCAAATTGCGAATGCGGAAGGCCGGCGCAAGCGCCGTCTCAAGGAGGAGTATCCTCGCGTGGTCTCCCAGCTCTTCGCCATCGATCCGCAGTGGATCGAGCGCGCCCAGACCGCCCTGGCGGAGAACATGGAGATGGAAAAAGTGCACGGCCTCTATCAGCCGCGGTCGGTGGCGGCGGAAGAACGGAGTGAGGATGATACCCGCTGAACCGGTGCCCGTCAAGCTGATCTGCGGCATTCTCTTCAGTGATGCCGCACGGCTCGAGGCTGCTCTGGAGGCGCTGACCGCGCGCTACGGGGCCGTCGACTATCGCAGCCCCCTCTTCCCTTTTACGATCACCCGCTATTATGATGCGGAGATGGGGGGAGCGATCCAGCGGCTCTTCGTCAGCTTTACGCCCCTGATCAGCCCCGGGGCGCTGGCAGAGATCAAGATCGCCTGCAATGCCCTCGAAGCCGATCTGGCGGTGGCCGGTCTGCGCAAGGTCAATCTCGATCCCGGTTATATGGATTATGACAAGCTGGTCCTCGCCTCAGCCAAGTATAACGCCCACAAGATCTATCTCGATCTCGGCATCTATGCCGATCCCACGCTGCGTTATGAAAAGGGGGCCTATCTTCCGGCCCCCTGGGCTTTCCCCGATTTCAAATCCGGCCAGTATAACGAGACCTTTTTGCGTATCCGCGCCCGCTACAAGGGGCAGCTGCGCCGCCAGGCGCGAACCTCCAGCCCGCTCTGAGCAACGCTGTGCGGCGGAGAGCTGCTGTGGATGCGCCCGAGCACCGCTGTGCCGCCAGGCGCGAACCTCCGGCCAGCTATAGCAGGAGAAGGGCCGGACTTTCGAGAATGCTCTTGAATTCCTTGAGAAAGAGCGCGCCGGTGGCGCCATCGACGATGCGATGATCGCAGGAGAGGGTGACCTTCATGCGCCGCCCGATAGCGAGGGCCCCCTCCTTGACCACCGGCTTGACCACGATCGCTCCGACGGCGAGGATGGCCGCCTCGGGGGGATTGATGATCGCGCTGAACTCCTCGACGTCGAACATGCCGAGATTGCTGATGGTGAAGGTGGCGCCGGTGTACTCCTCGGGAGTAAGCTTGCGCGCCTTGGCTTTTTCGATCAGAACTTTCGCCTCCACGGCGATCTGCCCGACGCTCTTGGCGGCGACATCACGGACCACGGGGGTGATGAGGCCGTCCTCGAGAGCCACCGCCAGGCCGATATCCACCTGCCCGTGCAGGATAAAGCGGTCACCGGCAAAGGCGCCGTTGACACGCGGATGCTTGAGCAGGGCCGAGGCGGCCGCCTTGACGATGAGATCGTTGAAGCTGATCTTGACCTCGCTCTGCGCGGCATGCATCTCCTGGCGCAAGGCGTAGAGCTTGTCGACATCGATCTCCATGGTGAGATAGAAATGGGGGACGGTGGTCTTGCTGAGCGTCATGCGCGTGGCGATGGCGGTGCGCATGGTATTGAGGGGCTGCTCGCTGGGTGCCGCGGCAGAGCGGGCCGGGGCCGGGGCCGGCGCGGCCGGCTGAGCGCTTGCCGCCGCGGCTGCGGAGGCCGGCATGGCCGCGAGATCGCGGCTGATGATGCGGCCGCCGGTGCCGCTGCCCTGGACGCGGCGCAGATCGATCCCCCGGGCTGAAGCGATCTTGCGCGCCAGCGGCGAGGCCTTGATCCGGACGCTGTCGCTGGTGAGAATGACATCGGCGGGGGTCATATCCGGTACCGGTGCCGCCGGGATCGGTGTCTCCGGCCGGGCGGCAGCGACTGGTGCGGCCACACTCTCCGCCCCCTGAGCAGCCGGTGCAGCTGGTGTCTCCGCCACCCGGGCGGCCGCTGCTTCGGGCGCCGGCGCGGCCGCGCTCAAGAGCGCCGCGATATCTTCGCCTGGCTCGCCGATGATCGCCAGCAGCCCCCCCACCGGCACCTTGCCGCCTTCCGGAACCACGATCTTGAGCAGGGTGCCGGCATCGAAGGCCTCGAGCTCCATCGTCGCCTTGTCGCTTTCGGCCTCGGCCACCACCTCGCCCGCATCCACCGTCTCGCCTTCACGTTTATGCCACTTGAGCAGCACACCCAGGGTCATGGTGTCGCTGAGCTTTGGCATGGTGAGTTTGCTCGCCATATGGTTCCTTTTCGTAGTTGAACAGATCCTGACCAAGTTAAGCTCTCACCAGGTCACAAAGAGAGCAAAAAGCATTTTCTCAGCAGGCCACAAAGTCACCAAGAAGACCATCTTTATTGGTGTCGTCCTGGCTTGTGAGATAATAGTCTTTGTGGCTTGGTGTAAGCCATTTCTCCATTTAGACGTAGAGCACCTTTTTGGCGGCAGCGGCCACCCTGTGGGCGCTCGGCACCACCTCGTGCTCGAGGTTGGCCGCGTAGGGCATCGGCACATCCTCGCTGGTAACGCGGAGGATCGGGGCATCGAGATGGTCGAAGGCATGGATATAGATGCGGTGCGCGATCTCGGCCCCAACGCCGGCGTAGGGCCAGCCCTCCTCGACGATGATGCAACGGTTGGTCTTTTCGACCGAGCTGATCAGGAGCTGCTCATCCAGCGGCCGCAAGGTGCGCGGATCGACTACCTCGGCCTCGATACCCTCGGCGGCGAGAAGGTTGGCCGCCTCGAGAGCGACGTGGATCATCTTGGACCAGGCGATGATCGTCACATCCTTGCCCGCGCGCTTGATGTCGCCGACACCGATGGGAACGATATGCTCGCCGTCGGGCACCTCGCCCTTGTAACCGTAGGCTACCTCGCTCTCGATAAAGATGACCGGATTGTCATCGCGGATGGCCGCCTTGAGCATCCCCTTGCCGTCGGCCGGAATGCTCGGGGCCATGACGATCAGTCCGGGGATGTGGCAGAGCCACGATTCGAGCGACTGTGAATGCTGGGCGCCGAGCTGGTGGGCGGAGCCGTTGGCGCCGCGAAAAACGATCGGCATTTTGATCTGGCCGCCCGACATGTAGCGCAGTTTGGCGGCGTTGTTGACGATCTGGTCGAGGGCCAGGAGGGAAAAATTCCAGGTCATGAATTCGATGATCGGGCGCAGGCCCGCCTGAGCGGCGCCGACGCCGAGGCCGGCAAATCCCAGCTCGGCGATCGGGGTGTCGATGACCCGCTGCGGGCCGAATTTTTCCAGCAGGCCCTGGCTCACCTTGTAGGCGCCCTGGTAATAGCCCACCTCTTCGCCCATCAGGAATACGTCGGGGTCGCGCTCCATCTCCTCGGCCATGGCCTGGTTCAGGGCTTCACGAAATGTCAGTTCTGGCATACTCTACTCTCATTTAAAGTGGGGACAGGCTCCGTCCGTCCGCTCCGGCTCGGTCTGAGGCGACGGTGCGGCACGGTGTTCAGCTCATGATATCGGTGTACAGCTCTTCGAGCGCTGGTTCGGGGCTCTTTTCGGCAAAGTCGACGGCGTCGAGAACGATCTTTTTGATCTCGTCCTCATACTCCTTGACCCTGGCTTCGCTGAGAATGCCCTCGCCGATCAGCTTTTCCTGGAAAAGGTGGATGGGATCCTGCTTTTTCTGGTCCTCCACCTCCTCCTTGGTGCGGTAGTGGGAGTGGACCGGATCGGACATCGAGTGGCCGCGAAAGCGGTAGGTGCGCGCCTCGACCAGGGTCGGCTCGCCGTCGCGGGTGGCGCGGGTGACCGCCTCGGCGATGACGTCGTGGACAGCGAGGACATCCATGCCGTCGACGGTGGCGCGGGCCATATCGTAGGAACAGGCTTTCTGCGACAAATCCCAGACCGCCGAGGCGCGTTCGAGCGGGGTGCCCATGCCGTAGCGATTGTTCTCGATCAGATAGATCACCGGCAAGCGCCAGAGTTTGGCGAGGTTGAGGGATTCGTGGAAGGCACCCTGGTGCACCGTGCCTTCGCCCATCGAGCAGAGCACCACCTTGTCCTCTTTACGGTATTTGGCCGCGAAGGCCATGCCGGTGGCCACCGGCACCTGGCCGGCGACGATACCGTGGCCGCCGTAATAGCCCCGGGCGACATCGAAGAGGTGCATCGAGCCGCCCTTGCCCTTGGAGACCCCGGTCGCCTTGCCGAAGAGCTCGGCCATCACCGGATTGGGATCGGTCCCCATAGCCAGGATGTGGCCGTGATCGCGGTAGGCCGAGATGAACTGGTCGCCGGGGCGCAGGGCCGAGACGGCGCCGACGCCGACCGCCTCCTGGCCGATATAGAGATGGCAAAAACCGCCGATCTTTTGCATGCCGTACATCTGCGCCGTGCGCTCCTCGAAGCGGCGGATGAGCAGCATCATGCGGTACATCTCGAGCAATTTTTCTTTTTCCATTTTAGCCTCGATGGGTCGGAGAAACAGGTGATTACGGTGCGAAATTCGTTAGTAATACAATATTCCGCCGGTAATTATTTCATCGATGGCGCGGCGGCGTCCGGTCGCCGCTGTTCATCGGAATTGCGCCAGGCCAGGGCGGCAAAAATGGAGCGCAGCAGCGGCGCTGCAGCGTCACTCCGCCGGCTGCAGCAGGGCCGCGAACTGACGCCAGAAGGCAAGATGAAACTCCAGGCTGCCCTGCCGTCGGATCTGCTCATGCAGGGTCACCAGGGCGGTGTCGGCCGGGCTTGTTGTATGGCCGCCCCCCTCCTCCTCATAGATGGCACCCGGTTCCGGATGAAACTGGACCCCAAGGACATTTTTGTAGCGCTGGTGTGTCAGTGCCTCGACCACCTTGCCGTCCAGCGAGGTGGCCGCCACCTCGAGGTCCCGGCCCAGTTTCCCGACCGCCTGATGATGGCTGCTGCACACGGCGGGATGCTCGTCGCGCCCCCGCCGCAGCTCGCGCGTGAAAAAACCCTTCGCTACGAAGCGGATCGGCTGAAAATGGCACCAGAAATAATTGCCGTGCGGATCCAGCCTGGGCCAATAGTTATCGTGTCTCTGCCCCTCCGGCAAGGCGATATAGGCCTCGATCGACCGCAGCTTGTAGATCTCGCTGGGGATATCCTGGATCATGGTGCCGCCGGCTGCGACATTCATGGTCTGCATGCCGAGGCAAAAGCCGCGCACCACATAGCCGGGTCTGGCCTCGAGCAGCGGCGTGAACGCCGGGTTCTGGCTGCCGCCGAGGAGGTGGAAGAGAAAAGAAAGCTCGAAATAGTGGCGCTGCGGGGCATCAAGAAAGGTCAGCAGGCTGGTTTCCCGGCCATAGCAGGCGGCGGGGAGGTCGTCGCCGCCGAAAAAGAGCGCGGCGTCGCTGCGGGCGAAGAGACGGCGAAAGGCCGGGGTGCAGGGATTTTCGCCGAAGAGGGTTTCAGGTTCAAGATCTCCGGCGATGACCTCCACCTGCACCCAGGGCAAGCCGCGTGCGGCGATGCGGTCACGGATCGACTCGACCGGGCGCTCCACCTGCGCGCCATAGACCGCGGTCAGGAGCGGGCGCGCCAGCGGGATGGTCCCGCTCTCGATCATCCGGATCATGGAGTCGAGGTCGCCCTGACTCGGGTTGATCAGCAGGATGCGGGCACTGTCGGTTACCGCTGCCGTCCCGCCCGCCAGAACCGGCAGACTGATGAACAGCAACAGGATCGCAAAAAACACTCTCCTCATCGTTTCCTCCATCAGGGTCACATGATCGAAATCGGGTCCACATCGATGCTGATCTGCACGCCGCGGGCGCGGTGGTGCTCGTGGAACTGCTCGAGCGCCCGGCGCAGGGCGCTTTTCATCAGGCCGCCGCCCGCATCGGCCTCCTTGAGGCTCATCAGCAGCATCTGGTAGCGATAGAGCCCCTCGATGCGTGCCAGCGGCGCGGGCGCGGGGCCGAGGGTGCGCCAGGCGCTGCCCGGCCGCAGGAAGCGGGCGAAGCCTTCGGCCGCGCGCTGCACGGCGGCCTCCTCCTCCCCCTTGAAGAGAATGCAGGTCATACGGCTGAAGGGGGGATAGCCGAGCCCCTCCCGCTCTTTGATCTCCGAGTCGTAAAAGCGCGGATAATCATGGCTGCTGACAAAAAAAAGCGAGGGATGGTCCGGCGAAAAGGTCTGGATGACCACTTCGCCGAGGCGATCCTTGCGGCCGGCGCGTCCCGCCACCTGGGTGAGGAGCTGGAAGGTGCGCTCGCCGGCGCGGAAGTCGGGGAAATAGAGCTCCGAATCGGCCGAGATCACCCCGACCAGGGTGACGCGGGGGAAATCGAGCCCCTTGGCGACCATCTGGGTGCCGAGCAGGATCTGGTATTCGCCGCGCCCGAAGGCGGTGAGGATGCGGTCGTGGGCATGCTTGCCGCGGGTGGTGTCGAGGTCCATGCGCACCGCCTTGATGCCGGGGAAGAGATTCTTCAGCTCCTCCTCGATGCGCTGGGTGCCGATGCCGCGAAAATAGAGGTCGAGACCGCCGCACTGCGGGCAGACCTCCGGGGCCTTGCGCACAAAGCCGCAGTAATGGCATTTGAGGAGGCGGCCGCGCAGATGATAGGTGAGGGAGATCGAGCAGTTTTCGCACTCGGCGGTGTAGCCGCAGCTGCTGCATTTGAAAAGCGTGGCAAAACCGCGGCGGTTCTGGAAGAGGATGATCTGTTCTCCGCGTGCCAGTTTTTCGTCGATTTTTTGGCGGAGGAAGCGCGACAGCACGACCGGCTCCTTGCTGCCGATGATTTTCGGCTCGCTGCGCATGTCGACGAAGGTGATCGGCGGCATGGGAACGTCGTCGATGCGGCTGGGCATGGAAATGAGCTGGTATTTGCCGCTGCGGGCGTTATAAAAGCTCTCGAGCGAGGGCGTGGCGGAACCGAGCACGATGACGGCGTGGTTGAGCTTGGCACGCATCACCGCCACATCGCGGGCATGGTAACGCGGGGTGAGGTCGTTCTGCTTGTAGGAGGGCTCGTGTTCCTCGTCGACGACGATCAGACGCACATCGGCGAGAGGGGCAAAGATGGCCGAGCGCGGTCCGATGACGATGCGGTGCCGGCCCTCCCAGGTGGCGCGCCACGAATCATAGCGTTCGCCCGGGGACATACGGCTGTGAAAGACGGCAACGAGGCGGCCAAAGTGGGAGCGGAAGCGGCGCACCATCTGCGGGGTGAGGGCGATCTCCGGGACCAGGACGATGGCGGCACCGCCCGCGGCGATGACGCGCGCGATGGCCTCGATGTAGACCTGGGTCTTGCCGCTACCGGTGACGCCATGGATGAGGGCGGTGGTGAACTCACGGCGGTCGAGATCCGCGCCGATCAGGCGCAGCGCCTCTTGCTGGCCGGCGTTGAGGCTGAGCTGCTGGGGGGGCTCGACCTCCAGGGCGCCGTAGTAGTCGCGCTGCACCGCAGCGGTGCGGCGGTCGAGAATGCCGCGCGCCTCGAGGGCGGTGACGGCGTCGAGAGGGACGCGCGCTTCGCGCGCCAGATCGCTGCGCCCGAACTCCTCGCCGGTATGCTGGCAGAGATAGTCGAGGAGGGCGGCCTGGCGCGGAGCGGACTTGCGCAGCTGCTGGGCGAGGGCGAAGAGGCTCTCGTCGGTGCAGGCGGCGGTGGTCTGGACAAAATTCTCGAATTTCTGGCCCACGCGCGGCCGCGGCAGCATCAGCTCATAGCGGATAAAGCCGGCCTGACGCAGTTTGGTGAGGCTGGTGGTAATGCTGCCGGCGTCGGCGCGGCTGGTGAGTTCCTTGACCGGCAGGGGATTCTTCGCCGTGAGCTGGCGGAGGATCTGCGCCTGACGCGGCGCGCGCTTTTCGAGCAGCTCCGCGACGCGGGCGGGATCGTCACAGGTCAGGCGCGCCACCTTGACCGAGTGCTTGTGGATCCCCGAAGGCAGCGCCGCCTTAAGCACCTCGCCCCAGCCGCAGAGATAGTATTGCGCGATCCAGCGCGCCAGTTCGAGGACCTCGGGCGTGAAGAGCGGCACGGGATCGAGGACCTCCTCGATCTCTTTCAGTCCGCTACGATCAGCGGTATCGCTCAGGCTGACGACAAAGCCGGTCGACTTGCGCGGGCCGAATTCGGCCAGGACACGCATGCCGGGCTGCAGGTCCCCCTGGAATTTGCCGGGAATGAGATAGGTGTAGGCATGATCGACCGGGACGGGAAAGACCACCTGGGCGAAGGATTGTGAAAGCGCTGCGGCATTCATAAAGGGAAAATAGGAAATATTCGCGGGGTTTGCAAAGTAAAAATGCGGCACGCCACCGCAGATCTCGCTCCCACCGCGGCGCCGTTCAGCGCGGTGCGCTACCGCAGATCTCGCGCCCACTCCGGCGCCGTTCAGCGCGATGCGTCACCGCAGATCTCGCGCCCACCCCGGCGCCGTTCAGCGCGACGCGCCACCGCAGATCTCGCTCCCACCGCGTCACCCCCGGTTGCCCGCTACGATGGTGTACCCGGAACAGAAATTCCTGGAGAGAGGAAAAATCGTCGATTCGGTTACTCTTATTCAAAAAAACAATAAAGTTATTTTACAATAAGACCAAGCGTTAAAATCGCCTGATTGTTTTTAAAGAGGCTGTGCGAATATGCCGAAAAATTCATATCAAACGCGAGATGATGAAATATCGGCAAATAAAAACCCAAGCCCAAACCTATACTCCCGTAATCCTCGTTTGATTTGTTTGCACTTCGTTGCACAAGGCCATACTCGGGTGGCTCATAAAGGGTGACCCGGTGTTCTATCCTATCATTTGTTTTTAGTCCTATGACGTGTAGATAGGGAGTAAAACAAGAGCTCACCGGTGAAAAACAATAGCGCAGGCCGGCCAAGAAAAGTAATTCCTTGTGAATGAATTCATCAGATCGACCAGGAGAATTACGATCAACGCCTGTAGTCCAGTTGTAAAAATTCGCAGCAGCGATTAATTCAACGTGTCCGTACGATCTGATAGCTGCTGATACGCCTAAACCATCGATATACCGATCGCTGGCACGATGCAGAAGATTAACCGTCGGACCAACTCTCATGTTTATAGCTGAAACTTGCGCGACCGCGCACAGCCACAACAACATTACCCGGGACGGCATCCCCTGAACTTTCATGTTATTCTCCTTTCTCCTGAAACTTAAAAAAAAGGATTTAGTAACACATATCAGGACTAAAGACACGATAAAACATATCGAGACTTGATGCTGTTCCGCCGCCGACATCACATGTGCCCCAATTATACTCTTCATTCACTTGGAAACAGGAAGAATAATAGTATGCTATTCCGAAGCCGGTCTCGTATGCATAATTGAGTTCAAATTCCGAGTTTTCACCAAATTTATCTCTATCTTTAAGTGCAAACGCATGCAAGCAGATCGGTCTGGCAATTCTCCACTCCGGGGAGTAATAGTCATCAATCCAGCGATGTGAATAGATGGCATCATTAAAAGAGCCATCATAATTATCGGCACAGCAAGACTGACTTTTCGATAAATCATAAATAACCTTATGATAATAACCGTAAGTTGTTGTCTGCTGGCTAAAGGTAAAGCTATCACCTGTCCATGACGTCCCTTTGTAAACCGTTGCCAAATCCCAACACTTTGTATCGGTCAAAATTTTAGATAGTTTTAATTCATCAAGGTTTTGATAAGGTAGATTGACTTGCAGGACTTTTTCAACTGAATTTTTTTCAGCGCCTACTCTTATCGTGTAGGCCTTCAATGCTTCCAGTTCATCGTTATAAAAAAGTATATGAAAAGTTCGTTCTGCAGGCGTCCATGCGCCAAGAATTCTGATATTACCATAGTAACCTTCACTCGCCAATTTTAAGGCATACTCATTAACTATATCCGGCACTGCCTGAGGCATAAAAAGATCTGCCTCAGAGATTAAAGAGTGGTTTGAAGACTTACTGTAATCCACTGTAGATATTTGTTTTTCATTAGGTTGTAGTGTATTATTGTCGCATTGATAAAAAATGCCTCCTGCAATCAAGACCAACCCTGACAGAAATGTGTGCGGTTTCATCATTTTTCTCCCTCCAGGTTAAAATGATTATGAATTGCTGTCCATTTCTGGTCATAATGCCAGACGATCTCTTTATTGAAATAATAATTGTCATCGCTTTAGCCGAAATTGGCTGCGAACAGTATCAATTTTAATTTAAGCAAAATTGTAACGCTTGTCAAGCAGCATTTATGACTTTGTTGATTTAGTTAATGCAAGCGGCTTAATGAATTAAAAATAATCTACTTAATTGCAAAATGTGTTTGCTATTTACCGCGGCGATTATTATCTTAACCAATTAATCGTATAGAAGATAACTACTATTTGCGGAGCAAGTCGTGTTTCAGAAATCAGCTGATCAATCGCCTCTGTTTGAGGTTGGCCCGGTGCGCCCCCGCAAATCTCGCTCCCACCCCCCCGCCGCCAGGCTAGCGTGCCATTTTAGTTCCCGCTCTCAGCCCTGCCCGAAAAATCGCTTGCGAATCAAGCTATTTTTTTGTATCTAATGCGGAGAATCCCGCGAGCGGGCGGGAAGAAGGTGCGACCCACGAACGAAGGAGAAGCGCATGAAAAAGATAGTGCTGGTGCTGGCCTGCGCCGCCCTGCTGGCGGCCGGCTGCGGTAAAAAAGAACAGGGGGAGAACAAACCGGCGGCCCAGGCGCAAAAAGAGTGCACCGCCTTGAGCGACACCCAGCTGCAGCAGCTGCTCGAGAAGGTCAAACAGACCCCCATGGATCCGGTGGAAGGCAGTGAAGTGGCGGTCCTCGAAACCAACTATGGCAAGATGGTCGCCACCTTTTTCACCGACAAGGCACCGATGACCTGCACCTCTTTCAAACGCCTGGTCAAGGCCGGCTATTATGACTGCACGCAGTTCCATCGTGTCATTAAGGGCTTCATGATCCAGGGCGGCGATGTCAACAGCAAGGACGCCATCATCGGCAACGAAGGTGAAGGCGGTCCGGGCTACTCCCTGCCCGCGGAATTCAACGACACCCCGCACGACCTCGGCATCCTCTCCATGGCGCGCCGCGGCGATGACATCAACAGCGCCGGCAGCCAGTTCTTCATCTGCCTCTCGCGCGAGGGCACCCGCGGGCTCGATGGCCAATATACCGCATTCGGCAAGCTGATCGAGGGCATCGACGTGCTGCAAAAAATCGGCGACGCCGCCGTCACCATGTCGGCCATGGGCGAAAATTCGGTGCCGGTGCAGCCGATCTATATCAAAAAAGCCTATATGGAAAAGAGATAAGTTGTGCGTATGAAAAAGTCTCACCCTGCTGCTGCAGGATCGGCCCTGGTTGGGCCGGTCCTGCTTTTTTTGCTCCTCCTCGCGGCCGCTCCCGGCGCAGCCAGGACAGAGAACCCGCGCACCTGGTTCTTTTTCCGCGACAAGGGGCCGCTTAACCTCGAAAAATCATCCCTGGCCGAGGCCCAGGCCGGGCTCTCCTCCCGGGCCCTGGCGCGGCGCGCCAAGATCGCCGCGGGCGGCCCGCTCGTCGACGCCACCGATGCGCCCGTCTATGCCGGCTATCTTGAGCAGCTCGCCGCCCTCGGCATCCAGCCCGTCGTCGTCTCGAGGTGGCTCAACGGCGTCAGCGCCGCGGCCACCCCGGAACAGATCGCCGCAGCCGCCCATCTGGAGTGCATCGCCCGCATCCAGCCGGTCCTGCGCGGACACGCGCCCTTGCCCGAGACGTCACACATCCTGCAAAAGAGCAGCGACACAAGCGACCGGCCGCTGGATTACGGCTACAGCCTCAGCCAAAACGAGCAGGTGCTGATCCCCCCGGTCCACCAGCTCGGCTTTTACGGCCAGGGTGTGCGCATCGCCGTCTTCGATACCGGATTCCGGCTCACCCATGAGGCGTTCGATTCGCTCAAGGTGGTGGCGCAGCACGATTTCATCCAAAACGATGACAATCTCGACAATCAGGAAGGCGAGCGCAGCGACCAGAACAGCCATGGCACCATGGTACTCTCGATCCTCGCCGCCAACAAGCCGGGCCGTCTGATCGGCGGCGCCCCGCACGCTGAATTCATTCTCGCCAAGACCGAGGATGTCTCCCAGGAGATCCAGGCCGAGGAGGACCACTGGATCGCTGCGGCCGAGTGGGCCGAGGGTTTGGGCGCGGACATTATCAGCACCAGCCTCGGCTACATTGACTGGTATACCTACGCCGAGATGGACGGCAATACGGCGCCGATCACGCGCGCTGCCGATCTGGCCGTGGCCAAGGGAGTGATCGTCGTGGTCGCGGCGGGCAATGAAGGCAACAATATCTGGCACTATATCTCCGCCCCGGCGGACGGGGACAGCGTCCTTGCGATCGGAGCGGTGGATGAAAAGGGCAATGTCGTCTCCTTCAGCTCGCGCGGGCCGACGGCGGATGGCCGGATCAAGCCGGATCTGATGGCCCGCGGTCTCGGCGTCGCCTGCATCGCCGTGCCGCCGGCCAGTGGCATCGGCACCGGCTATGGCTATGTCTCCGGGACCTCGGCCGCTTGCCCGCTTGCCGCGAGCTGTGCGGCGCTGATCCTCTGCGCCAATCCGGCGCTGACCCCCATGGAGGTCGTCAATGCCATGCGCCAGACCGCAACGCGCAGCCGCACGCCGGACACCGATTATGGGTGGGGTATTATCCAGACGCTGGCGGCGGTTGAATCGACCCGGGTGGAGGAACCGATCGTGCTGCCGGAACGCACTGCCTTGCGGGGGATCTACCCCAACCCGGCGGCTACCGGCGGGAACCGGAACTTGACGATGGCGTTGGATCTGAAGGAGCCCGAATGGGTGGAGGTGCGGCTCTACGATCTGCTCGGGCGGGAAGTGGCGGTTTTATTTCGGGGACAAGTGGCCGCGGGCAGCGACCGGCGGATACGTATGGCTTGGCCGGCGGCCATCCGGCAGCTAGGCAGCGGCGTCTATTTTGCGGTCACGAAAAGCAGATCATTTAATGAAAGCCGGACGATTACGCTGCTGCAGCCCGGCCGCGAGGGGCGCTGAGGAGAAGGCCTCCCGGGCGCCGAGGACGCGATCGCGTCCCGCCCGCTTGGCTGCGTAGAGAGCCCGATCGGCCTGATGCAGCAGTTCGGTCTCCCCTTCGCCGTTTTCCGGGCAGGCTGCAACGCCGATGGAGATGGTGACGCGGCCGCAGTTCATCCCGTGACCGATAGGCAGGGACTCGGCGGCCACCGCCCGGCGCAGCTTTTCCGCCGCAAGCAGGGCATGGTCGAGATCGCTCTCGGGGAGGAGGACGACAAACTCCTCGCCGCCATAGCGGCAAAGGATGTCGGAGGTGCGCAGGTTGTTTTTCAGCAGCTGGGCGACCACTTGCAGGGCCTGGTCCCCGGCGAGATGACCATAGGTATCGTTATAGGCCTTGAAGGTGTCGATATCGATCATCAGCACGGCCAGGCTGCGGCGGTAGCGCCGGGCACGCTGCAGTTCAGCGGGGTAGCGGTCTTCGAAATAGCGCCGGTTCCAGATGGCGGTGAGCACATCGGTCATGGCCTGCGCCTCGGCATCGCGGACGCGCACCTGCACGGCGAGATGGGCAGCGAAGAGTTCCATCAGCTTGCGCAGGATCTGGCGCTCGCGCAGGGTGAAGGGGAGCTCCTCGCGCCGCAGTAAGGTCAGCCAGCCCACCGGAATGTTGTTCGGGCGGGCGATCACCAGATCGAGACGGCGGGCAAATGCGGCAGGCAGCGGGAAAGCCTCGCGCGGGGTGAGCGAATGACCATTGAGCCAGATCAGCTGTCGCGGCGTGGCCTCTTCGAGAATGGGGGGCCAGGCCAAGAGCAGTTGCCAGCGGCCGGGCTGGCGCACCCAGAGGGCAAATCCATCGGCCGCGAAATGACGTTTGAAAAACGGGGCTAATGAGAGGAACGCCTCATCACCGCCGTCAAGGCGGGATAACAACCGCGTCCACCGCAGCACCAGCCGCATCACCTTGAGGCGGCGCTGCAGGTGTTTTTCACCCAGCAGCCCGAATGCATACCCCTTGTTCGCCGTTCTTCCGAAAGATGCGCTCGACAAAAAACCACTCCTTCATTCAATCCCCCTTTACCACCATCCCCTCCGCCCACGGCTGAATTGACCCGGATTCCTCCACTGAACCGGAACCTGACCCGGACGCTAGTCCGGGGGCGCCCGGTTTACTGCAAATTTGGTGCCCGGATCATCTCCTCTTTTTGTGAGGAAGAATAATAACTTGCAATATTTTTGTTGTGCAGGAGTGGCCGGAGTTCAGCCAAAACGATGGAGTTTCGGACAGCAGGAATAAAAGGCGAGGCCGGGGGCGAACCGGGAGGCGGGGGTGGGCCGGGAGTTGGGGGTGGGGCACAAGGCACGGGTGGATCGCACGGCGGGAGTGGGCCGCAAGGCGGGGGTGAGCCGGGAGGCGGGGATGGGCTGCAAAGGGGGTCGCAGGAGCCCCGGCAAAGGCAGGTCAGAAGGCCAGAGAGGCGGAACGGGCGGGCTCGGGGCGTCCGAGATAGACCAGCAGTCCTTCCAGCGCCCGGATGGCATCCGGCGTGCCGGGCCGATAGAGAAAGGTATAGAGCTCTTCCCGGGCGGATTCGGCATAGCCGGCGCGGATCGGGGCACCGCTCTCCATCACCACGGCCAGGCTGAAATAGCGGACGGAAAGATTGAGGTCGATGACCACATCGAAGGGGGTGCTGAAAAGGCGCTTTTTGCAGGCGGCATTCGGCCCGCCGCTGCGGTCCATATCGGTCGGCCCCCAGACGATGAGCTGAAATCCCCGCGCCATCTCAGTGGCCACCGGAATGGCGCCGTTCTGCAGCAAGGTGACATGGGCTTTGGGGAAATTCTTGCGCAGCCCCGCCAGCGAAGCCGCTATCCGGTCATATTCCGCCGGTATCTCCGGCAGGCAAACCAGAACCCGCTGCGCCTCATGCAGCAGGGCGCTGAAGCTGATGGGCTTGCCGTATTTGTCAGCGCGGCGGCGGAAACGGCTCAGCGCGAAGGACTGCAACATTTTTTGCATCGCCATAAGGACATTCCTGAAAAGTGTGCAAATAATGTACTAAAAATAACTACCCCGGTCAACAGCAATTTGCAGGTGGGAACGAGACCGGGGGGCGCAAGGGGGAGGGGGGTCGAGACAAGGGCGGCGGCAAAATCGGGGTGGGAACGAGACTGGCGGGCGCAAGGGGCGGAGGGTCGAGACGGGGGCGGCGGCAAAATCGGGGTGGGAACGAGACCGGGGGGCGCAAGGGGGAGGGGGGTCGAGACGGGGGCGGCTTTTGGCCGCGGCGCCTATCGGGATGAGGCAGGACGCGCGGCCGCCTTGTGGAGAATACGCCAGTCCAGCTGCACTCCCACACTCCGGCGCGCCGGGAGGCGCTGGATTCTCTGTCCCGACCCATCCGGCTCCGACGGCTGCCAGCTCCATTTGGCCGACAGCTGCAGTGACGGCGAGAGCTCGCAGTGCAGCAGCACAAAGGCGCGGCAGCTGCGGCCATAGGCCAGCGGCAAAGAGAGTGCGCCGGGCAGATCGTTTTCACAGGAATAAAACCGGGTTTCGTAACAGCGCGCAGCAAAGAACTGGTAGCGCACGGTCAGCGCCAGCCGCCGCCCCAGCGGCAGCTCGAGCTGTTGATAGAGCATCCAGCCGCTGCTGTCGGGGAAGGCGGGCAGGAGGAGCCCTCCCCGGGCGATATGGAAGTGGCGATATTCAAGGTGGGTGCGCCAGCCCACGCCACCCGCGCGATACTCCAGTTGGGTCATGGCGCTCCACAAGCGGCGCTCGCGCCAGATCTTGATGGCGTTGCCGAAACGGTCCGCCGCGGCTTCGGCCAGAGACCAGGCTTTGCAGCGGAGGCGATGCCTGCTGCTCAAGGCGGGCAGAGGCTGCCAATTCAAGGTCAGCGTGTACTCCGCCGCCGGAACGGCAGGCATGGGCTGGCGCCACGCGGGGGCGAGGTTATGCGCGACGGCGGCGGCCGCGCCGAGCCGAACCCGCCGCGGCAGATCCAGGCGCAGGGCCAGGTGCCATCCGGCGGAGTTGCGCGGTTCCTCATCGAGTGCGCCGAGCAAACGATGGTAGCAGGCGCCATACTGATGCCAGAGCAGGAGCCCTTCCGCCCGCTGGTTCTGCAGCAGAATCCCGGCCTCCATGGCGGTACCGCCGCCGCGGCTGCGGGCCGCCTCGGCGAAGCCGGTCACGCCGCAGAGACGGAGCTCGGCCTCCAGCCCACTGTTCCAGTTCCGCTCTCCCGCAAAGGCGTGACGGCTTTCGAGGCTGGTGCCGGCGGTCAGGATGCGCGAATACCGCGCTTCCTGCCAGGCTGCAGCGAGGCGCAACCGCCCGCCATAGCGGTGCTGCACCACCAATCCGCGGCTGGAGGCTTGCAGTGTGTTCCTGGCCTCCTGTTCCGCCGCGCTGCGGTGCAAGCCGCTCCATTGCAGCGACCGGACCTGCCCGCCCTCGAGCGAGGCGTCCCAACCGGAACGGCCGTGGAACAGGAGCACCTCGACGCCGCGCACCTCCAGAGCCAGAGCTGCCCCGTCGCGGCTGCCGTTCTCGCCGGCCGACAGCGAGGCCCGCGCCGCCGCCGCGCGCGGCCGGTATCCCGCGACCGGGTCGAGGGCACCACTCCACTGGCCATGGCCAGGAAAAAGCAGCCCGCGGCCGCTCTCGAGCAGAAACGTCCCGAGGACGAGCCGACCGGAGAGCCAGGGCAACTCCCATTGGCCGCTGTAGCGCAGCAAGTCCGTGGCGGAGGCCTCCCCGGGATCCTTCTCACACACCAGCCCGCCACTGAGGCGCGGACCCGCGGCGAAGCGCAGCCGCTGGTAGAGGCGTGCGGCATTTCCCGTGGCCGGCGCAGCATTCTCCTCGCGGGGCCAGGCCAGGACCCAGCGGTGCCGCCCCTCGCAGCGGAAAGGACTTTGATCCCGGCCCGGCGCAGAACAGCGCAGATAGGGCAGAAGCCGTCGATACGCTGCCGCGGAGAGCCCGACGGCCGCCTGCAGATCGCTGACGCGGCGGAATCCCCCCGTGGCGCGGCGCGCGGCGACCAGCGCCTGCGCGGTGGCGTCATCGATCCAGGGGAATTGCTGCCACTCTTCAAGGCGGGCGCGATTGATGTCCAGGGGGTGGGCGCGGCGCCACTCAAGGAATTCGATGAGCGCCTCGACGCGATCCTCCGCTGCCTCCGGGTCGATGAATTCATCCCAGTCCAGTTCCTGCCCGCGCAGCAGCGCCAGCGTGCCCAGGACCAGAACGCAGGCCATCTGGGCGGCTTTCATCGTCCTCTCCCCTGCGTCCGGGGGCGGCTGACACAGGTGAGGCCGAACTGATGGGTGAGGCCGAGCCAGGGGTGACTCGTGGCACTGTATTCTATGGAAAAACCCTCGAGGTGCAGGCCAAATCCCGCTGCAAAGCGCCGTGCGGCGGAGTTGAATCCGGCGCGCAGGGCGAGATATGGGCCGAGGCGGTGCTCGGCGCCGCAGCGCACGGCGAGGCTCTGACCGCTTTCGAAATAGAGGTCGGCGCAGAGCGAGCTGGCGGAGGCTAGCGCGAAGGCAAGGCCGCACTGCAGGGATTGCGGCAGGGGTTCGTGGCAGCGGCCGATGACGGCGTGGCCGAGGTTGCGCAGGCAAAATCCGGTGCTCAGGCGGCCGGTGAGATCCAGCCGGCCGCCGAGGTCGCCGAGCAGGGCGCCGGCCGCGCCGTAGCGGGCGATGGCAATGTGGAGATAGCGCAGGGTGACACCGAAGACAAGGCCGGGGGTAAAGGCATGGCCCAGAGCGGCAGCGGCGGTGATCTCGCGGTAGGCAGAGGAGCCGCAGGAGTAAAGCGCCGCCGCAATGCCGGTGGCGGGCCATGCGCGGCTGGCACCCGCCTGCCCGCAGGAGAGCTCGGCCAGGCCGTAGGGGCGGCTGAGGGTGCTGCTGCAGCGCCAGGGCGGCGCACCGGCCAGGCTGGCGGGATTCTGGAAGGGGGCCTCGTTCAAATCGCTGCCGGCGACCCCAGCGCCGGCCATGGCCTGCCAGCGGCAGCCCGGCGCCGGATCCTCCGCCGCCCGCAGCCTGCACGCCGCCATCATCAGCAGGGTCAGCACCAGCCAGCGGGAACGCCGCAGGCCCGGTACGCGTATACCGGAGAGAGGAAAATGCTTGTAAATATCGCAAAAATGTGGAATATTATAGCGTAGTACCGCCGGCCGCCGTGCCGGTCCATGAACCATCCCCAATCCGGAGTCTTTCATGCGTCTTTCCCCCATAACCGCAAGCCGCTGCTGCACCGTGCTCCTGCTCCTCCTGCTCATCGCTGCAGGGGCCGCCCGCGGCCAGCGGATCGAAGCCGTCGTCACCACGGATCTGCGCACCCTGCCCCTCGAGCGCCAGGACAAGCTGCGCGATTTCAAGGACAAGGTCGAGCATTATCTCAACGCCTACGACTGGACCAACGATCCCTGGAATACGGTCGTCTATCTCGATGTGCAGCTGATCCTCGAGGACATGAGCACCAGCGCCGAAGAACGCTACAAGGGGCAGATCGTCATCAGCAACAAGTATGACATGCAGCTGAGCGACAAGCGCTGGCGCTTCGCGTACCAGAGCACCGACCTTCTCAACCACGATGAAAATGTCATGAATTCCTTCACCAGCATGCTCGACTATTTTGTCTATATCATTCTGGGCATGGAGTTCGACAAGTGGTCGAGCCTGGGGGGTACCGAGTATTTTCTCAAGGCCAAGAATATCGCAGAACAGAGCAAGTTCGGGCTGGGCCGGTACATTGAGGGCTGGGATCGCAGACTGGAGCAGATTACCTATCTCACCGGCGAGCAGCATCTGCCGTTCCGGGAGATGGTCGATTACTATTTTTATGGTCTTTCGCTGGTCAAGGAGGATAACATCAAGGCCCGCCAGTTCATCGGCAAGGCGGTCGAGATGCTCGACAAGATCATTGCCAAGGATCCGGAAAACGAGTATGCCAAGATGTTCCTCAGCGCCCATTACATCGAGATGGTCGAGGTCTTTCGCCGCGCTCAGGACAAATCGCCCCTGCGCACGCTCATGGTCATCGATCCGGCACATGCGCAGGTCTACAGGAACATCATCGAAAAATAGCCGCATGCGTCCGGGGCGGCTTGCAGCGGCCGGGCCGGACCGTTGCGGCCGTTCATCGCGCAGTCAGGCGCCACTTCACCGCGCACCCTTGAGCAACCGGTGTGCGCTTCAGAGCAGCCCGGAGTAACGATGTTATTCCGGGCTTTGTTTTTTCAGGCGTGCACCTCCACGCTCTCGCCCCGCTCCGGAATCCGCACCTCTTTCAATCCCAGGCTGGCCAGGCCCTGCGCCAGCGCTTCGCTGCCCGTGGGCTCGCCATGCAGAATGTAGAGATGGTCCAGTTTCTCCCGATCGAAGTGACTGATCCACTGGATCAGTTCGCGGTGATCGGCGTGGGCGCTGAAGGCGTTGAGCTTGACCACCTGGGCAGCGAGCCGGAATTCCTCGCCGAAGATCCTGACCGTGGGCTCCTGCTCCACCAGTCTTCTTCCGAGGGTATTCTCGGCCATAAAGCCGACGATGAGGATGGTATTGCGTTCATCCTCGATGTTGTTGCGCAGATGGTGGAGGATCCGACCGGCTTCGCACATGCCCGAGGCGGAGATGATAATGCCGGGCTGGCGGAAGTCATTCAATTTTTTGGACTCCTCGACCGTTTCGACATAGTGGAGTTTGCGGAAGCCGAAGACGTCATTGGTCTGCTGGAGCAGCTCGGCCGTCTCCTCATCATAGCATTCAGGGTGGGCCCGGAAGATCTCGGTGGCGTTGACCGATAGGGGGCTGTCGACGAAGACGGGGATTTCCGGGATTTCGCCGGCCAGGGTGAGCTGGTGCAGGGCATAGACGATCTCCTGGGTGCGGCCGACGGAGAAGGCCGGGATGATGATTTTGCCGCCGCGCCGGATGGTGTCGTTGACCGCCTGGGCCAGTTTCTGATTGACGGTGCTATAGTCGTCATGGAAGCGGCCGCCGTAGGTGCTCTCGGTGAAGAGGATATCGGCTTCCTGGAAAATGGTCGGATCGCGCAGGATCGGCATGCCCGGCCGGCCGAGGTCGCCGCTGAAAATCAGGGTGAGGGGCTTGCCGTCGTCGTTAATGTCGAGCCGTGTGATCGCCGAGCCGAGGATATGCCCGGCATCGAAGAAGGTAGCGGAGACTCCATCGGCAATCGGCATGGAGCGCCCGTACCCGACGCTGATAAACTGGTTCATTGCTTTCAGGGCATCATTCGCGGTATAAAGGGGCATGACGGGTTTCATGCCGTTGCGGGCGCGTTTTTTGTTGACGAACTCGACGTCCTTCTCCTGGATATGCCCGGCATCCTGCAGCATGATACTGCAGAGATCGCGGGTGGCGTGGGTGCAATAGACGGTACCGGAGTAGCCGAGCTTGACCAACTGGGGGATGTTGCCGCTATGGTCGATATGGGCATGAGAGAGGACCATGGCGTTGATGCTCCCCGCATCGAAAGGAAGCTCCCGGTTGCGCTGGAACGACTCATCCCGTTTGCCTTGATAGAGGCCGCAATCGAGCAGGATTTTCTGGCCGCGAACGGTCAAGACATGCATGGTTCCGGTCACGGAGCGTGCACCGCCGAAGAATTGTATCTCCACAGAACTCTCCTTTCTTCAAAAGAACTTAGACAAAACGCAGCGGATATGCAAGGCCTTTAGGGGGAAAAAAGCGCCACCTGGCGGTGGTCAGCTCGCCTCAAGGCGATGCAGCTGTTCGAGGACATCGGCAAAGGTGGCAAAGGGAAAATGCGGCCGGCCGTTGTCACGGCACCAGGTCAGGAGCGCCTTTTTGGCAAAGACGATATCCGCCTCGCGCGCGCCGCAGACATCCGAGGGTCCGTCGCCGATGTAGACCGTGGTTTCGCCGGGCTGGCGCTCGCGGCGGACATGCAGCCCCTTGCAATTGGCGCAACGGTCGCAGCCCTGGCCATACCAGGGAAAGTCGAGCTGCACGCTCCCATCCGACGCGAGGATCATGCGGTTGGTGCGCAAGGGCAGGTCCGCGAACCCATGGGCCGCAAGAATGCGCCCGATGTAGGCATCCATGCCGTCGCTGACCACGGCCAAAGGGATCTGCCGCTCGCGGACATACGCCATCAGGCCGGCAAAGCTGGCATCGATGGCCAGAGGCTTGACAAAGGCATCCAGCTCGACCGCGGTCAGGCGCATGGTCTCGGCCTGACGCCGCCACATCTCCCGCCCTTCAAGCTTCCCCTCCTGCCACTGGCGGACGAGCTGCCACCAGAGGTTTTCGTTGCCAAAATGGGCAAAGACAAGATTGCCGACATCGCGTTTGGCGATGGTGCCGTCAAAATCACAGAATATGCGCAGTTGTGCAGGCATAGCTATATTTATCAAATTGATAATAATTAAGTTAAAAGCAAAACCATCCTCTCGCAAAGTCACAAAGCCACGAAGAAATACATTTTTTCTTCGTGTCTTGGCGTCTTGATGAGAGACTGCCTTTTTTCTCGTCCCCACCT
>DAOQAG010000020.1:0-69627 GCA_035353815.1 bacterium
CATGCTCCACCGCTTGTGCGGGCCCCCGTCAATTCCTTTGAGTTTCAACCTTGCGGTCGTACTCCCCAGGCGGGATACTTAATGCGTTAGCTCCGGCACTAGAGGGGTCGATACCTCTAACACCTAGTATCCATCGTTTACGGCTAGGACTACCGGGGTATCTAATCCCGTTCGCTCCCCTAGCTTTCGCACATGAGCGTCAGTCTTGTGCCAGGAAGCCGCCTTCGCCACTGGTGTTCCTCCCGATATCTACGCATTTCACCGCTACACCGGGAATTCCAGTTCCCTCTCCCATACTCCAGACCGCCAGTATCGACCGACAAACACCGGTTGAGCCAGTGCCTTTCACGGCCGACTTGACAGCCCGCCTACGTGCGCTTTACGCCCAGTAATTCCGGACAACGCTCGCCCCCTACGTATTACCGCGGCTGCTGGCACGTAGTTAGCCGGGGCTTCCTCCTTGGCTACCGTCATTTGTTTCGTCACCAAGGACAGAGGTTTACAACCCGAAGGCCTTCTTCCCTCACGCGGCGTTGCTGGGTCAGGCTTTCGCCCATTGCCCAATATTCCCCACTGCTGCCTCCCGTAGGAGTCTGGACCGTGTCTCAGTTCCAGTGTGGCCGATCAGCCTCTCAGCTCGGCTACCCATCGTTGACATGGTGGGCCGTTACCCCGCCATCTATCTAATGGGACGCGAGCCCCTCCCTCAGCGGATTGCTCCTTTGACCTCGTCATGATGCCATGTCGTGGTCTTATGCGGTATTAGCACTCGTTTCCGGGTGTTATCCCCCTCTAAGAGTCAGGTTGCTCACGCGTTACTCACCCGTTCGCCACTAAGATATAACCGAAATTATATCTCCGTTCGACTTGCATGTGTTAGGCACGCCGCCAGCGTTCGTCCTGAGCCAGGATCAAACTCTTCATTGTAATATATTTCATTTTCAATTAACGAGATTAATCTGGCCTTGAATTGACGATAGAGCCTTGCACGCTATTTTCAAAGAACACTTGCCGTTTTTTCGCTGAAACTTTGCTGTTTCGTTTCCAGCCGTATAAAGTACGAAACTTTTCGATTCCAGTCAAGTACTTTTTTTATTTTCGAGAACTTTTTTGGCCTTTTCTCCGGCGCAGCAACCTCTTGCGCAAAACGGGACATAATATAAGGCTTTTTCGTGAAAAAGCAAGGGATTTATTTCCCGCACCCCCCTTTTTACTCAACTTTTTAACACCCGCGGCTCATGCCGCCCCACCGCCGCTCTTGCAGAGGCGCTGGATCGCCCGGCGCTGCGGCGCCGAGGGCTGCGCCCCCAGCTTCGTCACCGAAAGCGCCGCCGCCGCATGGGCAAAACGCACCGCCTCGGCCAAGGGCCGGCGCTCGCCCAGGGCCACCGCCAGGGCGCCGTTGAAGACATCCCCCGCCGCCGTCGTGTCCACCGCTGCGACGCTGAATCCCGGCACCATCCCCTTAAAATCGGCCGCATGCACATACGCCCCCTTGGCGCCGAGGGTGATGATCACCATCCCCACGCCCCGCGCAAGCAGATTCTCGGCCGCAGCCGCGGCATCCCGGGCATTGTTGACCGCAATGCCGGTCAGCAACTCGGCCTCGTGCTCGTTCGGGGTCAGGATGGTGATCTTTTCGAGCAGGGCGGGCGGCAGGGGCTGGGCCGGAGCGGGATTGAGGATCACCGGCACGTGATGTTTGGCCGCGATCTCCGCCGCAGCGGCGATCGTCTCCAGCGGCGTCTCCAGCTGCATCAAGAGCACATCGGCCGCGGCGATCTCGGCCCGGGCCCGCCGCACATCCGCCGGCGCCAGCTGCGCATTCGCCCCGGAGGCGACGGCGATGCTGTTCTCGCCCTTGCGGTCGACATAGATCAGCGCCACTCCCGAAGGCGAACGCTTGTCCCGGAGCACATGCGTGACCTCGATCCCGTCCGCGATAAATCCTACCACCGCCTGTTCGCCGAACAGATCGGCGCCGACACGGGCGATGAAGGTCACCTGGCCGCCGGCGCGCGCCGCCGCTACCGCCTGGTTGGCCCCCTTGCCTCCCGCCGCCATGGAGAAGGCACCGCCGATGACCGTCTCACCCGGCTTGGGGATCCGCTCGGTCTTGATGATCATATCCGTATTGGAACTGCCGACAACGATAATTTTCATACCTGCACCTCTGTGTTAATGGCTCTGGCAGCGCGGTCAGGCCAGCCGTGCCGCAATGATCAAACCCAGTCCGAGAAAGAAGAAAAGAAACATCAGCGCGATGTACTTGTTGGTCCCGGCGGGTGCATTCTTGAATTCCTTCCAGATAAAGACGCCCCAGAGCGAGGCGACCATGGTGGCACCCTGGCCGAGGCCGTAAGAGATGGCAAAACCGGCTGCGCCGGCCGCGATGATATTAAAGCACATGCCCACCCCCCATATGGCGCCGCCCAGGAGGCCGACCAGATGCAGCCGGCTGTTGCCCTGGGTGAAATAGTCCTTGTAGGTGACCGGGGCGCCGGAAAAGGGTTTGGCCATGACGATCGAATTCCAGACAAAATTGGAGATAAAAAGGCCGACCGCAAAAATGACCATGGCCGTGTAGGGCGTCATTTTGCCTGCTTCAGGAGTCACATAATCGGCGGCCATCGAGGCAGCCACGAAGCGGTAAAAGAAACCCATCGCCACGCCCGCCAGGATCGAGAGCAGGAGTCCCTTGGTGACGGACTTGTTGCCGCTTGCCGGCAGCCGGCCATAGATGATCGCGGAGACGATGATGGCCAGGACGACGCCGCCCACACCCGTGAACAGCACACTTGCATTGCCTACCGGTGTAGCGAGATAGTTGGTGATCACCCCGATGACCAAGGCCAAACCGACGCCCACTGGGAAGGCAACCGCCATGCCCGCGATATCGATCGCTGCGGAGAGGAGGATATTGGAAAAGTTAAAGACGATGCCTCCCAGGAGGGCACTCCAGATGGCGCTGCCAGTCGCTTGCTGAAGATCGGGGAGAAAATGACGGCCGCCATTGCCCATGCTGCCCATGGTCAGAGCGAGAACCAGCGAGATCAGCAGGACGCCGATCGAATAGTCCCAGTAAAACAGCTGAAACCGCCATTCCTTGCTGGCGAGTTTTTGGGTATTGGCCCACGAGCCCCAGCACAGCATCGTGATGACGCACATAAACACGGCCAACGCGTAGGATTGGACGATGACCATCTCAACCTCCTTATTTTTATTGTTTTAATGTGTGTCCAACAGGCAGCATCCGGCCGCCCCCGTCAGTCCCGGCCCAGATTCTGCCTCAGGTAACGCTCCATGATCCGGCGAACCAGTTCCTCTTTTTTTACGGAGAGCCCCACCCAGGCATCGGCCTTACTGTTTTCATCGATCACCGTGAATCCGCCGTCCAAAACACGGATATGCGCTGGTCGCCAGGTAAACAGATCAGGCCATAAAAATTGCGCCACCGCCACAACGTCATACAGCACCGGTGTATCGTTTCCCCAAAGGGTATAGAGACTGCAGAGGGCGTTGGTCAGGGGCGATTGCCGCATGAGTAACTTTTGACGCTGATCGGCTTCAAGGGTGACCGGGATCGTAATATCCAGGCCGGCATAGACGATCTCGGCCCCCGATGCGGCAAAGGCCCGCGCCGAGGTGACATCGGCCGCGACGTTCCATTCGGCGTCAGGGACGGGCTTGCTGCCATACCCCATATAAAACGATCCGAACATGGCATAGATCTTTTTGGCCAGCTTGAGCGCGCCGGGATCTTTGGCGAGGACATCGGCCATATTGGGCACGGGACCGGTGGTGAAGAGCACGACCTCGTGGGGATATTTGCGCAGCAATTCGATGATCAAATCAGCCGCCGGCGTGCGGACGGGTTTGATCCGGTCAAAGCCCCTGGCATAAAAGAACTGGGGTGTGTATTCCGCGGCCTGGTCCTTGCCGACGATGTTGACGGTCGTCCGGCCCACTGCGACCGGTATCTCTTCGCGGCCGGTTTCGTAAAGGATTTTGCAGGCGACCCGCGCCCGCTCCTCGGTCAATCCATGGTCCATGGTCAGCGCCAGGACATCGAATTCCGGGCTGGTCAGTACGAGGGCGAGGGCAAAGGCATCATCGATATCTCCGGCAAGATCGAAATCGAGGATGATCTTCTGCTTCGGCTGCGCGGCCAGGGGGATGGCCGTCAGAACCAAGACGAAAAAGAAATGCCAGCGGTTCATGAAATCTCCATGAAAAGGTCCTGGCGCACGCCGGTCAGCCCGGTGTGCGCGCCCCCGGCCGATCCGGGGGCGCTGCCAAGTCAAGCCGGCCTAGTAGCGGGGCGGCTGGGGTTTGTTGTTGTAGAGGATAGCCGAATCCAGCTGGATTTCAGCCTTGGTGGTGGGATTGAGCACTGTCCACTCCACCTTGTGGGTACCTGGTGCCAGCTGATAGCGCCAGAAGGGGGTATATTTGCGCGTTACAAACCGGGTCGGCAATGCACTGGTCTCGACCAGTGCACCATCAATCCGCATCTCCACCTTGAAGGTATACTCCTCCTTGCCCTTGGCCACCGCTCTGCCATTGACCGCAAAGCCGACGCCGTTGAACTCAAATCCTCCCTTGCGCGCGAGGGTGAGGTTCAGCGTCTTCTTTTCCGTGGGATAATGGCCGACGAAGCCCACTTCCAGCCGGACCGGCTGCGGCTCCTGCACGGCGATGGTGACCAGGTCTCCCTCCACCTTGCCGCCGTTGCGACGGATCAGCTCCAGGGCATGGCTCTGGGACATCTGGTAGACCTTGTTCAGGGAGATGGTCGTATACTTGAAATTCATATCCTCGACCAGGGGCAGTCCTTCGGCCCAGTATTCCGGGATCTTGTCATACCCAAGGAGGGTGCCGAGGATCCCGCCGGCGCTGCTGGGATTACAGTCCGAGTCATCGCCGGAGCGGGCGGCGATCGAGATGGTCTTGCCAAAATCCTCGTCGCCATAGAGCAGTCCGATCAGGACCCAGGCGGAGTTGATGGTGGCATCGATATCAAAGGCATCAAAGACCCCCTCCGGGCAGCCGATATCCTGGGCGTATTTGCGCTCGACATTGAACCAGGCCGACTTCCAATCGGTCGGATTGATCTTGTGGTATTCGATGATGTCGGCCATCACTCTGGCATAGAGGCTCTCGCGCGGGATGAGCTTGAGCGCCTCCTCAGCCACGGTATGGATGTCTTTTTCGACAAAGGCCAGGGAGTACATCCCCGAGAGGTAGACGCCGCCATACCAGCCGTCTCCGTAGTTCATAATATGGCCGATCTTGTCACAGATGCCAGCACAGGTGTTGACCATGCCCGGGCTCATCAGCCCGGCGAAATCGGACTCGATCTGAAAATCGATGTCGTCTGCATGCGGATTGTTGAGCCAATGGCCCGATTCGGGCGGCATGATGCCATTGAGGACATTGTAGCGGCCGGCCTGATTGGCATGCCAGAGGCTGTATTCCGCATGCGCAAAGGCGTTGGCAAAATCGCTCGCCGGCGCATCCAGTCCCTTATCCTCAAAGACCTGGACAAAGGTCAGGTCCATATAGAGATCATCATACAGACCGGGGATATTTTCATACCACCACTTCATGCTTCCCTTTTCCCAGGGGATGGGGTGATAGTCCTGGATGATGGTATCCCGGAAACGGAATTCGGTGGGACCGCCGAAGGTACAGCCGATGGTCTGGCCCGCCCATCCCCCCTTGATCTTGTTCAGGAGCTCATCCTTGGTGAGCGTGACCATTTTCCCGGGCGCGCCCTGGGACACGACAGCGAGAATCAGAATCAGAACCATGAGAGTCAACAGGCGTGAAGGTTTCATACGATCGCTCCTTCTTGAGGTAGTTAAAGGTTTGCGCACCCGCAGGACGGTGCCTCTTCCGGCATTGGCTCTGCCAGGATCGCCGCAAACGCCAAGGTGCGCAGGGCAGAATATAGTGTATTTTGGCACAATAATGAACAATCTTCTCACTGCGCTATCTTTTCGCCCCCCGGCATGGGCGGATAGACGCTGAGCTCGGTGATCGAGGTGAAATATCGCTGGCTCCCCGTCCAGGGAGCTTCAGTACCGGCTTCACCGGTCAGCCATGCCGCGTAAACCTTGTCGCGATACTCCGCGACGGGGATCCTGTGGAAGGCGGGTGCCGCGGCGGTCGGGCCGAGAGGGAGCCCGACCCACAGTGCCAGAAACCACCACACTATCCAGAATCTGTTTCTCTTCATGACCTCTCCTCGTGCCGACGGTCCGATACGCGCCGCATCAATTCTTGGGCATCACCATCGGCAATGCCGGCTCCCAGGCCGTTTGCTCGAGCGGCGGGGCACTGGGGGCCTGCACCGGGATGACATATCGGCCGTTCTCGATATATCCGCCGTTCTGCAGGATGTTCCACTTGCCGACTTCGCAGGTCTCGCGCAGCACCGTGTCCCACTGAATGGGATCAGGAAGCAGGGTCTTGAGGGCGATATTCTCGATCGGGAGGTCGCGCAGAATCCGCCATTTTTCGGGGATGCCCTTGAGGCCTCGCGCGGTGCCGAGGATGCCCGCGACACTGGAGGGATTGCAGTCGCTGTCGCGCCCGCAGCGCATCGCAATGTCCATGCTCTTCCAGAAATCGCCGCCGCCATAGAGCAAGCCCATATAGACATAGGCGCCGTTGATGCGGACATCCACCGCGCTGAAGAGTCCCGAATTCTTGTCAACCCATTTCGCCTCGAGCTTTTTCCAGGCATCCTGCCAGTTGGGGTAGCGCTGCTGCAGATCGAGCACGTCACGGACCATTTTAGCATAGCCGCTCTCCGCCGGGATGACCTTCAGACTGTATTCCGCCAGCTTGCGGGGATTGCTCTCGAAAAAGGCTTCGCCGTACATGGCGGATAGGGCCATGCCGGCATAGACACCGTCCCCATAGTTCATGATGTGACCGACCTTGTCGCCCCACATATTGCTGATCTGCGGGAGTCCCGGTGAGATCAAGCCGAAGAAATCGGCCTCGATCTGGAAATCGATCGCGTCGCCCCACATGGTATTGCGGGGATTGCCGGAGAGCGGCGGCCAGATCCCGCGCATAAAGTTATCGTAGGCGCCGCGGTTGGCGCACCAGATGCGCTCTTTGTCGATGTATTTGACCCACTCCTCGGCGATCTGCGTGGCGGTGACATCGAGCCCGTACTTTTGGATGGCATGGAGGAAGACAAACTCCACATAGAGATCATCCTGATCGGACATCATCTCCGGTTTCCAAATCTCCCAATTGGCTTTGTTGCCAATGAATTTTTTCGCCGCTTTGATCTGCTCTTCCCAGCCGCCGGCAGCCTCGATCTCCTTTTCCACTTCCGGCTTGATCCGGTACCAATCTTCAAGATCGAACGGCACCATCTCGCCCTGCCACTTGCCTTCGGTCCACTGCCCCCAGAGCACACCGATAGCCTGGCCGATCCATCCTCCCGCGACCTTGTCCTGATACTCCGTGATGGAAATTTGCCGGTAGGACGGCGTTTGCGCCGAGAGGGTGCTCACTGCCAGGAGCAGGGCCACAACGAGCATCAAAGCAAGGGTCGAAAAACAAGCCGCTCTATTCATCGGGTACCTCCAGATTAAAATTGTTTCCAGCCCAGGTTGATAATGATTTCATCCTTTAAAACACCATCCTGCATGAGCTTGACCAGCAGGAGATAGGGAAAATCGATTTTAAGGGTATCCAGGTCCACCTCTGCGCGGGTTCCCGGCAAAATCAGCAGGGGCTGCTCCATCATGGTCAAATTATCGACCGTCTGGAGGTGAATTTCGCCGTGAGCCACCGGATGGAGAGCCTCAATGGTCAGGCGCTTACCGTCGCGGCGGACCGTGAGATTTTTTGGCAAGGCGACGATGCAGGACATCGCGTCGGCGGGCTCTTCGGGACTGATCAGGCGAACCTTGCCCCCTGCGACCTCGTGGGCGATGGGCTGATGGTTCCAGAGGTCGATATAGTGCCAGTCGGGCGGATAGGGAACTTCCATGAACGGGCCGACCAGGCGTTTGGGATCGAGCCGGGTGCCCGCATCGCGGCCAAGCTGGTACATGGGATAGATGCATTTGTCCGCCACCGGGAAGGCGTTGACGAAGAGGTCCCGGCGCAAAGCCGAAACCAGGGGCACCGGATCGCCGGTCAGGTAGGCGTCGCGATTCTCATGGATGATCCGGCTGTAACGCTGGATGAGGATGCGCTCATCCCAGCTGTAGCGGTTGATCTCACCAAAGATATCTTCCCAGACAATAAAGCCGACCCCGTTGAAGAGGGCATTGAGGACCAGATCATGCCGGGTCCGGGCCGAACGGTTGATGTTGTGGACGTTATGTTCGGGGAGGATGAAGCGAAAGAGATCAACATTGGGCATTTTATTGGTGGCATCGCCCGATTGATTCCAGCTGCCGGTGACGAGCTGGGCCGCCTTGAGGTCGGGGCGTCCCTCACTGACGAAGACATTGTCAGGATTGACGCCATCCAGGGCAGCGCGGAAGGCCTGATCCGACTCGTCCATGGTATCGAGAAAGACGCCGTCTGAACCGATGGCGCCGGCGACGCGGGCTTCCTGGGTGAAGCGGTCGGTGCGGCCTTTCATGATATCCCAGGGCTTGTAGGGGATGAAAACCTGAACTCCGCGGGCGTGGGCGCGTTCGACCATCTGCTTCAAGCCCACCAATCCCCCGGGGAGATCCTCATACATGTCCATCTGGTCGCGGTTGTCGATGCCCATGCGCGGATAGTCGTGCCAGAGCAGCATATAATCATACCCGCCGAAATTCAACTGGCCTTCATCGAGAAATTCATCGATGCGCAGCCGGTTGGCGGCGGGATCGTAGATATCCTTGCCATACATGAAGGTGAAATGGGAGACGAAGCGTTGCCGGTATTTCTCCTGTACCGGCCGTTTGTAAAAGGTAAAATCGAATCCGGAGCGGATATAATTACGGAAGGCATAATAGGCGGCATGCCAGTCGCCAGGGTGCGGGCCGATCCGGGCTTCCAGGAGCAGGGTTGTCTCCCCGGGCTTTTGCACGAGGCGGAAAATCCTGGACTTAAAGTCCTTGTAATCGGCAAAATCAAGGTCGAGCGCCGTCTGTACGACATGCAGGTAAACCCCGCAACGGGCTTTCAGATCGTAGAGGTCGATGGGCATTTTGGGATCGGTGGCGCTGGTGAAATAAAAGATAAAATCCCTGGGCGAGTCGATGCAGAAGCGGTCCCGTTGTGTCGGGAGGAGATAATGGGTATCGCGGCCCTGGCCGATCACCAGCTTTTGCAGAAACGGCAAGGTGATAGTACTGGCGACAGATTCGGGATCACGGAAGGTCCGCCCCCCCGTCGAAGTATTGGTCATCCGCGCACTCCAGGCCAGTTCGCGGCCGGTGCCAAGGCTGAAGGTCTGCTCGACAGGCAACGGGTTCTCGACATAGGTGCACTCCTGCCGGACGGTCACCGAGACGCGGTCTGCAGCCTGTTGTTCCTGCACAGAAAAGATCTGGTACCCGACATCCGGAAAATCCCAGGGCAGCCGCACGGAGAGAAAGAGCAGCGGTGGATTCCCCGCCATAAGGTTCACCCCGGTGCTCTTCTCCGTCATGCCGGCAAGATAGACTCCGCGGTCTATCAAGAGTTCGAAACGCACCGAATCGTTCTCGAGGATGACCTCGCGTACCAGCTCCTTGGAGGGAACAAAGGTCAGGCGCACTCCGGCAGGGCTGTTCAAAACGGCCGTGAAAGTGATGAGGGTCAGGAGAAAGCGGATGCTTCTCCGATGCACTACAGTGTGTTCAGTCATCAAGGGCTCCTCAGCTATGGTTCGATGGGCCGGGCAGGAGGTCTCAGGGACCACCGCTCACCGGACACTTTGCACACAGCGGAAACCGACCGTTGCGCAACGGTTCAGGGCTGGCGTCATCAGCCAGAATTTGACCCGCTGGTAATTGGTGATCGGTCCGCCCTGCATATACCAGAGGCTCCCCTTCGCAAGAAAAAAACTGCCGCCGCGCAGCCAGCAGAAATCGTGATAGCCATCGGTGGCAAAAGAGTCGGTCCATTCCCACACATTCCCGGTCATGTCGAGACAGCCATAGGGACTTATCCCAAGCGGGTAACTGCCGACCGGCTGGGTGTCGGGTGAATCCATGTTGGCCCTGGAAGAATCGAAAAGATTGCCCCACGGCCAAACCCGGCCATCGTTGCCCTGGGCCGCCTTCTGCCATTCCGCTTCGCTCGGCAAGCGCTTTCCCGCCCATCGGGCATAGGCCTGGGCATCCTCCAGCGAAATCCAGATCACGGGGTGGTTCTCCTTACCCGCGGGGATCGCGCCCTGCGTCCAATGCCGGAGGAAATTCTCCGGCCACGCCGGTTTGTAGCCTGTTTTGTCGAGGAACAGTTTGAACTGGGCGTTGGTCACCTCGGTCTTGTCGATATAAAAAGCCGGGATGTCAACATCGCTCCAGGTGCGATAGCGGATGCCGGCATCATCGATAACCAGGGTGTCGAGCGTCAGCCCTTCCCGCCAGCGGTATTCAACCCGCATCTCGAACTTGCCCGCTGGCACCAGCACCATACCGGAAGGGGTTCCAGCCCCGAGCTTGGAAATTCCCGTCCACAGGATCCAAACGGCCACAATTCCAAAGAGGGGTACGCCTCTGAACTGCATAGGGATCTCCTTACATTTGCGAATGCGGTCTCTGGAGCGCTTTCTGCTCCGGATGCGAGCACCTCAGCAGCCCGCACGGCCTCAAAGTGTGTTGCTAACGGCAATGGTGATGATCGCCAGCAGCAGAACCAGCAGCCCCAGGTTGAGCAGGGCACGCGCCGAGGATTGGGCGCCCTTCCACTCACCCCGCCATAAACCCCACAAATTGCCAAAACCGATCGAAAGGGAGATATAGAGCGGCCAGCCGGCGACGATGCCCAGTTTGCCGAGCCTGGAGGCGCCAATACCATAGAGGTAAAAGCTGCCGATCCACATCAAGGCCATCAATGCCCCCCAGCCGATGTTCTGCAGCAGGTGGGCATTGGCAAAACCGGCAAAATTCCGGTGCCGCGCCATCAGGAAGAGGCAATAGCTAAAATTGACCAGAAATCCGACGGTGAAAAAGAGCGCCCAAACCGCATTGCCAGCGAAATGCGCCGGAGTGCCGGCAGCTTCTGCCGCACGGACGAGGCTGCTCGCGAAGGCCATCCCCACATTCGGGAAGCAGGAGAGGATGCCGGCAAATATGGCGATGGCCAGGCCGGCCGATGATACCCCGACCTTGAGAGCGGTACCGGCCGTGGTCGCCGCATGTTTGCGGCTGCCGGCAATAGTGCACAAGACAATGCCCAAAATCACGATCGCTGTTCCCGCGAGCAGAACCATCCCGCGCAAGGCCATCAGAGTGGCCGGAAAAAAAATGACCAGCGGAATCAGGGCCCCCAGACTGGCGATCAAACCCATGATGATCGGGTACCCCAGCGCCATGCCCAACCTCTCCATGCCGAGTCCGAACAGAATGGCCCCGATGCCCCATCCCGCACCGAAGAGGATCAGCACGATCAGATCGGTGGCGGGCACGGCTTTGTAAATGGACCAGATGTCGGGGATGATGAGCAGGGCGATGAGCCAGTTAAAAATGAGCATGCCGAGCAGGGAGAAGGTCGCCCAGGTGTGCTCCCACTGCCAATTCTTGGTCAGGGTCATCGGCAGGACAAAACTCCCCTGGAAAAATCCCGCGATGAGAACGAAGAGAAAACCGGTCAACAGATTCATGTGAACTCCTCGTATGAAGGCTCGGACGCGGGCGCCGCGTTTTCCCCCGGCAGCAGCGCCCTCAACCGATCTGTCTGAGAATTTCCATCCAGCGCGCCTCCACCTCAGCGCGATACGGATAGGACTCGATAGTCTCACGCTTTTGCGTGGAGAGCGAAGCGGCGGTGATACCGAGAGCGATCGCTTCGGCAAGGGGAAGGTCTTCGGCGAGTCCGACGGCCAGCCCCGCATTGAGGGCATCCCCGGCACCGACCGAATCGACGACGGTCACCGGCAGCGCCGGAATGCGCCGCATCCCCTGCCGGCTGGCCCAAAGCACACCGCTGGCGCCCAGGGTCAGGATGACATGATCGGGACCGAGTTTCAGCAGGGCTGAGGCCAGCTCTTCGTCGGCGAGGGGATCGGTGGGCGAGAGGCCGAGCGCGATCCGGGCTTCGGTTTCATTGGGCGTCAGGGCGAAGAGTGCACTGAGATCATGGCCGCGCAGATCGACCGCGGGAGCAGGATTGAGGATCGCCTTTTTTCCCAGCTCTTTGGCGATCCCCGCCGCCGCCAGGGCGGTCTCCAGCGGGATCTCCAGGGGCGAGAGGACCACATCTGCATCGGCAATGATCTGCCGGTGCGCAGTGACATCCAGCGGCCGGAAATCCCCGTTGGCAGCAACATCGATGACAATCGAATTGGTGCCGCTGCGGCTGAAGATGATAAAGCCCACCGCTGTCGGCAGGCTCTCCGAAAAGAGCACCCCCGCAGGGTCCACCCCCTCCTGCTGCAGCAGTTCCAGGAAGCCCTGGCCAAAATGGTCGCGGCCGATTTTGCCCATGAAGGTGGCATGGGCACCGAGACGGGCGGCGCAGGCCGCCATGTTGGAGCCCTTGCCCCCGTGCGTGGTGTGATAATTCCGCCCGATGATGGTCTCGCCTTCGACCGGGATGCGATCCGTATCCATCACCAGCGCGACAATGTAGCTTCCGACGACGATCACTCTGCCTGCCATGGCACCTCACGATCTGATTGGGGATTAAAGCGAATACATCGCCAAGACATTATCGATGGGCGTATCCGCCTGGATATGATGGGAGCCGGAAAGGATATACCCCCCCTCCGGCCCGAGGATTCTGCAGGTTTCCGCCACCTTGCTCCGCACCGCCTCCGGTGTCGCTGTCGGCAGAAATCCCTGAATGTCGATGCCGCCGTGAAAGACCATGCGTCCGCCGAATTCGCGCGCGAGATTCTCCGGAGCCATATCCCGGGCCGTGGGTTGAACTGGATTGAGAATCCTGATGCCCATATCGATGAATCGCGGGATCAGGGGAAAAACAGCACCGCAGCAATGAATCATCACCGGCTTACCATGGCGTCCCGCCAGGTCGATAATACGCTGATGGAAAGGCCGGATGAAGCGGTCATACATCTCCGGGCGCATCAGCAGACTGTTCTGCGAGGCGAGATCGTCGTAAAAATAGACGATGTCGATACCATCGCCAGCTGTTTCGAGCACGCGCTCCAGGTTGTGCAGATGGACCTCGGCGATGCGCTCCATGACGTAGAGCGGCATGGCCGGCGCCATGGCCAGGTCCAGCAAAAACCGTTCAAAACTGTACAGCGACCAGGCGGTTTCGAAGACCGAACCGACGCGGTAGCGGATGCTATGCATCGCAGTCCGGTTCAGGGCTGCGATCGCGGCGCGCAGCTGCGAAAAATCCCACCAGGCCGGGGTCGGCCAGTTGTAGGCTTTCAGATCGTCGAGGCTGGCGGCAGCCTCCAGCGGGTAGGAGACAAATTGATCGAGCTCGCCAAAGGCGTTGGCAACCCGCTGGCGGTGCGCCCCCCAGATATCACGGTTGCTGCCATCCGCTTCGACGCGGCGCCACATGCCGCCGACCGAGGAGCGCTCCTGCGAGGCCTCCATGTCCACCTGGTCGTGTTCAATTTCGGGCGGGCGGCAAAAGCTGTCATACGAGACAACGCGGCAATCGATGTCGAGCCGGTCGAGGATGGTATTGCGGTCGCGGGTGTTAAAGTGGTCGCCCAGGCGGCTCCAGATTTCGGGCACGGCGGCGAAATCACGCGGGGTTCGATCGCTTTTCTGGAAAGAAAGGGCTTGATGCACCCGCTGCTGAGGCGTGCGGAGGAGATCGGTCATGCTGCATTCATCCATTGGGATAGGAGAGCCAGGCCCCGGCCCGGAGGAAGAAAAAAGCCGAGGCCTGGCAGCGTTGAGATTGCCGGTATCTATTTGCCGAACGCAAATCCCAGCGTGAACATGTGCACACTTTGCAGACGGCCATAGTCCAGATAGGCGTAATCGATACGGCCGGTGATATTTTTCATATTATAGTTGAGGCCGCCGCCCAGGGTCAGCCCCTGCTCATCATAATTGAAACGGTAGCCACCACGGAGGTTGAACATGTCGAGGAAGGTATACTCGAGGGCGGCATGCACCCGCTCCGGCCCATCGTTGACATGGACTCCCTCGAGATAAGTGGCAAGCTGGTGGGGCCGCCCCGCCTTCTTCTCGATCAGGTCATAGCCCACGCCGATGCGAAAGTCCAGCGGCATGCGCACCGTCTGCGGCACACCATAAATCTCGGTGAAGCCGGTGAACTCCTTGTCGGCGCCAAAATTGCGGGCGACCAGCGAAAAGCGCAAGCTGCGGAAGCCGGTTCGAAAATGGACGCCGAAATCCACATTCCAGTTTTTCACCTTGGTCTCATCGAGGGTTTCCTCGATATAGCTGACATGGCCGCCGATGGAGAGCCGGTCGGTCACGGTGCGCGCATAGGCGAGCCCGATGAGCAGGTCGCCGGAGGTGAAGGTACCCAGATCGCCGCTGCGCTCGGTGATGTTTTCGCTCTCATTGAAGAGATTTTCGGTCCTGATCATATCGCCGGCATCGAGCGAGGCCAGCGTCAGGCCGAAAACACCCAGGGAGCCGAAATTTTTCGCGACCGCAGCCGTCATATAGGAGATGTCGGCGACGTAGTTGATTTTGGTAAAACCGGCGTCCATGTTTTTTACATCGACCAGGTTGGCCGGATTGGCATAGACCGCCATGACATCATTATTCTTCAGGCCGCTGATCACTCCGGCCAACGCGGCATTTCTGGCCACCGTCGGCAGGTGGAGAAACTGCCAGCCGGTCTGGCCGACCCGTTCGAAAGCCGGCGGTTTGACTTCATTCAGGGGCGGTCTCGGCGTTTGCGCCCATGAAAGGGTCGCCCCGATGAGCACCGCCAGCGCCACAGCCATGAAAAATGGATTGATCTTACTGGTCATAACAAATTCCTCCAATTTTTCCCGTATGAACGTGAAAATGCGCAAGAATGGCCGTAACGGCTATTTGATGATGACAAATTTACCGATCTTGCTTTCACCTTCATGTCCTGCGACGTGCGATTCGACCTGGAAGAGATAGGTCCCCGGAGCGACGAATTGCAGATAGCGCGTCACCTGATAATCGCCGAGAGCCTTGGAACCCCAGGGTTCATCGCCATCGCCGCTGTTATGCTCGAGCGTGCGTACCAGATCGCCTGCCAGGGTATAGATGCGGATCGTGCATTTGGCGGGCACATTGACGAACTCGATGCGGTACTGTTCGCCCGGACTGCGCAGCTGGCTGTGCTGTCTGAAGGGATTCGGATAGACACGGATATCCTCGAGCGTATTGCTGGGTTTGGCCATGGCATAAACGGGCTCGGTATTCTGGTTGACCAGGCCGCTCTCGAGGGCGCCCACCTGGGTGACTGCCGGATCGCCAGGCCAGGGGGTGTTGTGGCCGGAATCGTAGGAGGTCACGCCATAATAATAGCCGATGCCCAACCTGACATCGCTGTCAAGGAAGGTGACCATGCCGTTTTCGACGGTGGCCGAAGCCTTCGGAATGTCCGCGATCTTGGTCCAGGGGCCGACATTGCGGAAAGAGGAACGGTAGACGCGGTAGCCCACCAGGTCGTTGGTACCGTAATCGGGATCCTTGTAGGAATCGGCGATCGGCGGCCACTGGATGACGATGCCAGGGCCCGTCGGGGTAATGGTGAGCGAGTTGTTGCCGTCGGTCGGGGTCGGCGGCGGCACTGGGCATTTGTAGCCGCGGCGGTAGAGCTCGGCAGCGGCGTCGATGTTCGCCCACAGACTGTCCCGGCCGTCCTTGAGATGGCTCTGGCCGGTCAAGCCGCCGGAAGCGACATAGGACATATCCATCATGCCGCAGGCCGCGACCATGACAAATTTCAGCTCGCCGCCGGGAGGTAGAGTATAGGGACCGGTGGAGTACAGAAAATCGAGCTGACGCTCAAAGCGTGTCGGTTTGCGCCCGCCGGGGATGGCCACACCGTCCTCGGTCTTTTCGGGCGGGGCCTGAACATATTTGAGCGCCGAGAGGCAGTAGGCATCCGAATCGAATTTTACCTCCGGATTGTCATTGTTGGGATCCTCCTGCACGCGGTTGCTTTCCTGGTTCAGGTTGGCCTTGTCCACAATGTTGGGATAATCCGGAGCGGCAGGATCCGACTTGGCCGGCTTTTCCAGCCAGTAATAGGTGAAGTACTGGGGAGAGAGGAACTCATGATCGATCGCGACCGGGGCACCAAGGTCTGCTGGGTCGCCGAGATCGCTTCCGGTCAGACCATAGTTATAGACCACCGGTTGATCCTTGGCATCCCAGAGTCGGCCGTCGTGGAAATAGAAGGCCTTGTGGGCGGGATCCCACTCATAATCATCGTCATCGAGCCAGCCGCCATGCATCGGCGTCACCATGCTCAGTTCCGCAGTGGGTGCGAAGTAGAAATCGGTGACCTGATGGCTGCCGGTGTTTGTGAAGGTGTACTCGTAGATGAGAAAATCGTCGTATTTGGGAAAGCTCCAGGAGAGCACCCTGAAGTGCATCTCCACGCCGTATTCATTGATCTTGTTGGCGCCGGTGAGGATTTCCTCAGCCGGCAGGGCGGGATTGGTCAGGTTGTAATTCTTGACCAGGGTGGCCGGTGCCAGGGCCGCTATGTAGGTGGGATTGGGGTCATAGGCCATGCAAACGCGGAAGGGTTTGCCGACCCCGTCCACATTGGCGCCAGCCATATAGCCCGACCATTCCACCATTCCATAATGGTCGCCCGTATTGGAGCCGATCAAATGACCGGGATAATCGAATTTATAGAATGTTTCGCCTCCAGCAGTAGGCTGGCCCACACCCGAGGTATTCCAGACGCGTGCCCAAAGCTTGCCGCGGGTGATGTCGGCATAATTAAACTGCTGAGCGAAGAGAAGCGGCACCATCACCAGCAGCAGCAACACGGCAATCCATGCGATGGTTCCACTGGCACAGCTTACGATGTTAAATTTACGCATACATGCTCCTCCTTGACAATCCGGTTCGGTGAACAGGATGATAATTGGCTTGAACGGCGCCCATCCGGGCCGGCCCTGCGTGGCCGGATCGGACGGTCCGATTAGAGATCGAGGCCGAGCGAAAAATAGATCATCCTCTTCGGATTGCTTACAGAATTGTAGAACCACCAGGTATTGCTCTCACCGCTCTGGGATACCCGCGGAATGGTCTTTTTCTCCTGCCAGTTGTCCATGTCGGTCCCGCCCAGATAGCTCAGGTTGCGGTCATAATTGTTGAACAGGTTGAAGACCTCGATCCCGAGTACCGGTGCATAGCGGCCGACTGCGATCCGTTTGGAAAGCTTGAGATCCGTACGGTTGTGGGGATACCAGCGCTTGTTGTTGGGAACCTTCAGACCGGTGTAATTTTTGGGGTAATAGGTATACTGCGGACCGGCGAAATACTCATGATAGAGTCCCATCGTGAGATTGCCGAGCAGACCCAGGGGACCAAACTCCCGGGGCGTCAGATAGGCGATACTGCCCTTGAGGGTAATATCACTGAGCCAGGTGGTCTTGGTTTCGAAATAGTTACGCGGCGGATTGGCGATGCTGGCATCCTCGTTGTACTGCCAGTAACTCGGAGTGCCGCCGGAGGAGAGGCCGTAATTGAAGGTCAGATCAGCATTCCAGTTGTTCTGGAACAGCTTTTCGAGTGTGACTTCGACGCCGCGGATATCCTTGTAGGCATCGTTGGCATAGAAGACCAGATCATGACCGTCATTGGTGATGTTACGGGTATAGGACTGGGTTTCGACATTTCCGGCACCCCAGCCGATATCAGCAAAACTGCCACCGCTGACGTTGTAGGTGCCGTTGAAGGCATAATGGGTTAGACGGCTCATGTCCTTGTAATAGGCCGTGGCCATCAGGCGGAGCACGTTGAAAAGGTTCTGGTCGAAGCCGAGCTCATACTGGATGGTCTTTTCGTAGGTCAGGCCCGGCTGGCCGTACCAGCCTTGCCACTGGTCCATCCGCACCGTGGCATAGGGATTGCTTTCATACCAGCTGGTGGGGAAACCGAGGATCTTGGACCAGGAGGGACGCTGGAAAAAGTGGCCATAGCTGAAGCGCAGTTTCGAATTGTCGGTAATCGGGAAAGAGAGGCCGAGTCGTGGCGCCAGGGCAAACTTGAACTCCGAGGAGAGGGTGTTCTTGTCCTGCAGTTTGCCGGCAAAGAAGCTGGCGTAATCGGTCTTGACCGCGAACCAGTCCTTGGGTTGCTTGGTCGCCTGCCAGATGTTGGCGGTGTTGGAGGGTGCGCCGTCTACTCCGCCATTCCACGGTTCGAAACCGAGGGGATCGTACATGTTTTCGGGATAGTTATGGTTGGCATTGAAGGCATCCAGGCGCAGGCCGACGTTCAGGATAATACCCGAATACTCCATCTTGTCCTGGACGTACATCGATCCTTCATAGGGTTTACCGGCGAAGACGTTGTCAAGGTGCCAGACGTCGCCGGCAGGGAACTCCATGTAGTAATGCTGATAATCGAGATCGTACAGTTTGAATTCCGCACCGGTCTTGATCTGGTGGGCTTTGTGCACCTGGCTGGTAAAATCGCCCTTGGCCGAGAAGACCTTGCTGGTGCTGTAATTGTTCACCTGGATCTGACGGCTTTCCAGGCGGAAATTGCCGCCAAGATCGAACCAGCTGTCGCCCCAGGGCACGGTGGTTTCGCTGGTCATGAACTTGTCATAGTCCTGCAATTGGGTCATGTAATCATAGAGGTAGGAGAGTTGGACCGTATAAAAGGTCGAAGGATTGAGGACATGCTGCCATTTCAGGCTGCCGACGTTGAAGTTTTTAGTCTCGGGTCCCTTGAGCCAGTATCCGCCCCAGGGGGCGTAGGCCTGATTGTCATAGGGGCTGCGGACATCCGCATTCGGCTGCCAGCGCGCTTCCTCGGAACTCTCGTAATTGTTCCAGTTGCTCTCGGTAAAAGTGGCGCTCTTGTAATAGCCGCGCATCAGGTTCAAGGTCAGTTTTTTATTGGCGGCGACATCATAATTGAGTTTGGCCTGGACGTTATAATCCGGGTTGTACTCCTGCGCCTGCGGGAAGATATTGACCGCCTTTTTGTACCGTCCGGAGATGAGAAAATTCATCTTTTTCGACAACCCGCCGTAGAGAGTAACCTCGACGTCCTGTTCCGGACGTTTGGTATAATCACCGAGGATGGAATTGGGAGTGATCTGCTTGCGATAGGTGGCCAGCAATTCATCGGCGGTGGGCACACGGCTGCCGTCCCAGCCATAAAAACGCTGGTAGTATTGGGCGAACCCGGTCGCTTTGGTCGGATCGGCAAGTTGACTCGCCCAGAATTCTTTATTGAAGTGGTTGTATTTCCACAACTTTTCGCTGTACATGTTGTCGCCCCAGTGGTACTGCCCGGCGGGGCGGATGCGATAATTGATCGAGCCATGGACGCCCTTGGAGCCGGAGGCGGCCTCCTTGGTGACCACATTAACGACACCGGACATGGCATCGCCGTATTCGGCGTTGTATCCGCCGGTCAGGACCGATACTTCCTGGATGGCCGAGTTGTTCAGGCGCTGATAGTTATCTGAGAGCAGGCCGCTATTGAGCGACATGCCGTCGAGCCGGTAGTTCACTTCCGAGGCCACGCCGGACCGGACATAGGTGGTGATGCCGGTGGAATAGAAGCCGCTTTTCTGGCTCAAGGCCTGACCCAGATTGAGGACCGGTGCGCGCTGCAGGGCGCTGGCATCCATCACCTGCTGGCTGCCGGTCACATCCTTTTCGACGATCGGGCGTTCTGCGACGATGGTGATTTCCTGGCCCGGGATGACCGTGGCTTCCATTTTGAAATTGACCCTCGAGGTCAAGTCGATGGCGACCTTGATTCCGGTCTGCGTCATGGTTTTGTAGCCCATCATGCTGGTCTTGACCGAATAGGTGCCCGGGGGGACATTGATGATGAAAAATTCACCTTGGGGATCGGTGATGGCGCCGAGACTGGTCCCCACAACCTGAACATTAGCTCCCGGCAACGGTGAATTGTTCGCCAGGTCGATCACCTTTCCTGCAATCTTCCCCGTAGTCGCGGCAGACACCACGCCGCTTGTCAGCAAGAAGGCAGTCAGCAAAAGCGCACAGAGCATCTTTTGCGTACGATACCGAGATGCCATAGAACCTCCTCTTTCAGGTTATACAGATGATTTTCTGGACGCGGTACCCCCGTAGTCATCGAGGTCTTTGCGACCACCTCCTTCCGGATCGGCGAAATGTACATGGATGTGAACCCTGTTTGCGCAATCCATTGCGCAAACAATTGGAGAATATAGGGCCTTTTGCAGTGAGTGTCAAGCCCTTTTTAATTTATTTTTATTTACATTAACTTATTAATTATTTAACATATTATCCACTATAGCGCAATGATCTTGCTTTTTTTGTATTAATTCGCTATATTCTTCAAAAATTATATCGATTGCGCTCTTCAGGGGTGAACATGAAAAAGAAAGATTCCTATACGCTCAAGCAAATATCCGCGAAAAGCGGCTTTTCGGAAACCACCGTCTCGAGAATCCTCTCGAATCAGGCCGCCAAATACCGCATCAGCCCGGAAACCGAAAAGATCGTGCGCGCCCTCGCGGAAGAGCTGCATTTCGTGCCCAACCAGCTGGCCCAAAGCCTGCGGCTGCAAAAAACCAACACCATCGGCCTGATCATCCCGGACATTGCCAATACCTTTTTCTCCAGCATCGCCCAGCATGTCGCCATCGAAGCTCGTAAAATCGGTTACTCCGTCATTCTCGTGGACACTGAAAACTCAGAGGTCATTGAAGCCGAATCCCTGCTCCTCCTGCGCAGCCGCAAAGTGGACGGCCTGCTGATTACCCCCATCGGCCTACACTCCGAAAATCTGGAACGCCTCGTCGCCAACGAGATGCCCCTGGTGCTGATCGACCGCTACTTCCCGGATAGCCCCATCCCCTATGTTGGCTCCGATAACTTTACCGGCGCCTATAATGCCCTCCTCCATCTCATCCACAACGGCCATTCCCGAATCGCTTGTATCCAGGGTCTGGAAAACGCTTTTCCCACCATGGAACGGTTGCGCGGTTACCATCAAGCGCACCGCGATCAAAACCTCTCCGTCGATCCCGCCCTGATTACCGGTAACAGCTTCAGCTTCGAAAACGGCTACATGGAGATGAAATTGCTGCTCAGCTACCGGCCGCGGCCCACCGCTCTCTTTGCGATGAGCAATACCATCGCCCTCGGCGCTCTGCAAGCATTGCAGGAAGAAGGCATCAAGGTTCCCCTGGATCTTTCCATCGTCACCTTCGATGACCAGCCCGCTTTAGGGCTGCTGGGCACCCCCCTTACCACTGTTGCCCAGCAGAACGAGCAACTCGGATCGATCGCCGTCAAAATGCTCTTTCATATTATCTCCACAAAAACCAATCTCTCCCACAAAGGGATTCTGCTGCCGACACAGATGATCTATCGGGATTCCGTGCGCAATTTGCGCGGCTCGGCGCTGGACGTCTCGGCGACCGCTTGACCCTCCGCCCTATCGCACCACTGCCTTTCACCTCATTTTGAGAAGGGTTACCTATGCCCAAACGGGCGGGCGATCAACGGCATTTCGATAGGTGGATTCGGTGCGATTTCCCTCGGATTAGCCCATCCCGAGCTCTTCTGCTCGATTGGCAGCCACAGCGGCGCAATGAAAGGGGCCGCAGGAAAAGCTGCCCCATATCTATATCGATTGCGGGGACAAGGACTTTCATATTGCCCAGGCGCAGGAGTTTATGCGGCTGCGTCTGGAGAACAATATTCCCTTTACCTACGGTCAATCCCAGGGTGTTCATGAGGAGGATTAGTGGGGGCGGGAGCTGAGTGTTTCGATGTCGGTACAGTATGCTGTCATGCTGAGGAATATATGGGGCCGGACTTTTCCGGTTTATGACGCCTGGCCCAGGAAATGAGCCGGCTGCAGCTACCACCCGACCGGGCAGCCGGATGGCAGAACGGGGGAGAAAGTTACTGGCTGATCACCAGCTGGTACCAGCGTTTTTTGCCCAGGCGTAGCACAATGCGCCCATCCACAACCTGTGCCGGGGTCAGGGCGGCCTGAATATCCTCGACGCGCTGGTCATTCACCGTCACACCCCCACCCTGAATCAACCGCTTGGCCTCCCCTTTGGAGGGGAGCAGGCCCAGCTCCACCAGGAGATCGGCGAGGCGCGGTTCTGCTGCCAGCCGCGCGGCCGCCAGGGGGCCTCCCGGCATGCTCCCCGCTGCTGTGCCGCCGCGCTCCACCTTGCTCGAAGGCAGCATGCTGGCGGGGATCTCGCGTTTCCCAAAGGCTGCCGCCGCAGCCGCTTGGGCCGTCTGTGCGGCCTCGCGGCCGTGGGTGAGGGCAGTGGCCTCAAAGGCCAGCACCACCTTGGCAGCATTCAGTGCCGCCCCCTCCAGTCCTGCCACCACTTCGATTTCCTCCATCGGCAGCGGCGTAAAAAAGGCGAGGAAGCGACTGACGTCGCGGTCGTCGCAATTGACCCAATATTGGAAATAGTCATAGGGCGTGGTCTTGGCCGGATCAAGCCAGACCGCGCCTGACTCGGTTTTGCCCATCTTGGCCCCGGTCGCTGTGGTCAGCAGCGGGAAGGTGAGACCGTAACACTCTGCACCGCGCACCCGGCGGATCAGGTCCGTGCCGGCGAGGATATTGGCCCACTGGTCGTCGCCCCCCATCTGCAGCCGGCAGCCATGCTGGTCGTAGAGCATGAGATAATCGTAAGCCTGCAGCAACTGGTAATTGAATTCGAGGAAGGAAAGTCCCTTCTCCATGCGGATTTTGTAGGCCTCATAGGTCAGCATGCGGTTGACACTGAAGTGCCGGCCGATGTCGCGCAAAAACTCGATATATTTCAGCTCCCCCAGCCATTCATAATTGTCCACCATCAGCGCCTTGCCGGGGGTAAAATCGAGGTAGCGGCTTAGCTGCTGCTTGATCTTTTCGCTGTTGGCGGCGATCGCCTCGCGCGTGAGCATCTTGCGCATTTCGCTCTTGCCGCTCGGATCACCGACCATGGCGGTGCCGCCGCCGACGATGGCGATGGGGCGGTGGCCGAATTTCTGCATCTGCATCATCCCCATCACGGCCATGAGATGGCCGACGTGGAGGCTGTCGGCGGTGGGATCGATGCCGACATAAAAGGTCACCGGCTCGCGCGCGAGCAGCTCCTGCAAGGGTTCAAGCTCGGTCACCTGCTGGATAAAACCGCGCCGCTTCATTTCCTGGAAGGCTTGTGCGTATTTCACGGGTCTTCTCCGACTCTAATCCATTTCGTTCTGGCCGCTCGCATCCTGCGGTCTGCGGCAGGCCCGCCTGGTGCGCCATCGTCCGGGCCGGGGAGGCTTCAATTCCGCTGCCGCTCTTTGAGTTCGCGCTCGATGTCGCGGTTCACGTCACGCTTGGCGATCTCGGCGCGTTTGTCGTAGCTCTTGCGCCCGCGCCCCAGCCCGAGTTCGACCTTGACCTTGCCGTTTTTAAAATAGAGGCTGAGGGGGACCAGGGTCATCCCCTGCTCCTCGGTCTTGCCGGTCAGGCGCTTGATCTCGCGGCGGTGGAGCAGCAGCTTGCGGTTGCGGGCGGGATCGTGGTTCCAGACGGTGCCGTGGTCATATTCGTTGATGTGCAGATTAACCACCCACAGCTCGCCGTCGACGACCCGGGCGTAGCTGTCCTTAAAGCTCACCTTGCCGGCGCGCACCGATTTGACCTCGGTCCCCTGCAGGGCGATGCCGGCCTCGAACTTTTCGACGATTTCATAGTCGTGATAGGCCCGGCGATTGAGCAGTTTGACAGCACTTTTTTCTTTATTGGCCATAGACATTAAGATATTAATTTCTGGCCATAAAAACAAGCAACAAAAAGCCGCGCAGGCTGACACCCCGAATATGCGGCTGGACCATTACCGCAGCCCTGACCGGGTCCGCCGGGAAGCAGAGTATCGCGCGGCAGCCCGGGTGGGAGCCAGATAAAAAGGCCCGGGTGGGAGCCAGATGGTTGGGGGCGCTCGCGTGGGAGCCAGATTGCGCGGCGTGGCCGGGTGGGAGCCAGATATGGTTGGGGGCGCTCGCGTGGGCGCCGGATTGCGCGGCGTGGCCGGGTGGGAGCCAGATGAGAGGCCAAGGTGGGCGCCAGATTTCGGGGGGCGGGCGGACAAAAGGCCTTGACAATCAGCCGGAAAATTTGTATATTCTAATCCCGTAATGACGCCGAAGTGGTGAAACTGGCAGACGCGCACGGTTCAGGGCCGTGTGGGCATACGCCCGTGTGGGTTCAACTCCCACCTTCGGCACCCAGCAAGGCCGCGAAGAGATTCGCGGCCTTTTTATTTGCCCCCGGCCGCGCATTGGCCTTGACCTTTACCCCCCGGCTGCGTATATTATTCAACCCCTTAATAAAACACCCTTATCTGCAAGGACGGATCCCATGGAACTTGTTGATGGCAAACCCCTCCACAGCCGCGCCTTCCGCTGGCGCCGTTTTCTGAACTGGTTCCCCCTCGGCCTCACCTACGCCTTTCTCTACATGGGGCGCTATAACCTCACCGTCTCCAAAAATGCCCTGGGCGAGCTGATGACCAAAGCCGACTTCGGCGCCATCTTCGGGGCCGGCACCCTGACCTACGCCTTTTCCTTTCTCCTCAACGGCCCCCTCACCGACCGTATCGGCGGGAAGCGCGCCATGCTCATCGGTTCGGCCGGAGCAGCGCTGATGAATGTCGCCATGGGCGTGCTCACCTGGCTGCTCCTCACCGGCGGCGTGCAGTTCAACATGGTCCTCTGGTTCTCGCTCCTCTATGCCGGCAATATGTATTTCCAGAGCTTCGGCGCCGTCGCCATCGTCAAGACCAACTCCAACTGGTTCCACATCCGCGAGCGCGGCACCTTCGGCGGCATCTTCGGCATCCTCATCTCCCTCGGCCTCTATTTCGCCTTTGACTGGGGCCAGTTCATCGTCGACGCCACCGTCGCCAATCCGCACAAGCTCGGGTTCCTGCAGCGCGGGCTGCGCAGCCTCCTGGCCGTCGATGGCGCGAGCGGCATCGACCAGACGTGGTGGCTCTTTTTCGTACCGGCCATCGTCCTCGGGATCTTTTTCCTTCTCGACCTCCTCATCCTGCGCGAAAAGCCCTCCGGCGCCGGTTTTGCCGATTTCAACACCGGCGATGCCACCAGCGGCGAGGGCGACCAGCACTACTCCACCTGGCAAATCATCACCAAGGTCCTGACCAATCCGATCCTGATCACCATCGCCTGCATCGAGTTCTGCTCCGGAGTGATGCGCAACGGCATCATGCATTGGTATCTCATCTTCACTGCCGATATGGGGTATGCCAAGGATTTTTATATCACCGCGCACTGGGGATTTCTGCTGATGATCGCCGGGGTCCTTGGCGGCATCTTCGCCGGCTGGATCTCCGACAAGGTATTCGGCTCGCGCCGCGGCCCGGTCGCCGCCCTGCTCTACTGCGTCCTGCTCCTCAGCACCCTGGCAATGTGGCCCTTTGTTACCCGCACCAACAACGGTGTTGCCGATACCCTGCAGCTGACCATCCAGCCGAAGCAGATCGCCAAATACGCCGCGGTGATGCCTCTCTCCCTCGGTCAGATCGAGGAGAAAGTGGCGGCGCGCTACACCCTGGAAAAAGTCGACAGCCTCACCTGGAAGATTCATGCCGCCGACAAGAGCAGCCTGACCGCCTCGCGGATCGCCGACATCCCGCTCGCCGAATACCAGCGCTTCAACAAGTACAAGAACAAGAACGAGACCATGCGCATCCAGGTCAAGGAGATCGGCACCGTCCAGGGAGCTCCGGTCGACCACCGCGCCTACACCCTCGGCCTCATCGTCGTCCTCATGTCCCTGGCGGTGATCGGCGTCCATGGCATGCTCTCCGGCACCTCGACCATGGATTTCGGCGGCACCCGCGGCGCGGCGACCGCCACCGGACTGATCGACGGCTTTGTCTATCTCGGCACCGGTGTCCAGTCCCTTTCCCTCGGCTTTCTCACCAGCCAGAGCTGGAACTACTGGCCCCCCTTCCTGGTGCCCTTTGCCCTGATCGGTCTGGTGTTGGCCATCCGCATCTGGCACGCCTTTCCCGACGCCAAACGCAAAGCCCATTAACGGACAGGAGTCCCTATGCCCCGCAACCATTTTGATATTCTCATCCTCCTCGGCCGGCCCGCCTCGGGCAAGTCCGAGATCATGGATTTTCTCAACAAAACCGGCCCGATCGAGCGGGCGGAGCGCTTCCACGTCGGCCTGATCGACATGATCGATGACTTCCCGATGCTCTGGACCTGGTTCGAGGAGGATGCCATCCTCGAAAAGATCATGAACAAGCCACGCGTGCAGAGTGACAAGGAGGGCTATTTCCTCCACCAGTACCAGTGGGACCTGCTGATCGAGCGGATTTGCATGGAGTACAAGAAACACCAGCGCGATTTCGCCGACTATCATGCCGAGCATACCGCCCTGATCGAATTCTCGCGCGGCAGCGAGCATGGCGGCTATGCCTCCGCCTTCGAGCACCTCGCCGCGGAGGTGCTCGAGCGCGCCGCCATCCTCTATGTCAACGTCAGCTATGAAGAGTCGCTGCGCAAGAACCGCCGCCGCTTCAATCCCGAGCGCCCCGACAGCATCCTCGAGCACGGTTTGCCGGATCACAAGCTCGAGCGCCTTTACAAAAAGGTGGACTGGGAAGAGGTGACCGCCGGTCACCGCGACTATCTGCCCATCCAGGGGCACAAGGTTCCCATGGTGGTGCTGGAGAATGAGCCGGAACTGACCAACGATTTCAAGCAGCTCGCTCCGGCTCTGGAGGGGGCGCTGACCCAACTCTGGAGTCTCTACTCCGCAAAATAATGGAGCTGCCGGAGTATATCGCTGCCCTGCCTTCGGGGCCGGAACCGCCCGGGAATTTCGCCGGGTTCGGCCTCGAGCGCGGTGACTTCCGCCGCCTTTGCGCTTCCCTGGAGGAGCGCGGTCTGCGCTACGAGGCCGTGCGCGCCAGCCAGATGACAGCGGCGGCCGGAGATTTCGCCGCGCTGCCGCTGGTGCTCTGGCAGGATCTGCCGGTGGCGGAACTGGCTGGCGAACTCGAACTCCTGCTGAATCGCATTCTCCTGCCGGCACGGCTGGCGGGACGGCCGCTGCTCTGGCTCTCCAGGCCCGAGCAAGCGGAGTATGAGCTGCCGGTGCGCAGCGCGGGGCTGCACAGCGATCCGGAGCACCTCTGGCAGGCCCTTTATCTCGAGCAGCTGCGCAACTTCTGGGAGGCACCCGCGTTACAGCCTCCCGATCCGCTGCCGCTTTACGCCCTTGATGAGAATCTCGACCCGAGCCAGCGCACCGCGGTGGCGCATCTCCTGGGTCCGATCCGGGTGCTGGCGCCGGCGGGTTCGGGCAAAACCCGGACGCTGATCAACCGGATCATCCACCTGCTCAACCAGGGGATCGAGCCGGGAGAGATCGTCGCCCTGGCCTTTAACAAAAAAGCCGCCGATGAGATGGTCGCCCGGCTGCAGAGCCGCGGCATTGCCACGGCGCAGCGCCTGCACCAGCCGGGCGTGGTCGTGCGCACCTTTCATGGCTTCGGGTATGAGATCATCCGCAGGGCTCTGGGATGGAGCTATGACGGCCGCAGCGAGCAGGAAAAGCTGCGCCAGCTGATGCAGCAAGCAGTCGCCCCCCATCACCAGCTGAAACAGCGGCGCAATCAGGATGCCCTCGAGCCCTTTCTGGCCGCGCTCAGCCACGCTAAAATGGACCTGCTGCTCGAGGAGCAGATGACCGCCGAGACCGAAGAGGGCAGCGTCCCGTTCGCTCCGATCTTTGGCGAGTTCCTCAAGCTGCAAAAGAAGAGTCATTTCTGCAATTTCGACGACATGATCTATCTCACTCTGGTGCTGCTGCTCGAGCGCCCGGGATTGCGTCAGGAACTGCAGCAGCGCTTTCATTTCGTCCTGGTAGACGAATTTCAGGATCTCAATGCAGCGCAGATCCTGCTGATGAACCTGCTGGCCCTGCCACAAAACAACCTCTTTGTCGTCGGTGACGACGATCAGATGATCTACGGCTGGCGCGGCGCTGATGTGCGCCATATTCTCGATTTCACCCGGCGCTATGGCGGGGCGGTCGATTGCACCCTGACCACCAATTATCGTTCGGCGCAGGCGATCGTGCGCCATGCCGGCTGGCTCATTGGCCACAACCGTCATCGCGTCGCCAAGCCGATGGGCACACCTCCTGCGGCCGCCCCGGGCTCCGTCGAGTTCAAAAACTGCAGCTCGCTGTGGGAGCAGGCCCGGGAGGCGGCCGGCTGGATCAGCGCGCACCAGGCGGCCGGCGGCGGCGAATGGCACGATTTCGCCATCCTCTTCCGCTATCACGCCTACAAGTATATTGCCGCCATCCTCCTCGATGCCGCGGGCGTGCCGCACACCCCAGTCGATGGCAGCTCTCTGGCACAAACCGCGGCCGGCCGAGACCTCCACGCCTGGCTCGCCCTGATCCTCAAGGGCGAGGCGGCGCCCGTCGAGGCGCTGCGACGGACGCTCAAACGCCCGAACCGGTTCTTTCCCAACCATTTCATCAACGGGATTACCACGGAAGAGGATCTGGCCTATGCGGCCGAATCGGAGGAGGTGGAGGATTGGCTGCGCCAGGCGCTGCAGACCTTTCTCGGCGATCTGCACTATCTGCGCGAGCTGATCGCGCGCAAGCAAAAGCCGGATGCCTATCTCGCCCACATGAGCATGATCATCGGCTTGCAGGATTTTTATAAGCAGCAAAAGCGGCCTTATATGGCCCTGGACGAGGCGGGTCTCGAGGTGCTTCTCGATGTCCTGATCAGCGTCGCCGGCTCGTTCAGCTCGATTCGCGACTTTTTTAACGCGCTCGACCGCGCTCTGACCGCGCCGGCTCTGACCGCGCCGGCTCCGCCCGCGCCGGTAGCGGAGCAAGACGGCGTGATACTCTCCACCATCCATGCCGCCAAGGGACGCGAGTTCCGCTATGTGGTCCTCTACCAGTTCAACGGACCGGGTTCGTGTCCCGAGGAGGAAATGGAGGAGGAGCGCCGCGTGGCCTATGTCGGTGCGACGCGCGCCGCCGCAGGCGTGCTCGCCCTCGGACCCGCCAGTGCCCCCGGCCAGTTTATGCGCGAGCTGGCCTTCAATCCCCTCTTCGCCGGGGAGTCCAGCCGCAGCCTGACCCGGAAGATCGAGCGCACCAGCCGGGAACGCGCGCAGGCCAGGACGCCGGCGCCGGCGCCGGAGCGGCTGCAACAAGCGCTGGAGGAGGAACTCGCCCTGCGCCAGGCGCTGGGCTGGACCAAACCGTGAGAGCAACATGACCGAACCCGATGAACACTCCGCCGCGCCGGAGTCCAGGTTCGCCCGCTATGGCGTCGCGAATTCGGACCTCGCACAGGTGATCATCCGCTTCGCCGAGCCGATGCTGAAATACTGCGAGACCTACGAGAAACGCGAGGAGGCCCTGAGCTACGCCATCCTCGCCTGGAATTTGTCGCTGGAAAACGCCGCGGTTCGTGACGCGGCGCTGCAGGATATCGCCGCGCAGGTGCCGGAGGAGCAGCGCACCGGGATCGAGGAGCTCATGCGGTATCTCCTCAAGCGCAAGGAGGCGGAATTCGCCGACAACCGCTTCCTGATCGTCGACTACCGCCTGATCCGCCAGGACGAGAGCATGCAAATTGAAATGACCACTCGATATGTTCCACGAACATAAGCGTAGCGTGAGAAAAGAGGGCCGGACAAAAGCAAGCCGATTGCAGTAACCACCCGATATGTTCCCAGATCATAAGCGCATTGTGAGAAAGGATCGGCCATGACCTACAGACCTGATGAAACGCGGTATAACCGCGATTTCTACCGCCGCTGCGGCCGCAGCGGGCTCAAGCTGCCGGCGATTTCGCTGGGGCTTTGGCACAACTTCGGCGGCGTTGATGTGTTTGAAAACGGCCGCGCCATCGTCCGCCGCGCCTTCGATCTGGGCATCACCCACTTCGATCTCGCCAACAACTATGGGCCTCCTCCCGGCACGGCGGAAGAGAATTTCGGCAAGATCCTCGCCCAGGACCTTCGCCCCTGGCGCGACGAACTGGTCATCTCCACCAAGGCCGGCTACTGGATGTGGAACGGTCCTTACGGCGAATGGGGCTCGCGCAAATACCTGCTCTCCAGTCTCGACCAGAGCCTCAAGCGTATGGGCCTCGAGCATGTCGATATCTTTTATTCGCACCGGCCCGATCCCGATACCCCGCTGGAGGAGACCATGGGGGCGCTCGACCAGGCGGTGCGCAGCGGCCGGGCGCTCTACGCCGGCATCTCCAACTATTCCGCGGAGATGACCGCCCGGGCGGCCGCCATCCTCCGTGATCTTGGCACTCCCTGCCTCATCCACCAGCCCAAATACAACCTCTTCACCCGCTGGATCGAGGAGGGGCTGACGGAGGTGCTCGAGCGCGAGGGCATTGGCTGTATCGCCTTCTCTCCCTTGGCGCAGGGGCTGCTGACCAACCGGTATCTTCAGGGCGTCCCCGCCGGATCGCGGGCCAGCAAGCCGCACGGCTTTTTGCGCCCGGAGCAGATCACCGAGGAGAGCCTGGGCAAGGTGCAGCGGCTCAACGAGCTGGCGCAGCGCCGCGGCCAATCGCTCGCCCAGATGGCGATCGCCTGGGTGCTGCGTCTGCCGCAGATGACCTCGGCCCTGATCGGCGCCAGCAGCGTGGCTCAGCTCGAGGACAGCCTGGGAGCATTGAACCACCTGGCGTTCAGCGGGGACGAGCTGCGCGAGATCGGCGAAATCCTCTAATCCGCGCGGGAGCCCCGGGCCTGGCCGGGCCGAACCAACCCCCTGGCGCCGACCCGCGCTGGCCGGGCCGAGCCCCCCCTCTGGCGCCGACCCGCGCTGGCCGGGCCGAGCCAACCCCCTGGTGCCGACCCGCGCTGGCCGGGCCGAGCCAACCCCCTGGTGCCGACCCGCGCTGGCCGGGTAGAGATTTTGATTGATTTGAATGATGGTGAATCGCTATATTGCTCTGTCCACAGAAGGAAGATCCCGATCATGCGCCAGGAACTCACACAGCATCAACTCCGGGAGATCGCCGCAGCCTTTGACCTGCCGGGTACATTCTCAAGCGGCCGTCCCTTCGGCTCCGGTCACATCAACGATACCTACCGCCTCGATTATCTCCAGGGGCACAGCCGGCGCTGCTATGTGCTGCAGCGCATCAACACCGCCATTTTTAAACATCCGGATCAGCTGATGGAGAACATCCTGCGGGTTACCGGGCATCAGCGCCGCAAACTCGAAGCGGCCGGCGTCACGGAGCCTGAGCGCCGGGTCCTGAACTTTGCGCCCGCCCGGGATGGTGGCTATACCGCCACCGCGCCTGACGGCGGCTGCTGGCGCCTCTGCCAGCTCGTCGAGCGTACCCACACCTGCGATGTCATCGAGTCGGTGGATCAGGCCTTCCTCACCGCCACCGCCTTCGCCGGCTTTCAGGCGGGGCTGGTCGACCTCCCCGGCGGCCGCCTGCACGAGACTATCCCCAACTTTCACAACACCGCCTCCCGTTTCGCCGATTTCGCGCAGGCGGCGGTGGAAAACCGCGCCGGCCGGGCCACTGCCGTCGCCGCGGAGATCGAGTTCGCCCTGGCCCGCCGCGACCTCGCTCCCGTTCTCGTCGATCTGATGCAGCAGGGACGGATCCCCGAACGCATCACCCACAACGACACCAAACTCAACAATATTCTCCTCGACGACGCCAGCGGCGAGGCCCTTTGCGTCATCGATCTCGACACCGTCATGCCGGGCAGCGCTCTCTACGATTTCGGCGACATGGTGCGCAGCTCCTCCTGCACGGCGGCCGAAGACGAAGCGGACCTCGCGCGGGTGCGCATCAACCTCGAGATGTTTGCAGCGCTGGTGCGCGGCTACCTTTCGGTGGGACGGAATTTTCTCAATCCCGTCGAGATCGATCATCTCGTCCTCAGCGGCAAGCTGATCACCTTCGAACAGGGCATTCGTTTTCTCGGAGACTATCTCAACGGCGACACCTATTACAAGATCCAGTATCCGGAGCACAACCTGGTCCGCACCCGCAATCAGTTCACCCTGGTGGCCTCCATCGAGGAACATGAGGCGGAGATGACCGCTTTGGTCCGGGAGATCATTGCCACGGCTTGAAACCATATCAAAAGGAAAGGGTAACCCATGGCGGAAACAGCCATCGGATCGGAAAAGAAGGGGTACAATCGCTTTTTGCTGCTGGTTGCCGGGCTGGGTGGACTCCTTTACGGCGTGGATGTCGGGATCATCGCCGGCGCGCTGCCCTACCTTGAAGCCACCTCCGGCCTCAACGCCGGCCAGCTCTCCTTCATCGTCGCCGCGGTGCTGCTCGGCAGCGTCATTTCCACCCTCTTCGCCGGCATGCTGGCCGACTGGATGGGGCGCAAAAAGCTGATGATCCTCAGCGGCATCCTTTTTGTCATCAGCATCCCCTCGATCGCGCTGGCGCACGGCTACGGCCCGCTGGTGCTGGGACGGCTGCTGCAGGGGGTCAGTGCCGGACTGATCGGGGTGGTGGTTCCCCTCTATCTGGCGGAGTGTTTGAGCGCCTCGAGCCGTGGCAAGGGGACGGGTATCTTTCAGTGGCTGCTGACCCTCGGCATTGTCACCGCCGCCCTCATCGCCATGATCTACAGCATTCAACTCGACAAGATCGCCGCCCTCGGCGATGCCGCCCGGCTTTTTGCCGCCAAGGACGCCGCCTGGCGCAGCATCTTCTGGGTGTCGCTGCTGCCCGGCATCCTCTTTGTGATCGGCAGTTTCATCGTCGCCGAATCCCCGCGCTGGCTCATCAACCGCGGCAACAAGGCGGCCGCGCATGCCGCGCTGCTGCGCTCGCGCAACGCGGCGCAGGCGGATGTTGAGCTTCGCGAGATGGAGGAGAGTCACGCCGCCGAGCAGAAATCGCGCAGCCTCAATGGCGCGGCGGTCAAGGAATCGCTGCTCAAGCGCAAATATGTCATCCCCTTCCTGCTCGCCTGCATCATCCTCGCCTGCAATCAGGCGACGGGGATCAATTCGATCATCGGCTACAATGCGACCATCCTCATTCAGGCCGGCCTCTCCGATGTCGCCGCCCATTGGGGGTATGTCATCCTCACCGCCGTCAATTTTCTCATCACTATCGTCGGCGTCATGCTGGTCGATAAAAAGGGACGAAAATTCCTGCTTTCGATCGGCACGGCCGGCATTATCCTCTCACTGATCGCCGTGGCGCTGCTCTTCAACGGCGTCGAACGCCAGCGCGTCGATTGCCGCGATCTGGTGCAGCAGCAGGTAACGGCGGACCAGTCGCTGCAGATGAGCTACACGCCCGAGGTCGCCGCGCAACTGCTGACAGCCCGGGGGGAGGCCGGCCAGGCCATCGCCGGTCATGCCAGCAGCCTGATCGTCATCTACTCTTATGGCGATTTCCGCAACGCCACCAAGGTTGTCCGCTCGACCGACACCCTGGCCAAACCGATCACCATCGGCCGTGCCTCGAGCCTGCCGGCCAACCGCACCGTTGCCTTTTTCAGCAATCCCTTCGCCGACCTTAAAGCAGCCCAGAGCGCCCCGCTCAAGATCGAAAACGCCCTGATCACGCCGATGCCTTCGCCGCAGCGCGGCTGGACCATCGCCATCCTGCTCTTCGTCTTCATCGCCTTTTTCGGCGTCGGACCGGGGATCTGCGTCTGGCTGGCGCTTTCGGAGCTGATGCCGACGCGCATCCGCTCCAACGGGATGAGCATCGCCCTGCTGATCAATCAGGCGGTCTCGACCACCATTGCGGCCATTTTTCTGCCGACAGTGGGCAAATATGGCTATGCGACGATGTTCTTCATCTTTGCCGGCTGCACCGTGATCTATTTCATCACCGTCGCCTTTTTCATGCCGGAGACCAAGGGCAAGACCCTGGAGGAGATCGAGGCGCATTTCAGCAAAGCTAAAAGCTGAGCGCGGCTGCGGCTCTCAACGGCAGACCGAAAACACCAAGGGCGGGCGCGAGAAATCTCGCGACCGCCCTTTTTTGATGCCCGGGCGGGATGGTGCTCAGCGCTCCCGCCACTGCAGCCGGATCCGGGCAAGTTCGACGCCATCCGTCACCCGCACAATGGAATGTGACCAGAACCCATCGCGCCCGGCCGCGGAGCGAATGACGATCTCCTCGCCGCAGCGGGATTCCGCCAGGTAATTGACCTCCACCGAGCACAGGGCATGCCCCAGTACAAAGTCGAGATCATAGCTGTCGATCACCCACTTGAGATAACGGACGTTGTTGGTATGAAGATTGAGGTCCAGATCGCTGATGCGCACCGGGAAGGCCGGGGTGACGCGGCCTTCTGCGCCGGCCGGCTCGAGCTTTTCTGCATTACGTAGCAGGGCATTCTCGAACGGCCCGGCGATGCTGCTTAGCGCCAGCAGGCCGTCGGGGCGCTGGATGCGGCGGGTGGTCTGGTCGATGGTCAGCCACGAAGAGGTGGCGGCGGCGACCGGCCGGCCGGTGGCCGTGGTGACGCGATAATCCCGCAACGAAAAGAGCTTGTCGATCCCCTTGTGCCAGGAATGGACCGTCAGCTGCGCTTCCCAGGCAGGCCACTCTGTGATGACCGCATAGAGCCGTGAAAGCACCCACATCCGGTTTGATTTATTGAGATCCTCCATGCCGAATCCCAGCTGCACCGCATGCGCCGAGGCGATATCCTGGAGATAATCGAGCAGCCCGGCCGGGCTGAGACGGCCATCGGGGCCGGTTTCGTAAACATGAACAAGATAGTCTCTGGTGTACATACACAACTCCCTCGATATGCGCCAACCCGCAGGATGCTGCCGGGATCCCAGCCAGGACCCGCCGCCAGCTTTGCTGGCTGAAAAATTAACCATTTGGCCGACGAATTCCAAACAAAATTCCCGCAGCACACCTCCAGGGCCGGACTGGACCGCAGCTATTGAAAGCGGACCCGCCCGGTTGCGGAATAAATCAGAGCCCTCCAGTGTAAAAGGATGTGCATATAGCTGATCATTCTCTGGAGCGTAGCAATGAAAGTCATCCTCTTTCTTCTCATCAGCGCACTCCTCCTGGTTGCGGCCCTCTCTGTTCTGGCCGCGGGTAAAAAGGCGGGCAAGGCGCCGGCAGCGGTCCATGCCGCATCGGTGTATGAATTCACCATGAACGATATTGACGAGGCGCCGGTCAATCTGGAGCGCTACCGCGGCAAGGTGCTGCTCATCGTCAACGTAGCCAGCAAATGCGGCTTCACCCCGCAGTACGAGGGGCTGGAAAAGCTCTACACGACCTACAAGGATGCGGGACTGGTCATTCTCGGCTTCCCGGCCAATAATTTCATGGGCCAGGAGCCCGGCAGCGATGCCGAGATCAAGTCCTTCTGCTCCCTGACCTACGGGGTCACCTTCCCCATGTTCGCCAAGATTTCGGTCAAGGGTGCGGACCAGCATCCCCTCTACACCTGGCTGACCGGCACCGAGAGCAATCCAGATTTCGCCGGCGACATCTCCTGGAATTTCAACAAATTCCTTCTCAACCGCGAAGGACACGTCATCGCCCGCTTTGGCAGCCGAACCAAACCCGAGGATCCGGAACTGGTTGACGCCATCAAAAAGGCCCTCAGCGAATCCCTGCCGCAGTAAGCCGGAACCGAGCATACATACACAAAAAGGCCTCACCGATCGGCGAGGCCTTTTTGTTTCTGCAATCGATGGATCAAATATCGAACTTGATCCCCTGCGCCAGCGGCAGTGCGGTGCTCCAGTTGAGCGTGTTGGTCTGGCGCCGCATGTAGCCCTTCCAGGCATCCGAGCCCGACTCGCGGCCGCCGCCGGTCTCTTTCTCGCCGCCGAAGGCCCCGCCGATCTCCGCGCCCGAGGTGCCGATGTTGACATTGGCGATACCGCAGTCCGACCCCTCATGCGAGAGGAAGAGCTCGGTCTCGCGCAGGTTGTTGCTGAAAATGGCCGACGAGAGGCCCTGCGGGACGGCGTTGTGCAAGGCAATTGCATTTTCGACGCCGCCGCTGTATTTGATCAGATAGAGGATCGGGGCAAAGGTCTCTTCCTGGACGATCGGCCAATGGTTCTCGACCTCCGCGATCACCGGTTTGACATAGCACCCGGACTCGTAGCCGGCGCCCGCAAGCACTTGTCCGCCGCAGAGGATCGAGCCGCCCTGGGCCTTGATCTGCTCGAGCGCGGCCGTGAAATCCGCTACAGCGGCCTTGTCCACCAAGGGACCCATATGATACTTCTCATCCCGCGGGTCACCGATGCGCAGGCCGGCATAGGCCTTGACCAGGCTCTCCTTGACCTTGGGATAGACCGATTCGTGGATGATCAGCCGGCGCGTGGTGGTGCAACGCTGCCCGGCTGTGCCCACCGAGCCAAAGACCACGGCGGGAATGGTCAGCTTGAGATCGGCATCCGGGGTGATGAGGATGGCATTATTGCCGCCCAGTTCAAGGATGGTGCGCCCAAGGCGTTTGCCGACCACCTCCGCAGCATGCTTGCCCACGACGGTGGAGCCGGTCAGCGATACCAGCGGCACCCGCGGATCCTGGAGCATGCGCTCACCGACCGCCGCGCCGCTGCCGATGATCAGGTTAAAAATCCCCTCCGGCAGATCGTTATCCCGCAGGACATCATGGATCGCCTTTTGCACGGCAATAGCGGTCAACGGCGTCTTGGAGGAGGGTTTCCAGACGATGACATCGCCGCAGACCGCTGCCAGCATAGCATTCCAGGCCCAGACCGCGACCGGAAAATTAAAGGCGGTGACGACGCCGACGACACCGAGGGGATGGTATTGATCGTACATGCGGTGCCGGTTGCGCTCAGAGTGCATGGTAAATCCGTACAGCTGCCGCGACTGCCCGAGGGCAAAATCGCAAATATCGATCATCTCCTGCACCTCCCCCCAGCCTTCCTGCAGCGACTTGCCCATTTCGTAGGTGACCAGCTCACCCAGGGGCTTTTTCACCTCGCGCAACCGCATCCCGATCTGCCGCACAATCTCGCCCCGCTTCGGCGCCGGGACCATGCGCCAGACCTTGAATGCCGCGGCCGCCTGCTCCATCATGGCGTCATAATCCGCTGCCGTGGCGCGGTAGACGGAGGCGATCCTTTGCCCATCCGCCGGTGAAAAAACCTCCAGCAGACCCTGATCGCGGCTTTCCAGCCATTTACGTCCGGTGGAGGTACCAAAATTGACTTCTTCAATACCCAGGCTTTTCAGAAAATCCATATCCGTCTCCTCCAAAAGAGATCACCCAGCAGCCGCAGCGGCTGCACGTTTCGACTCCACAATATGCACTTTTTTTTGAGAAAAGCAAATGGTTTCGCGCAGCCCGCAACCGTCGCAGCGCGCACGGTCCTGTACAATTTCGTATTTGCCGGCACTCCGGGTGTACCTGCAGGTTCATTTGCATCAAGCGTGCCGCCGCAGCCGGCAGGGCATCCTGTTGTTTTTATTGCGCCCATCCCCCGGTCCTGAAGTATGGCACAGCGGTTGCAGCGGCTTGATCATTACACGGCATCCTTGCCCAACACAGTGAGAGTCTATGAACGAGCACATCCTCCTTCTCCTCCTCATTCTTGCCACGGCAGCGGTTTATGGACAACCGCGCTCCGCTCCGCCTCGGCCGGAAGAACGCAGCCGTTTTCTCAACCTCCTGCAGCAGACCCGTTCGGCCGTCGCTGCCTGCGCTGATCCCGAGGCACGCCGCCTGCTGCGTCAGGCGGAAGAAAAGGCCGGCCAGATCCCGCCGCAGCGGCAGCGCGGCGGACCGCCGGAGATGCGCGCGCTCTACGCCGATGCGACCCGTCTCCTCCTGCGCGCCCTCGACCTCTGTTCGGAAAGCCAGCACGGCACGGGCGCCGCAGAAACCGGCCAGGAGTTCCGGCAGCTGCGCGAGCAGATCGATGCGCTGCGCACAGCAGCGCAGCAGCATCCGGGGCAAGGCCGCCGGCCCATGCTGAACAAGATTCAAGCACTTGAAAGGCAGGCACGGCAGGCCCTCGAGGCCGGCCAGCCCGCGGTCGCCCGGCGCAAAATGGAACTGGCGCGCATCCTGATCCATCGCCTCGACCGTCCGGGGCCGGCAAGGGAAACGGTACGCCAGGAACTGACGGCCCTGCACGAGGAGATCGGCAAGATGCGCGGCACCGGCGCCGCCGCCACACCGCGCCGCGAACAGCTGCTCAACGCGGCCGCCAACCAGGCCGCCGATGCCGAGCACTTTCTCGGCCAGCAGCGGCTGCGCCCGGCCCTGGCCGCCCTCGCCGCCGGCAAGCGCTTTGTCACCCTCGCGGCAGCGGTTCAGCCCGCAGCGGCCGAGCCCGGTGCCGCAGGGCTGCACGCCAAGATCACCATGCTCGATGAAGAACTCGATGCGCTCGAAGCAGAAGCGGATGACGATCCCGATCACCAGGAGGATCTCCGCCTCTGCCGCCGCGCCTGCGACAAGGCGCAGCAAGCCCTGGATAATCAGCAGCCCGAGCTGGCGCGTGAATACCTGCAGCTGGCCCGGGATATGATGTCAGAACTGGCTTTATGATTCGCTGAAAGGAGGTATGCCCCGGAATACGCGGAGCGTGATCCTGCTGCCGCAGCCATGGGAGCGGCGGAGGCAAGGTCGACGCCTGGTCAAAACTACCTCAGCATGTCCAAATCCATCATAAGGAGCATCATATGCAACGAAAAGCGATCTGGATATCCATATTTCCCCTCCTCCTTCTCCTTGCCGGAATGGCTTTCGCCGACGATCCCGGCGATCATTCATGGGATTGGGGAAAGTACTACGATGCCCATTCGGCCTTGATGGGCGCCGTCGCTGATGCGGCCCAGCAGCCCCTCGCGGATGCCGTCGTCACGGTCAGTCACCTCGGCCTCCCGCCCTTCTCCAAACGCGACACTACCGACGCGGCGGGCATCTGGTCGGTCGGCGACCTGATGCCCGGCCTCTATATCATCAAGGCGGAAAAGCCGGATTATCTCGTGCAATATTACGACCACAGCGAAAGCCTGCTCAATGCCCGGCCGGTCACGCTCGCGCGCAAGGATACCCTCCGGGAGATCACCTTTTCCCTGAGCCCCGGTGCAGCCGTCTCCGGGACGGTCTATCTGGCCGATGGCACAACGCCCCTGGCCGGCGCAAGCGTCACGGTCAGCAAAGCCCGCGATCTGCGCGATAAGGCGATCCTGGGTGAGGCCGTTTCAGGCGTTGATGGACATTACCGCATCGGCGGTCTCGCCAGCGGCGGTTATCTGGTCAGGGCATCACGCGAAGGATATGCGAGCGAATATTACCAGGAGGCCGGCCAGCGCACTCTGGCGGACACGGTCAAGGTGACCGCCCCCAATGAGAGCGCCGGCATCGATTTCACGCTCGACATGACCAGTGCCATCACCGGCACCATCAGCGCGGAATCGAGCGGCGCAGCCATTCCGCGGGCATGGATCGTCGTTTACAACCAGCTGACCTTCGGCGGCCGCCACGCGATGCCGGCCGGCAAGGCGCGCAGCGATGACGCCGGCCGCTACGTGCTCTCGCTCAAGCCCGGCACCTATCTGGTCACCGCGGAGGCGGAGGGTTTCGCCGCCGAGTGGTTTGACAATGTCACCTCCGCCGATCAGGCCACCCCGGTCGAGGTCACCAACGGCGCACACGCCCAGGCCGATTTTGCCCTGAAGAGCTGGGGCGGGCTTTCCGGCAAGGTGACCGACGCCCTCACCGCCATCCCCCTTTCCGGCGCGGTGATCCAGGCCTTTAATGAAGAGAAGGGATTGGGCGAGAAACGTGCTTTCGAAACCTCCAGTCAGGCGGACGGCAGCTATGCCTTTGCCGGATTGCCCACCGGCCGCTACATCATCGTCGCCAGGGCGGCGGGTTACTTGAAGGAGTACTGGCAGGAAGCCGATTCCCTGCGCAACGCCACCATCATCACCATGCAAAACGGCAACAGCGTCTCCGGGATCGATTTCACCCTGAGTACCGGGGGCCGCATCGCCGGGCTGGTCATCGGAGAATCCGACAAATTGCCGGTCGCCGATGCCCGGATCGAGGTGCGTTCACTCAACGGCCGCTTCAAGGCGACGGGACGCAGCGATGCAGCAGGCGTATATGCGATCACCGGACTGCAAAACGGCAGCTATCTGGTCAGCGCCGCGCGAGCGGGCTATGTGACGCAGTGGTACGACAGCGTCTTCACCCGCAAGGAGGCCACCCCGATCCAGCTCCAGACCGGCCAGGCGGTTACGGAAATCAACTTTAGCCTGGGCAAGATCCCGCCGCTGCCGCGCAGCATCTCTGGCCTGATCGTCGATGACAGCACCGGGATGCCGGTAGCCAATGCCATGATCATGGCCTTCCCGGTGCGCACCTTCAACCGGCCGCGCAAGGCGCTCGCCGCCGAGGATGGCACCTACGCGATCTCCGGTCTCGCGGCGGGCAAATATGTGCTGCTGATCGAGGCCCGCGGTTACAAGGGCGAGTTCTATAATAACGTCCGCTCCTGGAAAGAGGCCACCCTGATCGAGGTCATCGATGCCCAGGAAGTCACCGGCATCGATGTCGGCCTGGATCCGCAGAACAAGGGCGCTTACCAGATCGCCGGCAAGGTGCTCGATGGCACCGGTACGCCGGTGGAGGGGGCGCTGGTCACCCTGACCACCACCGAGGGCGTCGTGGCGAGCACAGCGACCGCCGAAGAGGGCGATTACGCCTTTGAAAACCTGCCGGCCGACAGCTATGCCCTGACCGCCTCGGCCACCGGTTATAGCGATTCCTCGCCCACTGCGCAGCCGCTGGATCTGGGCGGCAAGATCAACGTCTACAGCCTCAATCTGCTCGTGGCCACCTCGACGACGGCGGTCCAGGAGAATCCAGCGTTGCCAACCACCACAGCCCTGGAACAGAACTATCCCAATCCCTTCAATCCCGTGACCCGGATCGATTTCAGCCTCGCGCAGGGCAGCCGGGTGCGCCTGACCATCTTTGACATGCTCGGACGCGAGGTCAAGCGGCTCGCAGAGGGCAGCCTGGCCGCCGGAAATCATCAGGTGGTCTGGGATGGCACCAACAGCCATGGCGACAAGATGGCCTCCGGGGTCTATTTCTATCGCCTCGAGGTGCAGGGGAATTCCGAATCGTTCACGCGGATGCGCCGGATGGTTTTGCTCAAATAGCCTCCTGTATTTTTATTCGTCCTGGCATCACGAGAGGCGCGGAGATATCTCCGCGCCTCTTTTTTATGCAGGAGGGCGGAGGAAGGAGGGCAGGCGGTGCGGCCCCGCCGCTGCAGCAATCTCGCTTGTAAATCCGAAATTAAAGTCGTACATTGAAAAGATGAAACCGCGCGCAGGGCCTGTTCATCTCAAGGGCAGCGCGAGGCAACTTGTTGCCAATGTGGCCATTCATAGCATAAACCGCTCGCAGTATCTGTTCATTTCGAGGAGATCTTATGGCCAAGCAGCCGCGCTTCTCTTCCGGTGTGGGACTCGTCATCCTCTTCATCGGCGTTTCTGCGCTGGTCGCCAAGTCGGGACACGGCTCGCTCATACAGGCCGCCCTGGGCAGCCTCTTCTTTTTCCTGGTCGCCTTGTATTTCGCGCTGCGCTCCTTCATGCGCGAGGAGAACTGGTGGCTGGTCCTGCCGGCGGGGCTTTGCTTCACCGTGGGCTTGATGGTGGTACTGCGCTCCCTCGCGTTGCTCAAGCCTGGCCTGCTCTGGGTTATCTTTTTCTGTGGCATGGCTCTGACGCTTTTTTTGTACGGAAAATACCGAACCGCTCCGGGCCCAGCGAACTGGCCGCGCAACGGTGCCCTGCTTTGCGCCATTCTGGCGGGCTACCGCTATCTGCAGGTCCTCCATATCATGGATCCGCTGCTGCTGGCGGCCGTGCTGCTGATGGCCGGTGGCGCCTGGCTGGTGCTGCTGAACAAGAAATGACCAGGATGCTCCTCCCGTGACCAGTGACAATCCTGCCGATCGCGCCGCACGGCCGCAAAACCGGCGCACCATCCTCCTGCTCTCCCTGGGCCATTTCGCCAACGACGCCTATCCGGGATTTCTGGCACCGCTGCAGCCGCTGCTGATGCAGCAGGCCCACTACAGCCTGACCCTGGCGGGGGTGTTGACCTCGATCGCCTCCATCTCCGGCTCGATCATGCAGCCGCTTTTCGGGCTCTGGTCGGACCGGATGCGCCGGCCGTGGCTGGTCATTTGCGGTCCGCTGGTCACCGCCCTCCTCTTCGGCACCATCGGCTGGTGGCATTCCTGGTATGCCCTGGCCGCGATCGTGCTGCTCGGCGGACTCGGAACCGCCGCCTTTCATCCCCAGGCCGCGGCGATTTCGGGCAAGGCGGGACAGCGGCGCAGCGGCCTGGCGATGTCGCTCTTCGTCACCGGCGGCAATGCCGGCCATGCCATGGGGCCGCTGATCATCCTCAGCGTCGTCGCCCTCTGGGGGCTGCGATACAGCATGGTCACCGCCGTGCTCGGCGTGGCCGTGGCCCTGCTGCTCTGGAAACAACTGCCGCGTACCATCACACCGGGCGAGAGTGACGGCAAACGCCACGTCCCCTGGTCGAAGCAGGAGCGCCGCCGCCTCGGCAGCCTCGCCCTGATCTGGCTGGTGGTGGTCCTGCGTTCTTTCATCGTCAGCGGTTTTATGACCTTTTGTCCGATCTACCTGACCGGCAAAGGCTACTCCCTCCTCATGGCTGGCAGCGCCAATACCCTGTTCGAGATCAGCGGGGCCTTTGGCAGCATCCTCGGCGGGGCCCTCTCCGATCGCATCGGCCGCAAGGAGGTGATCGTCCTCTCCATGGCCGGGGCCTTTCCAGCCTTCTGGCTCTTTCTGCACGGCGGCAGCCTGCTGGCACCGATCATGCTCGCGATCGCCGGCTTTTTCATCTACTCTTCGATCTCGGTCAATATCGTCATGGGCCAGGCTCTTTTCCCCCGCCAGGCCGGCACGATCTCGTCCCTGATGATGGGGATGGGCTGGGGGATCGGCGGACTGGCTGTCACCCCGCTGGGCGCGCTGGCGGAAAAATACGGCGTCAGCAGCGCCCTCAATGGCCTGATCTTTACCACGCTGGCCGGCCTGCTCGCCGCCCTGCTGATCCGGCCCGGCAAACCCGAACAACCGCGGGAGGTCTCCGGTGAGTGACACCTTCTTGCGCCGGCTGCCCTCGGTAGAGAGCGCCGCCAACCACCCCCAACTCCTCGCCCTGAGCCCGCGTTATCCCGCCCGGCTGATCCGGGATATCCTGCGCCAGGAGCTGGAGGAGATGCGCCGCACTCTGGCGGGCAGCCGCGCCGCGGCTCCGGACCGCGAGACCTTGCTCGACGAAGTGGTGCGCCGGACCCGGCGTCGCCTCAATGCCCTCGGAACCAGTCCGCTGCGGCCCGTGCTCAACGCTACCGGCATTGTGCTGCACACCGGTCTCGGCCGCGCCCCCCTCGCCGAGGCCGCACGCACCGCGGTCGCCGCCGTGACCACAGGCTATTGCAGCCTCGAGCTGGATCTCGAGAACGGCCGGCGCGGCGAACGCAACGAGATCGTCAACAGCCTGCTCTGCGCCCTCTGCGGAGCTGAAGCGGCGGTGGTGGTCAACAACAATGCCGCGGCGGTCCTCCTTGCCCTGAATACGCTCTGCCAGGAAAAGGAGGCGATCATCTCGCGCGGCCAGCTCATCGAGATCGGCGGCAGCTTCCGCCTGCCCGAGGTGATGGAGAAAAGCGGCGCACGGATGCGGGAGGTCGGCACCACCAACCGGACGCGGCTGCAGGATTACGAACAGGCGATCACGCCGGAGACCGGCGCGATCGTGGTCGCCCACACCTCCAACTACCGGGTCGTCGGCTTTACCGAAGAGGTGGAGCTGGCAGAGGTCGTCGCGCTGGCCCACCGCCGCGGTGTGCCGGTAATTCACGATCTCGGCGGCGGGATTCTCGTCGATCTGCGCCGCTTCGGCTTGCCCTCCGAGCCGCTGGTGCAGGAGAGTCTGGCGGCCGGGGCCGACGTGGTCACCTTCAGCGGCGATAAAGTGCTCGGCGGCCCCCAATCCGGCCTGATCGCCGGCCGTGCGGAGTACATCCGGCGCATCCATGCCAACCCCCTGATGCGCGCCCTGCGTTGCGACAAGATGGTCTTTGCGGCGCTGGCGGCCACCCTGCACCTCTATTTTGCGGAGGCCGGTCTGGTGGAGAATCTCCCGGTACTGGGGATGCTGAGCGAGCCGGCGGAGTCGGTCCGACTGCGCGCAGAACAGCTGCAGCAGGCGGTGCACCCGGCGCTGGCCGGGCATTTTACGATCGCCGTGCAGCCCAGCGAGGCTCAGGCCGGCAGCGGCGCGCTTCCCCTGGCCAGGATTCCCAGCTATGCCCTGGTGCTGACGCCGCTGGACGGCAAGGCGGAGCGCTGGGCAGCGCGCCTGCGCAGCGGCAGCCCGGCCGTGGTGGGCTATATTCAGGAGGAGGCGATTCGCATCGATCTGCGCACCATCGCCGCCAACGAGATGGCGGCACTCTCCGCCGCTCTGAATGGACTGGCCGGCTCCCCCACCAGCGAGGCGCACGCCGGCGGAAACAACCTTTCGAAAAGCGGACACGATCATGATACGGCTTGAAATCTCGCCGGACTATCCCTCGGAACGGCGTCTGCAGCAGGCCATCGCGGTGTTACGCGACGGCGGCCTGATCATTTACCCGACCGATACAGTCTACGGCCTCGGCTGCAACCTGCTCAACAAAAAGGGCGTGGAGAGAATCTATCAGCTCAAGGGCAATGACAAGCGCAAACTCCTCAGTTTCATCTGTCCCGACCTGAAAGAGATCGCCCAGTATGCGCAGGTCTCCACGCCCGCCTACAAGATCATGAAACGCCTCACGCCCGGTCCCTACACCTTTTTGCTCGAGGCCAGCCGCCTCGTGCCCAAGATTCTGCTGGAACGGCGCAAGACCGTCGGCATCCGCGTCCCGGATCATCCCATCAGCCAGCGGCTGCTGCAAGGTCTGGGCACGCCGATCATCTCCACGAGCGCGACGCTCGCCAATTCGCCTTATTTGACGGATATCGACGAAATCTGCGAAATATTTAAGCATCATGTTGATGTTGTGATTGACAGTGGTCCGGGATCCCCCGAGCCCTCGAGCGTTGTCGACCTGAGCGGTGACCACCCGGTGGTGGTGCGGGCCGGCAAGGGAGACCTGGCCCTTTTTGCGTGATCGCCGCCAAACCTGGAAAATCCATGAAAACTGCCTTGATTCTCCTATTACTGTGTATAGCCCTCGCCGCGCCGGCCCAGGCGCCCGCAGCCGCCCTTCAGCAGGAACAGGATCTGACCGGACCGCCCGCCCAGGCGCCCACAGCTGCCCTGCAGCAGGCACAGGATATCATCGACCAGATCGGCCAGGCGCTCGCCCCCGATCCCCGGCTGGCGCTCTATGTGGTCCATGCCGCCCTGCACGGCGACACGCTGGTCGTCAGCGGCGAGACCAGCGTGGCCGCAGCACACGATTCGCTGCAGGCGCAACTCGGTCGGATGCAATGCTCCCCCCGGCGTTGCAGCGTTGCCCTGCTGCCGGCCTGCGCCCCCGGCAGCCGCTGCGCCGGCATCGTCACGGTCAGCACGGCGCTGCTGCGCCGCGGCCCCTCCGAAAAAGAGGAGATCATCAATCAGGGCCTGCTAGGCGACGCCCTGACGATCCTCAGGGATGCCTCCTATTTCCATCTGGTGCAGCTCGCCGATGGCTATATCGGGTATATGGACGGCGGGTCGGTGGCAGCCATGAGCCGGGACGAGCTGGCCACCTGGCAACAGCGGCCCAAGGTCATCTACTGGAAGAAATGGGGCGAGATCCACAGCGCCAGGAAGGCGGAAAGCTACCCGGTCTCGGACATCGTGCTTGGTGCCAGCGTCGCTGTGGTCAAGAAAGAGGGCAAGTGGCTGCGGGTTGCCCTGCCGGACGGCCGCGAGGGCTATGTGCTGCGCAAAGAAGTCATGGACGCCGCGGACTTTGCCCGGCAGCCCAAACCCCGCCCGAAGGAGCTGGCCGAAACCGCCCGCCAGTTCCTTGGTTATCCCTATTTCTGGGGCGGCCTTTCCACCAAGGGATTTGACTGCTCCGGATTGACGCGGACGGTCTACAAACTGCACGGCATTCAATTGCCCCGCGATGCCAACATGCAGGTGCATGCGGGCCAGCCGGTTCGCTACGACTCGACCTATGCCGCACTGCAGCCGGGCGATCTGCTCTTTTTCGGGCGCAACATCGAACATATCACCCATGTCGGGATGTATCTCGGGGAGGGCAAGTTCATTCACGCCGGCGACCTGGTGCTGATCAACAGCCTGAGGCCCCGAGACCCCGATTTTAATCCGCGCCGGGCCCGGGATCTGCGGGCTGTGCGCCGGATTCTGTAAAATTTTTATACTATTTCTTGCATTTCAGGGATAAAAAGGTTAACTTTAACTAGTATTCATTATATTTGGCGGGAATCATCCACCGCACTCCGCTTGACACGAATGCCCGGGACAGGGCATTCTCCGCTCCGGCACATCAGGTTTTGCCTCTCAGCATCCTCGCCCGGCATCCCGTTCTTCACCAGCAAACAGCAAATAGTGACGGCTATCACATAATAATTGGCTGTATTTCGTAATTTATTTGGGTATTATTTTTATTTTGTTTAGAATTACTTCCGCAAGCATCCTGTTTGATGGTACATTATTTTAGATGGTCCAGACGTAACTGGTCGCTTCTCATTTCGACAAAAGGAGGTGAAGGACAAGGCTGAACCGCTGCAGTGAATTCGAACAGAATCCATTCATGCCTCAGGACCCATCCGAAAATTCCTCCATGGCGTTCCGGCATGATACTTCATCTGTTGCTTAGGAGAATCACATGAAAAAATCGTTATGGTACATTCTGGGCGTCATGCTCCTGGCACCGGTCATGCTCCTCGCTGCGGGGCAGGCAGGTTCCATGCTCACCTTCGATGGCACCAATGACGCCGGACTAGTGGTGGATAATCCCCTGCTGGATAACCTCACCGGTAATTATACCCTCGAAGCCTGGTTCAAAGCCAATGGCTATACCAACAATGACCGGCTCCTGGACCGTAATGGCGTTTTCGCCGTCGCGCTCGGCCCCAATAACACCATCCAGTTCCTGCGCCCCAGCAGCCCCGAGCTGGCCTCGCCGAACAACACGGTCACCCCGGGCTGGCATCACGTCGCCATCCGCGTCCAGACCGTCGGTGTGAACTATGTCGGCACCCTCTTCTTTGACGGCAATCCGGTAGCCACCCTCAATCATCCCAGCCTGCTGCTGCCGGCGAGCACCGAGCCGATCTATATGGGCAACCGTACCGGTTTCGATCGTCCGCTCAACGGCTCGCTCGACGAGATCCGCATCTGGTCGGTCGCGCGTACCGACGCCGAGATCAAGGCCAGCCGTGCCCTGCCCCTGACCGGAGCGGAAGCCGGCTTGCTGGCCTACTACAAGCTCGATGAAGGCGCCGGCCAGACCGCCGGCGATGCGACCGTCAACAATCTGGATGCCAGCCTCGGCTCCAATCCCTTGCTCGCCGATGTCAACGATCCGGCCTGGGCGGCCTCCACGGCCCCCATCGGCATGAATCTGCTGGCTCCCAACGGCGGCACTCTGGCTGCCGGATCCCCGCTGAATGTCACCTGGGCGGTCAATCCCGAACTCACGACCGTGCACGTCCTTTTCAGCTTTGATGGCGGCAGCAAATGGTACCTGCTGGCAGCCAATGCCCCCAACAACGGCTCTTTCGCTACCGTGGTCCCCGGCTATCCGACCGCGCAGCTGCGCTACCGTGTCTCCAGCCCCGTCGACGGCACCGTCTATGATGACAGCGACGCCAATATCACCGTTGACATGACCGGCTTCACCCCCACCTCGATTACCAAGGAAGGTGAAGCGGCTACGCTGGCCAATTATATGTATGTGGGCGTTGACGGCCGTGCCTTCGGCTGCAAATTCATCTTCTCCTCGCGCGATGTCAGCAGCAATCCCGGTATCGGCACCATCACCTTCAACGTCGCGACTCCCGGCCTCTACGTGATCTGGGCGCGCGCGCTCGGCGCCGGCAGCACCCGCAACTCCTGGCTGGTCAAGGTCGACGGTGGTTCCGAGTATGTCTGGGACACCAACAAGGGGTACAAATGGACCTGGGACCGTATCAGCGACCGCGGCACCACGGGCATCCCGAACGTCTCGGCGCAGCTGGACCCGGTCTACTTCTATCTCACCGCCGGCAATCATACCATCCAGTTCCGCGGCAAGGAACACTACACCCGTCTCGACCGCTTTGTCGTGACCAATAATCTCACGCCCGACTGGTGGGGCGGCGATCCTGCCGAAATGATCCATATCATCGCGCCCCCGGAAGAGAGCCATGCCGAGATCGTGCGCAATACCCCCTACGAGATCAAGTGGATCTCCTCCAATATCTCGAGCAAGGTGACCATCGAGTATCAGAAGCATGACACCGATGCCAACTGGATCCTGATTGCCCAGGATACCCCCAATGATGGCTCCTACATCTGGACGGCTCCGGATGAGCTCCTCGACAAGGCCCACATCCGCATCTCCGAGGAGGATGGCGAGTGCCCGGTCGACCAGACCTGGGAAACGGTGCACGTCATCAATCCGCCGCCCGAAATCCTCGTCACCGCGCCAAATGGCGGCGAGACCTTCTATTTCGGCAACAAAACCAACATCACCTGGACCAACAAGTACTACACCGGCACGGTCAATGTGCTCTACAGCATCGACAATGGCAAAGCCTGGACCGGCCTCGCCACCAATCTCACCAACACCGGCACCTATGAATGGACCCTTCCCCAGGTCGATTCGGACTCCTGCCTGGTGAAGGTCATGGACAAGGCGACCGGCATCCCGGTGGATGTCAGCGACAAGGTCTTCTCGATCCGCAAGAGCCAGCCGCTGCCCGGCGGGATCACCGTCAGCGAACCGAACGGCGGCGAAAAGTGGGAAGTCGGCAGCGTCCATGCGATCACCTGGACGGTCGATAACTACGACAGCCCGGTGAATGTCTATCTCTCCCTGGACAGCGGCGCCAGCTGGGCCACCCTGGCCACGGGCATCCCGGCTCTGGGCGTGTATGAATGGACGGTTCCCAACAGCCTCTCGGCCCAGTGTCTGATCAAGGTGGCGGAGGCGAACAGCGGCACCCCGGTCGATCTCAGCGACGCGCTCTTTGCCATCGTTGCGGCTGGCTCGATTCCGCCGGTTGCCAATTACGCCCTCGCCTTCGACGGCCTCAACGACCTGGTGACGGTCCCGAACGCCCCCTCGCTGAATATCAGCGGCGCCTTCACCATCGAGTTCTGGATGAAGACCGATCAGCCGGCGCAGAGCTGGCGGCGCATTCTCGAAAAGGGCGCCTGGGATGAGTATTATGTCTCCTTCTACGGCTCCACCGGCCGGATGTGCGGCGCTGTGCGCACGACCATCCCCGGCGGCACCCGCATGACCAACCTCCTCGGCCCGTCGACGGCCCTGGTCAGCGCCAACACCTGGCTGCATGTGGCCGGCACCTTTGACGGCGCCACCGCCAAGATGTATGTCAATGGCGTGCTCCAGTCGACCCGGACCGGCACGGCTTCGCCGCGCAGCCTGCTCAATGATCTGATCATCGGCGGCGCCAAGCACGGTGATATCTACGAATATCACTTCCGCGGCGTGCTCGACGATCTCCAGCTCTGGAACATCGCCCGCAGCGAGACCGATATTAAAGCCACCATGTTCGCCAACCTCAGTGGTACCGAGGCGGGTCTGGCGGCCTTTTATCCCTTCAACGAAGGCAATGGCCAGGTGGTTTACGACCTGACCCCGAACAACAACGACGGCCGTATGGGCAAGCTCGCGGAAGCTGATGAATCGGATCCGACCTACGTGCTCAGCGACCGGCCGACCTCTCTCGCCAGCCTGGCCGCTCTGCCGGTGGCCGCCCTTCTGGCCGAGGAAGAAGCCGAGCTGATGGTGGTTCCGGAAGAATATGCGCTGCTGCAGAATTATCCGAACCCCTTCAATGCCGGCACGACCATCACCTTTGATGTGCCCAACTCCACCAGCGAACAGGTCCATGTCCGGCTGTCGATCTTTGATCTCCAGGGACGCACGATCCGGACGCTGATCAATGCCCCCGCGCAGTCGGGTCAGCATCAGGTTCTGTGGGACGGCACCAACGACGACGGGCTTATGGCCTCCTCGGGCGTCTATTTCTATCGCCTCCAGGCCGGCAACTATGTCGAAACCAAACGGATGATCATGCTCAAGTAATCTCCTCCGCATCAATTAAAAAGGCGGCCCGTCGTGTGACGGGCCGCCTTTTTTTGTGCCCTGGGCCGGAGTCTGAGACAAACTGCCGCGCTGCGCCTCGCCCCAGGAAGACGGCCGCTTCGTACCGCAGCCATGCGGCCGCCGCGCCCAAAGACGGAAATTTACCGCGCCGCGCCCCGGCCGGCCGCAGGCCTAGGGCGTCGTGAACTCTAGCTGCAGCTCCTGATAGACGGCGGCATCAAAGAGGTTGCGCTTGAACATGCGTTCGGCCAGCAGCAGCCGCTTGTTGCGCATACGTTTGTTGGTATTGTTGAGGGGGGAATAGCGATGCGGATTGATAATGACCGACGCCAGGCGGATCGACTCGGCGGGGGTCAGTTCTGCGGCCGGCTTGTGAAACCAGGTGCGCGCGGCAGCCTCGGCGCCATAGACGCCGTCGCCCCACTCGATGACGTTGAGGTAGAGTTCAAGGATGCGCCACTTGCTGAGCTGGGCCTCCATGCGGCGCGCGATCAGGGCTTCCTTCACCTTGCGCCAGGGCGTGCGCGAAGGGTTGAGGTAGAGGTTCTTGGCCAGCTGCTGGGTGATGGTCGAGCCGCCGCGCACCACCTTGCCTTTTTCGCGGTTTTTCTCCATCGCCTGCCGCATCTCCTCCCAGTCAAATCCCTGATGCTGGAAGAACTTGTCGTCCTCGGAGATCAGGACCGCCTCGCGCAGAAAGCCCGAGATGCGTCGTCCCGGAACCCAGATATACGACCGTCGCAGTTTGACGCCCGCTTCCCGGGCCCGGGCTTCGCGATACTCCATCATCGCGGTAGTGGTCGGTGCGGCCGTCTGCAGCCCGGCGACATCCGGGAGGGTCAGCCAGGTCAGGAGCACAAAGAGCAGGCCGGCCAGGAGCAGAGCGGCCAGGATAAGGCGCCCATAGTGCCGCCGCGCGCCGGCCGGGGGCGGAGCCTCCGCAGCCGGAGTTGCGGCCGAGCCCGGGATATATCCTTCGTCGGCGCCGCTCATTTGAGCAGGATCAGTTTGCCGGCGCGCTGCCCGCCACTGGCGCTGAGGCGGTAGAGGTAGAGGCCGCTCGGCAGGCCGCCGCTGTTCCAGGTGATGCGGTGGTGGCCGGCGGGCAGCGCGCCGTCGACGATTCGTACCGCCTCCCGGCCGGCCGCGTCATAGAGAATCAGCCGCACCTGCCCGGCCTGGGGCAGATCAAACGCAAAGGTCGTCGCTGCGTTGAAGGGATTGGGGTGGTTCTGATAGAGGGTCAGGTGCCGCAGAACCGCCCCAGCCGCCACCGCAATGGACTGCAGCAACCGGCTCTGGCCGTCAAGATCCACCTGACGCAAGCGGTAGTGGAGCAGGACGGAGCCACCCCCCGGCTGGTCGATATAGTTGTACTCGGCCGGGGAGACGCTGGTCCCCTGGCCGGGGACAAAGGCAATCGTCTCCCAGGCCCCGCTGCCGCGGCGTTCGAGATAAAAACCCCAATTATTGGTTTCGCTGGCCGTGCGCCACGTCAGATGCACCGCGCCGGTCGCGGCATCGTAGCGGCCCGAGAAAGCCGCCAGTTCCACCGGCAGGCCGCCATCGCTGGTGCGCAGCAGGGTGCCATTATCGCCGGCTGCAGCGCCGACATGCAAATCGATAAAGCTGATCGCATTGAGCGCAGCCACCGTCGGGGAAGCGAGCAGGCGCCAGGAAGCGCCGCTGTCATCGCTGCGCAGGATCAGGCCGCCGGCTCCGGTGATATAGCCCACCTGGGGGGAGGGAAAGACCACCTGCTCGAGCGAAGCCGTCGCCGGCACGCCGCTGACCGCAACCGCGCTCCAGGTCAAGCCGCGATCGCTGCTGCGCAGCAGGGTGGCGTTGGCGCCGACGATCACCGCATGCTGTGCATCGCCAAAGGCGACGCTGTTGAAACTTGCACTGCTGCCGGCATTGATCTTGCTCCAGAGGGCGCCGCCGTTGACCGTGCGCAGCACGGTGCCGAGCAGGCCGACCGCCAACCCGGTATCGGGCGAGGCAAAATGGACGCCCTGCAGCGCCAGTCCATAGGATGAATTGGTCTGGTTGCTCCAGGTTACGCCGGCGTTGGTGGTCCGCAGGATCGCCCCGCCGGTGCCGACGACGGCGCCGATGCGGTGGGTGACAAAATGGATGTCATAAAAGCTGGCTGAAACCGGCAACCCGGTGATCGAACTCCAGTTCTCGCCGCCATTGCTGGTGCGCAGCAGGACGCTGCTGGCGCCGACCACAAAGCCGCTGTCGGGGGTAATGAAAAAGCAATCCTCGAGGAGCACGCCGACGCGGCGGAGCTTGACCGCCCAGCTCTGCCCGCCGTCACCGCTGCGGAAGATCATCCCCTTGCCAGAGGAATCGCCGACCGCGATGCTGAGGTTGGCATCGGCGAGGCAGATCCCGCGCAGCTTGGCGGAGCTAAAGCTTTTCAGGGCGCTGCTCCAGGTGAGGCCGGCGTTGGCGGTGGTCAGCAGAATGCCGCCGTCACCGCAGAGCGCACCATGGCTGACGCTGCTGAAGGTGATCCCCGCAAGGCCGCCGCTGACACCGCTGCTGAGGGGTGTCCAGGTGATTCCGGCATTGGTCGTGGCATAGAGGCTGCCGCTGCTGCCGCAGAGATAGCCGTTGGCGGCATCGGTGAAATGGAGGGCGCGCAGGGTGGGATTACTGGTGAGGGCCGACTGCAGGCTCCAGAATTCCCCTTTGGTGAGGCTGCGGTAGACCCGGCCGAGGTCGCCGACGGCGAGGCCGATATTCTCTCCCGGAAAGGCCAGGGCGCGGATGGTGGTGCCGCTGGCAGCCCAGGACCAGGCCGACCAGGTGCTGCCGCCGTCGAGGCTGCGCACCAGCGCGCCTCCAGCCCCGGCAGCATAGGTATAATCGATGCCGTTGGAGGCGATGGTATACAGCGCCGCGGTGGTATGACTGTCGCGCACCTCCCAGGTATCGCCGCCGTTGTAGGACTGCCGGATGGCGCCGTTGGCGCCGGCGATGAGTAAGGTATTCTGGTCAAAACCGTAGATGGCATAGTAGCTGGTGGTATCCGGCGAGGGCAGCTGCTGAAAAGAGTCACCGCCATCGCGGGTGCGGAGAATAGTCCCTTTGGCGCCGACGATCACGCCGCTGTCCGCATTGAAAAAGACGAGGGCATGGAGTTCGGTGGTTACGCCGCTGGCACGCGCCTGCCAGGAAGCGCCCTGGTCGTCGCTGCGCACGATCGTGCCCTGCTTGCCCACCGCGTAGAACGCGCTGCTGCCCGCCTTCTGCACGGCATTCAGGGTATTGCCCTGAGGCAGGGGATTCTGCCAATACCAGCCGGTTTGGGAAAGGACTGGCGCCGCCAGCCACATCGTCATGAAGAAGATACGATATTTCATAGTCGCTCCTTCGCTCTGACCCTCACTCCAGCGCAGAAAGATGAGCTGCAGACGGCATGTTGCGGTTAGGGTGTATGCAGCCGCTCTCTCTGATCCAATATGCAAAGGTTACACAAAATATCAAATAAAAAGTTTGCACCGTGTCAATTTTTATTGAAAACAAGAGATTAATTGGTTAAGTTGAAAGGAAGAAAAGGCAACCGCTGAAAGAACTTCTATGACAGCCAACGCAATCATTGCCAGGAAGCGCGACGGATTTGCCCTGAATCCCGAAGAGATCCAGAGCCTCATCTCCGCCTACGTCCAGGGCACCATTCCCGACTATCAAATGTCCGCGTGGCTGATGGCGGTCTATTTGCGCGGCATGGATGCCAGGGAGACCGCCACCTTGACCCAGGCTTTCCTCGATTCCGGCGCACGTCTCGACCTTGGCGACATCCCCGGCCGGAAAATCGACAAGCACAGCACCGGTGGCGTAGGCGACAAGGTCTCATTGATCCTCGCCCCGCTGATGGCGGCCGTAGGGGTCCGCGTGCCGATGATTTCCGGCCGCAGCCTCGGCCACACCGGCGGCACCCTCGACAAGCTCGAGGCCATCCCCGGCTTCCGCACCGACCTCTCTCCCCAGGCTTTTCACGACCAGGTGGCCGATCTCGGTGTCGCCATGATCGGCCAAACCGACGACCTGGTCCCGGCGGACAAAAAGATCTACGCCTTGCGCGACAGCACCGCGACCATCGACTCCATCCCGCTCATTACCGCCAGCATTCTCAGCAAAAAACTGGCCGAAGATCTCGACGGGCTGGTCATGGACATCAAATGCGGCCGTGGCGCCTTTATGCGCGAAATGAGCCAGGCGGAGGCTCTGGCGCATAGTATCCTGCGCACGGCGGCACTGCACCGCCTGCCGGCTGTCGCGGTGATCACCGATATGGATCAACCCCTGGGCTATGCCGTGGGCAACTGGCTGGAAGTGCGCGAAGTGCTCCAATCGCTGCAGGGCCATGGCCCGGAAGACCTGATGCAGGTCACCTACGCCCTGGGAGCGCAAATGCTGCAGCTCGCGGGCTACAAGGGGACGGCACAGCAGGCCATGAGCCAGCTCCAGAAGGCCATCATCAGCGGGGCTGCGCTGCAGCGGTTTGAACGTATGGTGGCAGCCCAGGGGGGAGAAACAAGAGTCCTCCGCGACCCCGGCAGTTATCCGGGCGCGCGCCTCCAGCAGCATTTCCGCGCCCCCCGCAGCGGCTTTGTGACGGAGATCGACGCGCTCCGCATCGGCGAGGCGGTTATACGTCTCGGCGGCGGGAGGATGACCAAGGCGGACCGGATCGATCCGGCAACCGGGGTGATCCTCGGTAAAAAACGCGGCGACGAAGTGAGCAAGGGCGAGGTGCTGGCGATCATTCACGCCAGCCAGCCGGCGGCGGCCAGTGCGGCGCTGGAGCTGGTTCGCAAGGCGTTTGTCATTGCCACGCAGCCGGCGCCCCTGCGCCGCACCATTCTCAAAATCATGCGCGAGTAGCGGCGCCGCTCGGCCCCCCCCCAATAAAAACTGGTTCCCACCCGAGTTTAATTATAATAAAATAAGTATTTAAAGGGCATAAAAAGCTTGTTAAAATAAAAAAAGGTTTCCTCATTATAGTCGTGCAAAACATAACAGGAGGCAAATTACGGACGTCAAGAATCGAATCCAGAATAGATTGAATCGAGTCAAGATGTCAGGTGGGAGCAAGATTTGGGGGGTCCACGGCGCCAGATGTCAGGGTGGGAACAAGATTTCGGGGGGCACCCGGCGCAAGATGTCAGGGTGGGAACAAGATTTCGGGGTCCACGGCGCCAGATATCAGGTGGGAACAAGATTTCGGGGGGGTACCCGGCGCAAGATGTCAGGGTGGGAACAAGATTTCGGGGGGTACACGGCGCAAGATGTCAGGGTGGGAACAAGATTTCGGGGGGTACACGGCTCAAGATGTCAGGTGGGAACAAGATTGGGGGGTACTCTGATGAATAAAATCTTGACTTTTATACCGATTTTTTCTATATTATCGAACGCAATAAAAATGCATTCAGGTGTAGCTCAATCGGCAGAGCGGGTGGCTGTTAACCACTAGGTTGTAGGTTCGAGTCCTACCACCTGAGCCCAGAAAGGCTTCCATAAGGAAGCCTTTTTTCTTGTCGTTATTTAGCCAGCCGAGCCGGCACCGGCCCACCTGAGCCCAGAAAGGCTTCCATAAGGAAGCCTTTTTTTAATGGTCCACCTCCCTGATCCCGCAGCCCCCTCCCCGCCGCCTCCGCTGAAAAAAGGCCTTGCCTTGCGCCCTGAATTTGTGTAATATGCAGCAGAGGCCCTGCTCTGCCCGATTCTCCAGCGCTGCCTCGAAATGTTGGTTTTTTTGAGGAGCTGCCCGATGAAAAAGATAGGTATCTCTCTCCTTGCCCTGCTGTTCTGCGGTGTCGCTGCAGCGCAGCATGCGGGATTTGATCCCGCCGCCTACCAGCAATTTCTCGCTGGAACGCGCAGCCTGACCGCTTCCGAGCTCGCCCTGCGCTACCCCGCCGGCCGCTTCGAAGCCTCCGCCCCGATCGACTGGCGCAACGCCCGCTATGCCGACAGCATCGCCCTCAAGCTGCAGCTCACCGAGGGCGAAAAGAGCTTGCTGCAGCGCCACGGCTTTATGGTCAGCGAGCGTCTCACGCATGCCACGTTCGTCCGCGCTTTTGCCGACATCTACACCAAAGATCTGCCGATTTTCATCAGCGCCGATGCCATCCTCCATGCCGTGCACGCCTCCTATGACGAAATCCTCAGACGGGTCGAGCTGCAGGAGCTGCTGCCCGCCTTGGTCACCCTGCTCGAATCCCTGCACAATGGTGTGCCGCTGCTCGCCGCGCGCCATCCGGATCAGCCGGAATTGCAGCCGATGATCCGGGATCTCGATCTCTATCTCGCCGTGGCGCGCAACCTCCTCGATCAGAAGAGCATGCCCTTCTACAAGGAGAATAAGGCCGCCTTTGGCGAGCTCCTCGCCCTGATCGCGGATCTCAAGCCCGCCTCCTATCCCCTTTTCGCCGCGACGCCGCGCAAGATCGACTTTAGCCAGTTTCAGGTGCGCGGCCACTACCTCAGCGATTTTCATCCCGAGCTGGCGCGTTATTTCCGCGCCATGATGTGGCTCGGCCGAACCGAGTTCTACCTCATCGCGCCGCGCGAGGCCGACGTGCAACCCACCTTTGCCGAGGTCCAGCGCCAGATCATCGATGCCCTGCTGCTGCGCGAGCTGCTCGATGACCCCGCCTCCAGCCAGCCATTTGCGAAAATCGAGCAAATGCTCGCCTTCTTCATCGGAGAATGCGATAATGTCACACCGCAAAATCTCGCGGAGCTGCGCACCTCACTGGGACTCAGCTCTCCGGTACTGCTCCTCGACAGCCTGCGGGTCGTCACCCTGCAGCAGACCCTGGCGGCGAGCCCCTTCGCCTGGCAGCGCATCAACACGCAGATGCTCATCTCCGACCCCTTGAGTCCTGACACCCTGCGCCCGGCGTCGGCCTTTCTGCTGTTCGGCCAGCGTTTCATTATCGATTCCTACATCCTCGGGCAGGTCGTCTACGACAAGATCAGCTATGATGGGCAAAAGGTGACGCGCATGCTCCCCTCCACGCTCGATGTGCTCTTCGGGCTGGGCAATGATGCGGCCGGACAGCTGCTGCAGCCGCAGCTGGAGGCCTACCATTATGCCCCCAATCTGGCGGCGGTCCGTTATCTCATCGATGGCTACGACCAGGACTTTTGGACGGGATCGCTTTTCAATCACTGGCTCGCGGCCATCCGCACCCTCAATCCTCCCTCCGATCGTACCGCCATGCCGCCGGCACTGCGCACCGCCGCCTGGTGGCAGCGGATGATGAACACCCAACTGGCCTCCTGGGCCGAACTGCGCCATGACAACATCCTCTACGGCAAGCAAAGCTACTCCGGGATGACCACCTGCGCCTATCCGGAGGTTTATATCGAGCCGATCCCGGCGCTCTATGCGGCTCTGGGCCGCATGGCCCGCGCCGGCGCTGTGCAGTTCGCCGGAACAACAACCCAACCCTCGGTGTATGACTATTTTCAGCAAGCCGCCTGCACTTTCGATACGCTTCAGGTCATTGCCGGGAAGATCAACCAGAGCGCATCCCTCGAACCCGCGCAGCGGGCCTTTCTGCAGCGGACCCTCTTCCTTAAGCAGGGGGTTTGCGGAGAGCCGCCCTATACCGGCTGGTATCCGGCACTCTATGTGCCCTCGTGGGAGAGCGATATGTTCGGCCACGCCGATTATCTTGTCGCCGATATTCATACCTCGCCGACCGACGCCGCCGGGAATCTGGTCGGGTGGGTGCAGCATGTGGGCACCGGACCGGTCAACATCGGCGTCGTCGTCTTGCCGCTCGAGGGGCAGAACATCGCCTTCGCCGCGCCCATGCTGAGCTATTATGAGCATCTGACCACCAATTTCCAGCGCCTGACCGACGAAGAATGGGCGGAACTCTATGCCCTGGCCCCCTCGCTGCGCCCCGCTTTCGTCAACAGCTGGCTGGCCGATAGCGAGGGCCGGACACGCAGCGAGGGAACGATGCTGCTGACCTCCGCCGGGACGGCCCCGGCGCCTTCAAGTCAGCCCGTCACCCCGCTGCTCACCGCTAACTGGCCCAATCCCTTCAACTCCGCCACCCTGATTCGCATCACTTTGCCTCCGGGCGGGACAGCCGCTCCGGCCAGACTTGAAATCTATGACCGCCGCGGCCGGCGAGTGCGGCTGCTCTTCTCAGGGCAGGTGAGTTCCGGGCATTATCTGGCCCGCTGGGACGGCTGTGATGAGGAGGGCCGGCCCGAGCCCAGCGGCATTTATTTTTATCGCTTCACCCGGGGGGAACAGCGCGCCGAAGGCAAAATGAGCCTGGTGCGCTGAGAGGATGGATTTTTTGCATCTGAGGCCGCAGGCCGCCCCGGGTCTCCTGCCCTGCCGGTACGACCTGGACGATTCGAGCAGGCCAGGTAAGCAGCTCGCACCGGCGGTTGACCCGGCAGTATAGTGATGTTGACACTACCTGATAACACGACGGGGGAATTTCCTGAAAGGATCTGGATTTGCATATGAAATGGGCATGGATGGTTCTGCTCCTCCCCGCCGCGCTCCCGGCCGGCATCACGGTCACCTTTTCGGCATTCAACCCGGTCACCTATGAGGCCATTACTCTCGACAGCGTACGCATCGAAAATCTCACCCAGGGACGCGATACGACCCTGGCTGGTGCCGCGGCCTTCGCACTGGAAAGCTGGACCGGGCTGGAGATCACAACCGCCCAGCCCGCGGGATTCAGGCTCACGCCCAGCTATCCGAATGGCTTTGCCTCCGCCACTACTTTTGACCTGAACGTGCCGCGCAGCGGCCGGGTCGCCCTCACGGTCTTAAATATTCTCGGCCAGACGATGGTGGAGCGCGATCTGAGCCTGTCCGCGGGCTGGCACCGCCTCACCCTGCAGGGCGGGGCACTGGCCAGCGGGCTCTATTTCCTGCGCGCCGTTTGTGCGGGAGAGGTGCAGGTGATCAAAATGGTCAAGCTCGGTCCGGCCGGCCGCGGCGACCTCGAGATCGCCTGGCGCGGTTACAGTGCCGCGCCGCCCGGCGCCATCCTGGCCCGGCCCGGAACCGCTGATTCGTATCGTTTTTCCGCCTTTGCCTCCGGTTATACAACCGCAGCTGTGGAGAAGGAGATTACCGCCTCGCAGCAGATCCGCTTCGAGATGCTGCCCCCCAGGCCGCCCGACGATTTCACCTCGAGATGGCGCGGCTTTAACCTCATGGGCATGTTCACGCTGGAGTGGGACCACGGCGGGTATGTCGAGGACGATTTTCGCATGATTGCCGAATTCGGCTTCAATTTTGTGCGCCTGCCGGTCGATTACCGCATTTACACCAAAACCGGGGACTGGTACACCTATCTGGCACCGCAACTGGCGCTGATCGATCAGGCGGTCGCGTGGGGCCAGAAATATGGCCTGCATGTATGCCTCAATCTCCATCGCGCCCCCGGCTATTGCGTCAACGCCCCCTCCACCGCCTTGCCCGCCAGCCAGAATATCAGCCTCTGGGATGATGCCGGCGCTCAGGCGGCCTTTGCGGCGCATTGGCGCATGTTTGCCGAACGCTACAAAAACGTGCCGGACAGCGTCCTCAGCTTTAATCTGGTCAATGAACCGGGGAACGTCACCGGCGAAGCCTATATGCAGGCCGTTCGGCCGGCCATCGCTGCCATCCGTGCCGTTTCGCCGGAGCGCATCATTATCTCCGACGCGGTTGATTATGGCAACGGCCGCATCGATGCCCTTCTGGGGCAAAACATCGTGGTCTCGCCTCATTTTTACAATCCGACCACCCTGACCCATTATCAGGCCGAATGGGTGAGCGGCTCGGAAACCTGGCCCGTGCCGGTCTGGCCCCCGGCCATGGTCTCGGGGTATTTCTACGGCAGCGGCAAAAGCCCCTGGAATACCCCCTTGACCATCTCGGGATCCTGGCCAGCCGGCACCTCCATCACCCTGCAAGTCGGGCAAGTCTCGGCGAGCGCCGATCTGCGCGTTTTTAGCGGCACCCAACTGCTCTACAAACATGACTTCCGCCCCGCCGGCGGCAGCGGCGAGTGGAAAGAGGTGATCTACCGGCCGGAATGGAATATCTACCAGAATATCTACGACCGGGAGTATACCTTCACCCTGGCAAAAGATATCCGTGAAATCACCTTCCGTGTCCTTGCCGGTGACTGGATGACCTGGAGCTCGCTCGCCTTCCTACCGCCCGCAGGGTCGGCGCTGGGCGCGGTGACCCTCCAGCCCGGCATCGCCGACTGGGGCGTGCCGCAAGCCACCTATGCCCTGCAGCAGGACGGCACGCTCGTACTGACCCATGCCCCGGCCGGCTTCGAGGCGGCATTCCGCGTCAACGGCTTCCTCCAGCAGTGGATCGATCTGAAAAAGTCCGGAGTGCCGGTGCATGTCGGGGAATGGGGCGTCTATAACAAAACACCGCACCCGGTCACCCTGGCTTTCATGGAGAACCGCCTGCTGGCGATGCAGTCAGCCGGACTCGGCTGGGCGCTCTGGAATTTCCGTGGCAGTTTCGGGATCATGGACAGCGACCGCAAGGATGTGGTCTATGAAAGCTACCGCGGCCACAAGCTCGACCGCAAGATGCTCGAACTGCTGCAGCGCTATTGACCAGCCATGCGTGTCATGTCATCCGCTCCCGGAAGAGCGGCGGAATCCGGATGATCTTCTCCTCCCGGTTCACCCAGGCGAATTTCACGCGCGCCAGCGCTCCCATCCTGCCGGAGCTCTTGTTGAAGAGCTCATACTCCAGCACAAAACTGCTCTTGCCCCAGTCGCTCACCCAGCCGGTGATCTCCACCTCATCATTGTAGCGTGAAGAGGCCTTGTAGTCGATCTCCGCCCGCACGACATAGGGGATGGCATTCCAGGACTGAAAATCGTTGAAGGAAAGACCGACCTGCAAGAGGTACTCGCTGCGGGCGTATTCGAGATATTGCAGATAGACCGCATTGTTGACATGACCAAAGGAATCCAGTTCATAGCTGCGTATACGCAGGGTGGTGACGAAACGAGTGGCCATGCAGGCTCCTGTTAAAAAGAGAGGCTGATGCCGAACGAGGGCAAAAAGGGCATCATATAGATCACACTGCGGCGGACATAGCCGTCGCTCTGGTCGCTGCTTTTTTCATAGCGCCAGTCATACATGTAGTAATTCCTGCGGTTCCCTACATTGATCAGATCAAGGTAGGCCGAAAAGGAATGTCCGCGAGTTTCATAGAGATAACTTAGCCTGATATCAAACCGCATATAATAAGGATAGCGTGCCGAGTTGTGCGCTGCATTAATAATGGTGTAATTTGCGAGTGGATTACTGGGAGCCTCAACATCCCGCTGGATAGCAAGAATGGGCGTGTAGGGAAAGCCCGTGCTATAATGCCCCAGCAAACTGCACTGCCACCTCTTACTGAGCCGGTATTCAGCTCCTGCACTAGCCTGCAAGAGCTGATCATAATCAAAATAGCGCCATGGATCCGTTGCGTATCGTTTATATTTGGCTTCTGCCAGGGCCATGTTCAGCCACCAGCCAAAGTGTTCCTCCGCTTGGCGAGTGTGCCTGAAGGAAGCCTCAATTCCTTTGGCCTCGCCCGTGCCAGAATTTGCCGGGATGAGAAGTTGCTCATCTGGATTAACAAGGAGATCAGTGAGTTGTTTCTGGTAGGCCTCGATTTTGATGAGATTTCTCTCTGATGGAGACCACTGCACACCAATAATGCGATGCTCCGCCCTTTCCGCCTTGATCTGGTGCTGATTGCTGCTGATATCCAGTGGCTCGCCTCGACCGATAATAGTCATGACATCCGGGTATTGTGAATACGTGCCGTAACTCAGCCAAAAGTTCATGGGGCTTTTCGGGAAAAGGAGCAGTTTCAAGCGCGGGTGCCAAAGATCTTCTTCGTAACGCGAAGCATAATCATAGCGTACGCCAGCTGAATATTCCAGCCATTTGCTTAAAGTGAACCGTAGCTGAACGAAGGTGCCCAAATCTCGCGAATGGGAATTGAATCGAAGGGAATCAGAATTCTGAAGGGGGATGGTCTGAATTTGATTCCGCCAATCCAGTATGCCCGTGAAATCATTACTGTGATTGGTTATCTTCACACCACTTCGCATGCTCAGCCATGGCCGCGAATTGTATGTCCACTCTACCTGGGCCAAACGTCGCCTGATCATATAGTTCAAATTGCCGTGATACCTGGTATTATAAGAATCAATGATCTGAATATTATTATGATCCTCATAATAACCGAGCAGTGAGGTCATGAGCAGCTTGGAAGAAAGGAGAGTGTTGAATCGCAAACCGGCGATGTGGCCGATCCCTGAATTACGCAGGCTGAGCTGCTCACTCTCGACATTCAACATTCGCGCCCCTTCACCGAGATTGGTATAAAAGGCGGTGAGTCGGCTATTCTGATCGACATCATAGGCGATTTTTGCATGAATATCGTAATAGTAGGGGTAAATATAATCCTTATCATTGATTTGATTGGCGAGGAGATCGTAAAAACTGCGCCGCCCGGCGACCAGCCAGGAGCCACGGTTTTTGCCGATCGGGCCCTCGGCAACGGCGCGCGCGGTGACCATGGCCAGGCTGGTGCTGAAGGCGTTCTTGTCCCGGCGTCCCTCCCGGTTGGCCAGTTGCAGCAGGGCCGAGGTCTTGCCGCCATGGCTGGCATCGAAGCCGCCGGGCTCCAGGTCGATGGCCTGGATGATGTCGGGATTGACCAGGCTGATGCCGCCCCCCATAATGATGAACAGGCGGCCCGGCGTGGTGATTTCGATGCCGTCATAGAGGATGAGATTCTGATCGGGACTGCCGCCGCGGATATAGAGCTGGGTATTGAGATCGCTGCGCGCCGTCACCCCGGGCATGACGTTGAGCGCCCGGTAGGCATCCTCGAGGGCGCCGGGACGCCGGGCGATGAAGCGCGGCGAGATGATCTCGTGGCCGGCCATCGACTTCTCATAGTCAAAGGCGTGCGCCTCCCGCTTCGCCTGAACCTGGACCCGGCCCATATCGATGGCCTGGCGGTTGAGGCTCACCCGGAGGGCGCGCACCTGGTTGGCCTGCACGACCAGATTCTTGACCACCATCTTGCGGTAGCCGAGCATGGTGACGGTGAGTTGATAAGTGCCCGGCGGTACCCGCTCGATATAAAAGGCACCGTTCTTGCCGCTGACCGCCCCCAAAGTGGTGCCCTCCAGGAGGACATTAGCCTGCGGGATCGGAGTTTTGCTGGCGGCGTCGAGGACAAATCCCGCCACGCGGCCTTGCGGCTTGACGGCAGCCGGGGTTGCGCCGCTGCCGCCGCGCTGCAGCAGCACCAGGAGAAGGAGCAGGACGATCCGTCTATTCATCGGTACGGATCCAGATTTTGTCCCAAACCAGGTCGAGTCCCGGCTCGGCCTTCCCGGAACGCTCCACAAGGTCTTCGACATGGACCAGGGCGGTCCCATCCGGAGACCAGGCCGGCATGGTGCCCTTGAGCACGACCAGGCTGGGTGCTGCGGCGCCCGGGCGCTGGAAATAGATGCCAGTCGATGCATGGCTGGTGGTTGCCCGCCAGGCCAGGTGCTCCGCCCCGCCATTCGCAGCGGCGAAGATGGCGACCGGCCAGCTGCCTGCCGTTGCCGGCGTCAGCAGTTCCTCGACGCGGTTTTCGTCGAGCAGATAGCGGTACAGATACTCCCCGCTCGCATTGTCGGCCGAAAAGAGCAGACTGGAGCCATCCGGGCTCCAGGAGAGCGAAAGGGCGATGAGACGGGGAGTGGGGGGAAAAGTGATCGCGGCGGTCTCCGGATCGAGCAGGGCGATCCGGCCGAGGCTGAGAAAAGCGATGCGGGTGCCCGCAGGATTCCAGCAGGGAAAGGATTCATTCCCGGCCAGGTCGGTGAGCCGTTTCCAGGAGGCCGTCGCCGGAGAGAAGAGCCACAGATCCTGACTCCCGGCGCGCCCGGAGGTGCAGAGGATCGCGCTGCCGGCGGGATTCCAGGAGGGAAACCACAGGCCGGTCGAGTCGGCCGTCAGGTCGCGGGCCGGGCCGCCAGCCAGCGCAATCTCGCGCAAATAGACCGGGCCGCTGCCGTCCGCCGCGCGGGCGCAACAGAGCAGACTCGCCCCGCCGGGATGCCAGGCGGGGTGGGTATGGTCCCAGCCGGATTTATGCGCCAGTGTCTTCTGTGCCGGGATGGCCGCTTCGTATTCGACGCTGGACTGGCCGGAGCAGGCGAAAAAGAAGGCGGCGAGGGAGAGCAGCAGGCCGGGACGGAGCAGGCCGCGCCAGTCAGTGCGGCGGAGAGAAGGGAAGCCAGGGCGGCGACTCCAGGATGCTGGATTCATAGGGCCGCGTCGGCGAGCAGGACGCAGAGACGGGAGGCCGGGGCGGTGCCCGGAGGATGCTATGTTCATCGGGTGCAGGGGCATGATATCCAATAGTAGCGTCAGGGCTACGGAATCGCGGAAACAGGCCGGAGCGTTTGCCAGTTCCAGCGCGGACGGCCTCGCGTCGCATTCTGCAAATGGAGCGTGATCATGCGGCCCTCCTGCCAAAGGGGGTGCTGGTCCCGGAAATGGCGGCTGAAGGGATGTCCGCTCTGCCCGGAGGGCAAGATGACTTGCCAGGCATCTGTGGACATGTCCGAGATCTGGCGCACGCAGGGGCCGACGACGGTAGCGAAGGGCTTGCCCAGACTGAAGCTGCTGTTGTTGAGGGTGAAATTGCCCCCCGCTGAGGGGGAGGGCCCGATCGTGAAAAAGCGCTGGAAGGGCCGGTAGGCACTGAAGAGATGCCGCTGGGTCAGGGTATGCACCTGACCCCAGCTCCACAAGCCCGGAGAGCTGCCATAGCGCGCGGTGAGGGAATCGATGGCCGCGAGGTAGGCTGCGGCCAACAGCTCATCGCAGGTCTCCAGGGCGGGAGTGCGGACATCATCGAACCAGAGCGAGTCGTTCACGGCGATCAGCCGGTCCAGGGAGCGGATATTGACATGGGACAGGTTCAGGAAGCGTTGGTAAAGATCCTCTCCCATCTCATCCACAAAGGTCAGACGCATGAATTCCAGCAGCGTGGTCTCATACACTGTAGCAGCCACGCTCGAGGGCGTCTCTTGAAAATCCCAGGCGGCGAGCAGGTCACGCCCCAGGTTCGCCGGCTGGCCGCCGGGCAGTGTCAGCGGACGGATGGCATTCAGCAGGCGTGGTATGAAAAACGCGGCATGACCGCAATAGAGATCGGCTTGCAGGGCCCGGCAGCGCTCCGCATCCCAGCGCGGAATGGTATCCAGCGCGGCCTTGATACGCAGATAGCGATAGTCGGGTTCCCAGTAGGCGGAAATATAGAACGCGCCGCCCGTGTCGGCGACGCAGTTGTTGGCGTTGGCGATCCAGCCACTTGCCGGCTGGAAAATCTGTGGCAGCTGGGCATAGGGAACATAGCCGGGCCAATCGGGATCGAGTCCGCCCGGCGCCAGGCTGTCGGCTGCAGCGGCCGAGTCGGCCGCCAGCGGCTGCAGCAGCGACGGCAGGAGCGGATCGGGGAAATTGCGCCGTGGCACTGCAGCAGCCAGCTTGCAGCCGATCTGGCCGGCGCGATCGGCATAGAAGAAATTTTCCCCGGGAACCCGGCAGTTCTCCAGGGCCGCGAGAAAATCGCCCCAGTCCCGAGCCTTGAGCAGACCCTGAAAGCCGGTCAGGGGATCGTCCTCCTCAAAGCCGGTCCAGCGCAGCACGAGCGGTGTCTGGCCGCGATAGTTCATAAAGGGCGTCTCGGCCGTGACCACGGGACCGAAATGGCTGCGCACGATGCGGATCTTCTGGTCGCTGCCACCGCGCACCGCGATGGTTTCCTCCTCGACGCGCCAAGCGAAACGCTGCCGGCCGACCTGATAATAGCGCTCATCCGTACCGTCGGACCGCATCGGGATAAAATCCACATCATCTACCATGCCGTTGGTAATCCCCCAGGCGATTTGTTCATTGCGGCCGACCACCACCCCGGGGAGGCCGGGAAAGGCGGCGCCCACCGCGTTGATCCCGGGCGCCTGGAGATGCAGGAGATAATAGATCGAGGGCAGGGTGTAGAACAAATGAGTGTCGTTCGCCAGGAGGGCCTCTCCCCCATGAGTACGGCGGCTATTGATCACCCAGGCGTTGCTGCCGACGCTGCCGGCCGGGGCATTGAAGAGCTTGCGCAGCCGCTCATCCCCCAGGCGCAGAACCGGACTCAATACGGGGCGCTGCGCCGGAGCCGGGGTGGGGAGCAACGCCGGCGTCGATGTGGGGCGCTGCGCCGGGGTCGATGGGGGGCGCATGCCTGGAACCGGGCCGGCTGAATCCGCAGCCACGGGCGCGGCCGCGGAGCGCAAGCTGCCGGGGAAGGCTTCCGGCCGGATATGACTGAATTTGAGCGAATCCACCCGGCCGGCGATCTCTGCGTAGACCGGGTCGACATGCCAGCCCATACTGAGCAGCCAGCCGATCAGCCGCATGATGGCCAGGCTCTCCTCCGGCTGCCAGGGCGCAGGCTGGCAGCGCAGCACGCCGAACTCGAGGGGCCATTGTTTCGCGGTGGTGATATAGGCGTTGACACCGGCGGTATAAGCCTTCAGCTGCGCCGCCGTCTCCGGCGGCAATTGTGCAAGGAGCTGCGCTCCGAGGCGGCCGAAGCCAACCGTGCGCGCAAGCTGATCCGCCGGGACCAGCTCGGGGCCGAGGATCTCCGCCAGACGGCCCAAGGCAGCCCGGCGTAATACTTCCATCTCCCAGAGGCGGTCCTGCGCACAGCTGTAGCCGGCGGCAAAATAGAGGTCCGTCTCCGTTGCCGCTGCAATATGGGGCACGCCCCATTCATCACGCCCGATCTCGACCGCCCGTTGCAGACCGGCAACCGTCAGTGTGCCGCTCTCCGGCGGTACGGAGCGGCGCAGCGAGAAATAACCGAAAACAACAAAGGCAGCGATGCAGAGCAACAGAACCAGGAGAATGAACAAGATGCGGCGTTTGAAATTGGACATGCCTCTACCTGTCAATGAAAAAGGCAAGAGCCGGTGGCTCTTGCCTGCAAGATGAAGAACCTGCTTACTGGGCTCAGCGACGTTTGGGCTGAGAGCGTTCTCCGGATGGGCTGGAGGAGGAACCGGAGTCACGGCGCTCGGGCTGCGGTGCCGTAGAGCCGGCGGCCGGTGCTGAAGCGGCGCCCTGGCCGAAATCGCGGCGATTATCCGGGGTGCTGCTTGCCGGCGGCTGCTGGCTGCTGTCGGCCGGCTGTTTGCCCAGGGACGAAGTCACCGCCGGTGCGGGGCTGCCCGAATAGCTGCCGGAGTATCCGGGGGCTTCGGGGTAGCGCTGCCGGAACTCCTCGGGGACGTAAGGCTGGCCGTCCGGGCGGTCATAGACCAGCGCACTCTCATCCTGCCACCAGGGCAGCTGATAGTAAAAAAGCCAGTCGAGATCGCCCGCGCGGGCGGCGGGAATGGCCGGATTGCGCGGCCCCTGGTGCCAGGAGGCCTGCTCCTCGCCCTCCTCATCCGCGCTGTGATTCGGCAAGCGCACGACGGTGTAGCACCCCGTGCTCCCCAGGCCGAGGAAGGCGATCAGCAAAAATGTCAAGCTATATCGTTTCATACTGCTCCTGTACTCCCCTGCAACCAACATCCATGATCCGGTGGTTCGGCCGCGGCGTGCCTTTTCCCGGATCTCTTGCGCGTCCGGCTATTTTCCATGTGCGCCGCCTCCAGGCGGTTCATGCTGTGTGCTTCCCTGGCGCGTCAGGCTCTTGATGGTGTGCACCGCCTCCAGGGTGGCCCAAGAAGCGCGCCTACTCCGGGTTCTTGCTGCTGAACAAGTCCTTGAACTTCTGGAAAAAAGTGCGGCGCGGCGGCGGTGTAACGGTGCGCGAGAAATAGACCATTTTCAGGCAGCGGAGATAATCGCGGTCGCCGCGTTGGCCGGAAAGCATGTTTTTGGCGGCAAACTCGATATAGATATTGGGCTGGAAGGCCCAGCGCACGGAAGCATTCAGAAAGCCCTTGCTGCCGTTCAGGGCAGGGATCTGGTCATTATTGAAGGCAAAGTCATACTCCCCGACGATCGATACATCGCGCCCCAGCTGCCAGTTCATACCGCAAAAGAGGTTGGGATCGCGGTCCTTGTCGCTGGTCTCCAGGCTGTAGTTGATACCGACGTGCAAGCCGACGATCCAGAAGGCCTGGTAGTTTTTCGACATGACCGCATAAAAACCGCGCGATTTGTAGGTATAGCGTTTGAAGGGCTCCTTCGCGGGATCGATCTCTGCCGGTGTTTTATCCGGATAATCGGATTCCCGCCAGTACTTGCCATAGCCCTGCGTGTCGAGGCCGATGGCGAGTTTCGGATACTTGGGGGACTCTTCGATCATGCGCAGGGCCATATGGACACTGGGGCCATCATTCCATTTGATCACCTCGTTGCCGATGAGGTGGTCGCCGCCGTAGGAGATCCCGAACATCATGCGCCGGGAAATGCCGGCGGAGAGACGGGCGAGCATTCCCCCCTCCTCGAAGAGCAGGATGCCGCCGCAGAGATCGCCCCCCTGCAGCACATTGGCCGTCGGCATATCGATGAGCTGTGGCGATATGACGAAATTATCCTTCAGCAGCCCTTGCCGTGCTTCCGCCTTGCGACTGCTGTTGACCTCGCGCTTTTTGATTTGGGAGTGCGCCGGCGAGGTCACCAGAGTGATGGCCAGAAGCAGGAGGAGATGATTGCGCATGGAGGAGCCCCTTTTGCCGTTTCCAAGTTTATCAAATATAATGAAAAGGGCCAACAAAGTCAATCATAAAACCCCGGCGGAATACCCCCCCGAAATCTTGTTCCCACCTGACATCTCGCGCCGTGTGCCCCCCGAAATCTTGTTCCCACCTGACATCTCGTGCCGTGTACCCCCCGAAATCT
>DAOQAG010000021.1:0-39199 GCA_035353815.1 bacterium
AGGTCTGACTTGACATAGCCCTCCTTTAAGCCCCGTCTGCGAGCAGGCGGGGCTTTGTTGTGTCTGTACCTCCCCGCGGCTTTCCACTCTCCGGCCCCCGCGCTTTCCCCGGGCGCTTGCTTGCCAGGAGGCGGGAGGGCGTAACTGACCCGGGTTTTCCCTTCTCCCGTCCCCGCACTCTCACGCCCCACCCTCCAGGCTCTATCCGGCTATTCCGCATCCGGCAGCGGCCCGATCAGGCGCAGGCTGTCGAGCCGCAGCCGCGCCTGCTGCACCGACTCCTCCAGCCGTTTCTCTTCCTCCGTCAGGGCGGCGATGAGCCGGGCGCTCTCCTCATCCCCGGCCGGCGCCAGGGCGCGCAGCCGGCCGACCTCGTACTGCAGGGTGGTATGCAGGCGCTGCACCGCGGCGGCGACCAGAGCCTCGCGCCGTTTTTCCGCATGCTGCTGCGCCGCGGTCAGCAATACGGGCAGCTGCTCCTGCAGGAACATTTCCCCGGCGGCAAGGCGGGCATGCGGATCGTTCCGCACTGTGGCAGCGAGCCGGTTCATCGGCCAGGTGGCGGTGCGGTCGCTGAGATCCTCGCCGATCAGGACGCGGATCGGGGTCGGCGGCAGGAAACGGTCGGGATGCGCGCGCTGGTGCTTGACGCATTCGAGCAGAAAGAGGGCCTCAAGCAGATGTTCCTCTTTCCCCAAGCCCGGCATGAGACAAACAGTGCAATTGCCCTTCTCATGGCCGAGGAGCAGATCCATGGCACCGGTGACCATGGGATGGTCCCAGGTCAGGAATTCGATCTCTTCATGGCTGAGGGCGGTGCGGCGGTCGAAGGTGACGATCAACTGCTCGCGCTTGAGCGCCGGCAGCGGGAACTCAGGCTGGGAGAGGAGGGAGAGGTTGAGCTGAAAGGTGCGCCGGCCGATCTCTTCGGCGAGGATGCCGTAGAGGTCAAATATTTTCAACAGGTATTTTTCGAGTTCCTGGCTTTCGTCGTGGGCGGCGATGCCGCTTTGCAGGTCATGTGCTGCCTCGGGGTGGCAGGAGTTGAGGGCCAGCAACCGGTCCTGGCCTTTTTGCATGGCCACGGCGATCTCCGCTTGCAGGGCGCGCGTGCGCTGGATGAAGGACTCCAGCCCGCCGATCCGGGCGGTGGCGGCGCGCTCGGCCAGCTCGGGGCCCAGGGCGGTGTGGATTTTCCAGGCTCCCGGCAGGTTGGCGGCAAAAGCATTCAACCCTTCATGATACCAGCGGGCGATGACCTCCTGGCCGCTCCCCTCGAGATAGGGGACGAGAATCTCAATGGTCTCCTTCTGGCCGATGCGGTCGAGGCGGCCGATGCGCTGCTCGAGCAGCTCGGGATCGGGCGGCAGGTCGAAGAGGAAGAGCTGGTGGCAGAACTGGAAATTACGCCCCTCGCTGCCGATCTCCGAACAGACCAGCACCCGCGCTCCCTCTGTCTCAGCAAACCAGGCGGCATTGCGGTCGCGTTGCAGCAGGGAGAGGTGCTCATGAAACAGGGCGATGCGGATATTGATCAGGCTCTGCAGAGCCGGGGCGATGGCAGCGGCCTGTTCGGCACTGTGACAGATCAGCAGCATCTTGCTGCGGCGATGCTGGCGCAGGTGCTGTGCGAGCCAGGCCAGCCTCGGATCGTGGTCATACGCCCAGGCTGGACCCGGCCCGACATGCGGCCGTTTGCGATGCTGCGCTGCGGCGGCCGGGGAGGCCGCAGGGGGATCCGCCACCTCTTCTCCGAGCGCTTCCGCCAGCGCAGAACCCGCCTCGGATGACGGCGTCAACAGCGGCGGCAATGGCCCCGGTCCGCCGGTGAACTGGGCGATCTCCCGTGCCGCCTGCGCCTGCAACTCGGGCCCCCCCGCAAGCGGGATCATCGTGACCCGTCGCGCCGGGAATCCGCTGATGACGGCCCGGGTGTTGCGGAACACCGCCCGGCCGGTTCCCTGGCGGTCGACCACCTCAGCAATGAAGGCCGTGCGCGCTTGTGGATCCTCACGCAGGCGGCGGGTCAGCGCCCTCTCCTCGCGCGCCGCCCAGGCAGGCGCCAGCTCCGCGAGGCTGCTCTCCTGCCGCGGTGTCAATCGTCCGCCGTCGACAATCTTGTTGAGGACCGCCACCCTCTCCCCATAGGCGCGCTCATCCTTCTCAAAACGTCCCGGGTCGCTGTATTTCGCCGGATCGAGCAGCCGCAGTCGCGAAAAATGGCTGGCATGCCCCAGTTGCTCGGGTGTGGCGGTGATCAGCAGCACCCCGCCCGATGCCGCGCACAGGGCTTTGGCCACCTGGTAGGCGGGGCCCGGATCGACGAGATGATGCGCCTCATCGATGACCAGCATGTCCCAGCCGGCGGCGGCCGCCTGCTCACCCCACTCCGGATGCCCGGTCAACAGTTCGATACTGCACAGCACCAGCTGCTCCTCGAGGAAGACATTCTGGTCTGGCTGGCTGGCAGCGAGGGATTCAATGTACCCGGCATCATAAATGCGGAAGAGCAGGTTGAACCGGCGCAGCAGCTCGACGAACCACTGGTGCATCAGGGGTTCGGGCACACAGATCAGGACCCGTTCAATCCGCCCAACCGCTAGCAAGCGGTGGAGGATCAGTGCAGCCTCGATGGTTTTGCCCAGACCGGTTTCGTCGGAGAGGAGGACGCGGGGATTGGGGCGCGCGGAGACGGTGTCGGCGACGTATAGCTGGTGCGGGATCAGATCAATGCGACCGCCGAGGAGACCGCACAAGGGCGACTGGCGATACCGGTAGCGGTGCAGGTGGGTGCGATAGCGCAACAGGTAATCCGAGTTGGCGTCGATGTAGCCGTTGAGCAGGCGGTCGCGCGGGGTGTTGATGCTGATGGTGTCGGCGAGCATCTCCTCGCGCGCACCCATGCGCTCGCCGTTGTAGAGCATCAATCCATCCCGCTCCTCGGCCTCGACAATGCGGAAGGAGGTGCCATCGCGCAGAAGAACGGTATCGCCGGGATGGAACCGGATGCGCCGCAACGGGGCGGAGGCGATGGCGAAACTGCGGGTGCAGCCGCTCGCCGGAAAATCAATGGTGACAATGCGGCGGTCGATGGCTTGAACCATCCCGAGCCCCAGCTCGGGCTCCATCTCGCTCATCCAGCGTTGGCCGATCCTGAACATTCCTGAGTACACTTTCGCGACATTGGGCGAGGCGCCGGCTCCCGGCCGGCATCCGGAGGTTGGCCCGGGGCACCTCGTTATTGATTCACATAGCGGTTATGAAAGGCGATCCACTCGGGCAGCACCTCATTCAACATGTTCCGGGGCGGCAGAAAAGCAATGCGCAAATGATGTGTGCCGCTCTTTTGCCCGAATCCCTGGCCGTTCACCGTGCAAATCCCGGTTTCCTCGAGCAGATTCAGACAATAGTCGTAATCGCTGCTGCCGGCCGGCAGCTGCTCCATGCGCGGGAAAAGGTAGAGCGCGCCGATGCGGCCGTAGCAGCGCATGCCTTCCATTTTGGAAAAGGCGTGCTTGATGGTCAACGCCTTGTCATAGAGCTCCGCGAGGATCTGCTTTTTCTCCGTCTGCAGCTGCTGATACACCGCTGAGCCTTCGGGCGGCGGCGTTACCATGAGGTAGGTAAGCACCTGGCCGACGGTATTCGAGCAGAGGCTGACCGAGGCCTGCTTGACGAGCAGGTCGATGAAACTGTGACGGCTGTTGCTCACCCGCGGGGCATTGCGCACCTCGAGGTAGCCGCCGCGATGGCCGCACTCGCCGTAAAAGCCTTTGGAGATGCTGTGCAGGCTGAACAGGGGGATCGGGTCGCTGCCGATGAGGCGGGCGAAGGAGGTAAAACTGCCGTCGTAGATGTTCTCCTGGTAAACCTCATCGGCGAGGATCGCCAGCCCGTGTTTCGCGGCAAACTCGATCACCTCGCGCTGGCTGCGCTCATTGAGGACCGCTCCGGTCGGATTGCCGGGATTGATCACGACAATCGCCTTGACCTGGACGCCGCCGCTCCGGGCCCGGACCAGCGCCTCCTCGAGCATCGCCGTCTCCAGGTTCCAGTCCGCCTCTTCGTCGGGATAATAATTGACCTGAACGCCGCCCAGCTTTTTGATCGCCGCCGAATAAAGGGGGTACTGCGGGATCGGGATCATGATGCCATCCTGCGGCCCGGAAATGAGCATCTCGAGGATATACTTGACGCCCTCGCTGGCGCCGTTGGTGAGGAAAATATGCTCGGGATTGGCCGGCACCCCGCCCTCGCCCGGCGCCACGCCATCGCGGCGGTCGATGAAGCGGGCGATGGCTTCCCGGACGAAGGCGGGTCCGCGGCTTTCGGTGTAGGCACCCATGCCGGTCTCCATCTGGTCGAGGATATACTGCGCCTGATCGAGGATCTCTTCTTCCATTACCGGCATGCCTGGCGCTTCCAGCTTGCGCAGCTGGCGCTCGCGCACAAGGCGGCCGGGATCCTCGACCAGACTGAGGATCTGCCGGTAGTGGGTGATCGGCAGCTGACCGAGCGCCTGGGGGTTGCCGATGTTGCAGAGGATAACACGGCGGCCCTGCTTCTTCATTTCCGCGGCGCGCGCCGGGATCGGGCCGCGCACGGCATATTCCATCTCGATGATATTGGGATTCACCGTCGTTTCAGCGGCGGAGAAGGACGGCATAGCGAACCTCCGGTAAGAGAGCGATTTCAGGGACGGCTCCTGCAGCTGCGCGGGATGCCGGGGCCAATATAGCGTAATTTCCGCTGGAATACAAGGATTTTCAGGTGTGGAGCCGGTCTGGGCTTGGCCCATCCGGACAACCCCTTCGTGACCTTCCCACCAGCCCATCCTTCGCCCATGGCCATCGCGCTGACGCCGCGGATACCCCTTTGCTCTCACTCCTGACTATGCGCTCCGTTCCCACGCGCCCGCTCGCACCGAGGATGCAGTTTCCTGCTTGATTCTCTCCACGATCCTGAGTACATTGTACCATGCAACCGCAATGTGACTCATATTTGGAGGTCTGGTGTGGCCACTTCTATCGCAACAATGAAAGAGGAAATCGTCGAGGTGGGACGGCGCATCTGGAGCCGTGGCTATGTCGCCGCCAATGACGGCAATATCAGCGCGCGCATCGATGCCAGGCGTATCCTCATCACTCCCACCGGTGTCAGCAAGGGCTTTATGAGCCCCGATGACCTGATCGTCATCGACCTGCAGGGCAATGTCCTGAGCGGCACGAAAAAACCCTCTTCCGAGGTCTTCATGCATCTGGCAATCTATCAGGAGCGGCCCGATATCGGCAGCGTCTGCCATGCTCATCCCCCGACCGCCACCGGCTTCGCTGTGGCCGGGCTCCCGCTCGACGCCTGTGTCCTGCCTGAAGTGATCATCTCCCTCGGCAGCATCCCCGTCATCCCCTACGGCACGCCCGGCACATTCGAGCTCTATGCGCCCTTCCTGGCCAAACTGAAGGAACATGATGCCTTTCTCCTCGCCAACCATGGCGCCATCACCGTCGGCATCAATGCGATGAACGCCTATCACAAGATGGAGACGCTCGAACATTTCGCGCAAATCAGTCTGGTCGCCCGGCAGCTGGGTCGGGTCAATGTGCTCAGCGAGTCCGAGGCCGAAACCCTGTATGCCCTGCGCGACCGCTTCGGCGTGCGGGTGACCGCCAGGGGCAAGGCGCGCAAGAAGTAGTGCCCGGAGATCCATCGCGGCCGCACGCCTCTGCGGCCTGGCGATAAAAAAGCCCCGGGACAGGTCCCGGGGCTCGGATCAGGGGTATCGGCAGAGGACTCAGCTTTTGATGTTCGGGAGCTCGAGCCCGTAGGCTTTCTTCCTGTCTTCCAGCTTGAGCAGAAAGGCAAAGAGCAGCGAGAGCACGCCGATCGCCGCAAAGATGATCATCGGCAGCGTATAGCTGTAAACGGTCGTTGTCACCCCGCCCACTGTATTTTGCGTCAGCACGCAGTACCGGTCCAGCACCCAGCCGATCATCGCCGGGATGAACATCAAGGCGATCATGTTCTGGATCCAGAAGACCAGCGCATAGGCGCTGCCCAGCCGTTTTTCCGGGATGATCTTGGCGAGGGAGGGCCACATCGCCGAAGGCACGAGGGAGAAGGCGATGCCGAGGACGATCATCAGCAGCACCGCAACGATCCAGTGGTTGAAACCGGGCACGGCGAAGAGTGCATGCACGAGGATGATCAGCACCGCCCCGAGGATCATGATTGTCGCCCCCTTGCCCTTGCGGTCATAGAGGTTGCCGAAGAAGGGGGTGAGGAGGATCGTGCCAAAGGGCAGCAGCCCGGGGATGAGCCCGGCGAGGTTCTCGGAGACACCGTATTTGTTGATCATCAGGCCGGTCGCGTATTTGAGAAAAGGAAAGACCGCCGAGTAAAAGAGGGCGCAGAGGATGGCCAGATACCACCAGCCGCGATTGGTGATGATGGCGCCGATGTCGCTGATGTGGAACTCTTCATCAGCCGTTTTCTCGCTGTCGTTGCGGATGGCGGCGAGCGAGGCATCCAGACGCTTGTCGTTGAAGGTGTAGACGAAATAGGCCAGCAGTCCGATGCAGAGCATCACCAGGCAGATGAGCAGGGGAGCACTGACGGTGTTGAAATGTTTGGAGATCGGCAGCGAGGTCGAGAGGGCCAGGGCCGTGCCCATGCGGGCGATGGCCAGCTGCAGTCCCATCGCCAGGGCGAGTTCATGGCCCTTGAACCATTTGACGATCACTTTGGAAACCGTGATGCCCGCCACCTCAACGCCGACGCCGAAGACGGCGTAGCCAAGAGCGGCCATCCAGACCTGCGCCGGAAAGGTCCAGAACAGGATATGCCAGCTCTGGCCGGTGAGGCTCTGGGTGGTGATGGCCCAATACTTGAGCAGGGCGCCGCAAACCATGATGACGGCAGCGCTCAAGCCGGTGAAGCGAACCCCCATCTTGTCGAGGATGATGCCGCCGAGGATGAGGAAGAAGAAAAAGACATTGAACCAGCCGTAGGCCCCGGTGTACCAGCCATAATCGGTGGCGCTCCAGCCCAGCTGTTTCTGCAGCATCCCCTGCAGGGGCGCCATGAGGTCGGCCATGTAATAGCCGGCAAACATGGTGAAGGAGACGATGAGCAGGGCGGTCCAGCGCGCAGCTTTGGAGTCGCTGAGGAGGCGTTGTGTTTTTTCGGTCATAGGGGGATCTCGCGATGAGTGTGCAAAAAAGTTTATCATTTTACTTATATTGCCGCTGATTTGCAAGGCAATTTTCTGCGCCGCGCCAAAAAATCCGTCCCGCTGCGGCTTGGCCGGGCCCGCTGCAATCTTGTTCCCATCCCGGCGATGGATATTTCGGCTTTGCCTGGGCTTTTCCCGTCCACACCCGGGCTTCAGCCTCACGTCCCCACCGGCCGGAGGGGTGAGCCCGCTCCCCCGGGGCCATCATCCAGGGCGGGCGCGAGATTGGGGGGGCGAGCGACTGGCCAAGTGGGCACGAGATTGTGGATGCGAGCAAGCGGCGGGGCGGGCGCGAATTGGGCTTTAATACATTGGAGAGTATTATGACGATACGACAATTCCTGACTCTGACGGTCATGCTTTTCGCCGGCGCTGCCCTGGCCCAGTACCCGGGCCAATTCGCGGGCCGTCTCAAGACGGACCTTCAAGCCCCCGTCCAGGCTTTTGCATTCGACCTCAGCGATGTCCGGATCACCGCCGGGCCTTTCCGGCATGCCATGGAGATGGACGCCGCCTACCTGCTGAGCCTCGACCCCCGCCGTCTGCTGCACCGCTTCCACGCCCATGCCGGTTTGCCGGTCCAGGGAGAGGTCTATGGTGGCTGGGAGAGCGAGGGGCTCTCGGGACACACCCTCGGCCACTATCTCTCGGCCTGCGCCATGCACTATGCCAATTCAGGTGATCCCGAATTCAAAAAGCGCGTCGACGACATCGTGGCCGAGCTCGCCCGCTGCCAGCAGGCGCGCGGCAGCGGCTATGTCGGCGCGATTCCCGGCGAGGATACCCTCTTTGCCCGCGTGGCACGCGGCGATATCAAGTCCAGCGGCTTTAACCTCAACGGCGGCTGGTCGCCCTGGTACACGGTCCACAAGGTGATGGCCGGACTGGTCGACGCGTATCTCTATGCCGGGAACGCAGCGGCGCTGCAGGTCGTTTGCGACATGGCCGACTGGGCCGCGGCTGTGGTCAATCCCCTCTCCGAGACACAGCGCCTCGCCATGCTCAACTGCGAATACGGCGGCATGAACGAGCTCCTCGCCAACCTTTATGCCATCACGGGGCAGCAAAAATACCTCGCCCTCTCGCGCAAGTTTCACGACGAGTTCGTCCTCGGCCAGCTTGCGCGCCGCATCGATCCCCTGCCCGGCAAGCATTCCAATACCAATGTCCCCAAAGCCGTCGGCGCCGCCCGCCGCTACGAACTCAGCGCCGACTCGACCGACTGCACCATCGCCCGTTTTTTCTGGGAGTGCATGGTCCGCCATCACACCTACGTCATCGGCGGCAACAGCAACTATGAATACTGCGGCGAGGAAGACCAGCTCAACGACCGGCTGAGTGACAACACCTGCGAAACCTGCAACACCTACAATATGCTCAAGCTCACCCGCCACCTTTTCTGCCTGGCGCCGGATCAGGAGCTGGCGGATTTCTACGAACGCGCCCTCTATAACCATATCCTTGCCAGCCAGAATCCGGCCGACGGCATGATGTGCTACTTCATCCCGCTGCGCATGGGAACGCGCAAGCTCTTCAGCGATTCCTTCAACACCTTTACCTGCTGTGTCGGCAGCGGCATGGAGAACCATGTCAAATATGCGGAGAGCATCTACTACAAGGCCGCGGACGGCGGGCTCTATCTGAACCTCTTCATCCCCTCCGTTCTCTGCTGGAAGGAGCGCGGGCTCACCCTCACCCAGGAGACCGCGTTTCCTGAAAGCGACCGCGTGCTGCTGACGCTGGCCACGAAAAAGCCGCAGCACTTTCCCCTCTATCTGCGCCAGCCCTCCTGGAGCGGCGCGGTCGAGGTGACGGTGAATGGTAAAAAAGAGAGGGCCGTTCGCAACGGAGCCGGCTTCTGGAGCATCGAACGCACCTGGCGCGACAACGACCGGGTCGAGCTGCGCCTGCCGATGCATCTGCGCACAGAAGCGATGCCCGACAATCCCGACCGCATCGCCTTCCTCTATGGACCGGTGGTCCTGGCGGGACAGCTTGGCGATACCCTGCCCGATCCGGTCTACGGCACGCCGGTGCTGCTTACCGGCGAACGCCACCCCGAAAAGTGGATCGCGCCCCTCGCTGCGCCGCTCACCTTTAAAACCTCGGGCATCGGCATGCCCGGCGATTTTATCCTCAAGCCGTTTTATGCCACGTCGACCGGCTGCTACAGCGTTTACTTTGATTATTTCACACCCGAGGGGTGGAGCGCGCGCCAGGAGGCTTGGAGGACGGAGAAAAATCGCCTGCAACAGATCGAGTCGCGTACGATCGATAATTTTCGCATCGGCGAGATGCAGCCGGAACGCGATCATCAGCTGGAGGCGGGAGAACAATCCTATGTGGACCAGGCCCTCGGACGCTTCGGCCGCGAGGCGCGCGCCGGCAGCTGGATCTCCTTCACGATGGCGGTCCAGACCGGGCGCCCCAATGCCCTGCTCCTCACGGTGATCGGCGATGACCGGGAGCGGCGCTGCGATTTGAGCATAGAAGAGACGAAGATAGCGGAGGTGGAGTGGAAGGGAGGGGAGACCGGCCGGTTCTATGATCTCGAATATCCCCTGCCGGCCGGATTGATCGCGGGCAAGACGCGGGTGTCGGTGCGCATCGACGCCAATCATGGTCGCACGGCGGGGCGCTTTTTCGGCTGCCGCACCGTCACAGCCGCGCCCGCCGGGCAACCCTGAGCCGGCCGGGAACAACAGGCGCCCTCATGGCTGCCGCTGCCGCGCAACCGCGGCCTAGAAAATGAAATCGGTCGAGAGAAACTGGGAGCGCCGTTTCGTGACGATCTCCTTGATGATCTGCTGGTTGGGCCCGGTCTCCTTGGCGGCCACCAGCGCGCGGATGGTGAAGACGCGCAGGGCGTCCGATACCGAAAGCGTGCCCTCGGCCGAATCCTTGCGCCCGGTGAAGGGGAAGGTGTCCGGCCCGCGCTGGCATTGGCTGTTGAGGTTGACGCGGCAGACCTGATTGACCAGGGGGTCGATCAATCCGGCCAGCACCGCCGCATCGCTGCCGAAGAGGCTCACCTGCTGCCCGAAATTGGAGGCGGCGATATACTCCAGCGGTTCGGCGATGTCGCGGAACGAAGCCACCGGAATGACCGGCCCGAACTGTTCTTCGCTATACAACCGCATACCCGGCTTGACCGGATAGACGATGGCCGGGAACATACAGGTCTCGAGTACCGTTCCACCCCCCGCATTGACCACCCGCCCCCCCTGCGCCTTCGCATCCTCGATGTACTCCTGCAATCGCTGCGTCTTGCCGATCTCCGGCAGCGGCGTGATCTGGACCCCCGCCTCCCAGGGCATGCCGCACTTGAGCGCTCCGACCGCGGCGCTGAGCTTGTCCAGAAACGCCGCCCGGATCTCCTCGTGCACAAAGATCATCTTGAGCGCCGTGCAGCGCTGGCCGTTGAACGAGAGCGCGCCCAGCACGCATTCCTTCACCGCGAGATCGAGATCGGCGTCCCTGAGAACGATCGCCGGATTCTTGGCGTCGAGGCCGAGAACACAGCGCAGCCGGTGCGGTTTGGGATGCTGCTTGCGCAGGAGATCCGCCACCCGGCTGGTGCCGATGAAAGCGAGGACGTCGATCCGCCCCGACTCCATGAGCGGCCCGACAATGGTCGCGCCATCCCCGTAGACGGTATTGATCACTCCGGCCGGGAAACAGTCGCGGAAGGCCGCGAGCAGGGGCTCGAACAGCAGTACCCCCAGCTTGGGCGGCTTGAACAGGACCGGATTGCCCATGATCAGCGCCGGGATCAGGGTGGTGAAGGTCTCGTTGAGGGGATAGTTGAAGGGGCCCATGCAGAGCACCACCCCGAGCGGCGAGCGGCGGATCTGGCCGATCACGCCCTCCTCGATCACAAAGCGCGACGAAACGCGGTCGAGATCCTTGAGCGCTGCTATGGTGTTGCGGATATACTCGACCGTACGGTCGAACTCTTTTTCCGCATCCGCCTGGCTCTTGCCGATCTCCCACATCAGCCGCTTGACAACCTCGCCGCGCTGCTCCTGCATCCGCGCCGTGAACGCGGCAACGTGGCCGATGCGCTCCGCGACCGGCATGGTCGGCCACTCGCCCTGGCCCTGCGCCCAGGCCGCGGATGCCACGTCGAGCGCTTGCAGAGACTCCGCTGCGGTCATCAGCGGATAACTGCCGATACGCTGACGCTGCAGTCCGCCCGGACCCGACTCGCATACCGGCGAGAGCACCGGCTGCTGTGGACCGCTCCAGGTGCGGATCGCACCGCCGCAAAGCCAGCTGCGCTGTTCGATCGGACCCGCGAGGCGGCAGGACTCGGGGATGCCTGCGGGTGCGGGATAAAAGGAATCGGGAAAGGGGGAAGCCATCGTCACTCCGGCTTTTTTTATCGCTTCAGCAGGGATTATCGCCGGCCATAGATCGGGCCGAACGTAGCACAGGCGCGATAATCGGCGCCCTCCGGGTCCATGCCGAAGCTGTTCCATACGGCCGGGCGGAAAATCTGCGCCGCTTCGATGTTGTGCATGCTCACCGGAATCCGCGCCAGCGCGGCCAGAGCGATCAGATCGGCGCCGATGTGGCCGTAACTGATCGCGCCATGGTTGGCGCCCCAGCCGCCCATGACCGACCAGACATCGGTGAAGGGCCCCTTGCCGGTCAGGCGCGGCGCAAACCAGGTGGTCGGCCAGGTCGGATCGGTGCGGTCGACCAGGGCCTTGTTGACACGGTCGGGAAGATCGACGCTCCAGCCTTCAGCGAGCTGCAGTACCGGCCCGATCCCCTGGACGAGATTGATGCGCGTCATGGTCAACGGCATGGTGCCGCGGGTGAGGAACTCGGAGGAGTAGCCGCCGCCGCGGAAATACTCATCAATGGCCGGAGGCCAGGAGGTGGCGTTGAGGCAGGCCTCGACCTCGGCCGCATGGATCTCCCAGAAGGGCTTGACCGCCGGCGCGCCGGCGAGGGTCTGCCGCCCGGTGAAATCGAGCGCCGAGGCCCCGGAGTTGATGAGGTGGATGACGCCGTTCTCCGCCGCACCGCTGAGGGCGTGGCCGGTGACGCGGCGGATGGCCGCGGGGCTCCAGTAGGTGCGCACATCCGAGAACATCTGCGCGGTGTTGGTGAGGAGATGGCCGAAGAGCATGGAAACGCCGTTGAGGGCGTCGTTTTCGGTCGCGAGCAAATAGGGCTGGCGCGGCCCGTCCCAGTCGAAGGAGGAGTTGAGAATCGCCTCCATGAAATCGCCGTTGGGGGCGTGGTCGGTCCATTGACGCTGCCCCTGAAAGCCAGCGAGCAGGGCGTTGTGGCCAAGGGCCTCCTCGGCGAAACCGAGCGCCGCGAGGCGGGGATTGCCCACCATGAGGTCGCGGGCGATGAGCGCCATCCGCACCACCGTCTCCCAGATCCTTTCGTGCTCGGCTGGCCTACGCTTGAGCTTATTGCGGTCGGGGCCCTCTTTGCAGTGGGCGCGGGTCCAGGCATAAGCCCGCTGATATTCTTCGGGATCAAAGATCCCCTCCTCGAGGCGGCGTGTGAACTCGGACATGTCGACATATTCGTTGCGCATGCCCAGGTAATTCCTGAAGAAGGCGGGATCGAGCATCGAGCCGGCGATCCCCATCGAAACCGATCCCATGGAGAGATACGAGGTGCCGCGCATGGCGGCCAGGGCCAATCCCGCCCTGGCGAAGCGGAGCAGTTTTTCGGCGACGTCGGCGGGAATGCTCTCGTCGCCGGCATCCTGGACATCGCGTCCGTAGATGCCGAAAGCCGGCAGACCGAACTGCGCATGGGCTGCGAGGACAGCGGCGAGGTAGACCGCCCCGGGGCGCTCAGTGCCGTTGAACCCCCAGACCGCTTTGGGCCGGAAGGGATCCATATCCATGGTTTCGGAGCCATAGCACCAGCAGGGGGTCACCGTGATCGAGACGGCCGCGCCTTCGCGTTCGAACAGGTCCGCGCAGGCCGCGGCTTCGGCCACGCCGCCGATGCAACTGGCGGCGATGATGCACTCCACCGGCTCACCCGAGGGATGGCGCAGCTGTTTCTCCAGCAGCGCGGCGACGCTCCGTGCCATCGCCATGGTCTGGTTTTCGAGGGCTTCGCGCACGGCCTTGCGACGGCCGTCAATGACGGGGCGGATACCGATCCGGGCCAGGCGGCCCTGATAGCGATGGCTCATGGTTGCAGCTCCTGATTAGGGTTGTGCCCCTGGTTCCTGTTCGGCCGCCGCGACCGTCTGGGCGATCAGCGTGGCGATCGTCATCGGCCCGACGCCGCCCGGCACCGGGGTATAGGCCGAACAGCTCTCCTTGACGGCGGCGAGCTCGATATCTCCGATCCCGCCCGGATGATAGCCGGCATCGATGACGACCGCGCCCGGCTTGATCCAGGCTCCGCGGATGAACTCGGGCTTGCCGACGGCTCCGACCACCAGATCGGCTCGGCGGACGATCTCCGCCAGATTCTGCGTGCGCGAGTGGCAGATGGTCACTGTCGCATGGGCATTGAGCAGCATCATCGCCACCGGCTTGCCGAGGATCGGACTGCGGCCGACCACCACCGCCTCCATGCCCTTGAGCGGAATTTGATAGTGCTCGAGCAGCCGCATGATTCCGGCGGGAGTGGCCGAGCCCCAGGCCGGCTCGCCCAGGGCCATCCGTCCGAACCCGAGGGCGGTCACGCCATCCACATCCTTGGCGATGGCAATGCGGTCAAAACAGACGCGCTCGTCGATCTTCGCGGGCACCGGATGCTGCAGCAGGATCCCCTGCACTCCGGGATCGGCGTTCAGATGGTCGATCTCGTCGAGCAGTACCGCGGTGGTCGTCTCCTGCGGCAGGATCACCTTGCGCGATTCCATACCGACCCGCTGGCAGGCATTGCCCTTCATGCGCACATAGGTGGCCGAAGCGGGATCGTCCCCCACAAGAATGGTGGCCAGGATCGGGGCCCGCCCCGTCCGCTCTCTGATCCGCGCCACCCGCTGCGCCAACTCCGCCTCGAGCTGCTGCGCCAGACTCTTGCCATCCAGGATCGTCGCGCTCATCTGGTTCCTTCCTCTCCTGCAGCGTCAGTTCCTGCCGTTGCTCTCGCTGTAGCCGGGCACATACTCGGCCCGCTTGATCTTGTTGGTCGGCGTCTTGATGAAGGGGGCCGATTGCTCAAAGACCCGGCTGAGGCGCGCAAAGGCCGGCAGCCGCTGGTTGACCTCCTTGCGCACCTCCTCGAGGATTTGCGCAATGTCCCGCGCCACCACGCCCTCGGCACGGTCGCCCTCCATGCTCTCGATGTAGCCATAGTTGGGAAAGATGCGCGCCACGAGCTGGCCTTCGAGCATATAAACCAGGGTCTCCTCGACGTAGATCGACTCGAGCAGTTTCGCCTCGATGCTCTCGGGATAGATATTCTCGCCCGAAGGTCCGATGATGACGTTTTTCGAGCGCCCGGTGATGAAGAGAAAGCCCTCCGCGTCGAGGTAGCCGCGGTCGCCGGTGATCAGCCAGCCCTCCGCGGTCAGAGCCTTGCGCGTCGCCTCCTCGTCCTTGTAATAGCCCTTCATGACATTCGGGCCGCGGACGAGGATCTCGCCGACGCCACTGGCGGGATCGGGATGAGCGATGGCGATCTCGACCGCGGTGATGGCATGTCCCGGCGAACCCGCCTTTTGCTCCTGCATCGAGGAGAAGGTGACCAGGGGGGAGCACTCGGTCAAACCGTAGCCGCAGCAGTAGGGAATGCCCCCCTGCTTCATAAAGGTCTCGACCTCGGGAGAAAAGGCGGCGCCGCCGATAATGATGCATTCAAGGCGCCCGCCGAGCTGCTTGCGAACCTTTTTGCCGATGATCTTGTAGAGCACCCGCCGTGTCGCCCGGGTTTTCGAGAGCAGGCGCAGGATGCGGCTGGCCGCGATGGTCGGCACCACCTGCTTGTGATAGATCTTTTCGAAGACCAGCGGCACAGCGCCGAAGATGGTCGGACGGACCTTTTGCATCGCGCTCATCAGCACCTTGGGCGCAGGAGGTTTATTGAGGTAATAGATCAGCGCGCCGTGGCGGATAATGGAGAGAAACGCGCAGGTCGAGCCGAAGGTGTGCGCCAGCGGCAGGATGGACAGGATGATGCTGTGCTCATTGATGCAGCGGATCTGGTCGGGGCCCTCAAAGAGATTGCTGACCAGATTGCGGTGGGTCAGCATCACCCCCTTGGAATGGCCGGTCGTGCCGGAGGTGTAGATGATCTCGGCGATCTCCTCCTCGCCGATGCCGCTGCTGAGGGCTGGACGGGATTTTTCCAGGCTGCGGAGCACCTTGCCGCCGAAATCGCTGAGCCCCTTCCAGAAGCCGGAGCGGGCCGCCGGCTCTTTGGAGAAAAGGGAAAAATCGCCGAGGCTGATGACCACCCTGTGTTCATCCAGGCTGCGCAGGTTTAGATGGGCAAAGAGGTTCGGCGCAATGAACAGGGCTACGGTGTCAGAATGATGAATGATATGATCGATGTCGGCTTCGGGAAATTCCTCGAGGATGGGAACGGCGATCGCCCCCATGGTGGTGAGGGCCATGAAGGCTATGCACCAGTTGGGCGAGGAGTTCCCGAGGATGGCCACCTTGTCGCCTCGCTTGATGCCGAGCGCGCGCAATCGTTCCTGCAACTCAGCGACGCGCCGGCCGAACTCGGCATAAGAGATGGGGGTTTCGTCCACCAGAGCCAGAGCGGGACGCTGCGGATAAAGATCCAGAACCCGGGCGAAAAAGGCATCGAGGGTGTAGCGTTCCAGGCCGAACTTTAGGGTCATGGGGAGCATCGGTATTCCTCCTGCAAGCCGCATGCGGGCGGCGGGTGTGTCAATATACGCCACTTCGGCAAGTTTTCAAACTCTTTTTTCACCCGGCTGCGCCGCCGCTCTTATGAATAAAAATGTGACGCCAATGCAAAAATAGGTAAAAAAGTCCTTGTTTCAGGTGCCTTGATGAAGTATACTATGTTAACGGATTTTAGCCGGATCCGCGCTTAAAACACAGGATGCCCCAACAGAAAGGGACGTGCTATGCGCAGTAGATGGATGATGTGGATCTGCCTGGGCGCTCTCATACTCCTTGTGCCCGGAGCCAAAGCACAGAAGCTGGAGGATTATCTCTCCCGCTATCTGGGCGATAATGGAAAAAAATACCTGCAGCCTCTGGGCGATGCCTTTGGCGCGACGATGAACAGCGGCCTCTATCATACCGCGCACATTCCGCGCGCGGGCCTGCGCCTCGGTCTCGATGTGCTGGTTCCCGTCGCCCTGATCTCGGACAACCAGCGCAGCTTCAAGGCGACCACCGAGGCGGGATTCTATCCGGTGACGACCAAAGAGGTGCCCACCGTATTTGGCGACACGCAGCCGGTAGCGGTCGCCGGCCAGGGCGGCACGGTCTATAACTTTCCCGGGGGCTACGATCTCTCGATTCTGCCGCTGGCGATGCCCCAGCTCACCATCGGCTCCCTTCTCGGCACCGAAGTCACTCTGCGTTATGCCGCAACCCAGCTGAACGAGGATGTCGGCGATCTCAGCCTGACCGGCATCGGTGTGCGCCACAGCATCAGCCAGTACATCCCCCTCTTCCCGGTGGATGTGGCGGTCTCCTATTTTCATCAGACGCTCAAGGTGGGGGACATTGTCGACGCCGCGACCAATGTCGTCGGGGTGCAGGCGAGCAAATCCCTGGGATTGCTCTCTCTTTACGGCGGTGTGGCGTATGAAAATGCCAGCCTCGATGTCTCCTATACCCGCGGTGAAGGGGCGGAGGCCGAGACCATCGCCTTCAACCTCACCGGAGCGAACAAGATGCGGATGACGGTGGGGGTCAACCTCAAGCTGGCCCTTTTTCAGCTGCATGCGGATTATAATCTGGCCTCCCAGAACAGCGCCTGTCTGGGACTCTATATGGGCCTGTAACGGGCCATGGACCTGACGTGCGGTGAGAATCGCGGAGGAGCTATGAAACAGAGAATGGTGCTACTTGTATTGATCGGCGCCGGGCTGCTCGCCTGTGGCTGCCAGAAGAAACTTTTTCATTTTGTCGTGCCGCTCAAAAAGGTCGCGGTGGTCTCGGTCAATCAGCGCGGCGAATTCGGCGGCATCGATCGGATCAAGGCGGCCGATATCCGTAATGCCCTCAAGGTGCCGGACGACGGTACGATCACCGGCGTGGATATCGAATCCCTGGAAATCAGGGTGCGGGTCCTGACGGGCAATGAGGCCTCGTGGCTTAAACTCTCGGGGTATGTGATCGATAATGGCAAGCCGCTGTTGCTCTTTGACAAGAAATCCGTGCCCCTGATCGCCGTGGATGCCCCGTATGGCGGCCTGAATGCCCTGATCGAGTCGGGAGTGGACCGGCTCAAGGCAAAGATCAATGACCAGGTGAAAAAGGTCAACGACGCCGATATCGAAGTGGGACTGGCCGGCGACAGCGATCCCGTCGGCAAGCTGATCAAAGTGGATATCGACTTCAAGATCACTGCCACTGTCAAATATGATCAGTGTGTCAAGGTCTTCGATTTCATCGGCGGGGAGGACTGCAGCGAATAATACCGAGTGCCGCGCCGGACAGAACAACGGCAGCCCGCACGGCGCCGGTCGGGGTTTATGTACGACCGCTCAAGCGGATCACGACCCGGACCAGAACCGCGCTCACCCGCATGGATCGTGCATGCGGGTTTTTTTATGGGGCAAAAGGCGGCGAAAAAACGGAAAAAGAATGTTGACTGTTATCGAAAAAAGAAATATATTGCTTTGAATTTTTTGTGAAAAAAAACAAGCCAGGATGAAGATGGAGTGGCTGGATCGCCGCAAGGTCGGGGTCCGGCCAGGCGGAACCGGAAGAGGGGCATCACACGGCCATGAAAAAGATCATTACCGGCGATTATCGCCTCGTCAAAAACCTCAACAGCCACATCGTCCTCAATCTCATCCGCACCCGCGGCCCCATCTACGGGGCCGATCTGGCCAAGATCACCGGCATGCGCCCCTCCACGATCATGACGATCCTGCGAAACCTCGAGAAGAAGGGGCTGATCTTCAAATCCGGCACCGGCGCCTCCTCGATACAAGGTGGCCGCAAACCCACCCTCTGGGAGATCTGCGGCAACTATGGCTACATCATCGGCCTGCAGATCGAACTCAACGAAGTGCACGGGGTGCTCATCGATCTCAATTCGCGCGTCCTCGCCCGCAGCACAGTGCCGGTGGAGGGGATGATGACCCTGGAGGAACTGCAGTCCACCATCATCCGCATCGTCGATGCCCTGGTGACCCCGCAAAAAATCAGCCGCAAAAACCTCCTCGGCATGGGCATCGGTATCTCCGGCCTGGTCGATTATCGCAACGGCGTCATCGTCCGCACCGCCCTCCTCGCTGAGGTTCCGGTTCCGCTCAAAGCCGCGCTCGAAAAACACTACAATTTCCCGATCTTTGTCGAGAACGACGCCAATGCCGCCGCCATGTGCGAAAAGTGGTACGGAAAAGGCAAGAAAATCAGCGATCTGATCTATATGCTGCTGGTGATGGACCAGCAGGTCTTCGGCGTCGGCTACGGCCTTTACCTCGAGGATCAGATCTACCGCGGCGCGCACATGTTCGCCGGTGAGACCGCCCCGCAGCCGATCTCGATCAAACAGATGCTCGAGCAGGTCGCCCCGGAACTCGGCGCCGAGGTTGTGCTCGACGGCCGCACCCTGCACAAGGAAAAGGTCACCCTGCAGGAGCTGATCGATGCCGCCCAAAACCAGGACCGCCTGGCGATCAAATATTTCCAGGAGTTGGGACGCATTGTCGCCCACAACCTCGCCCAGATCATCGACCTGCTCGATCCCGAGATGGTTTTGCTCGGCGGCGAAGTGAGCGAGGTCGGCGACCTGCTGCTCAACGCCGTCCGCAGCGCCCTGCATGCGGATATGCAAGGCCGGGTGATGAAGGAAACCGATGTCAAGATCGAGACCTCGACGGTGGTGGATGCGGTGGCGATGGGGGCGACGATCCTGATCCTGCAAAACATCTTTAAGGGGCCGCTGCTGCAGAACGAGAGCTATCTCTGATCTGCACCAGCGGCCGGCTTGCGCCCGGCAAAAGCCGGGCCTTTTTAATCGGCTATCAATTTTTACAACAAAAAAACTAACAAGGCAACGGCGGAGGAAATCATGCAGCGGCATCCCGCCAATCCTGTCATCACCCGGCTGCAGATCCCGGACCATTCGCCCCACCTCTGCGACGTCTCGGCCGTCTTTAATCCCGGCGCCGTGCAGCTCCAGGGCGAGACCATCCTGCTGCTGCGGGTGCAAAACCGCGGCCGCGAAACCTATACCTTGACCGCGCGCAGCTGCGACGGCATCCATTTCAGCGTCACCACCCCCGAGATCGCCCTCCGCGGCATCGACAAGATCAAGGAACGCATCTTTCACTGCTACGACATGCGCATCACCCCCCTCGACGGCCGCTACTACCTGATGTTCGCCATGGACATGGAGGGCGGCTGCCGCCTCGGCCTGGCCGTCACCCGCGATTTCACCTCCTTCGACTTTCTCGGCATCACCAGCGGCGACGATACCCGCAACGGCGTGCTCTTCCCGGAGCGCGTCGACGGCCTCTATCTCCGCCTCGAACGCCCCAACCGCGTCCAGCTCGATCACGGCCCCGCCAGTGGTAATACCATCGTTCTTGCCGCATCGCCGGATCTGCTGACCTGGAGCCCGGTCGGCGATGTGGCCTCGGGCCGCTTTCACTACTGGGATGAACTCATCGGCAGCGGCCCGCCCCCAATCAAGACCCGCGCCGGCTGGCTCGCCCTCTACCACGGCGTTGCCACCCACTTTGCCAGCAGCAATATCTATCAGGCCGGGGTCATGCTCCTCGATCTGCAGGATCCCTGCAAACTCCTGGCCCGCAGCCGCTATAACATCCTCGAACCGCGTGAAAGCTGGGAGCTCTCCGGTCAGGTCCCCAATGTGGTCTTTCCCTCGGGACTCATCGTCGAGGAGTATGACGACCAGGGCTTCGCCCGCTTTGACTCGCCTTTCCGGCTCTATTACGGTGCAGCCGATACCGTCGTCGGCCTCGTCACCGGGCGGGTCGCTGAATTGATCGAAGCCGCGACGGCTTGAAACGCCGCGCGGCGGCGCGACGGATCCTCCCAACCAACAAAAGGAACCTCCTAATGGCCAGATACTTGACGGCCGCCCTGCTCTGCCTGCTCTTCTGGATCACCGCGGCGGCACAGACCACGGGCAAGATTTCGGGTGTGATCACCGATGCCAAAACCGGCGAGACCCTGACCGGCGCCAACATCCTCCTCGAGGGCACCAGCCGGGGCGCGACGGCCGATGTCAAGGGCGAATTCTTTATCATCAACCTCGAACCCGGCACCTATACCCTACGCATCTCGATGGTGGGCTACGAAACCCTGCGCCTGCAGAATGTGCGCGTCTCGGTCAACCGCACCTTCGAGGTGGCCGCCAAATTGAAAGCCACCGTGATTTCCGGACAAGAGGTGACGGTCGTGGCTGACCGTGTCGCGGTAAAAAAGGACCAGACCAGCTCGGTGCGCAATGTCTCCTCCAGCCAGATGGACATCCTGCCGACCGAGTCGGTCAGCGCCGTCGTCGCGATGCAGCCGGGCGTTGTCCTCGGCCACTTCCGCGGCGGCCGCAGCGATGAGGTCACCTACCTCATCGACGGCATGCAGGTCGATGAGTCCTACGGCCGCGGCGGCCGCACCGTCAATGTCGAAAAGGATGTCGTCGAGGACCTCGAAGTCATCACCGGCATCTTTTCCGCCAAATACGGCAACGCCATGAGCGGCGTGGTCAACGCCGTCACCAAGGACGGCGGCCGCAAGTATCACGGTTCAGCCTCCGTTGGCCTCGGCAACTATCTCACCCCGCACAAGGAGATCTTTATCGGCCTGAAGGACAACGACCTGGCCCGCCGCCGGGATTATCAGTTCGCTCTCAACGGCCCGATCATCGGCGACCACCTCACCTTCGCCACCAATGTCCGCTACCAGAACAATAGGGGACACCTCAACGGTATCCGCCGTTTCGAGCCGGATAACTATAGCGACTTTACCTCGGCCGACTCGTCCCAATGGTACAGCGAGCACACCGGCGACAACGCCTATGTGGCGATGAATACCAGCAAGAACCTCAACGTCTGGGGCAAGCTGACGATGCGGCCGACCTCAAGGATTAAAACCTCCCTGCAGTACATCCTCAATGATGATGAGGGGCAGGGCTACAGCCACAGCATGAAATACAATCCCGACGGCCGCGGCACCGGGTATCATACCTCGCATCTCGCCTCGTTTCAGCTCAATCACATGCTTTCGGAGAAGGCCTTTTACGAGCTCAAGGGCTCGTATGTCTCCGACAACAATGCCAGCTATATGTTCAAGAACCCCTACGACAAGCGCTATATCCATGACCTCTATTCGCGCAGTGAGGGGCCGGGCTTTTCCACCGGCGGCCAGAGCAAGGGCCACAGCGAGCGCACCCTCGAGGATTATACCGCCAAGGGAGATTTCGTCTGGCAGCTGCATCCCCAGCACAGCCTCGAGGGCGGTGCGCAGTACTCCGCCAAAATCCTCGAGAACGAGTCCTACACCATCCGCAACAAATACTACGGTACGGCCTATGAGAATCTCTGGGAGGTCGATCCGGAAACCGGCCGGCGGCATTATCTCTTCTACGAGCCGATGATCATGCCCGATTCGACGCTCTGGCATCAATACTACAAGGTCAAACCGGTCGAGCTCAGCGCCTATCTCCAGGACAAGATGGAGTTCGCCGAAATGGTGATCAACCTCGGGGTGCGGCTCGATTACTTCGACCCCAGGATCACTTATCCTTCGCAGTGGCGCAATCCCTCCAATCAGCTCAGTTTTCCGGACAGTCCGGAGAGGATGAGTCATCCCGTCGCGGCGGATCCCAAGTACCAGGTCAGTCCCCGCCTCGGCATCTCCTACCAGCTCGGCAAGACCGCTCTGCTGCGCTTCGGCTATGGCCATTTCATGCAGATGCCACCCCTCTATGCCATGTATGACAACTCCGCCCGCCTGGTGCCGGCCGACGACTATTCGACCACCATGGGCAATCCCCAGGTCCGGGCCCAGCGCACGATCCAGTATGAGGTCGGCCTCTGGCAGGAACTCATGCCCAACATGAGCCTGGAAGTGGCGCTCTTTTACCGGGACATCTATGATCTGCTCAGCGCCAGGGTTCTGACCACCTACAATCAGATCCGCTACGGCCTCTACAGCAACAAGGATTACGCCAATGCGCGCGGCCTCGAGCTCAAGTACGAGTACATCACCGGGCGCCTATCGGTGGTCGCCAACTATACTCTGCAGTTCAGCCGCGGCAATGCCGATACCCCGACCAGTACCTTCAGTCGTGCCGGCGCCAAACAGGACCCGGTCAACAAGCTCATCCCGATGAGCTGGGACCAGCGCCACACCGCCAATATCACGGTGGGCTACGCCGTGCCGCGCTACGGCGCCACGATGACGGTCTATTACAACTCGGGCAGTCCCTACACCTGGAGTCCGCTTTCGGACAGCCCGCTCTCGCGCGTCAATCTCTATCCCAACAACGAGCACATTCCGAGCAGCATCAGCGTCGACCTCAGCGGCCACGCCGATCTTTTCCGTCTTGCCGGCATGAAGATGCGCGCCACCCTGCTCGTCTACAATCTCCTCGATGCCCTGAATGACAGCTGGGTCAACAGCACCACCGGCCGCGCCTATACGGCGATCGTCCGCGCCACCGACCTGGCCGGTCACCACAGCGATTTCAATACCTACGCGGACCGCATCCACGATCCGACCATGTACAGCACCCCGCGCCTGGTCAAACTCGGGCTTGAAATGGTCTTTTAGGCATGTTCTGACGTGAGGAATCGACGCATGAGACGTTTTTCTGGATACTGTTTTTTTCTTCTCCTCCTCCTGCCGGTGACGCTCCCGGCGCAAGGGCACAAGTACGACGGACCCGACGATCCGGCCGGCGACATCGCCGCCATCCGCGAGGGCTGGATGACCGGCAACCGCGTGCTCCTCTATTTCAAGAACACCACCGAGCTGGCCAACTGGCCCAACTTCGACCAGTCCAAGTGGCCTAATGACTATACCGGGACGGGCATGCACGACGGTATCGCCCTCTATATCGGCGCTTGCGTGCACATCGCCGGGGACTCGATCCCGGTGACCGATCCGGCCGAGATCGCCCGCCGCAGCGATCTGCAGGAACTCTATTTCTGCCAGACCAGCTACCGCATGGGCATGGACTATACCCCCGACGGCCTGATTCGCTGGGGCCTCTATCCGGTCTTTGGCTATTTCAATCCCAACAGCGAGTATCCGGCGATGAGCAACCGCGAGGACTCCTGGCCGGCCCAGGGCTGGCCGTCGGCGGGTGAGAGCCTCAAGTGGCCGGGCGAGTGGGACGGCCGCTTCGGCCGCGGCATCAAGTATGCAGACCTCGAGACCTATTTCGTGGCCAACGATGCTCAGGATCTCGAGTATGTACAGGCCAAGGCCCCGGTCAAGTATTTCCCCCGTCCCGGTTACCGCATCGGCTACAAGGATCCCGGCGTCACCATCCAGGCCGGCGAATCCTGGGGCGGCCTCGGCATCCGCGTCAAACAGCGCGGCTATCAGTGGAACAATCCCCAGACCCGCGACGCTATTTTCTGGGAGTATGACATCTCCAATATCTCCGACTATGACCTCGCCGAGGTCGCTTTCGGTTATTTTCTCGATGCCGGTATCGGCCACCGCGGCAACCAGGGTGAATCCGATGACATCGGCTTTTTTGACAAGTACGATGACATCGCCTATGCCTGGGATTACGACGGCATCGGCATCGGCGGCGTGCGCACCGGCATCCTCGGCATGGCCTTCCTCGAAAGTCCCGGGAGCTGGAACGACGGCCTCGACAACGACGACGACGGCCTCACCGATGAACGGCGCGACAATCTCGCCACCCGGCTGGTCGGCCCGACCGAGGGCATCACCGATCTGGCCAAATTCCTGGAATGGTATGGCCTGGCCGAGGATCAACTCAGGAACCATTGGGATGCCGACGAGGACCAGGACTGGACGGACGGCAATGACGCCAACCACAACGGCGTCTATGACCTGGGCGAGGATTTCGGCTGCGATGTCGGCACCGACGGGGTCGCCCCCACCGACCTCAACTACCGCGGCCCGGACGCCGATGGCAGCGAGTGCAACCATCGCCCCGATTTCGTCGAGGGCCTCGGCTGCGAGCCCAATTTCGGCCTCACCGACATCTCCGAATCGGACATGATCGGCCTCACCGGGTTCCAGATGCTCCACCACCCCCAGGAGAATGAACCCCCCTTCGCCGCCTATGACAAGGAGGCCTACCTGCAGATCGCCTCGCCGCGCCTCGAAGAGTACTTTGGCGAGCTGGCCAACCTGGTCATGACCTTCGGTTCCGGCACCTTCCGCCTCCCCCGCGGCCTGACCGAGCGCATCTCGATCTCAGAGCTCCACTCCTATGAGGAACTCTCGGGGCTGAATTCTCCGGCCCACTCCGCCCCCTCACTCTTTGAAAAGAAAAAGATCGTCCAGTTTATCTACGAAAGCGACTACCGTTTCGCGCAGCCGCCGCTCATGCCCGTGCTCAAGGCCACGCCGGGCAACGGCCGCGTCATCCTCACCTGGGACGACAATTCCGACCGCTTCACCCGCGAGCCCATGCTCAATGCGGTCAACGATTTCGAAGGCTACAAGCTCTACAAGGCGACCGACAAGTACTTCTCGGATGCCGAAAAGCTGACCGACATGTACGGCAACACCGTCGGCAAACTGCCGATCTACCAGTGCGACCTCATCGATGGCAAACGCGGCGCGGCTGACTTTGCCAACATCAACGGCGAACTCTTTTATCTCGGCGACGAATCCGGCCTGCAGCACTATTACATCGATACCGATGTCCAGAACGGCCGTACCTACTATTATGGCCTCGCATCCTATGATTATGGCATCGAAGGTCTCGAGGTGGCGATCATGCCGGCCGAGAACAACATTGTTATCGATCTCGACGAGGATGAGGCCATCCGTTTCACCGGCCAGAACGTCGCGATCGTCGTCCCGGAGGTCCAGGCCGCCGGCTATACGGCTCCGCAGATCGATGCCGCCGGGATGAAGCAGATCGAGGGCTGCGGTACCGTGAGCGCCGAGATCCTCGACCAGAATGCGATCATCCCGGGCCACACCTACCAGGTCCAGTTTCTCGCCGACACCCTCGGTTACGCCCGCCGTAACAAGGGGATGCGCCATCCGCTCGATGCCGTGATCCTCAATAACGGCCTTGCCGTCCGTGACGTCACCACGGACTCACTGGTCTACCGCGAGACCAGCGACAGCTACCCCGGCGATCATTTCCGCAGCGGCGGCAAGAGCTATGTCAACGACGGCCAGGAACTGGTCCAGTTCAAGTATTACGACACCTCCCGAGAGATGACCACGGACATTTTTAACGGCCTGCGCCTCCACTTTACCATGCCGACGCAACTGGGTGATCTCGATGCCACCCGCACCGGCTGGGTCACCGGTCAGGGGCCGCTGCAGGTGGAGGCCAGCCTCTACGAATCGCACGGTTTCCCCCATGACTATGATATTGTCTTCACCTCCGACGATTCGGCGACCGTCTGCAAGCTCAACCAGGGCTCCTATATCTATGATACCAATGGCGAGACCATGAAGAGCTACCTGCTCGGCCAGGCCTTCAATTTCTACGTCGCCAACCGCCATGCTGTAGATTCGACCGGACAGTTCGAACACCTCGATCTCATCGTCCATGACATCAACCTCAACAAACAGTTCGACCTCTTCGAGGACGTCATTCTCGCCGGGCACACCCTGAAAAAGAAAAGCATCACCGGCAAGCCCCTGGTCTACTGGTCGGGTACGGTCTTCAGCATCGACTTCCGCCGCTACATGAGCGAGGCGGATCTGCCCCGGCCCAACGATGTCTACCGGGTCAGCTTCAAGCGCCCCTTTGCGCCCTCCGACACCTTGATGTTCACCACCAGGTCAAAAGTCGCCCTCGAGAAAAAAAGCCTCGCCTCGGCCCTCGACAAAATCCTGGTGGTGCCCAATCCCTATGTCGCTACCAATGCGATGGAGACGGCCATCTCCAATCCTTATCTCAACCAGCGCCGTACCCTGATGTTCACCCATATTCCGGCGCAATGCACGATCAGGATTTTTACGGCCAGCGGTATTTTTGTCGACGAGATCGAGGTGAACAATCCTCCCGAAAGCGGCATCGTTCACTGGGACATGCTCACGCGCGAGGGCCTCGAGATCGCCGCCGGCGTCTACGTCTATCATGTCCAGACGCCATCCGGCGAGGAGAGGCTCGACAAATTCGCGGTGATCAAATAGGGCGCCCCGGCAGCCGCCGGGACGGGATGGCACATCATTCGGAATCAGCAAACTGAAGGTTGGACCATGAATTACAGGAAATACCTACCAGTCATTCTCGCCGTAGCACTGGCGGCGCTGCCGCTGCGGGCCCAGGAGCCGACGCGCATCGGCACCACTGCGGCCAATTTTCTCGAGATCGGGTATGGCACCGCCGGATCGGCCATGGGCGACGCCTGTGTCAGCCTGGCCAACGACCTCACCGCCCTCTACTGGAATCCCGCCGGACTGGCGGAGATGAGGAAAAACCAGGCCCTGTTCGTCTATCAGCCCTGGATCGCCGGCATCAAGACCTCCTTTGCCGGGGTCGGGTTCGACCTGCACAGCTACGGCTCCCTCTCCTTCGGCTTCACCAGCGTCAATTACGGCGACATGAAGGTGACCACGATGGCGATGCAGGAGGGGACCGGCGAGCTCTTCTCCGCCAATGACCTGGCGTTCAGCCTCGCCTACGCCCGCAAGCTGACCAACTGGTTTGCCTTCGGCGGCGCCGGCAAATATGTACGCTCGTCGATCTGGCACACCGATGCCTCCGCCATGGCCATCGACCTCGGCGTCATTATCAATACCTACTTTTTCTCTCCCAACGGCCGCCGTGAACAGGGACTGAACATCGGCATGAGCATCTCCAATTACGGCTCGCGCATGCGCTATGACGGCATCGATCTGATCAATCCCATCGATATTCTCACCGACGAGAATGGCAACTTTAGTGATGTGCCTGGGCGCTTCCATCTCTCCGAGTGGGAGCTGCCCCTGATCTTCCGCCTCGGCGTCTCGCTGACGCCGCTCTATAGCGATCATCACGAGCTGATCCTCTCCTGCGATGCCATCCATCCGAACAACAACAACGAGTCGATCAATCTCGGCGCACAGTATGCGCTCACCTCGCCCGGCTTCGGCCGCCTCTTTCTGCGCGGCGGCTACAAGGCCCTGTTCATGGACCATTCCGAATTCGGACCGACCTTCGGCGCCGGCGTGGAGATGTTCACACTCTATAATACCGGCGTCAAGATCGACTACGCCTGGCGCGATATCGGCATGCTGGGCAACGTCAACACCTTCGGGGTAATGGTGATGTTTTAGGATTTTTCGCGGACATTGAAGGAAAATTCACCCTCTCACGAAGCCACCAAGGCACCAGGAACAACTTGACAAGATTTTACTTTGTGTCTTTGTGTAACTTTGTGAGAGTTATGTTTTTGCTGCGGCTCTTCGTGAAATGATCACGCGCCAAGAAACGGAGGCGCAGAGAGAAAGAAAAAATAAAGACAAATATCTCACGAAGCCACCAAGGCACCAGGAAAGACACTACTCAAAGCCGTCTTTGTCTCTTGACGGTTTTGTGAGCATATTATCATCATCATATTCAGTACCAGGGCAAAACCTGAACCAACAGTTTTCTTTGTGTCTAGGCGGCTTGGCGAGAGTCAATATTCTCCGCCTCTGCGCATCTCGGCACGATCCTGAATAAATTCCAGGGATACTCAATATGCGCCTTGGCTCGGATTTCCCGGAGGTGTCTATGAAAAAACTGCTGCTCCTGATCATTCTGCTGGCCGGAGGGGCTCCGGCCCAGACGCGCTATGAGGCCAGCTGGAACTCCCTCGATGCCCGGCCGACCCCGGCGTGGTACCACGACGCCAAATTCGGCATCTTTATCCATTGGGGCCTCTATTCGGTGCCGGCCTTCACCCGCAAAGGCGGCTATGCCGAATGGTACTGGCGCGGTATCTCCGATACCACGACCTTCCTGCACCAGTGGCATCGCCGCACCTACGGCGATGAATTCCGCTACCAGGATTTCGCCCCCCTCTTCAAGGCGGAGCTTTTTCAGCCGGACAAGTGGGCTGATCTCTTTGCGCGCGCCGGCGCCCGCTACGTGGTGCTGACCTCGAAACATCACGACGGTTTTTGCCTCTGGCCCAGCGCCCAGAGCTGGAACTGGAACAGTGTCGACATCGGTCCGCACCGCGACCTCCTCGGCGATCTCACCACCGCGGTGCGCGCGCGCGGCCTGCGCATGGGCTTTTACTACTCCCTGCTCGAATGGTACAATCCCCTCTATCAAAACGATATCCATCGCTATGTCGCCGAGCATATGCTGCCCCAGTTCAAGGATGCGGTGACACGTTACCAGCCCGCGCTGATATTCTCCGACGGCGAATGGGACTATGACAGCAAGGTCCTGCGCAGCGAGGAGTTCCTCGCCTGGCTCTACAACGATTCGCCCGCCCCCAAAGATGTCGTGGTTAACGATCGTTGGGGCGGCGAGACGCGCTTCAAGCACGGCGGTTATTTTTCGACCGAGTACGAGGCCGCCACCAGCGAGCGCTCGGCCGAATTCCAGCGGCGCGGCTGGGAGGAGTGCCGCGGCATGGGCCGCTCCTTCGGCTTTAACCGCAATGAGGAGGTGGAGGATTACCAGACCGCCGCATCGCTGATCCACATGCTCGTCGAGATCGTCAGCCGCGGCGGCAATCTCCTGCTCAACATCGGTCCCGCGGCCGACGGTACCATTCCGGTGATCATGCAGGAGCGGCTGCTGCAGATGGGCGAATGGCTCAAGATCAACGGCGAGGCCATCTATGGCAGCCGCGTCAACCGTACCCTCGGCGAGGGCGATTCGGTGCGCTTCACCCGCAGCGCGGACGGCCGGTTCCTCTATGCCATCTGCCTGCGCCACCCCGGAGCGCAGCTGCGTCTGCGCACCGTCGAGGCCCTGCCCGGCACGGCGGTCCGCCTCCTCGGCCTCGAGCGCGATCTCGACTGGCGGCAGGAGGGGGGCACACTGACGATCGACTTGCCCGCCGCGATGATCCCGCACCTGCCCGGTGCGTATGCCTGGGTCTTCCGCATCCAGGCCCGGCCCTATGTCGAGATCCCGGTTATCCAGGCGGAGTCCTTCATTCGTGTCGGCAAGCCGGCGCGCGTGACGCTTGCGGTGCAGTCGGCCGATGCGCGGATCCGCTACACCCTCGACGGCCGCGAACCGGATGAATCCAGCCCGCTGTATACCGCTCCGCTCTCCATCAAGACGAGCAGCGCCCTGCGCGCCCGCGCGTTCAAGCCCGGCTGCGCACCCAGCCTGACCGCAGCGCAGGAGATCAGCATCCTCGATGCCCGGGCGAACGGCCTGCACTACCGCTATTATGAGGGCGAGTGGCCGCTTCTGCCCGATTTCACCAGCCTCAAGCCGGTCCGGGAGGGGCGCGCCTGGGATTTCAGCCTCGCCCCGTTGGCCCAGCGCGAGGATAAATATGCCCTGCTCTTCGAAGGCTATATCGGGATCGAACAGCCGGGCACTTATGCCTTTTTCACGCGCTCGGATGACGGCTCGCGCCTCTGGATCGATGAGACGCTCGTGGTCGATAACGACGGATTGCACGGCGCCAAAGAGGCGGAGGGCAAGATCACGCTGAGCGCCGGCCGCCATGCCCTGCGCCTCGCCTTTATGGAGAACGGTGGGGCAGAGTCTCTCGAGGTTCTCTATCAAGGTGAAGGGGGGCCCCGACAGCCCCTGCCGCCGTCACGCTTGTTTGTTGAACGTTAGGAGCTGTCATGTATCGTTGCTTCGCCGCTCTCTTCCTTTATGTCACCGCATCCGCTTTCGGGCAGGTCCGCGGCATCCCTGAATCGCAGCGCCTCACCAGCTGGCAGGTCAGCGATCCCGCCGCCGCTCTTTGCCGGGTCCGAGGTATCCCTGACTCGCAGCACCTCACCACCTGGCAGGTCAGCGATGCCGCCGTTGATTACCGGCCGGATCCCTCCGGAGCAAAGCCGGCTGCCCTCGCCAGAGAGCAATTGGCCGATTACCTGCTCCTCGACCAGGTGACCATCGCCGATTACCTCCTGCCAGGCCAACGCTGGGCGGTATTGTACGAGCCGGCCTCCCGCTCTCTGGCGCTCCACCTGCCCGCCGGCGTCGCTGCTCTGAATGAGGCGGCGCAGGCGGCGGTTGAACGCGCCCCGGACTGGATGGCTCAGGACCTGCGTCTGCTCTTCACCCTGCTCACCCCCGAATACCAGACCCTCTGGGCCAAATCGATCCTCGAGGCGGAGGAACCCTTCATCGATGAGGTCGCCTTCGCCGTCGCCCATGCCTCGCCGCAATATCTGATGTCCGGCTATGGCTCGCCGGCCCTCTTTCTCGAAAACGCCCGATCGATCTATGCCAACGATGCGGCCCTCGATTATGTCGAGGTGGTCGACCATGGCTCTGCAGCCAGCGATCCGGAGTATTACACCACCACCCGCTACAAATCGCTGCGCGGCGGCAGCCTGGTCGAGGTCACCGCCCCGCGCGAGGTCTATTACTGGTACATCGTCTATCCCCGCGCCACCAGCGAGATCCCGGCCTGGATCGATCCGGCCATTCCGGAGGACAATGCGCTGCGCAACAACAATCTCGCGGCTCCGCCTGCCGGAGTCTTTTGGCGCGACTGGCTCCTCAACCACGCCGATGACGGGTATCCCCGCCTCTGCGATCTGCTTAAAGGTTGCAGCGCCCTCTTCGATGGCACGCGCGGCAAACCGGACGGCAAGGTGACGGCTATGGGCCGCCTTAATACCTGGATGGAACAGAGTCTGGCCTTCGACTCGAGAGAGGAACGGCCGCACCAGCCGGTGCGCATCTACCGCGTCCATATGGGCCGCTGCGGCGAGTGGTCGGACCTGCGCAACGCTGCGGCCCGCGCCGCGCTCATCCCCTGCACCAGCGTCGCCTCTTATTCCACGGATCATGTCTGGAACGAGTTCTGGGACGGCCAGTGGTACCACTGGGATAACGAGACCAACTATCCCCTGATGTATTACCTCGACTGGGGCAAGGTCTTCGGCACGGTCTTTGAGATCCGCAGCGACGGCGCTCTGACTTCAGTCACCAACCGCTACACCCGCGGCATCTGCTACCTCGATCTGTTCATTACCGACAAGGCCGGCCGGGCGGTCGACGGCGCCGAGATCAATCTTTATACCAAAGACCCCGACAGCGGCGAACTCTGGTGGGATATGTATGCCTTGACCGATGACCGCGGGATGTGCACCTTCATGGTCGGCAAGAACCGCAGTTATTATGCCACCGTCACCTCGGCGATCGGCAATTATCCGGTGCTGCAGGGGAATGTCGTCGAGGTGGTCGCCAATGCTGTCAGCGGCACCGATTACAGCAAAAAGATCAAAATGACCGCGACCAAACCGGCTCCCGGATGGACGACGGTGGCTGCGCCGGCGGACACCACCGCGGCGTATTACCTCGAGGCCACCTTCACCGCGCCGAAAAAACTCCTCAATGGAGCGGTGCGATTTGACGATGTCCGCCGCGGCGCCCAGCTCTACCAGGCGGATTTTGACGGCAGCATCGATTTCTATTTTGCCGACTCGGCGGGTTTTGCAGCAGCCTCAGAGGGCCGGGCCTTTGATGCCGTCGGACTGCTGCCCGATTCGCTGGAGGGCCACGGCTGGCTTAGTCTGGCGGCGGCGCAGCGCTGGTATGCGGTCTTTGGCAACGAGCAGAACAGCCGCAATGTCGAGCAGCTCGAGGCGACCGTGCGGCTCTTCGGACGCGCCACGGCGTTAGCCCGCCAGGAGCTGCACTGCACCGCGGCATGGAACTGGATCGGCCTCCATGTCGCGCCGGCGGCTACGGCGGTGCGGGAGGTGCTCGCGCCTCTGGGAAGCAACGCCTTGAAGATCAAATCCCCTGCAAAAGAGTCGGTTTACGAGGCTGGCAAAGGGTGGAGCGGGAGTCTGGAGAATCTCGCGGCGGGAAAAGGCTATCTGCTGCAGCTCGCGGCGGGGCAGGATTTTGGGATCGACGCGCCGCTGCTGCCTGTGGACCAGCCCAACGCCCCGGAGAAGGGCCGGAACCGGGTGGCCTATCTGCCGCAAGCCGCATTGCCGGTGGCGGAGGCCCTCGCCCCGGTCGCCGGCAGTCTCGTCCAGATCAAGGGGCAGCAGCACTCGGCCATGTATGTGCAGGAGCGCTGGATCGGCGACCTGACCGCACTCGAGCCGGGGCAAATGTACAAGATCCTGATGAACGGACCGGCCACGCTCACCTGGCCAAATCCCCAGCCCGCCTTGGCCAAGAGTCCCGCTACCCCGTTGTCGGACCAGGTCATGCCGGGCACTTCGGGCAACATGGTCGTCATCGCGCGCATCGTCAGCTCCCATCCCTTCGCCATCGCCGGCGTCGTCGATACGCAGGGGCGCGCTCGCGGCTATGGCGTGCCCATCCCCGGGACCGAACTGCATTATTTCACCATCGTGGGCGAGACCGAAAACGAGCCGCTTTTTGTCGGGCTTCGGGTCAGTCCCACCGGCTATCAGACCGATTGCCTGCAGACGCTCAGATTCCGGGACGATGCCACCCTCGGCGGTCTGGATGCGCCGCTCTATCTTTCGGACCAGAGCCTCAGCTTCCAACTGCAGCAGAACCATCCCAATCCCTTTAACAGTGGTACCTCGATCCCCTATGCCCTGGCCCAGGCGGGACCGGCGCGGCTGGCGGTTTACAACCAGCTCGGACAGCAGGTGCGGGTGCTCTTCAATGGCGTGCAGCCCCAAGGGGAGGGGACGGCGACGTGGGATGGCCGGGATGATAAAGGCCAGCCGGCCGCAGCCGGGATCTATTTTGTCCGGCTCGAGTCCGGAGAGGCACGGCAGTCGCGGAAAATTCTGCTGCTGCGCTGAGCACCTCACCCGCAGAGGCCGGCGCTCGCCCCTATCCGCCGCCGGCTCTCGCTCCCATCCGGCGCCCGGCTCGCGCCCCCGCGCTGGCGCCCCGGGCTCTCGCTCCTGCCCAATTCGCGGCCCTCTCGTGCCCACCCTGCGCTGCTGACGCCTTACGCCCTGACCCTCGTCGCAAAAATTTACAGAAATGCGCAATATTTTGCTTGCCGCGGTGTTATAATAGTGTATCCATTACCCTTTTCTTCTTCCCGGGAATGGAATGCCATGCAGTACTTTCAGTCCCGCAGCCGAATCTCTCTGCTGCCCGCGGTCCACAGTAACAGACTGGAGCGTATCGTATGGACAAGCACTTCATCCTCAATTTTACGCCCACCGGAATGATCCCCACCAAACAGATGACACCGCATGTGCCGGTGCAGCCGGCAGAAATCATCACCGAGATCTGCCAGGCGGCAGAACTGGGGGCCAACATCATCCATATTCATGCGCGGGACCCGGATGACGCCACCCCCAGCTGCAACAAAGCGATCTATGGCGAGATCATCGCCGGTGTCCGCGCCAGATACAAGGACCTGGTGCTCGGCGTCTCTACCAGCGGACGCAACTATCCTGGCTTTGAGCAGCGCTCGGCCTGTCTCGAGCTCGAAGGAGATCTCAAACCGGATATGGGCAGCCTCACCCTGAGTTCGCTCAACTTTAACAAACAGGCCAGCATCAACTCGCCTGAGATGATCCAGTCCCTGGCCAAAAAAATGCTCGATCGCGGTATCAAACCCGAGCTCGAGGCTTTCGATCTGGGCATGATCAACTACGCCCACTACCTCATCCACAAGGGCCTGATCAAACCTCCCTACTACTTTAATCTTATCCTTGGCAATATCGCTTGTGCCCAGGCCAACCTCCTGAGCCTCGGCCTGATGATCAAGGAACTTCCACCCGATTCCATCTGGTCAGCTGGCGGCATCGGCGACTGGCAACTCAAGATGAATGCCCTCGCCATCGTCGACGGCGGCGGCGTGCGTATCGGCCTGGAGGACAACATCTACTTCGATGCCGACCGCACCCGGCTGGCGACCAATGCCGAACTGATCCAGCGGATTAAATCGATCGCCTCCTCCATGGGGAGGGAACCCTACTCGCACAAACAGGTGCGCGAGTTGCTGCAGCTCGATCGGGCCGCGGCCTGAACAATGCCTCGCCATCGCTAAACCGGAGCCAAACTGTATGGAGGAGAGAAGAAGCTGGTCGACCCGGGTCACTCACGCTGCGGAACGCGCCCGCACCGATGGGGTGCTGATGGTTTCGATCCTTCTGCTGCGCCAGGTGCTGGAAAAGATCGGCATCTATTTCAATCCCTTTTATTACATGCGCGAACAGATTCCTGCGGCGATCTCCCCTGAACTGAAGGAATTGGAGGATGGTCTGGAGTTTTCGGTCTTCGGCCGGGATGAGCTGGAGGTGATCGCCCATCACTCCGAACGGTGTGAAATTGCGGAAGCGTATGTCTATGGGAATTATAACGCGGGGGATACGTGCCTGGGGTGCAAATGCGGGGGCGAGATCGCCGGCTTCAGCTGGTACTCTCTGACCGCAAGTCGCGACTGGTATTACAAGGCGGCGATGAAAGAAAATGAAGCCTATCTTTTCGACATGTTCGTGTTCAAGGCCTATCGCCGCAGGCAAATCTCCCAGCTGCTGCGGATAAAATGCTATCAACAGCTGCGGTCCATGGGGCGGGATACCTGTTACAGCATCAGCGACTATACCAACCGGGCTTCCCTCGAGTTCAAGAAAAAACTGCAGGCGCAAAAGGTCTTTCTCGGGCTCCATCTCCAGTTCGGGGAGAAATGGCAGAGGAGCTGGGTGCTCAAGCGCTATCCGGTTTGAGCAAGAGGGCCCCGGGCCGCCCGCGGCGGGGAGCCACAGGCGGCACCAGCCGTGCAATACTCAGACTTTGAGCGGCATCGGCAGCGGCTCATCGTGCCCCGGCATCCGCGGGTAGTCCGGATATCCGACCGCCCCCGCCAGATCGACGATCTCGACCGGCTTACCGGTGGCCATCGAGCGGTTGGCAGCGATCCCGGTCAGACAGGAATAGGCCCCGCTGCGCTGGTCCGCAGCGCGCATATACTTGTCCGGCTTGCGTTCGGGTGAAAAGAGATCATCGAGCATCACCGTATCGCCGCCGCCATGGCCGCCCTCGCCCTGCCACACCTCCACGGTATAGGCCGGCTCGCGCAGGGGATAGATGCGGATGAAGGTGCCGTCTCCCTTGATCGCCCCGGGCACGCTGCCGTCGCCAAAGAGATAGACCTGCTCCTCCGCCTTGTGTTCCAGCCTTCCCTTCGTCCCATTGAAAACAACATGATAGCCTTCCCACGCGTTGAAGGCATTGAGGGAGTAGGCCATGGTGACGTGGTTGTCATAGCGCACCAGGACGTTCATGGTATCCTCGATATCGATCTCCGGGCGGAAGACACACCGGTCGCGGAAATAGCCGTCATAGTGCTCGTTGTCGAGATAGAGTTCCTTGAAGGCGGGATTGGCTGCCAGATCCAGTTCAAATGCGCAGGTGCTCTTCTCCGGACAGGTATGACAGCGTTCGTGGGGACCGGCCAGGCCCATCCGTTTGGCCATCTCCGGGGTATAGAACTCCCGTTTTCCGGTCGCATACACGGAGACCGGAATGGCGGAGAGCCACCAGTTGATCAGATCGAAATGATGCGTAGCCTTGTGCACCATGAGACCGCCGGAATTCTTTTTCTGGCTGTGCCAGCGGCGGAAATAGTCGGTGCCGTGCCGGGTGTTGAGCATCCAATGAAAGTCCACCGAAAGCACATCACCGATAACCCCGGACATGAGCAAATCCTTGACCTGGGTGCGCGCCGGCGAGTAGCGGTAATTGAAGGCGACCGTGCATTTTCTGCCGGTTCGCTCGACGGCCTTGAGGATGCTGCGGCATTTCTCTGCGTTCGTCGTCAGCGGCTTTTCGGTGAGGACATCGCATCCCCGCTCCATGGCGCGGACAATATACTGGTGATGGAAGCCATCGACCGTGGTGACAATGACAATATCAGGCTGGGTTTCGCTGATCATGCGGTCGAATTCGCCGGCATCGTAGATGGGTGGCTCCGGCCGGCCGAGCGAACGGGCATAGCGCTGTGCTTGCTGCAGTCGGCCGTGGTTGCGGTCGCAATAGCCGACCATCTCCCGGTATTCCGCATAGGTCTTGAGGATAGCCTCCTGATACATTCCGGAGCGCGAGCCGGTGCCGACCAGCGCATATTTTTTCCGGCTCTTATTTTGAGCTTGCAGCGCACCCGCCCCCGCGAGCAGAATCCCGGCCCCGGAGAGGGCCGCGGTGTTGATGAATTCACGGCGTGTCAGTTCCATTGTTGATGTCTTCCTTTCACGATTATAATCTGCAGCTGCAGCGTCCGCCCGCTCTCAATGCGGGGATGCTGCCCCGGTTTCGGGCCCCTCGCCCGGTCTGTACTAGTTCGTGCATCCGCTTCGGCTCAAGGTCCCTTTCCCGGCCCGTTTCCGCTCACGCATCCGCTCCCGGCGGGTGCAGCACGGTTAGAAAGGCAGCTCAAGGTAAAGCTGCCCGAGTTCGGACAACTCGCCATCGTTGGCGGTCAGCAGGTAGGTGAAATGGGTGTCCGGAAAACCGCCGCGGCCATAGAACCAGGCGTAGCGGAAGACATCCGACCGATTTTCACAAATCGTCACCATTTCGGTCATCTGCTGTTTTTGTTTGGCATAGGAGTTGATCTGGCTGTTCCAGTTGGCCATTTCAGTGATCCAGATCTTTTTGTTGTATTTTTTCAGGCGGTCCAGTTGGGCAGCCAGGCCGTAATCATACCAGTGGAAGGCGAGATAATCGATCTGCGGCTCCCGGCCGCTGTTGTCGGCCTTGTAGGCGGCGTAAAAGTCATCGAGCCATTTCACCGGATCGGAGTAATCGGCCATGGTCCCCCAGGTCATGGCCGGACCTACCAGCAGAACGGTCCGGCCGAGATCGGCGAGCTCCCGGACCACCTGTTCGTAGCGGATCCAGTCGGCTGCCGCCTGTCCGGGCGTGCGGTTGGCTTGGCCCGTCAGGTTGGGTTCGTTCATGACCAGAAGATATTTCACCCGGGAGTGGCTGAGGATGAAGGCCTTGACCCGCGTGATGTCCGCCGCCGAGGTGTTGCCGCCCCAGAGCATCGGAATGAAATCCATCTCATAAGCGGTTTCGTAATCAGTCGGGGTGCTGCTGGCGGGCGCGATCGCCCAGTTGTACCACCAGCTCACGCCCGGCGCCAGAGCGGCGAAATCGGCGGACGAGGCCAGGTTGAAGGCGATCCCGCGCTTCCAGCTCTTGGTTGGGGTATCGCCGGGATCAGGCTTGGTCGGCGACTTGTCCTTGCACCCGCTCGCCAGTACCAGGAGCACGAGCAGACTCAGTGTTCCTATCCATTTCATCACAGCACTCCTGTTGTTCATGGGTTAGTCAGACGCTTCAAGCGGCGCCAGCACGACGATGGTGGCGCCCCAGCCCCCGCGCTCCTCGCCGGCGAGCTGGAAGTGGCGTACCCAGGGCAGCCGCCGTAAAACGGCATGAACCGTTTCACGCAGTGCCCCCGTCCCCTTGCCGTGGATAAGGCGCACTTCGAGGATCCCCTGCTCGCGGCAGGCGGTGAGGTACTCGGGGACAAGCTCCTTGACCTCGCGCGGCGCGAAGGTGTGGAGGTCGAGGGCCCCGTCGATGGGAATGGGGAGGGGATCCGGTTCTTTCACGTCATTCCTGCCCTGTTGGGTTGTTGCTGTCAGCGGACAAAATGCGGCATCTCCCACGGCACCTCGAGGGAGAATTCGACCAGGCCTGCGAAAGCACCATCGCGGTACCAGGGCTTCTGCCAGATCAGCTTTTTGATGCCCCGCTTCTCGATGGAATAGACGTTGCCTTGCTGCTGCGCCAGCATCTCCCGGACCTTGCTGCGGGAGGGCTCGGGATGGCAGTTGAGGAGGCTGCTCCCGAGAAGGGCGGCGCCACCTTCATCGGCAAAATTATCTTTCGCCTTCTGATTCATATAGACGATGGTCCCGTTCGCGTCGCAAACCACAACCGCCCCCGCAATCCCCTCCAGCCAATCCAGGTGTTTCGCATCCATCGTGCTCTCCGCTTATGGGAAATTCAGACTCCGTTAATATTAGCCAATCGCCGCATCAAAGTCAATGATCTTGATGGCCGCAGCCGGTGCAGAAAAAGATTGCATGAGAACTGCGAAAAGAGTAACATATCCGGGATAGACCCCTGCTATCCCTCAAAATCTGAGTCCCACCCGGATGGAATCAATTCAACCCTCAAAATCTGAGTCCCACCCGGACGGAATCAATTCAACCCTCAAAATCTGAGTCCCATCCGGATGGAATCAATTCAACCCTCAAAATCTGAGTCCCATCCGGATGGAATCAATTCATAACAAGAGGGCTGCGGGCGGGAAAGAGTTTTTATGAACGGTTGCCTCGTTGGCCAAGGCACCGGCCCTCAGGAGGGTGGCAACAGTACGGAGGGATTGGGGTGCGCGGCGCACGGCATCGGGTGGGCACCAGATTTCGGGGCTACTCTGCGCACGGCATCAGGTGGGCACCAGATTTCGGGGCTGCCCTGCGCACGGCATCAGGTGGGCACCAGATTTCGGGGCTACCCTGCGCACGGCATCGGGTGGGCACCAGATTTCGGGGCTACCCTGCGCACGGCATCAGGTGGGCACCAGATTTCGGGGCTACCCTGCGCACGGCA
>DAOQAG010000021.1:39299-42624 GCA_035353815.1 bacterium
CTGCGCACGGCATCGGGTGGGCACCAGATTTCGGGGCTACCCTGCGCACGGCATCGGGTGGGCACCAGATTTCGGGGCTACCCTGCGCACGGCATCGGGTGGGCACCAGATTTCGGGGCTACTCTGCGCACGGCATCAGGTGGGCACCAGATTTCGGGGCTGCCCTGCTGGAATGGAACCTTTTGAATGTGGAGGCGGGATGTATCACAGGATGTTGCTGCTGTTCGCTTTTTCAGGGCTCGGAACCGCCCTTTTCGCCCAAACCGTATGGCAGGAGCGCCCCGACTGGGTTCATTTTTTCACGGATGCCGGGGTTCGGGGGACGATCGTCATCATTGACGAGCGCACCAACGCGCACTGGGTCTTTGACGAGGCGCGGGCAAGCAAGCGTTTCGTCCCTGCCTCCACCTTCAAGATCCCCCATGCGCTCTTCGCCCTCGACGCCGGCGTAGTGCGCGACGAGTTCCAGATCTTCCCTTGGGACAGCACTGAGTATGCGATCCCCTCCTGGAACCAGGACCAGACCCTGCGCTCCTCGATGCGCAACTCGACAGTCTGGCTCTATCAGGAGTTCGCGCGTGAGATCGGCATGGAACACGAGCGCGAATACCTCCAGCGGATTGGCTATGGCAATGCCGCGATCGGCGGCCCGGTCGATACTTTCTGGCTGGACGGTTCGCTGCAGATCACGGCCCACGAGGAGGTGGAGTTCCTGCAGCGCCTCTACCGCAACACCCTGCCCTTCAAGGTCGAGCATCAGCGCCTTGTCAAGGATGTTCTGATCAACGCGGCCGGGAGGGAGTGGATCCTGCGCGCCAAGACCGGCTGGAGCGCCCGGGTTGAGGAGAAGGTGGGCTGGTGGGTCGGCTGGGTCGAACGGCCGGACGGCGCCGTCTTCTTCGCCCTTAATATCGACATGCCCGGCGACGGCGCGGATGCCCCCAAACGCGAGTCGATCGCCCGGGCGATCCTGCAGTCGATCCGGGCCTTGCCGGGTGAATAAATCCAGGGAGCTTGCCATGAAAAAAGCCATTGTGGCAGCCGGCCTGCTGGCCCTGCTCTTATGGATGCTCCGCGAATCCCGGCTTCCTGCTGCGGCGCTCCGGGAGGCGGCCGGGGCCATCGCAGCGCGAGCGGCGGGCGCGGCGAGCGCGGCGGGTGCGGCGGGCGAAGGGATCTCGAGCAAAAAACCGGCCGAGACCGCACAGCCTGCCGCGACCGGCTCGGCTTTTTCCCGCCCGGAAGCGGAAAAGATACTCCTGCTCCACAATCAGGCCCGGGCAGCCGTGGGTGCCCATCCCCTGAACTGGTCGCAGGATCTCGCCCGCTACGCGCAGGAGTGGGCGGACCATCTCGCAGCCGCAGGCTGCAGCTTCGAACACCGTCCCGAAAGCGGGCCCTGGAAGCAGAAGCATGGCGAAAACCTCTTTATGGGCACGGCCGGCTATTACGGTGCAGCGGAGGCCGTGGACTCGTGGATCAGTGAAAAACGGCAGTATAACGGCCAGACCATCGACGAGGCCAACTATCATGAGTTCGGCCATTATACCCAGCTCGTCTGGAAAGCGACCAAAGAGGTCGGGTGCGGCCAGGCCCTGTGCAACGGGGAGGTGATCATCGTCTGCAACTACGCCCCCGCCGGGAATCTCCTCGGCGAAAGGGCGTGGTGACCTTCCGCCTCCCTCTATCCCTTCAGAATCGGCTTAATCCTCTCCCTCCTGATTTTTCTCAAGAACATATTTTCCCGTGCCGCGTTATATTGATTGACGAACCATACTCGATGTCACGGGGGGGGAGGACACTCGGCCCGCATCCGGCGGGCCGGCCATTCGAGAAAGAGAGGAAGCGTATGAAAAGAAACCATTGGACCGCAAGCCTGATGCTTGGATCCGCCGTGCTCTTGCTTGCCGCCGTGGCTGCGCTGGCGCAACCGCCGCGTTGGAGCGTGGATGAACAGCTCAAGCGGCTCGAACAGGATCTCAAACTGACCGCCGAGCAGAGCAAGAGCATTAAAACGATTCTTACCGATCAGCAGAAAGAGATGCAGACGATCCGGGAGCAGAATCAGGGTGACCATGAGGCCATGCGGGAGAAAATGCAGGCCCTCCGCAAAAAGTATGACGACAAGATCCTCGCCGTGCTAAATGACGCACAAAAGGTGGAATATAAAAAGATGCTCGAGGAACGCGCCAAACGGCGTCAGGGCGGCGGACATGGCCCTGACAATCCTCCACCCGCCAAATAGCCCCGCCGCGGGGTGCTGTCCATAACGGATTCCTGAACGGGAAATTTCCATGAAGCAGAAAAAAATGCTCCTCCTCATCACGCTGCTGGTGGTCCTGGGTGCTCTGGCGGCGATCCTGTCGCGCCGGCACACCAACGGCAAGACCGAATACCAATTCGTTGAGATCACGCGCGGCAATGTCCAGAATACCATCAGCAGCACCGGGACCATCGCGCCGGTCAGCAAGGTTGAGGTGGGCACCCAGGTGAGTGGGACCATCGACCGCCTCTACACCGATTTCAATCAGGTGGTCCACAAGGGACAGCTCCTCGCGGTGCTGGATACCGTCCTTCTCAAGGCGGCCGTGCTCGATGCGCAGGCCAATCTGGAGAAGGTCAGCGCCCAGTTGGAACAGGCCCGGGCGGATTTCGAACGCAATCAGACGGTCTTTGAGAAGAAGCTGATCTCGGAGGCGGAGTATCTGCCCTACAAGGTCAACTACGCCGCCCAGGTTGCCAATCTCAAATCCGCCCAGGCCAACCTCGTCCGCGCCGAGCGCAATTTAAAGTTCGCGGTGATCCGCTCGCCCATCGACGGCACGGTGATCAGCCGCAATGTCGAGGCGGGACAGACGGTCGCCGCCAGCCTGCAGGCGCCGGTGCTTTTCATCATCGCCGGGAATCTCACCAAGATGGAGATCCACGCCGCCGTCGACGAGAGCGATATCGGCTCGATCCGCGACGGCCAGACGGTGCAGTTCCAGGTGCCCGCCTACGCGGACAAGACCTTCACCGGAAGCGTCCGGCAGATCCGTTTGCAGCCCGAGACGGTGCAGAATGTGGTCAACTATACCGTGGTCATCGATGCCGATAATGTCGATAATCTCCTGCTGCCGGGGATGACCGCCACTCTCGACTTTATCGTCCAGGACCGCCAGGATGTGCTGCTGGTGCCCAATGCCGCGCTCAATTTCAAGCCCACCGAGGCCATGCTGCAGCAGATCCGTAAAAACCGCGAGGCGGCCGCCGCCGGCATGCCCGACTCGCTGCGCGGCCGCATGCGCTGGAATGAGGGAGGTGGCAACGCAGCGGGTGGCAGCGC
>DAOQAG010000021.1:42724-45183 GCA_035353815.1 bacterium
GGCAGCGCTCGCAGTCAAGGCGGCGGAACCGGCAGGTCCGGCGGTTTTGCGCAAGAAAACGGCGCTCCGGGGATGCCCGGCGGCGGATTCACGCGCAACGGGTCCATGCCCAAAGACATGGGCCGGCTCTATTTTCTCGATGAGAAGGGCAATCTCTCCATGGCCATGATCCAGACCGGCGCCAGCGACGGCAAATCGACCGAAATCGTGCGGGGCCGGCGCATCAAGGAGGGCATGAAGGTCATCAGCGGCCTGGTGGAGAGCGGCGAAAACAAGAGCCGGGTGCAGACGACCAGAACGCCCGCCATGGGACCGGGCATGGGCGGACGGCCCTTCTAGAGGGACGCCTGGATCAAGCGGACAGCGAGGAAAGGCATGCAGACGGTCATTGAAACCCGGCATCTGAAAAAAACCTACCAGATCGGCGATATCGCCGTGCACGCCCTGCGTGGTGTCGATCTCGTCATCAACCAGGGCGAATTCCTGGCGATCATGGGCGCCTCCGGCTCGGGCAAATCCACGCTCATGAATCTCCTCGGCTGCCTCGATGCCCCCAGTTCCGGAGAGTACTATCTTAACGGCACGCGGATCAGCGAACTCGGCCGCAATGCCTATGCAGACATCCGCAACCAGAATATCGGCTTCGTCTTTCAGGGCTTCAACCTGCTGCCGCGTACCTCGGCTATCGAGAACGTCGAGCTGCCCCTCCTCTACGACCGCAACCATCGCATCCCCGATCCCCGCCAGGCCGCCCTCGACGCGCTCGAGATGGTCGGACTGGGCGACCGCATTCATCATGAACCCAACCAGCTCTCCGGCGGTCAGCAGCAGCGCGTCGCCATCGCCCGCGCCCTGGTGAACCAGCCGGCCATCCTCCTCGCCGACGAGCCGACCGGCAACCTCGACAGCCGGACCTCCATCGAGGTCATGGCGGTCTTTCAGGAGCTCAACCGCCGCGGCATCACTATCATCCTGGTGACGCATGAGGCGGACATCGCCGCGCATGCGCATCGCGTCGTCGAGATGCAGGACGGCCTCATCCGCCACGACGCGCTCCAGACGGCGCCCCGCGATGCTGCGGGCGAACTCGAGGCCCTGCGCCTGGCGCCTGCCATCCCGGAGGAGGAGTAACCCATGCTGCAGCTGAGAAATCTGATCCGCACCGCCCTGCGCAGCCTGACGAAAAACCGCATGCGCAGCCTCCTGACCTCCCTGGGCATCATCATCGGCGTCAGCGCGGTAATCATCATGGTGGCCATCGGCGAGGGCTCGCAGGCCCAGATCGCCCGGACGATGAACATGCTCGGGACGGACCTGATCATCGCCTTTCCCGCCTCCAGCCGCATGGGCGGAGTCAGCCGCGGTGCCGGCAGTTTCAACCGCTTCACCTTCGACGATGTCGAGAAGATCCGCCAGAGCGCCCAGTATGTCGCCGCGGTCTCTCCGGTGGTCACCTCGGGAGGTCAGATCATCGGTGGTGGCAAGAACTGGAGCACCACCGTCTTCGGGGTAACCCCGGATTATTTCACCATCCGCAACTGGCAGATCAAGTCGGGCGATTTTTTCAGCGACCGCGACGACCGCTCGCGCCGCAAGGTCTGCCTGCTCGGCAATACCGTCGCCGAGGCGCTCTATGGCGACCAGGATCCGGTCGGCCAGAAGGTTCGCATCCGCAACACCCCCTTCACCGTGATCGGGGTGCTGCGCAGCAAAGGCCAGTCGGCCGCCGGGGCGGATCAGGATGATGTCATTCTCGCGCCGGCCACGACGGTGCTCTACCGGCTGCGGGGCGGGCAAAATATCAACATGATCAACGCCAGCGCCAAATCGGGCGCCGTGGTAGCCCAGGCCCAGGCCGAGATGGCGGCGGTGCTGCGGACGGCGCACCATATCGAGCCGGGCGAAGAGGATGATTTCGTCGTCCGCACCCAGGCGGAGATCACCGAGGCGGCCTCCGCGGCATCGAAGGTCATGACCATGCTGCTCGCGGCGGTGGCCGGCGTCTCGCTGATCGTCGGCGGGATCGGCATTATGAACATTATGCTGGTCTCGGTGACCGAACGCACCCGGGAGATCGGCATCCGCATGTCGGTGGGTGCACGCAGCAGCGACATTCTCACCCAGTTTCTCTCCGAAGCGGTCGTGCTGAGCCTGAGCGGCGGCCTGATCGGCATCCTGCTGTCGGTCATTATCTGCATGCTGCTCAATCAATTCACTTCCTACTATACCGTGATCAGCCCGGAGATTGTTTTCATTTCAGTCCTCTTTTCGGCCGCCGTGGGGGTCTTTTTCGGCTTTTATCCCGCGCGCAAGGCTGCCGGTCTCCATCCCATCGATGCGCTGCGCTACGAGTGAGCGCGGGCTGGGGTGGGCGCGAGATTGGGGGGCTGCCGGTCTCCATCCTATCGATGCGCTGCGCTACGAGTGAGCGCGGGCTGGGGTGGGCGCGAGATTGGGGG
>DAOQAG010000021.1:45283-68574 GCA_035353815.1 bacterium
CGAGTGAGCGCGGGCTGGGGTGGGCGCGAGATTGGGGGGCTGCCGGTCTCCATCCCATCGATGCGCTGCGCTACGAGTGAGCGCGGGCTGGGGTGGGCGCGAGATTGGGGGGCTGCCGGTCTCCATCCCATCGATGCGCTGCGCTACGAGTGAGCGCGGGCTGGGGTGGGCGCGAGATTGGGGGGCTGCCGGTCTCCATCCTATCGATGCGCTACGCTACGAGTGAGCGCGGGCTGGGGGGACAGCGCCGGATTGAATAAAATAGTTCACTTTCCACTTGCAGATTTCCTTAATTTCCCATATACTGTGTTAACGATTGGCATGACGCCTTGTCCAGAGTTGAATTATGATTTGCTGGAATGCGGGATCCTTTCAATGAACGCAAACTCTTGTATGGTATACTGTCCCCAACGATCTGACATCCGGATTTCAGCGGATATCCCTCCCCGACCTGTTTTAACCATATCTGTATAACGTAATAGCCTGTTTGTTCATGTTCTCTGGACATGAAAATTCGAGTTCTGCAAGGTAGTTGTATGGACAACCGGTCAAATGCACAAGAAATGAGAACAACAGCGCGATTACTCCTTGCTGATAGGCGACGGTCGCCCCTGTTCCTGGTGCTGCTGCTCCTTTCCAGCGTCTGGATCTCCTGTGATGCTCCGGTCAAGGTCGGCTTGATCGGCGATCAGTTCGGCGCGGTTAATGCGGATTCCGCCTATGCGGTGATGGACAAGGCGGTTCTGCGCCTGCAACAGCAACAGCCGGATGTCGTGGTTCAGGTCGGTGATATGCTGGAGAGCATCCGCAATATAGATTCCTACGAGGCATATCAGAAAAACTGGCGCACGGCGGCCTCGATTATGGACCAGGTGAAGCGGCCATGGTTCCTGGCCTTCGGCGATCATGACGTCGTGCCACCCGAGTATCAACCCCTCTCCGGCGATCGTTCGCGCGAAAAGTGGGCGCTCCAGCTGGCGCGTCTGCAGGGACTCCCGGTCGATTCGTTGCCTTATTATGGGGTCTCCATCAAGGGGTATCACTTCATTTTTCTCTACAGTCTTGAAAACCTCCACACCGACCCGCGCTGGGGCTCCATTTTCCTGAATTCCATATCAGACCGCCAGATGAAGTGGCTGGAAAGGGAGCTGGATACCCATCAACATGCTAAAGGCATCATTGTCATCCTCCACCATCCGCATTGGTATGTCTGGTCCAATTGGTACAGGATTCATGAACTGTTGCGGCGATATCCGGTCAAGGCGGTCATCGCCGGCCATTACCACTATTCCCAGGATGAGGGTATACTGGATGGCATCCACTATTATGTGATGGGTTCTACCGGCGGAGTGATCAATGATACCGATCCCAACAGCGGGGGCACCTTCGTCTACGGGCTCATGACGCTCTCCCAAAAGACGCCCCCCCGGTTCCTCCTCCGATCCGTTCGATCGGACAGCGTGATAGCGGTTCCTTCTCGAAGAAGTATGGACCGGATCCAGGCCGTTGAATGCATGCTGGATGGTTTGTGGCAGGATGAAAATATTGTCTTGCGCCAGGGCAAGTTATTTGACCGGAATGGCGACAAGCTCACCTCCCTGCATGGCATCGGACTGGAGTCGATAGCGAATCCGATTGATGTTCCCATCAGCATTGTGATTGAATACGATACGACCCTGATCGCGGCGGCCCGATGGAATGCCGGGCCAGTGCCGTTGGATGGCCGCGCCAAGCTGGAATTGAAACCCGGCCTTGGCATGGGCTGGGCCAATTACTCGAATGTCGGCAAGTTGGATAAGAGCAAACCGGTTTGGGAGGCTGATCTCCGGCCGGAAAACAGGTATACCCTGAAGAGCATCACGTTGAATGTTTTTGTCAGTTTTCGGGATGACCGGGAACGCCGGGTACACCGGACCATTACCTACGGCATAAACTGAAGCGGAACACCATGCATGAGTCTCTTTTCAACCTGGACAAGTCCAGCATCATTCCGTACTACTATCAGCTGCAGGAAGTTCTGGAAAACCTCATCGAACAGGGGGTCTACAAGCCGGATGAAAAGCTTCCTTCGGAAAATGAATTAAAGGATTCGCTGGGCATCAGCCGTGCGACCGCCCAGCGTGCGTTGCAGCACCTGGTTGACCGCGGCATGGCGCGGAGAATTCAGGGCAAAGGCACCTTTGTTGCCAACAAAACGATCACCTACAGCGTGGTTGCGGCGTTCAGTTTCTCCGCTGAAATGCTCGGCCTGAATAAAAAAGTGCATAGCAAACTGATCTGCGCGGAGGAAATCCAGGCGCACAGCCTCATTTCCAGAATGCTGCAAACGGCCAGCGATACCAAATTTTACAGTATCCAGCGCATCCGCTATGTGGACAGCGTCCCGATCTCGCTGCAGACCTCCTACCTGCCGATGAGCCTGGTTCCGGGTCTGATCAAAAAGAACTTTGAAGAAGAATCGCTGTTTGAGACGATCAAGAAGGACTATGGTTTGGCCATCAAGGATGCTCAGGAAACCTTGCAGGCGGTGAAGGCTACGGAATATGAAGCCAGCCACCTGAGCATCAAGGAAGGCGATGCGGTTTTCCTGCTGGAACGGATAACCCGGATTGCTTCAGGTGAAATTCTGGAATTTGTAAAAACCATCCTCCGGGGCGACACCGGAAAATTTTACATTGAATTATCGCCGGAGTTAAAGTGATGCAAGCCCGTGCGTCCTCTTTTAATCTGGATAATCTTTATTTACTGCTGAAATCCCGGAGGTCAGATTCCAGCCGGATTCATTCGGTCAGGGATTTGACCCGAATTCACCTGGATCAGCGCTATTCATTGATTGTTGCGGTAGACTCGGATGGAGGTATCGGGCCGATGGAGGTGGATACCGTTTTTTGCCCGGCTTATGAATTGGGCCGGCTTGCCATTCGCGTGCCGCTGCTGGAAATCCTCTGTTCGGGCGCGATTCCCCTGGCCGCTTATGACATGCTGACCATGAAGATGGAAGGGGTCGGCGCTGAGATCGTCCAGGGCATACGGGATGAGCTGAAATCGGCCGGTTTCGACGAGAACTTTCCTCTCTCGGGCAGCACGGAGGATAATGTGCCGACCAGGATGACCGGTGTAGGGACCACCATCATCGGATTGGTTCAGGCCAATGAGTTCCGGCCGGGATCGTCACAGCCGGAGGACCGGGTCGTGTGTTTGGGATTGCCCAAATCCGCACCCGATGATCGCGTCCGGTCGGATGATCCCGAAATGATCCAGCAAAGCGATCTTAAAATGGTTCTGGGGGTCGACGGCGTCCATGATATTCTCCCGGTGGGCAGCCACGGCATCGGTCATGAGGCCAACGCTATGGCCCAGGACGCCGGGCTGATCCTTGTGCCGGATGCGCAATGCCCATTGAGTTTTCAGAAATCAGCGGGCCCTTCCACCTGCGTTATTGCTTCTTGCCGGAACAGCATTGTTGAAAAGCTGTCCGGGATAATTCACGCCCCGGTCACCCTGCTGGGAAAAATGAGCCTACCTAACTGAGACCGCATCTATGCTTTCTGATGTGCTTGAAAAACGGATCAAGGGATGCCTGGTCGGAGTCGCCGCCGGTGACGCCATGGGCATGCCCTCATCCATGATGAGCCCGGAAACGATCCAAAACACCTTCGGCCATATTGACACCTTTCTGCCCGCGCCTGACGGCCACCTCCTCCATCACGGAATGGCCGCCGGCGCGGTAACCGACGATACCCAGCAGACCCTGTTGATTGCGGACTCGATCATCGCCAATGGCGATATCGATCCGCAAGATATCGCGCAGCGCCTGATCCGCTGGGGGGAGGAAATCCGGGCCTTTGACTCCATGGCGGTCGGCCCCAGCTCGCTCAGGGCCTTGCATGCCATCAAGTCCGGAAAATCGATCTATGAGGCGGGACGGGCCGGAGATACCAACGGCGCGGTGATGCGCATCGCTCCGGTCGGACTCCTGGGTTGCGGAAACCGGGATAAGACCCTGGATCTGGTCAGCCGGGCCTGCATCCCGACGCATAACACCAATATTGCCATCGCCGGCGCCGCCGCGGTGGCCATGGCCATAGGCCTGGCGTTGCAAGGCGAACAGGATGTGGACAGCCTGATAAAAAGCTCCATCGAGATTATCGAACCGGCGATGAAGCTGGGGAATACCTGGTACAGCGCCTCCATTCATGACCGGGCTACTCTCGCGCTGGATATTGTCACCCGGGCGCAAGATCGCGCTGAAGCCATGAGCAAGCTCTACCGGGTTATCGGGGCCGGTGTGCAAATATCGGAGACCGTTCCGACCTGTCTGGCCTTGACCCGGCTTGTGGACGGTGATCCTGTGCAGGGTGTGATTGCGGCCGCCAATCTGGGGGGAGACTGTGATACCATCGGCGCCATCACCGGTGGCATGTGCGGCGCGATCAAGGGAATTGACGCGTTCCCCGGCGACTGGATTGAGCTGTTGAGTGCGACCAATAACATTGATTTTGACTGGTATGCCGGGAAGCTTTATCACCTCATTACAGGTAAGGAGTACCTATGATTCGCAAATCCTTCTGCCTTTGGTTCGGGATCCTGATCATGTCGGCAATCCTCAGCAATGCCTGGAGTCAGGATGCGAAAGAGAAAGAAAAATCAACATCAGAAGTTGCACTGACGCAGGAAGATTTTATCAAGAACAACTGCGAGAATGTCGGCGATGCGCTGCAGACCATTTCCGGCGTTTACATCAATTCCGAGGGCGAGATCTCGCTGCGGGATGTCAGCGCCTCCAAGGTGGTTGTTATCATGGATGGGCAGCGGTTGAACACCCCGGGCACAACCAGCGTGAATATCGCCTCCTTGCCGATTCAGAATGTCGAAAAAATCGAACTGCTGCGCGGCGGGCGCTCCGCCCAATATGGCGCCGATGCTGTGGGCGGCGTGATTCTGATCACCACCAAAGGCCAGCAGGATAATCCCAAGGCCTTGAACCTCAGCGCCAAAGGATCCTTCGGCTCCTACAACCGGCAAATCTATAATGTTACCGAGTCGTATGGCAAGAAGAGTCTCAATTCCTTTGTCTCGTACCAGCGCGAGACCTGGGATGGCGATTTTACCTATAACGATTATTATGGCGTCAAGCAAACCCTGATCAACAATAAACAGTCCTCCCATAACGTCTTCGGTAAAGTCGGCTACAGTCTCGATCAGAATCAGCAGCTCAGCACCTCGGCGAACTGGTATTATGCGGATAACGGCACCCCCGGCATGATCGATAATCTCACCCCCAATGCCCGGTTGCGCATGGACAACCGGTCCTATAACCTGACCTATGACAACAAGAAAACCTTCAAGGACTATTCACTCAAGGCGCAAAGCTATTTCCTCGATCTGGAGACCAAGTTCGATAATCCGGATGCCTTTGGCGGCGCCGTGCACAGCGATCACAATAATTACGCGCTGGGACTCGAGTTATCGCAGTCCGGTTCGCTCGGTGCGAACCTTTCTTTGGACTACGGTTATTCCTTCCGCAATGATCGCATCAAAAGCACCGATGTCGGCAAAAAGCATCGTAACACCAACAGCGGGCATATTGCCTTGACCGGTCATACCGAACTTCCGGCATGGCTTTATCTGACCTCTCTTGAAGCCTCCATTGCGGCACGCTATGATGCGCCGACGGATTTTCGTTCTGCCACCAGTCCGAGGTTCAGTGCGTCGTTCTCCCATAAAGGCGAGGTTTCTGTCGCCCTGACCGGGCACGTCGCCCAGTCGTACAAAGCGCCTTCCTTTAATGACCTGTACTGGCCGCAGGATGCCTTTGCCGTCGGCAATCCGGATCTGGTTCCGGAAGACGGCTTTAACTATGATGTCGGGATCTCCTCCGGTTACAAAGCCTTGTCCCTTGCGGCCAATTACTTCAGGAATGATATCAATAACCTGATTCTCTGGGAACAGGATCCGGCCTTGAACAATCTCTGGACGCCGAAAAATATCTCGAAATCGAATACCTACGGCATTGAAACCTCCGTGAATCTGGATCTCCTCAACCGCATGATTTCATTGAATTCCGAATACACCTACATGAAAGCCCTGGACAAAGGGCCGGATCCCAGCCGCCATAACCGCTATATCATCTACCGTCCCAAAAACAAACTGGATCTCACCGGCACGCTGCGGATCTGGAAGATGGAATGGAATGCCATCTATCATTATAAAGGGCTGCGTTTTACCAATGCGGCCAACACCAACTGGCTGCCGGCCTACCATACCGTCGATACCAATCTCACCTACAAGTTTGCCTTCAGCAACCTGCAATGGGTGAGCGTCTTTGAAATGAGCAACCTGACGGATGAAAGCTTTATGCAGGTCCTGGGCACCGCTGAACCCGGGCGGATGTACAAGATTTCATTGGGTGCAAATTTTTAAAATAAAGCGATATGATTAAAATCAAAATACCACCCCTGCTGTTCGCTTTGCTTATTGCCCTGCCGGCTGCGGTACTGGCCGGCACCGGGCAAATAAAGGGAACTGTCTCCAATGAGGCCACGAACGAGCCTCTGCCCGCGGCCAATGTCTATCTGAAAAATACCCATGTGGGCTGTGTGACCGACAAACAGGGTAATTTTTTGATCGATCAGATTCCGGCCGGCGAGTATATCCTGGTGGTCGAATATGTGGGATATCTCGACGATTCGAGAATTGTTCGGGTGAATGAGGGTGCGACGCTGACACTGCAGATCAAACTGAAACCGACGCTGTTCCATTTTAGTGATCCGATCACGGTAACGGCAACCCGCGGCGTCTCCCTTTCTTCGGAGGTCCCGGCCTCCGTGAATATCGTCAATGCCAAAGAGATGGAAGCCCGCTTATCCAGCAATGCGGCCGAGGCACTGCAAAGCACCCAGGGCATCACCATCAAGGATTACGGCGGCCTGGCCGGCATGAAGACCGTCTCCCTGCGCGGCTCCAGCTCCGAACAGGTGCTGGTGCTGCTCGACGGACAGCGCATCAACAACCCCCAGACCGGCCAGGTCGATCTCGGGCAGATCCCGCTGGAAGGCATCAAGCAGATTGAGGTGGTGCGCGGCGGAAATTCGGCCCTGTACGGCGCAGATGCCGTCGGCGGCGTCATCAATCTGATCACCGATGATGGCAGCCACAGCAAATCCGGCGCCTCAGGATCGGTCAAAATGACCAGTGCCTCCTTCCAGACCTATGCTCTAGAGTCCTTTTTCAAGTATCTGTACAACCAGTGGCAGGTGCAGTCCTCCGTCGATATCCTCTCCTCCCAGGGCGATTTCCCGTACCAGGATAACTATGGGCAATCCCGGACCCGGAAAAATGCGGATGTCTTTTCCAAGGATTTCTATGCCAAAGTCGTCCGCAATTTCGGCCGTGTCGAATCCAACCGCAAACTTGATCTAAGCTTTAAATGGTATGATGCCGAGCGGGGAGCGCCGGGCACGATCGAACCCTATTATTACCATGCCCGTCAATGGGACAGCAATCGCCTGTTCAACCTGCTGTTCACCAGCAAGGTATTCAATTATCTGAATGACCTGCGCTTCCAGACGTATTATTATGACAACTGGAACAAGTACAAAAATGACGAAAGCCTGACGCCGATACGGTCGGAATTCCGGGCCAAAACCGCCGGTTCGGAGCTGCAGATGGAAAGCATTCTTAAAACCAATTGCTCCCTGACCTACGGCCTTGGATTCCGTATCGATTATATGACCGATTATGAATCGGGTACCGACAGGGAGCGCTTGAATTATTATGTGTTTTTATTGAATCAGACCACCTTCCGCATCGACCGGCGCTGGCTCAAGTCGGTGGTGGTGGTGCCATCCCTGCGCTACGACAAAAATTCGGATTATTCGGATAATTTTTCACCCAAAACCGGCGTGGTGATCAATTTTGGCGAAAACTGGAAGACCTCCATCAAGGGGAATATCGGATACAGCTACCGTGCACCGACCTTCAATGACCTCTACTGGCCGGAAGATGCCTGGACCAAGGGCAACAGCGCCTTGAAACCGGAACACGGTTATGATTGGGACAGCGGCCTCCGGCTGCAGATTCCGCTTCTAAACGGCATCTCGCTCGAGTCCACCTATTTTCAGAATCGCATGGTGGACCTGATCATCTGGGCGCAAAATGATCAGGCGCTGTGGATGCCCGATAATGTGGACCGGTCGCTGATCCGCGGGGTGGAGAACTCGGTGGCCTTCAAACCGCTGCAGAAATACTGGCAGCTGAGCGGCAATTACACCTATCTGGACGCGCGTAACCTCTCGGGTAATGCCCTGGAAAAAAACAAACTCCTGGTGTATCGTCCCAAACATACCCTGAACCTCTTTTCCGATGTTACCATCCATGATTTTTCTGTGAATTATCAGTTTCAATTCACCAGCCGGCGGTATGCGGACAAGACGAACTATTGGGAGAATTCACTGGAACCCTACTCTCTCTCTACCGTGGGGTGTTCGTATACCTGGGACATCAACCGCCTGGGTTTGAATACTTCCCTGCAGGTGCGCAATATTTTTAATGCGGATTACCGCACCATCAAAAACATGCCTATGCCGGGACGTGAAGTTCGTTTCGCGGCAAAGCTGATAATAAACCAATAGTCAACTAACTTAAAAAGGAGTAGTTATGAAACGGCTATCAGCTCTCTTGCTCATCCTGCCGGCGTTCCTGTTTCTGATTTCCGCCTGCGAGGATGAGCCGACCAAACCGGTTACGCCGGCAGTCTCCAAAGCGATCTATGTGCTTAACTCTGCCGCCACCAGCATCTCGGTGATCGATCTGGAAGAAAACAAGGTCTATAACAATGTTCAGACGGTGGGCACCTGGCCCAATCAGCTGGTGTACCGCAATGGCTATCTCTACTGTGTCAATTCCGGCTCCAACAACATCATGAAATTCGACGTCAGCACCTGGGAGGCTAAGACGCCCATCGACCTTGGCACCGGCAAGAACCCGATGAACATGGTTTTTTACAGCAACCAGTATGCCTACGTCGCCTGCTCGATGTCGAACGAAGTCCTGCGCGTGGACATGACCACCAATAAGGTAGTAAAGACCATCAAGGCCGGTGTCGGCGCGACCGGCATTGAAATCGCCAACAAGAAGGTGTATGTTGCCAATACCGGGTACGCCGGCTGGGGAAATCCCTACCTGGCCGGCACGGTGACGGTGGTCAATGCGGCGACCGGCGATTCCCTCAGAACCATCACGGTCGGTACCAATCCGCAGTCGATCGCCGTGGCCAAGGATGGCAAGCTGCACGTCTCCTGCACGGGTGATTATGGCGCCATACCCGGAGTGGTCAGTGTGATCGATCCGGCCACCGATACGGTCGTGAAAACCGTGGAGATCGGCGGTGCGCCGGGCATGATCGCGCTGGCTCCGGATGCGAATCTCGGTTTCCTCTCGGTGTGGGGAGCGGGTGCGCTGGTCTATAATACCTCCAGCTATGCGGTGGTGAACGGGCCGGCCAGTATGTGGCTGGGCAAAGGCGGTTCCGGGATTCTGGTCGACACCGAAGATCATGTCTGGCTCAGTGTCTGGGACGACGATCAGGTTGTCAAAGCCAAAACCGACGGGACGATTCTCGCTACCTATAATGTGGGCGACAGCCCGGCCTCATTGGCGCAAAAAATCGACTAAGGGACAGGCAAAAGGGGATAGTACTATCCCCTTTTTTTATTTATTTGGCATAGGAGTTCGCACGATGGAGTATCAGGTTCAGGATATCGCCCTGGCTCCCCTGGGACAGATCAAAATTGACTGGGTGGCCAAATGGATGAAGGTGGTCAACCAGATGGCGGGGAGGTTCGCACCCGAGGGCATATTCAAGGGCAAAACGGTTGCGATCTGCATTCATCTGGAAGCGAAAACCGCCTATCTGGCCCAGACGCTCCACCGCCTTGGGGCCGAGGTATGGATTACCAGTAGCAACCCGCTCTCGACCAAGGATGATGTCTGCGCCGCCCTGGCTCAGAGCGGCGTCCATGTCTTTGCCCGGCACGGCGCCGCGAAAGCGGAATATCACTCCTTTATCAAAGCGATCACGGCGGCAAAACCGCATGTCATCGTGGATGATGGCGGGGATATCTGCGAGTATCTGCACGAAAATCCGCAATACGCCATCAACCTGAAGGGCATCTGCGAAGAAACGACCACCGGTGTGAACCGGGCCAAAAAGCTCGACCAGGCGGGTACCCTGCGCTACCCGGTCCTCGGCATCAATGACGCCCTCTCCAAGTATTTGTTCGATAACCGCTACGGCACCGGGCAATCCACATGGACAGCGATCACCCACCTGACGAATCTCAGCGTTACCGGCAAAGTCGTGGTCATTATCGGCTACGGTTGGGTCGGCAGAGGACTGGCCATCCGCGCCAACGGACTCGGCGCGGAGGTGATCGTGACCGAAATCAATCCATGGAAAGCTATGGAAGCGCGCATGGATGGATTCCGGGTGATGCCGATCGCCGATGCCGCCGGACTGGGGGATTATTTCATCACCGCCACCGGCGAGCGCTCTGTCTTGCGCTACGAACACATGGTCAAGATGAAGGATGGCGCGATGCTGGCCAATGCCGGCCATTTTGATTTCGAGATCGATGTGCCGGAGCTGGAACAGCATATTCCCGCCAAAAAACTGGTGCGCGAGGAAATCGAGGAATATGAACTGCCCAATCATCACCATATTTATCTGCTGGCCCAGGGCGGAATCATCAATATAGCCGGCGGCCTGGGCCATCCGGTGGAAATTCTCGACCTCAGTTTCGGGCTGCAGCTGGCATCGGTGCATTACGTGCTCTCCACGGCCGGGTTGGAAGCGAAATTCTATCCTGTGCCGCAAAGCATCGATGAAACCGTCATCCGCGCCAGAATGCAGGCGGACGGCATTGCCATCGACACGCCGCGGTAAGAGCAAAGGGCCGGTGGCTTCGGGCCGGTTTGATAACCGGATGGTGTATACTCGTCAACTATTCTGACTCTGCCCATGGCTATGAACAACACTGATCTCATTGCGCGCATGCCCAAGGTGGAACTGCACCTCCACCTCGAGGGCGCCTTTACCCTGGAATTCTTGCTGGCGCAGATCCAGCATTACGATCCCGGGCAAGCGCCCGTCTCGCTTGAGGACCTGCGGCAGCGCTTCATTCTGCGCGACTTTGACCACTTTATTGAAACCTGGTTCTGGAAAAACCGCTATTTCCGCTCGGCCCGGGATTTCGAACAATCAACCTACCAGACCCTGGCCAGCCTCTCGCAGCAAAACGTGGTTCATGTGGAAGCCTTTTTCTCACCCTGGGATTTTGCCGAGAGTGGCCTTGCGGCACCGGAAATCATCGAGGCCACCATTGCCGGCAAGTTGGCCGCCGAATGGGATTTCGGCATCAGCTGTGACCTGATCGCCGATCTGGTTCGGGATCACGGCCATCAAAGCGCCGGCAGCCGGCTGAAGGATGTCAAAAAGTACCGCGATCATATCGTCGCCATCGGCCTGGGGGGAAACGAGGCCCGCTACCCGGCGCATCTCTATGCCGATGTTTTTACGGAAGCCGGGCAGAGCGGCTTTCACCGTGTGGCCCATGCCGGGGAAGCGGCCGGGGCCGGCTCCATCCGCGAGGCCCTGCATCTGCTGCATGCCGAACGGATCGGCCATGGCATCGCCGCTGTTCAGGATCCGGAGCTGATGGCCGAACTTCGCGATCGCCAGATTCCTCTGGAAATTTGCCCCACCAGCAATCTCATGACCCGAGTGGTAGGCGACCTCGCCCACCATCCGGTCAGGGAACTGTATCAGGAGGGGCTGCTGGTGACCATCAATTCCGATGATCCGACGATGTTCAACAGCACCCTCACCAATGAGTACCAGCTCCTGCACGACCAGCTTGGATTCAGCCTGAGCGATATGCGGCAGCTGGCCCTCAATGCGACCCATGCTTCATTCTTGTCCCCAGAAGAAACGCACCGAATTACACAATCAATCGATCGTTTCTGGCAGCCGGTGAATCTTAACCAGGAAGCATAAGATGGAAAATCCAGTTGCAGCTATTCTTTTAGCCGCCGTGTCGGGATTGAGCCTGGCCCTGATCGGTGTCGCCTTTCGCATCGGTCAGTCCAGGAATGTTTTTCCCCTGCATATCGCGACCGCCATCGGCATCTGCGGGGCGCTCTTTTTCGGAATCCAGATGGATTGGGGATTGCTCCGGGAAATCCCTCTCTTCATTTTTATCCTGGCCCTGCTCAATGCCGGCGGACAAATCCTGGCCATGGAATTGACCAAGGTCAGCCTGAAAAAAGGCCCGCTCTCCCCGGTATGGTGCGCGCTCAACCTTAATTTTCTGGTGGTGATCATTTATTCCGGCATCGCCTTCCACGAGAATATCTCACTGTACCAGGGGCTGGCCTTGCTGTTCGGCATCTTGAGCGTGATCGCCGCCGCCAATATCGGCAGCACCGGCAGCGGCGAGAATCGCAAAATGACCCTGCGGGATAAGGTGATCTATGGTTCAATTTTGTTCGTGATCCTGATCGCCAACAGTGTCGTCTTTTTGACGATCAAGGATCTCAGCACCCGGCTGGTGCCCGGCAAGGAGATGACCTATCTGGCGACCTACCTGCCGAATATCTATTTTATCCTCTACGCGATCATGGCAGTGCTTTGCGGCGCTGTGGTCGCCTTCCAGAAAACCCGGCCGCGCAGTGGTCTGGATCTGGTCAAGGTGGGATTGATGGCCGGCTGCGGCTCGATTGCGGGATTGTTCCTTCTCAGCCTCTGCGCCCGTTACCCGGCGGCCCTGGTGTTCACCGTGAACGGGGCGGTCACCATTCTCGGCGGCAGCCTGGCCTCGGTCTTCTTCTTCGGCGAGGCGCGCAGCCGGGCCTGGTACCTGACCATCGGCGCGGCCATCGTTGCCGTGGTCCTCTCCAACTTTACCCGCTAATTTTGCATTAATCTGACAGAAGGTCTCTATGAAAAAACTATTCTCTCGTGGCAGCCTCCTGATGCTGACCTTGACGCTGGGGTTGTTCTCCCTCTCCTGGAAAAATCCCGAGCTGCCGAAAGTTGTGAGCTGTTCAGCTACCATGACCGAAATCGTCTATGAGCTTGGCGGGGGAGAGCAGGTGATCGGGGCGACCAGCTTTTGCTATTTCCCGGAGCAGGTCATTGCGGATAAAAAGAGCGGCCGGGTGGCGGTGGTCGGTGATTTTATCCATATTGATTATAAACTGGTGGATGCTCTCAAGCCGGATGTCATCCTGACCGACACCAACATGCAGCGCCATCACGCCGATACGCTGCGGACGCTCGGGTACCATGTGCTGCATTACGAGCCGAATCACCTCGAGGACGTGCTGGCCTGTATAGAGGAGATTGGCAAGGCGATCGGCCGGGAAGAGAACGCGGCCAAAATGATCCAGCACATGCGCCAGGAATTCGCGGCGATCCGCCAGGTGAGTGAAACCCTGCCCAAGGTCAATGTCTACATGGAGATCAACCACATGGGTCCGTGGACCTTCGGCAGCGAATCTCCGCTGCAGGACCTGATCGAGATCGCCGGTGGCAAGAACGTCTTTGCCGATACCACCACCGGTGTATTTTTGACCAACAACGCCGCTGTCGTCAAACGCAATCCCGACATTATTCTCTCTCCGATCTGGCTGGAGGCGGAATCGGGCGGCTGGAAAGGCATAACTCCGCTCGTTGAGATTTATACGCGGCCCGGCTATGGCGAGACCAATGCGGTCAAGCGCAGCCGCATTTCATACTATGATTCCGCCTTGATGAAGCATTTTGGCCCGCGCCAGGTCCTGGCGACAAAAAAGCTCGCCTATCTGCTGCATCCGGAGAATTTCAGCAATCCCCCGGATACGATCCCCTGGGAGCTGGGCTGGATCAAATAGGCGGGTCAAAGAGCAGGCCCATCCCCAGGCCACCGGGATGGGCCGGTTCATGACCAGGTTTTTTCTTCCGTACTTTCCAGCACTACCGCAAGAATTCCTCCGGCTCCATGCGCAGGCATTCTTCGATAGCAAGACCGTCTGATCCTACCAGCCACTTTTTCACCGGCTTGAACTGTCTGGCGAACAAGCTCAGACCAGGCAGGCTCTCCTTGCGCCGGCCGCTCTTCACTTCGATGGCTGCGAGTTGGGCACCCTTGGCCAGCACAAAATCGACCTCATGATTACGCTCGTTCCAATAGTACAGCCGGATGGACGTGCCGCGAATGCGGTTTGCCAGATGTGCACCTATCGCGGATTCCGTGAGACGTCCCCAACCGGCGCTGTCCTGGCGAGCCTCCAGAAAGTTGAGACGCGAGTGCACACTCGCCAGTGCAGTGTTGAATACCTGCAATTTTGGACTTGACGCCCGCTGTCTGACCAGCTGACCGCTGTATTTGCTCAATCCGCAAATTAATCCCGCATTTTCCAGCAGATCCAGGTAATGGGCAAGTGTCGTCGTATTGCCCGCATCCTGGAGCTGCCCGGTCATTTTTTGATAGGACAGGATCTGACCGGAATAGCCGCATCCCAGTTCAAATACTCTCTTGAGCAAGGCGGGTTTATCAACGCGCGTCATGAGCAAGATATCCCGTGCGATGCTGGTCTCTACCAGTGAATTCAGTATATAGTTTGCCCATCGATCATGGTCCGTTATCAAAGCAGCAGCGCCTGGATAGCCGCCGTAAAAAATGAACTGGTCCAGGCTCCATGAAAATGCAGCCTGCATTTCGGCCAGAGACCAGTGCGTCACGGGCAGGATCTCGAAACGTCCTGCCAGACTCTCGGATAATCCTTTTTGCATAAGTAGGGGAGAGGAGCCAAGCAGCATCACCTGCAAGCGGCTTTTTTGCTGTGTATCTTCGTCCCACAGCAGTTTGACCGTTTCTGACCAGTCGGGGATTTTTTGAATTTCATCGAGGATGAGAAGAGCTTGGCTCGATCGTGACAGCCGGCGACCGATTTCCCATTGCTGTTCAAGCCAGACCGTTCCCTTGAGACCCGGATCATCCGCGGAACTGTAATGTGTCGATTTCAGGCGCGATTCGAGAATTTGTTGTGCGAGTGTAGTCTTTCCGGTTTGCCTGGGGCCCGCGAGGATTTGAAGAAAACACCGCGGCTCTTGCAGCCTCTTCTGAATTTGATCAAATACAGGCCGGTGATACATGGCATGCTCCTCAATTTACTCAATAGTCTGAGTAAATTTACTCAATAGATTGAGTAAAAGCAAGATGTTTTCATTCGAATCCAAATGGCCAGACAAATGTAAGGACTCAACGCTCACTCGTCAACAGATACTCATAAAGTCTAGGAAGAAAAGGACTTGAGCAAAATGCAGTATTTACTTGCTTTTTGCAGCGCATTCCTTAAATTAAAGATGCAAGGCAGGCACTTATGGGATTGAAGAAACTTTGAAGACTAAAACTGCTGCTTATTTAGTTGAGATAAGTTTTAAAAAAATCGTGGAGAGGGCAACGCCGTGCTCACTCGTTTAAAAGTCTGCGGATTTAAAAATCTGGTTGAGTGCGAGATTTTTTTTGGGCCGTTCACCTGCATTGCGGGGCCAAATGCAGTTGGGAAATCCAATTTATTTGACGCGATTAGATTTCTTAGCGCTTTAGCCAACAACACGCTCATGGATGCTGCACTATCTGTACGATCTGAAAGTAGAAAGACTTCTGATATTCGGAATCTTTTTCACAGGGTTGGGGATAAGTATGATACAAGCTTGAAGTTAGAAGCAGATATGATTCTGCCAAAAATAGGAACAGACGATTTAGGGCAGAAAGCAGAGGCGACAATAACTTTTGTGAAATATCGAATCGAAATTGGCTATCGTATCGATGAAACACTGCCAACCCTTGGCTCACTGGAATTGTTGCAAGAGGAGCTGGAGCATATTAAAATTGGAGATGCTCCTAAATTGTTAAAATTTCCTCACAAACCAAGAGATTGGCGAAATTCAGTTCTGACCGGACGAAGGACAGCACCGTTTATTTCCACGAGCATCGATAATGGCAACCGAATAATAAAATTGAGCCAGGATAAGACAGGGGGAAGACCTAAATCATTTTTGGCTAAAGACATGCCAAGGACTGTATTGTCCACTGCCAACGCTGCAGAAAGTCCCACGGCATTGTTGGCTCGCCGAGAGATGCAATCGTGGAAGCAATTGCAGCTCGAACCTTCAGCAATGCGGGAACCCGATTCTTTTAGCACTCCCTCTGGCCTTGGCGTTGATGGATCTCATCTTGCTGCAACGCTATATTATTTATCCAGGAAACAAATCTTCGATAGTTCCCAGGCAGATCTGAACAACTCCTTCATTTTTGATAGGATAGCTGCCAGGCTTTCAGAATTAATTGATGATGTACGTGAGGTATCTGTTGATAGAGATCAAAAAAGAGAGCTGTTAACTCTTAGAATTCGAGAAAAAGATGGTACTTTTCATCCTGCTCGATCGCTTTCAGATGGGACACTTCGATTTCTAGCTTTAACAGTGCTCGATATGGATCCGAATTCGAATGGGCTGATTTGTCTGGAAGAACCGGAAAATGGCATTAATCCTCAAAGAATACCTGCTATGATTCGTCTGTTGCAGGACATAGCTTGTGATGCCGAAAGCCCTGTCGGGCCTGACAATCCCCTGAGACAAGTTATAGTGAATACTCACTCCCCGGTGGTGGTAGGACAGGTAGCTGACGAAAGCTTGCTCATTGCCGAGTCGAAACAGATGCTGCGAGAGGGGACAAGATTCAAGGCCGCTGAATTTAGTTGGTTACCTGAAACATGGCGTTGTTCGGTTAAACCCTCTGCTAAACCAGTAGCCCGAGGAAAGGTGATGACCTATTTAAATCCAATAAAAACAGATTACTATGGAATTGACAGTAATCAGCCTAGTTCACATCGTGCAGTTCGACGAGTGATGGATCGTGAAGATTTGCAGTTCAATCTTCCACTGTTTGAGTCAGATGAATAGTATTACATACACCTTACTTTCGGACGGACCCTTTGACATTGCACTCAGGCCGATTTTGACCTGGTTGCTCATTACCAATGGAGTTCGATTTGCGATCCAAGCTGAATGGGCTGATCTTCGCACACTAAAAAATCCACCAACGGTACTTGCCCATAGGATATCTGCTGCTATCCAGAATTATCCTTGTGATCTAGTATTCATTCATCGCGATGCAGAACGACAGAGTAGGACGGATCGTGTCCGAGAAATAAGGCGAGCCATAGATGCTCTCTCTTGCATTATAGAATATCCCCCCTACATTTGTGTTATTCCCGTACGTATGACAGAGGCGTGGCTTTTTTTTGAAGAGCAGGCAATACGTACAGCTGCCGGCAATTCACATGGCAGGGAATTGCTGGATCTACCTCCGCCGCGTAAAATAGAAAGCTTGCCTGATCCTAAGAGTCTTTTATATGACCTCTTGAGATCGGCAAGCGGTTTGAGAGGGCGTCGTTTGAATAATATGCCCGTTAGCGTCTATGCTGCACGAGTTTCAGAATTGATCGAAGATTTTTCACCACTGAGGCAGTTATCAGCTTTTAGTGCTTGAGGCAGAAGTAAAACAAGTTATCGTCGAACGTGGCTGGGGCTGATCATAAACCACGACCATATATGACCCTGCATTTAATCATGCGCGCTATGGGAATACTGCAGGTTCACAGAAAAAAGTCTTATCGCGCTATTATTGCCTTGATTACTCTGCCGGAAAGACCGGGTCTTTGCATGCGCCCAGGCTGGCAGTACGGCACAGCGTCCGTCGCAAGCACACCCGGACTGATGGCGAGAGTGCAGCGAGCGCTGCTAATGCCGCGTTCCTACCCCAGGTTTGTCATCAGATGAAAAAGAGGGTGGGGTCAAATTCATGCAACAAGTGGGAAAATGATACGGCATGCACCTGGTCAGCCAACGGAAAGGAATGATCGCCTGCGTGGATAACATAAAGATGCGTCAGCTTGAGCGTCTCGAGCGTACTGTGCATTGAAGCGGTGAGATGAGGTGTTGTCGTGCGCTTGATTTCCACGCCGATTCTTTTTTGTCCGCGCATGAACAAGAGATCCAATTCCGCTCCGCTGTAGGTTCCCCAAAAGAAGCAATCGCTATAATCGAGTCCCAACTGTATCACCAATTGCTCGATGACAAACCCTTCCCATGATGCCCCGACTTTGGGATGTCCCTCGAGTTCATTCGCCGTTTTGATATTCAGTAAGCTATGCAGCAGGCCGCTGTCGGCCAAGTAAATCTTGGGCGCTTTAATTTGCCGTTTTGCGATGTTCACGAACCAGGGTTGGAGCTGCCGCACGACGAGGGCGGCGGACAGCATATCGAGATAGCGCCTGATGGTGACATGGGAGATGCCGAGGGATCGTCCGATTTCTGAAGCATTAAAAAGCTGACCATGATAGTGGGCCAGCATGGTCAAGAAACGCCGCAGGGTGGTGGCGTTGATATTGAATCCGAACTGGGGAATATCCCTCTCGAGAAATGTCCTGATAAAGCCCTTGCGCCATTCATCGCTTAGAGGCAGTGTGCGCGCCAGAAACGAACGCGGAAAACCACCGCGCAGCCATAGTTTTCTATGTTCCTGCGAGCCGACTTCAAGAAGAGAAAAGGGAAAGAGCTCGTGGTAGATGATGCGTCCCGCCAGAGACTCGGAACTTTGTCGCAGCAGGTCAGGCGAAGCGCTGCCCAATATTAAAAAGCGAGCGTTATTGTCAGACCGATCGACCAATACTCGAAGCACAGTGAACAAACCCGGCAGACGCTGTATCTCATCGATCACGACAAGGCCTTTAAGGCCTTTTAAACCCAGCATAGGGTCAGATAGCCGTGCCAGGTCTTCCGGATTCTCCAGATCAAAGAATGCGGCGCCGCCGGCTATCTGCTCGGCCACCTGGTGTGCCAGCGTCGTTTTGCCGACCTGGCGTGCACCGATAATGCCAACGACAGGATGGGATTCGATTAAATGCCTGACTTGTTTGATTTGCTCAGTGCGTATGATCAAAATGGGATATCCTTGAAAAATGAAAGATAGTATTTCATTATTCAATTAGGAGAAAATAATAAGTATAATATAATTAATTTAATAAGCTATCAATGTAATTTATGAATTGCAAGGATGATTGTCAAGAAATAATTGTGTGAAGTGAATATGCAGGATTGCCGTAAGAGCGTTTGCGCTGTCTGCCCGAATACCGGCACAACATAGAGCACCACAAGCTGATGTCGAGGCTGGCTATCGCTGGGGCTGATTCTGTTTGCGTCGTGGTGGCCTCCACGAATCGTGTCGGATGCTGTTTTTATCCCGGTGGATGCCTAAAGCTCTCTTCTGTTTAACTTTTACCTCATTAGGATGCAGGAGATAATGAGTTATGGCAGAAAAAAATAACTTGTGCAGTATTTGCGGGGAAGCCCTGGAGGACCCGGAATTCACGCCTATCTATCCCAACTTTATCTGCAGGGCGTGTGACGAGAAGGCGGTCACTTTTCAGGGCAAACCGCCCAGCCATTTCAGCGATGCAGATGATGGCGATAATCCTGTGTATATCGATGGCCAGAAGTGCTGGAGACGATACCGTTTCGGCGGATATATTACCATGTTGGATGACCTGGACTGTCAGACACTCGACGAGTTCTATGCCAGGCATAAATGAAATTGACTTGTAACCGATCGATTGCGGTTTTCTGAATTGCAGAGATTTTCTTGCCATACCCGCCAATCCTTTTTCTTAAACTTGCACATCCAAGTTTGATCCTGCCGCGATATCGCCTGATTCTTTATTTTTTAATACATTTAACTTGATTTTCCTGCCCTGTTTGGCTAATTTGGCCTCAAGCTGAAAGCGATACGACCCGTCCGGATGGTCCAGAAGCGCAAAGAGGGATATTGCATGAGCACTCCCCGCGTGAGAATGTGTGAAGCCATGAATTTGGGAACTCCTGCACGCGTCCCTTTGATGTGTCAGCTCAGCATCGGGCATATGCTTCGGCAGCTCGACGTTTCACCCCTCGAGTTCTGGCACGATGCCGATCTTTTTGCGGAAGGACTCTGCCGCCTGCGGGAGCTCTATCATTTCGATGGCGTGCTGGTCAGTTTGCACGGCCACGATCCGGACTGGAGATCGGGCATTAGATCCCGGAAAGAGACGCCCTCCGGCGAGGAGGTAACCTGGGAGGACGGCACTATCCTTCGCTACCTCCGGGATGATCTTCCCCAACCGGTTCTCGATGGACCGGCACCAGACCTTTCTGCCGCTGCGGCGCTCGATTTGCTCCCCCCGACGCTCACCTTCATTCCGGTCTCGCAAGGCCTCAAATTCCATATCCATCCGGAGCACAAGTTGGACATCTTCCACAAGGTCAGAGACCGCCTTGGGGATGCCTTCTCGCTGCATGGGGAAATCACCTCGCCGTTCGATTACTTCCTCGATCTTCTCGGCCACCAGTCGGGACTTCTCAGCCTTCTTCTCGAGCCTGAGCCGTCCAGGGAAATTCTGCGCTGGTATACCGGACTGATCAAGGAGCTTGCGCTGGAGATGTGTTCGGCGGGGATCGATGCGATCAAGGTCTCTTCGCCCTTTGCCGGGTCGGGATTCATCTCGCCCGAGATGTATCGTGAGTTCGTGCTGCCCTTCGAGGGCGACATCGCCCGGGCGGTGCGCAGCCGCGGCGTCCCGATCTACACGCATACCTGCGGTGCGATCTCCGACCGCCTCGAGATGCTCTTTGCGGCCGGGGTCAGCGGCATTGAGTGCCTTGATCCGCCTCCGCTCGGTAATGTGGAGCTCGCTGATGCCAAGCGCCGCATTGGCGCCCTCGGATTCATCAAGGGAAACATCGACTCCGTGAATACCCTTCTTCGCGGCTCCACAGCGCAGATCCTTCAAGATGCCCGGCAGCGTATTGAGGCCGGCAAGCAGGGTGGAGGGTTCATCCTGAGCACGGCCTGCTCGGTTGCGCCGTATGTCGAACGTGAGAAACTCCAGTTATTGCGTGAAGCTGTCGATTGTTGGGGTTAACCCGCAACGAAGAGGAACAGCCTATGGCTCATCTCACGTCCCGTTCCGCCTACCAGAATCTGGTTGAACGCCTGAACCGGTTCCCGCAGGGGGCTCCGCCGTCGGAGCTTCTCGATAAAATCCTGCAGCTGCTTTTCACCGAGAAGGAGGCGCAGCTGGTCGCCCTTCTCCCCATCAAGCCCTTCCGGGCGGCCGCTGCGGCCCGCCTGTGGAAACTGCCGCTCGCAGAGAGCCGGGCGATCCTTGATCGGCTGGCGGACAAGGGGATCGTGCTCGATGTCGACAAGAACGGCGAGCCGGTCTACACGATGCCCCCGCCGATGGCGGGATTCTTCGAGTTTTCGATGATGCGGGTGCGGACAGATGTCGATCAGAAGGTTCTGGCGGAACTCTTTTATCAGTATCTCAATGTGGAAGAGGAGTTCATCAAGGCGCTCTTTACGGATGGGCAGACGCAGCTGGGACGGACCTTTGTCCACGAGCCGGCGCTCTCCCCGGAAATCTCCCTGCATGTGCTCGAGTACGAGCGTGCGAGCGAGGTCATCCGCAGCGCCCGATTCCGGGCGGTGGGCGTATGCTACTGCCGTCACAAGATGCAGCATCTGGGCAAGGCCTGTGATGCCCCGCTCGACATCTGCCTGACCGTCAACGGCCCGGCCGAGTCCCTGATCAAGCATAACGTCGCCCGGGCCATCGATGTCCAGGAGGGCCTCGACCTTCTCCAGCAGGCCTGGGACCACAAGCTGGTTCAGTTCGGTGAGAATGTCCGGGAATCGGTCGGATTCATCTGCAACTGCTGCGGGTGCTGCTGCGAAGCGATGCTTGCGGCAAAGCGCTTTGGAGCGCTGCACCCGGTGCATACGACCAACTATATTCCGGAGATCGCGGAGAGCAAGTGTACCGGATGCGGCAAGTGCGTGGAGGTTTGTCCGGTTGAAGCGATGGCCCTGGTCTCAGCTGGAGATCCGCTCCGCAAGAAGAAAAAGAAAGCGCGTCTTCTTGAAGACATTTGTCTCGGGTGCGGGGTGTGTGTCCGGGCGTGTCCGGAGGAAAGCCTGCAGCTGAAGGGCAGGGCCTCCCGGGTGATCACGCCGCTCAATTCCACCCACCGTGCGGTCATCATGGCCGTCGAGCGGGGCAAGCTGCAAAACCTGATCTTCGATCAGCGTGCGCTGCAAAGCCATCGGGCGATGGCTGCCATACTTGGCGTGCTGCTCAAAGCCCCTCCACTCAAGCAGGCCATCGCCAGCCGGCAGATCAAGTCAAGATACTTTGAGTGGCTGATCTCCAGGCGCAAGAACTGAGCAGTTTCCAATTCCGCTATGAGATGGGCTCCGGATTTTGTCCAGAGATCCGCCGCGAATGAACCCGCGTCCCTCTCAAGGCTGACATCCGGATGATAAAAGCCCCTGATCGGCTGACCCGATCAGGGGCCTGGTTATTTTCAGGTGAAAGCAATGGCGCAGGTCCGTGCTATCTGCGGTTGGGATTGTACCGCACCGGCTTACCGGCCACCCGTTCGATCGGATCGTTGACATAGACTTTGCCAAGTCCGATCGCCGAGGTGAAGGTTCCCCCCTTTCTGTCCTCACTGATCCCGTCCGAATACCCCAAATCCACCGGTATCTTGCCACGACCGCCCTGCGCGTCAATGACAAAGGTGGGGCGCAAAAAGCCGGTGGTTGCGCCGCAGAGATCCCGGCAGATCTCCTTGCCTCTGTAGACCTCGGTGCGAAAGTGGCCGGTTCCCTCGACCAGATCGGCATAATAGAGATAGTAAGGCTTGACGCCCATGCGGCCGAGGCCGTGCATCAGCTCGCGCATGATATCGGTATCGTCGTTGATCCCCTTGAGCAGCACCGTCTGGCAGCCGACAGGGATGCCCAGATCCCGCAGGCACTTGACCGCCTGATAGCTTTGCTCGGTGATCTCATTGGGATGGTTGAAATGGGTGTTGATGAAGAGCTGGGGATCTTTCAATGTTTTGGGCGTATGACTTTTAAGCATATCGAGGAATTCCTGGTCCTCGTAGATCCGCATCGGCCAGACGCAGGGGACCCGCGTACCGATGCGGATGATATCCAGATGGCTGATCCCCCTCAGTCTGCCGAGAATCTCATCGAGCTTTTTGTTGCTCAACAACAGGGGATCGCCGCCGGAGATGAGGACATCGCGGATATCGTCGTGTGCAGCGATATACTCGATTCCCTTGTTGATCTCCTCGCTGG
>DAOQAG010000022.1:0-34744 GCA_035353815.1 bacterium
CATCTCGTGCCGTGTACCCCCCGAAATCTTGTTCCCACCTGACATCTCGTGCCGTATTCTTTCCACGCTTGTATCACCAGTAACCAACTATATTTAATTATATTAAAGCCGGGTGGGATCCAGATTTTGGGGGTGTCCTGCAAGAGCTTTTTCGCGGCAGAGGTCGGCCGGGCCGGGTAGCGACCAGTTTGCGAGTTGCAGCGGCTGCAATAACAAGTGCTTTTTCGCGCCGCAGGGTAGGACGCAGCGGCTGGGCGAGTGCAATAACAAGCGCTTTTTCGCGGCGGCGGCGCCCGCCGGCGCGGAAATTCCATTTTGATATGACGCTGAATTTTAATAGAATAGGGACAGGGCCAGAGGAGCGCGGGACGGGTCCCGCCGCCGCAGCGCATCATAAATGATGAGGATTCTGCCATGAAAAATCACCATTCAGCCGTGACGCGAAGAGAATTTCTGGGCGGACTCGCCGCCACCGGGGCCTTGGCGGCGTGGATGACGCCGCTGCAAAGCGAAGCAGCGCCGCTGCCGCTGATCAAGCCCGCCGCGCTGCGCGAGGGCGATTGCGTCGGCCTGGTCGCACCGGCCAGTCCGGCCTTCGAGCCGAGCACCCTGCGCGAAGGGCAGATGGCCCTGGAACAACTCGGCTATCGCGTCAAAGTGGGGCGCAACGCTGCGCGCAAATGGGGGTATCTGGCCGGCCCGGATGCCGCACGCGCCGAGGACCTGATGGCGATGTTCCGCGACCCCGAGGTTCGGGCCATTTTTGCGCTGCGCGGCGGCTATGGCACGATCCGCATGCTGCCGCTCCTCGATTACCGGGTGATCCGCGCACATCCCAAGATCCTGATCGGCTATAGCGACATCACCAGCCTGCATCTGGCAGTGCACAAACTGGCGGGCATCGTCACCTATCATGGGGCCGTAGCGACCTCGACCTTCAACGACTACTCGACGCGGTACCTCAAGGCTATTCTCGGCCGGAGCGAGGCGGCGGGGCGGATCGAAACCCCCGCGGCCGCCCTGCCCATGCTCTTCTGGCCGGAACAGAGTCCCGATATCGTCCGCGGCCCCCTGACCGGCGGCAATCTCACCCTGGTCTGCGCCAGCCTCGGCACCCCGTACGAGATCGATAGTGCCGGCAAGGTGCTCTTCCTCGAGGAGACGGGCGAGGAGCCCTATGACCTCGATCGGATGCTGACCCAGCTGACCCAGAGCGGCAAGCTGCAGGCGGCTGTGGCGATCCTTGTCGACCGCTGTGCCCGCTGCAAGCCCGCCGAGTACAAACCCGCGTTCGAGAACACCCTGAGCGTGGAGGAGGTTCTCGAAGACCGCCTCGCCGGACTCGGGGTGCCGGTGCTTTACGGTCTTTCCATCGGCCATGTCGCCGACAAGCCCGTCCTGCCGCTGGGCGTGACCGTCGCGGTCTCCAAAAAGGAGGCGCACTTTGCGCTGGAGGAGGCGGCGGTCAGCGAGAAATAATTCCGCAATTTGACCATACTTCCGTATATCAAAAGTGTAAGGAAAATATCTTCAAGCTGTGCGTCGAATCACCTCAGGTTTGGTGCGGATATCATACCTTTTGTTGGTTATCCTGAAAATTGGTATTCACTTAACTCGATCGAAGGTATGATTAACGCGAAATGGTCATGCGACTGTGCCGGCCTGCGACGCTGGCTCGCTGGGTTCTTTGTCGCGATGGGTCTGGTGGTTGGCGGCCGGGAAGCCGCTGCCCAGACCGCGACCCTCTCCTGGCAGGCCGTTACGGAGGATGTAAACGGCCATGCCGAGGTGCAGCCGGTCTATTACAACATCTACTGCGATACCGTCCCGGCGTTCCAGCCCGGTCCGGCCAATTTTCTTGCGGCGACGCTGAACAACAGCTATGTTCACAGCGACCCGCGCCTGAGCGATCCGCACCGCCACCTCTATTATCAGGTGCGTGCCGTGGATGTGTGGGGAAACACCTCGGCGCCCTCCGACACTGTGGGCGAGCTCCCCTACGTGCTGGTGCGGGCCCGGGCGCTGCTGCAGGCTTGCTACGATGCGGCGGGAGACACGATGCGTACCACCCTGCGCCAGAAAGGGCTGGTGCCGCTGGCCTCGCCCTTCACCCAGGCCCCGCGCGCGCTGACGGCCTTGCCGGCCGGCACGGTCGACTGGGTGCTGCTGCAGTTGCGAGATCCCGCCACGGCGAATATCGTCGGCGAGGAGTCGTTCCTGCTCAAACAGTCGGGCAAGCTGACCGAGCTGGATGGCAGCAACGAGGCGCTTGGCATCACCGGCTGTGTCCCGGGCAGCTATGAACTGATCCTTTATCACCGCAACCACGCGGCGGTCATGTCGCGCGCCACCGTTGTTCTCAACGAGTCGGCGCCGACGCTGTTTGATTTCGCCGCCGACAGCGCTGTCTATGCCGGAAAAAATGCGGCCTGCGAACTTGAAACCGGCGTGTGGGGCCTCTGGAGCGGCGACATCAATCAGGATCACCAGATTTCGGATCTGGATTTCAGCAGCTGGCAGAGCGCCGCGCAGGAAGGCCAGATCGGCTACCGGCCGCAGGATCTCAATTTTGACACCCGGGTCACTACGGCGGATTATGTTCTGCTCTATCGCGCCCAAAGGGCCGGCGCAACCTCCTATGTGCCCTGAGGGCGCTGTGGAGATCTGTTTTGAAATCATGCGATAATTCCGTACCTTGTACCGTGAATCCAAACTGGGACGTGGAAGGGATGATGAAAAAAATGCTACGTTCACTGGGCGGGTCCCTGCTCCTGCTCGCTCTCTCGGCTGCCGCTGTGCTGGCGGACAGTGCCGAATTTCGCCTCGTGGTCTCGACGAACTCCGGCACCGTGGGCGGACGCTTCTGCGCGGACCTCGAGATCAAGGGCAGCGCCGTCCGCACCCTGAATTCCCTGACCGTGGATGTGCCCTATGGCGTTGAGCTGACGCCCGCCGTCACCGTGGCGGAGAACTGGTTCAGCGGCAGCAGTGATTACGAAATCTCGGTCAGCAAGATCAGCACCCCCGTCACCTACTACCGGGTGCTGGTGACCGGAAACAAGATCGGCAAGACCAGTTCCGGCGTGCCGGCGGGCTTTGCCGTGACCGGCGATTGGCAGCGGGTGGTCACCCTGTGCTGGACCATTGCCACCCTGAAAAACAGCTATCAAATGGACATGCTGACCTATACGGACGCGGCCGCCTTTTTCAATAATGCCACCAACAATCCCGTCGCCGACCTGACGGAGTGGGAGACTACCACCCACAATCTCGCGACCGTCAAGCTGGCGGCCAAAGCCTTTCTGCAGGGCCCCTACGACGTCGCCACCCATGCGATGACGACCGCCCTCTATACCAATGCCTTGATACCGACCACCTCGGTGTACACCTATGACCCGCGTGTGGTCTCGGCAATTCCGGCCGGAACCGCCGACTGGGTGATGCTGCAGCTGCGCAGTTCCCTCGCCGGCCCGCCGGTCTACTCCCACAGCTGCTTCCTGCGCAGTGATGGCCAGCTCATCGATGCCGAGGGTGTGGAGAGCTTTGACATCATGACCCTGGAAGGGGAAAAAAGCTACTATGTGGTGCTGCGTCAGCGTAACCATCTTGCCGTGATGAGCGCCGCGCCGGTCGCGCTCGATGCAGCCACGATCACCGCGTATGATTTCACGACCGCCCAGAACAAGGCTTATGGCACCAATCCGATGAAGGCGATGAGCGACGGCAGGTTCGCCCTGAAGGCCGGCGACGGCAACGGGGATGGCGGCGTCGACGCCGTCGATCTCAATTCCGCCTGGCGGCCCAACAACGGCACGGCCTGGAGCTACGCGAAATATGCAGATTACAATCTTGATGGCGGCATCGATGCCATCGACGCCAATGGATACTGGCGCCCCAACAACGGCAGCGCCACCCAGGTCCCCTAATCGCAGATGAGGATGAAGATGAAAAAGACGCTCTACGCAACATTGATCATGCTGCTGGCCCTGGCTGCAAGCGCTCTGGCCGCCTACAATCTGCAGTTCGTGGTTGTGCAAAATGACATGGCCAATGGCGGCTACTTTGACGTCAAGGTGCAGATCGCCAGCACCGGCTCCACGTTCAATATGGGCAGTTCCAGCCTGGTCTTCACCTATAACACCTCCGCCCTTAATTCGACACCGCTCACGGTCACGCCGCACAATTTCAGCGGCACCTTGTATCAGACGATGACCCTGACCGAACCGTTTGCCGGGCGCCTCTCGCTCAACATCGACCTCTTCGTGCCCAATATGGGCACCCTGGTGCCGATGAGCTGGACGGATGTGGCGACGGTCCGCTTCACCATCATCAACAAGGATCTGAAATCGAATCTGCAGTGGCGGACCGAAGCCCCCAATTACTGCGTCATCTATTCACATGACCAGGCGACCGTGATCCCCAGCGGCACCCTGACTCCGCTCGATGCCACCCTGCCGGTGCAGCTCAGTGCCTTCACGGCGGTCAATGCCGCCGGCGTGGTCAAGCTGGCCTGGACCACCCAGAGCGAAGTGAATACGGTCGGTTTTTATGTCCACCGCCGCGAGGGCGATAGCGGTGAGTTTCAGCGCATCAGCACCTTGATCGAGGGCGCCGGCACCTCGGCAGCGCCGCAGCAGTATGTTTTCGAGGATGACCGTCTCGAGAAGGGCCACACCTATGCCTATCTGCTCGAGGACCGGGACGTCAACGGCCAGGTGAACTGGCATGGACCGGTCACCGTGACGATCGAGACTGTGCAGCTGCCCGAGGCGTTTTACGTCGAACAGAACTATCCCAATCCCTTCAATCCTTCCACGACCATCGAATTCGGCTTGCCTGAGGCGGCGGAGGTGCGCATCCAGATCTTTAACATGCGCGGGGAGCTGGTCCGCACCCTTGTCGACGGCCTGCAGCAGCCGGGCAATCTCACCCGCATCTGGGACGGCCGCAGCGACCGGGGCGCGCTGGTGCCGAGCGGCGTCTACCTCTGCCGCGTGCAGTCCGGCGCCGAGCACCGCATGATCAAGATGATCTTCGCCAAATAAGGCGGCCCCCTCTCTTGCAGGGCTGTCCGGTTGTGCCGGGCAGCCCTTTTTTTATGCAGCGCCGCCGCTTTCCCATAAAAAAGTTGCATTTCCCGCGGATATTTTTTACTTTCCTCCATCCCATTAACTGAGAGGTGACCATGGACCTATCTGCCATTCAAAAGGCTTTGCAGGCCGCCGGCCTCGACGGCTGGCTCTTTTACGATTTTCATAACCGCGATGCCATCGCCGCGCGGATCCTCAACATGGACACCCACCGCTTTGCTTCGCGGCGATGGTATTACTACATTCCGGCGATCGGCGAGCCGCAAAAACTGGTGCACCGCATCGAGCCGTGGCGGTGTGATCATCTGCCCGGCGCCCGGCATATCTACCTGCCCTGGCAAGAGCAGCATGCGATGCTCAAGGCGATGCTCGGTGGGGCCCGGAAAGTGGCCATGCAATACTCGCCGCAAAATGCCATTCCCTACGTTTCCGTCGTCGATGGCGGCACCGTCGAACTGCTGCGCAGCTTCGGGATCGAGGTGGTCTCCAGTGCCGACCTGGTCGGCCGCTTCGAGGCGCACCTCTCGATGGAGGATTGGGAGAGTCACAAGCAAGCGATGGCGGTGCTGCACCAGACCAAGGATGCGGCTTTTCGCGAGGTGGGGCGGCTGATCCGCGCCGGGGTGCCGCCGCGCGAGGTGGAGATCGCCGAATTCATGCGCAGCATCATGAAGGAGCACCACCTCCATTTCGAAGATGGTCCGATCGTCGGGATCAACGAGCATGCCGGCGATCCCCATTTCGAGCCGACCGAGGCGAACAGCCTGACGATGAAGGAGGGGGATATTCTCCTGCTCGATCTCTGGGGCAAGATGGATCGTCCCGGTTCGATCTATGCCGACATTACCTGGATGGGCTATATCGGCGCGGCCGTGCCGGCGGCGCTCGAGGAAAAGTTTCAGGTGATTCGACGCGGCCGGGATGCCGCCGTGGCGCTGGTGCGCGAGCGTTTCGCCGCCGGCCGGGCGGTGCACGGCTGGGAAGTGGATGATGCCTGCCGCGCGGTGATCGTAGAGGCCGGGTATGGCGAATTTTTCACCCATCGCACCGGCCACAACATCGGCGAAGAGGTGCACGGCAATGGCGTGCACATTGACAACCTCGAGACCAAGGATGAGCGGCTGATCATCCCCGGCAGCTGCTTCTCGATCGAGCCGGGTATTTATCAGCCGGAGAAAAAGCTCGGGTTCCGCACCGAGATCGACGTTGTCGTCACCGACGCCGGCGAGGTGTCCGTCGCCGGCGGTATGCAGGAAAAGATCATCCCGATTCTGGCCTGAAGCTCTGCAGCCTGAACCGGATCCTGCCCTGACTGGATGCTAGTCTTGTTGCGTGTTGGTAAACCCTGGCAACTGAAGCTAAGAAAGCCTGAACCGGACCATGCCCTGACTGGATGCCAGTCAGGGCATTTCTGTCTGCGGCCGTTCTGCGCGCGCAGGCAGCGGAAAAAAGTGGAATAGCCTGTCCGGGCGGCGGCGTTATAACTGTACAATTGTCATCAGGGTATCGTGAGACCGAAGTATGTTCAACACATGGACCAAAGCAGCTCTGTATACAGGGCTGGCCGCCGCGCTGGCCTTCAGCGCCTGCCGGGCGCAATCCGGAGAACAAAAAATGAAATACAATAAACTGACGCCCGAGGAAGAGCGGGTCATCCTGCACAAAGGGACGGAACGCCCCTTCACCGGGAGCTACACCGACCTGACCGCCAAAGGCACCTATATCTGCAAACGCTGCAACGCCCCCCTCTACCGCTCCGAGGACAAGTTCGCTTCCGATTGCGGCTGGCCGAGTTTTGATGATGAGATCAAGGGCGCGGTGAAGCGCATCCTCGACGCCGACGGGCAGCGGACCGAAATTGTCTGCGCCGGCTGTGGCGCCCATCTCGGCCATGTTTTCACCGGCGAGGGCTTTACCGCTAAAAATACGCGTCACTGCGTCAATTCGATCTCGATGCTCTTTGTCCCGGCGGGGGAGAAGCTGCCGGAGCCCATCGCCGCTGCACCACCCCGGCCGGCCGGCGCACCGGCGAAGGCCTGGTTCGCCGGCGGCTGCTTCTGGGGCGTCGAGTACTATTTTGAACGTGCCAAGGGGGTGAAATCGGCGGTATCCGGGTATATGGGCGGCCATGTCGATCACCCCACCTATCAGCAGGTCTGCAGCGGCACCACCGGTCACCTCGAGACGGTCCAGGTCAGCTATGATCCCACGCAAACCAGCTATGAAACACTGGCGCGGCTCTTTTTTGAGATTCATGATCCCACCCAGGCCGACGGCCAGGGGCCGGACCGCGGCGAGCAGTATCATTCGGTGATTTTTTACAGCACGCCGGAAGAAAAGGCGACGGCCGAAAAGCTGATTAGCCTGCTCAAGAACAAAGGCTACAAGGTGGTTACCGCGGTGCGGCCGGCCACGACCTTCTGGGAGGCGGAAGGCTATCATCAGGATTACTACGCCCACAAAGGCCAAACCCCCTACTGCCACTTTTATACCCCGCGCTTCTGATCCTGCATGCCCAAGCCGCGGTCGGAAAATAAAAACGGCGGACAGGCTAAAACCTGTCCGCCGTTCGAATTTACAGATCTCGCGGAGGCTGCGCCCGGCGGGGCCTCAGTTGTTGCGCTGCGCGTTATAGATCACCGAGTAGATCATGGCCATCTGGGCGATGACGGTGATCAGGCTGCGCGCCTGTTCCCAGTAGTCGCGCTCCGGTTTTTCCGGGACGAAGACGGTGTCACCGATTTCGACGATGGTATCATCCTTGGGCTTGGCCCATTCCCCGGTCTGGCTGCGAATGATGCGGACCCGGCTCTTGCGCGCATTCCAGTTGTAGCCGCCGGCCTCGGCGAGGTAGTATTTGAGCGTTTTGCCCTCCTTGTACGGATAGAGGCCGGGATTGACCACCTGGCCACTGACCTTGACCGTCTGTTCCCGGGCCGGGATATGGATCAGATCACGATCGCGCAGGAGAATATCCTGCGATTTATCGCCTTTCTCGAAGAGGGCGGCGAAATCAACCCCCATACCGCCAACCCGTTCGCGCGATTTGATCTTGAAATAGGTCTTTTCGTTTTCGGTCATCTCCGCCACGGTCATCTTTTTCAGGCGCTCGAACTCGGGATCGGCGAGATCCTCCTGGGCGCGGCGCTGGATGAAGGCGTTTTTGAGTGAGGCCTCGCTGGTGAGCCCGCCGGCGCGCTGGATCAGTTCGATCAGATGCGTTCCGCCCTCGCCGATGGCATAGACGCCGGGATAGACGACCTCCCCGGTCACTTCCACATTGCGCACCTCGTGAAATTTGGGCTGAAAGCGGACAAAGAGACGGTCATCCGGCTGCAGGGGATAATTCAGGGTTTGCGCCTGCGCCGCCGCATCTCCGGCCGGCAGGCTGAGCAGCTCCTTGAAGGTCGTGGAGCTCGCGCCGCGGAAGCGCACCAGTTCGATCTCGCTCGAGTCGGCGTCGGTCGTAAAGCCGTGCGCCATTTCGAGAAGGTCGCGGACGCGGTCCCCGGGGGCGAATTCGAATTCATCGGGATTCTTGAGAGCGCCGTAAATGGAGACCCGGCCCGCGGTGCTCTCTTCGTTGGGAACGATGATGACATCGCCGTCGCGCAGGCAGGGATTGACGCTATGATCGCCGGTGAGGGTGTACTTGAGCAGATCCACATGGACCAGCTCGCCATTCCGCCGCCGGATCAGAATGTTGCGTTTGGAGCCTGCGGAGTAGTTGATCTGAATGGAGGGATTCATGCGCGCGGTCCGCACCGAACTCTCCTGGGTCGCCGGCGTCTGGACCATGACCTGTTCGGTTCTGGTCTGGACCTTGAGGGGCTGGATCAGGCCGCCGGCAAGATCGATGGCCTGGGCGGCGCGGCTGGCCCCGGTCACTTCCACCAGGCCGGGATTCTGGACCGCGCCGGCGACGGAGACCTTGAAGCTCCGCGGCTTGGTCAGGTGGACCGTGATGCCGCGGCTGGTATATTTGGCAGCCAGACGCTCCAGGATCGCCGCCTTGGCGTCGGCGAGCGAGCGGTTGGCGACGGGAATGGCGCCGACAGCGGGAAGAATGAGATCGCCCTCCGGCGAGACCGCCGCCGCGAGGTCATCGCTGGCCGAGCCGCCGACGAGGACGAGAAACTGGTCGCCGGGGCCGACATAATATTCCGCCGGATCGACCTGCTGTTCGAGGGCGATGGCCGGCGCCAGCACGGCCTGCGAAGCCGACTGCTGCATCTTGTCGCGCAGCGAGCTTTCGAGCATATTTTGCAGCGGCTCCTGGGCCTGTGCCAGCTGCAGCAGGCCCAGCACCCCAGGAATGATCCATCTTTTCATTTCAACTCCCTGATATCATGAAAGCAGAATGTTGACGATGCGTTCGCTGGCGCGGCCGTCCCACAAGGGCGGGATGCGCTTGCGCATCAGCCGGCCGGCGCGAGCCTGCGCGGCATGCTCGATGATGGCGTTGCTCTGCAGCGGCACGAGGCGGTTGCTGCCGAGGGTCACGGTGATGGGCCGTTCGGTGCTCTCGCGCAGCGTCAGACAAGGCACATTCAGCCAGGTGGTTTCCTCCTGGATGCCGCCCGAGTCGGTGAGCAGATAGGCCGCGGCGCTCATCAGCCGCAAAAAGGCGAGGTAGCCGAGGGGAGCGATCCGCAACAGATTTTTCATCGCCGCGAAGCGCGGCCCGAATCCATACTGCACCAGCATTTTTTCCGTGCGCGGGTGCACCGGAAAGACGATCCGGAGATCCTGCTGCAAGGTCTCGAGGGCGGTGAGAATCGTGTCGAGCAGAACGGGATTGTCGACATTGGAGGGGCGGTGCAGCGTCACCAGGGCGAACGCCCCGGGCTGCACCTGCAATTCCTCCATGATCGGCGAAATCCGGGCTTTTTCGAGGTGTTCGCTGAGCGAATCGATCATCACATTGCCGACGAAATACATCCGGTGAGCCGGCACCCCTTCGGCGCGGAGGTGGTCCCAGCCGCTTTGCTCGGTGATGAAGAGCCACCTGGCCAGGGCATCGGTGAGGATGCGGTTGATCTCTTCCGGCATGGTGCGGTCCATGCTGCGCAGTCCCGCCTCGACATGGGCGATCGGGATGTACAGCTTGGCGGCCGCCAGAGCGGCGGCAAGGGTTGAATTGACATCGCCGGCGACCACGACCAGGTCGGGCTTGATTTCCAGCAGCAGTTTTTCCAGGGCGATCATCACCGCGCCGGTTTGTTCGGCGTGGGTGCCCGATCCGACGCCGAGGAAGCGGTCGGGTTCGGGCATACCCAGTTCGCTGAAAAAGGTCTGGCTCATCCGGGCGTCATAGTGCTGGCCGGTGTGCACCAGGATCGGGCGCACGCTGTCATGTTCCAGCATACGGCGATGGATGGGAGCCATCTTCATAAAATTGGGACGGGCGCCGACGACGTTGAGAATGGTCCGCATGAAAGGAAGAGGCCCCCGGCTACAGGTCGCGTTTGTAGTTTTGTTTGTAGAATTCGAGGTACTCGCCGGTTTTCAGCTTTCCCCACCACCACTGGTTTTCCCGATACCAGCGGATCGTCTGGGTCATTGCCTCTTCAAAGGTATGCTGCGGGGTCCAGCCCAGGGCACGGATCTTGGCGGTATCGACCGAGTAGCGGCGGTCATGGCCGAGGCGGTCCGCGACCCAGGTCTTGAGGCTCTCCGGTTTGTCCAGCTCGCGCAGGATGATGCCGGTGATATCGAGGTTGGTGCGTTCATTGCCGGAACCGATGTTGTAGACCTGGCCGTTGGCGCCGTTGTGGATGAGGAAATCGATGGCATCGCAGTGATCCATGACGTAGATCCAGTCGCGGATATTCATGCCGTCGCCGTAGATCGGCAGGCTCTTGTCTTCCAGGGCATTGGTGACAAAGAGGGGGATGAGCTTTTCCGGAAACTGGAAGGGGCCGTAGTTATTGGAGCAGCGGGTGATCACCACCGGCAATCCGTAGGTGACGAAGTAGGAGAAGGCGAGGCGGTCGGCCCCCGCTTTGGAGGCGGAGTAAGGGCTCGAGGGTTCGAGGCGGTCACTCTCCTTGAAGGAGCCGGAGAGGATGCTGCCGTAGACCTCGTCGGTGCTGATCTGGACGAACTTTTGGACGCCGAATTTGCGTGCCGCCTCAAGGAGGACGAAGGCGCCGTAGATGTCGGTCTTGATAAAATCATCGGGGGCGCCGATTGAGCGGTCGACGTGGCTTTCGGCCGCGAAATTGACGACGACATCGGCCTGGGGCATCAGTTCATCCACGAGACGGGCATCGCAGATGTCGCCATGGACGAAGCGGTGGTTGGCCGCCCCGGCGAGATCCTTGAGGTTATCGAGGTTGCCCGCGTAGGTCAGCTTGTCGATGTTGATGATCTCCACCTCCGCGCCGTATTTGGCCAGGAGGTAGTGGACGAAATTGCTGCCGATAAATCCGGCGCCGCCGGTGACGAGAAAACGTTTCATGCAGATACCTGTCCGATAAAGAGGGTTGCTGATGTGGGAATTTTTTCCTAATTTTCAATGTACAAACCCGGCTGGTAAAAGTCAATCCCTTATTTTTCACACAGCCGCGGCATGACTTTAACATAGTACCGCAGGGCGGGGCCTTTGCGGAAAAAGGAAACACTGCATGGCTGAATCGTTGTTTCGCATGGCGCTGGCGCAGATCAATCCGGTCGTCGGCGACCTGCCGGGCAATGCCGGCAAAATCGCCGCGAAAATGGCCGAAGCGGCGCAGGCCGGGTGCGATCTCGTCGCCTTTCCCGAGCTCGCACTGACCGGCTATCCCCCCGAGGATCTGCTGCTGCGGCGGCAATTCATCGCCGACCAGCGCGAACAACTGCTGCGGCTGGCGGAGCAATGCGGCGAGACGGTGACCATCGTCGGCTTTGTCGATGAAGCGGCGGGCCGGCTGTATAACGCCGCGGCCATCCTTCACCAGGGCTGGATCCACGGCGCCTACCACAAGGTGCAGTTGCCCAACTACAGCGTTTTCGACGAGGAGCGCTATTTCGAGGCCGGAAACCGCCCGCTGCTGCTCGACTTTGGCGCGCTGAGCATCGGCCTGAGCATCTGCGAGGACATCTGGATCGAGGAGAGCGTCGTCGAGGCGGAGGCCCTGGCGGGCGGCGCCGATCTGCTGCTCAACATCTCCGCATCCCCCTTTTACAGCACCAAGGGCGAGGAGCGCCTCGAGTTGATGCAGCGGCGCGCACGGCGCACCGGCAGCATCGTCGCCTATCTCAATCTCGCCGGCGGCCAGGATGAGCTGGTCTTCGATGGCCGCAGTCTGGTGGTGGCGGCGGATGGCCGGCTCCTTGCGGCCGGCGGCGGATTTCAGGAGGATTTTATTCTGGTCGAATGGCCGCTGCACGAGTTTGCCGCGCTGCGGCCGGCGCGTGCCCGGCTCCCGGTCCCCGAATTCCGCGGCCTCGAGCCGGCCTTGCTGGTTCCCATCGATTGGCATCCCGAGGCCAGGCCCGAACTGAAAGCCGCAGAGCGCGCCATAACCCCGGTGCGCAACGAGGTCGAAGAGATCTATCAGGCGCTGCTGCTGGGAATTCGCGACTATACCCGCAAGAACGGCTTTGCGAAGGTGACCCTCGGACTGAGCGGGGGTATCGATTCCGCCCTGGTGGCGGTCCTGGCGGCCGATGCGCTCGGCGCCAGTCAGGTTGTGGCCGTCACCATGCCCTCGCCCTACTCCTCTTCCGGCAGCGTCGGCGATTCGGAGCAGCTGGCCCGGAACCTCGGCATCGAACTGCTCAACTTGCCGGTCACCGCGGCGTTTCACGCTTATGTGAAGACCCTCCAGGGTGTTTTTGCGGGGCGGGAGGCCGACCTCGCCGAGGAAAACCTCCAGGCGCGCATCCGCGGCAACCTGCTGATGGCCCTCTCCAACAAATTCGGCTGGATGGTGCTGGTCACCGGCAACAAGAGCGAGGTCAGCGTCGGCTACTGCACGATCTATGGCGATATGGCTGGCGGCTTTTCGCCGCTGAAGGATGTCTACAAGACGATGGTCTACGCCTTGTCGGAGTACCGCAACAAGCAAGCGGGCTATGATCTCATCCCGCGCGCGATCATCGACAAGGCCCCCTCCGCGGAGCTGCGGCCCAACCAGACCGATCAGCAGAGTCTGCCGCCCTACGACCTGCTGGATGCCGTGCTCGAACTCTATGTGGAAAGGGAGATGGGCGCGCCGGAGATCATCGCCCAGGGCTTCGAGGCGGCGATGGTGCACAAGGTGGCGCGGCTGGTCGACATGGCAGAGTACAAGCGCCGGCAGGGAGCGCCGGGTATCAAGATCACGCCGCGGGCGTTTGGCAAGGACCGGCGCATGCCGATCACCAACCGCTACCGCGGGATCTGATCGAGGGGTAAGCGGCAGCCGTGCAGGAAACCGGCCGCGTGCCAGCTCAGGCCCAGCAGCACCAGGGGCAGCAGGAGCAGGAATTTGAGGAAATTGAGCGGGCTGTAGCGCAGGAGGCGCAGGCCGATGGTGCCCGTACGCACCAGCGGCATCAGCGGGATGAGCCCGGGATGGCGCACAAAGATCCGCCCCCGGACCGGGTTCTGGCGGCGGTTATGCGCCGCGCCCACGCCCAGCTCGTACTGGTTGCGCAAGATCCGGCGCAGGCGGGTGCGATTGCGGTGCCAGATGACCGCCCGGGGTTCCCAGTAGAGCTGCCGGCCGGCGGCGTGAATCTTGCGGAAGTACATGTTGTCACTGCCCTTGATCTGACCGGCGAAGGGGCCGAACTCGTCATAGATTGCGCGGGTGAAGGAGACATTGCCGGTGCCGAAGTGATCCTTGGCGGTGGTGGCATAGGGAGTGAGCAGATCGCTGCATTCCAGCAGGTAATCGAGGGTGCCGAATATATTCCAGGGGGTGCCGTTGCGGACCAGGCCGCCGACGACGGGATGGCCCTGGCGATGGGCGGCGACCAGGTTTTGCAGCCAACGGCGGTCGACCTGGCAGTCGGTGTCGGTGAAGGCGAAATATTCGCCGCGGGCGATTTCAAGGCCGGCGTTGCGGGCGGTGCCGGGAAAGGCCCGCTGCGGCAGGGCCAGAACGCGGGTTTGCGGGAAGCGTGCGCGGACGAGCTCGGCCGTATCATCGCCGCTCGAATCGACGACGATGACCTCAAAGGGAAAATCACACACCTGGTCAAAAACCGATGCGAGGGCATCGAAGATGTAGTGCTTCTGCCGGTAGGAGGCGATGATCACCGAGACCAGGGGCTGCTCTTGTGTCGACATGGCTGGACCTGCAGGGCTGTGAGTGCAAAAAAATAGGGTATTCTGCTGAATACCCTTGAGTGCACCCACAAGGAATCGAACCTTGAACCTACTGATTAAGAGTCAGTTGCTCTGCCAGTTGAGCTATGGGTGCGTCTGCCGTGATTGCAGGCTATAATGTATCCATAATTTCGCTTTTTATCAAGAAAAAAATAACACGGGAAAGATATTTTGCCGGGATCCGGCAGGTATCGAGCCAAGGGAGGTTCATATCGTGGGTGCACTTTTGCAGATCATCCAGGCGCGGCGGAGCGTGCGCCGTTTTACCGGGCAGCCGGTGGCGCGCACTGTGCTGCAACAGTGCCTCGAGGCGGCACGGCTGGCGCCTTCGGCGGAGAACGTCCAGCCCTGGCGGTTTCTGATCGTCGATGATCCGGCGGTTAAGGAACGGCTGGCGGCAGAGGCCTTTTCGGGCCTCTACCGGGTGACGCGCTGGGCCGAAAAGGCGCCCGTGCTGGTGGTTCTTTTTGCCGAACTGGATGTTCTGGCCAACCGCCTTGGTAAGCAGGTGACGGGCATCGACTATTACCTCATCGATAGCGGGATCGCCGGCGAGCATTTTTGCCTCCAGGCCGCGGAGTTGGGGGTGGGGAGTTGCTGGATCGGCTGGTTCAGCCCCCAAGGCGTGCGCCGGGCGCTCGGGACGCCGCGCGGGCTGCGGCCGGTGGCGATGTTTGCTTTGGGGTATTCCGCGCATGCCAACACCCCGGAGAAAAAACGCCGGCCGGCCGGGGAGATCGGCTGGTACAACCGCATCGGAGAGCCGCTATGAGCGCGACGGGCCGCCGCGCCGGATCAGCCGCAGCCGGCAGCGCCGTGACAGCAGCGCCGGGCAGCCCCGATGCCGCCTGGCTGGAGCCCTGCCGCGCCGCCCTGCTCGGCTGGTTCAGCCGCGCCGCGCGGATCCTTCCCTGGCGCGAGAACCGTGATCCTTACCGGGTCTGGATCTCGGAGATCATGCTGCAGCAGACCCAGGTCAAGCAGGTGCTGCCCTATTACGAGCGCTTCTTAGCGCGGTTCCCCGACGTGGCGGCTCTGGCCGCGGCCCCGCTCGATCAACTCCTCAAGGCCTGGGAGGGGATGGGTTATTATGCGCGGGCGCGCAACCTCCACCGCGCCGCACAGGAGATCGTCCGCGCCCACGGCGGCCGCTTTCCGCAGGAGGCAGCGGCGGTGCGCGCCTTGCCGGGTATTGGTCCCTATACGGCGGCGGCCATTCTCAGCATCGCCTTTGGCCGGCCCGAGGTGGTGGTCGATGGCAATGTCGCCCGGGTGATCGCGCGGCTGTCCGCCGTGGCCGAGGAGGCCAAATCGACGGCGGGCCGGAAGCGGATCGAGGCGCTGGCCGCCGCCTTTTTCGATCCTGAGCGTCCCGGGGATTTTAATGAAGCCATGATGGAACTGGGGGCGGTCATCTGCACCCCACGTGCGCCGGCCTGTCCGGAGTGTCCGGTGGCCGCCTGCTGTGCGGCGCGGCGCAAGGGGGATGTCGAAGGTTACCCGGTGCGGCGCCCGGCGAAAGCCAAACCCCATTATCAGATCGCGGCGGCCCTGATCTGGCGCGGCGAGGAGCTGCTGATCGCGCGGCGGCGCGAGGAAGGGCTGCTCGGGGGATTATGGGAGTTCCCGGGCGGCAAGCAGCAACCGGGCGAGAGCCTGGAAGAGACCGCAGTGCGCGAAACGGCTGAGGAAGTGGGGGTGTGCATCCGGGTGGTGGAGAAATTCATGAGCGTGGAGCATGCCTACACCCATTTTTCGATCACCCTGCACGTCTTCCACGGCGTCTGGCTCGGCGGCGAGCCGGTGTGCCACGCATGCAGCGATTGGCGCTGGATCGAGATGGAGCAGCTGCGGGAGTATGCTTTCCCGCGGGCGAATAGCCGGGTCATCGAGGCGCTACTGGCGAGAAAGAGCTCCCGCCCGCGAATTGAATTGCTGTGCATTTGAAAAAACGTTATATTTAGGAAACCGCAACCTGGAGAGCCTGGGGAGCGCCATTTGCTTGAAAGAGTTCAGGGGAGAAGCATATGGTACAACGGAGTGCGGAGATGGGGTCGGTGGGCGTGATCAAACTGGCGGGCCGGCAGAGCCGGGAAGTGCTGCCGGGGCTGTTTCAGGCCATGGGCAAGGAGGCCCCGGCCTGGCTGGAAATGATGGGGGAGATCGAGCTGCTGCACAGCTGCAAGCTGGCGCTCTTTTCGTCGGTACGCTGCCCGGGGAGCATCCTCAGTAAATCCTTTGATCTTGCCAACGGACTGCGGCAGAACCTGGTGACGGTGATGAGCGGCTTTCATGCCCCGGTGGAGAAGGAGTGGTTCACCCTGCTGCACCGCAGCGCCACGCCGATGATCCATTGCCCGGCGCGGTCGCTGGTCGACCGGCGGCTGACGCCGGACGAGCAATCGTTGCTGGCGCAGAACCGCTATTTGCTGCTCAATTTCGGCATCACCGAGGTGCGCATCAGCCGCGAAACCGCCTTCCGGCGCAATCTCTGCATGGCGGCGGCAGCGGATCTGGTCTTTATCGCCTACGCCGTGCCCGGCGGCCGGACCGAGGAACTCTGCGCGCAGGTGCGTCAGTGGGGCAAACCGGTCTGGACCTTCGCCGACGCCGCTACGGCCCATCTCCAGGCCCTGGGCGTGCGCAGCATCCGCACCGGTGCCTTTATCAGCGGCCTGGCGGGCTTTTCCGCATCGTGAACGAGCCACCCGCCGCTATTTCGGCGCCTTGAGCAAGACCCAGATGCCGGCGACGAAAAAGAGGAGATTGGCGCACCAGGCGGCGAAGAGGGGCTGGAGCAGGCCATTTTGACCCATCGACTGGGCCGTCTTGACAATTCCGAAATAGATAAAGCAGACGGCCAGACTGATGCCAAAGCCGGTGGCCGTGCCGCTGCGGCGCTTGGGGGAGGAGAGCGGTGCCCCGAAAAGGACAATAATGAAATTGGCGAAGGGGATGGCGATCTTGTGGTAGAGATCGACCAGCCAGTGGTTCGGATCCCCGCCGTTGCGCTCCACCTCCGCGATAAAAGTGCGCAGTTCCTTGTAGGACATCTCTTCCGGCTTTTTCAGCACCTTGCCGAAATCAGCAGGCCGCAGGTTTTCGCCCTCCAGCACCATCCGGTCGAAGGTCCGGACCTCCTCGGCGCCGGCGGTGAAGCGGCGTTCCACCCCCTCCAGAAGCACCCACGTGCTGTCCTGCCATTCCATGCGTTGGGCATAGATATGCAGTTCGAGATCCAGTCCGGAAAAGCGGCGGATGTTGATGCCGTGGCCGGTGTTGGAGAGCGTATCGAACCAGCGCATGCTGATGCGGCGCTCCTGATCGTCCCGGGCATAGACATTGTTGACCCGTTTGCGCCAGATCTCTCGCGCTTTTTCCACGTGCTGATCGATGAGCTGGGCGCGGCTGGCGCTGGCCCGGGGCACCACGGTCTCGCCGAACCAGATGGCGCCGAAGCTGATCAGCAGGGCGAGAACAATGACCGGTGCGAGGATGCGGTAGAGCGAGCGGCCCGAGGCGATCTGGGCGACGATCTCGTTCTGTTTGGCCATGGTCCCGACGCTGAACAGACTGGAGAGCAACATCGCCACCGGCAGGGTCAGGGTGATAATGTATGGCGTATAATAGAGATAGAGCTTGAAGATGACGCTGTAGGGGACCTGCTTGTCGAGAAAGGTGTCGAGTTTCTCGATGCCGTCCACGATGATAAAGATGCAGATAAAGGCGAAGAGGGCGAAGACGAGCACGCCGGTGAATTTGCGCAGCAGGTAGCGGTCGAGCTGGTTCATGGCGGCGTCTCCGGTTCAGGCCTGATGTTCCGCGGCCGGCGCGTTGGTGCCGCGGCGGAAGCGCGCCAGCAAGGCCCGCATTGTCGCGGGATTGAAAAGGGTGGATTCGCGCACCGCATAGAGGAGCAGATAGATGCCGGCGGCGCCGACGAGCAGATCGGCCAGCCACATCGCCAGGAAGGGCGAGATGATCTGGTTGTCGGCGAGTTCTTCGCCGCCGATCAGCGACGCCCAGTAGAGGAGGAAAAAGCCGAAGCTCAAACCGGCGGCCATGGCCATTGAGCCGCGGCGGGCCATCATGCCGAGCGGAGCGCCGACCAGGACGAAGACCAGGCAAGCGACCGGAATGGAGTATTTTTTATGGATCTCCACCAGGAGCTGGTAGTTCTTGCGCTCCAGACCTTCGACAAAGGTGTTGTCGGCGCTCAGCTCCTGGCGGAGGCGCTGATGTTCCGCCAGCAGGGGCGCCAGATGCAGCGGCGGGGGGGCGGCGTGTTCCAGGGTCGGGCTGCCGCCGGAGGAGGCTCCAGGATCGGTCAGCATGCGGGAAAAATAGGCCCGGATTTTACTCTGCATGCGCGTCGTGGCGGCGGCGATCTCCTTGCGGTTTTGCTCGACCTCCTCGCGCATCATCGCCGCGCTCTTTTCGCGATCGCCGCGGTACTCCGAATCGCTGCGCTCCATCACCATATCCGGGACACTGATAGAGATCACCTGCTTGGGGAAACGCAGCTGCCGGTATTGCTCCATGGACTCGAGGTTGAGCTCGTACATGACCCCGTCGAAGAGGATGATACTGAGCTGGCCGGTGTGACGGTTGAGATAGATCTTGCCGCGATCGGCGGTGATGAAGGTGCTCGATGCGGGATTGGAGTTGTCATCGATAAAGACCGAATCGACATAGGCGGTGTCCGGCGTTTCGACGATATTCTGCACAAGCAGGGTATAATTCGGCAGGTCGCGATAAATCACCCCGGCCTCGAGGGAGAGGGTCGGCCGTTTGCGCGCGATGTCGGAGGCGAGGAGGCGGGCGCGATGGTTGAAATCGGGGAGGACCGAGTTGTTGAACCAGACGAGAAAGAGGGCCAGGCCGGCCGCACAGAGCAGCACCGGCGTGATCATGCGCAGGACACTGACGCCGCTGGCCTTCATGGCGATGATCTCGTTATCACCGGCGAGGCGGCCGAAGGCCATCAGGGCGGCGACCAGCACGGCCATGGGTACTGCGAGGGCGACAATCCAGGCCATGTTGAGCATAAAGAACTCGAGGATCAGGCTGAATTCCAGGCCGCGGCTGAGGATGCGCGGCAGCTCGCGGAAAACGAGGTTGAGGATGAACACCAGGGTGATCACACAAATGGCGAAGACAAAGGGTCCGATATGTTCCTTGATGATATAACGCCAGAGCACAAACATGGTGCAGCCTCTGCAGGTCTTTCAATCCGTGGTACGCATATTGCATCTGATCAGCATCTGGATGAGATAAAGTATTAAAAAAAAACGACACATGCCAGAAAATTCCGGAACTTTTTGCCCGGGGACGGGTATTTTTTATTGATATTGAACAAGAATAGTTGTACATTTCTTGTTGATACACCACCGCAGGCATATCCCGCATCAGTGGGAACTATCTGTTAAAAAAACAGTTAGGAGACATTACATCGCCCTTTCGCTACCGACGTAACACCTAAACAAAGCCGGATCCGGCCGATTATCTCTCTTACTCTGCGAGCGCATGGCCAAACGTCGATTCCATGGATCGAGGGTCACCCTGCTGCCTGCGGTGGTGCTTTCGATGGTCATTATCGTCAGTCTGATGGGACAGGTATGGGCAGATGAACCTCAGCCCAAACCCTACGTCGGACTACGCCCGCCTGCGCCCACTTCTCCCCTGGTCTCCATCACCGAGGAACAACCCTTCCGCGGCCTGAACTTGCAAGGCTTCACTTCGCCGCCGCTGAAGCGCTCCGTTCCGGGCATCCGCCGCGAGATCAAGGTGGACAGCACCGGCCAAAACATCAATTTTTACGAAAATTACGACAAGATCCCCGTTGCGCTGCCGAATTACCTGCCCTTGCGCAGCTATGCCGAGATGCGCCAGCAGAACAGCCTCACCAGCCTGTGGCAGCGCAATGCCCTCTCCCGCCTCGGTGAAAGCGCCACCGGCGGGGGCAGCGGCGCCCTGCGCATCGACATCCCGGTGGAAATCAAGAGCAAGGCCTTTCAAAAGATCTTCGGCGGCGGCACGGTGGGTCTCGACGTGACCGGTGATATCGGCATCAAAGGCGGCCTACGCCACGAGAAACGCAGCGAGGTCAAGACCACGCTGAACCAGAGCCCCAACACCAATTTCAAGATGGAACAGACCCAGCGCTTCAAGGTGCAGGGACACATTGGCGACAAGGTGACCATCGGCGTCGACCAGGATTCTGACCGCACCTTCGACTTTGAGAACAGCCTCCAGCTCAAGTACACCGGGTACGAGGATGAGATCATCCAGAGCATCGAGGCCGGCAACATCGCCCTCTCTTTGCCGGGGACGCGCTATGTCACCTTTGGCGGCCAGAGCGCCGGGCTTTTCGGCGTCAAAACCGCCATGCGCCTCGGCAATCTCTCCCTGACCGCCATCGCCAGCCAGGAAAAGGGCGAGAAAAAGCAGCTCTCGCTCAAGGGCGGCGCCTCAGAGGGGGTCAAGGAGATCCAGGATTACGATTACCTCGAAGGTTATTACTACTTCATCGATGACTATTACCGCAAGCAGTTTCCGGTGCGCGGCAGCAACGGCGAGTTCCTCGTCGATCCCGGGCGCCGCATCACCCGGATCGAGGTTTACAAATCCAATTACAATTACAACCGCACCAGCGGCGAGTCGGTGATCAACGGCTGGGCCTGGGTGCCGGCGAAGGCGGATTCGGGTGAACTGGTCATCACCGAAGGCGATACCAGCTATCAGAGCTCGGAGAATTACCGCGGTCCCTTTATCCGCCAGGAAAAGACCGAGTACTATTTCGATCCGGAGCTGGGTTATCTGCGTATGAACCAGCCCCTCGATGATTCCGAGGTGCTCGCTGTCGCGTTCCGGGATACCTCGGGCTATACGCGCGGTAATATCGATTTCAATCCCGACAACGACAAGGTGGTGCAGCTGCGGCTGCTCAAGCCGATGAGTCCGCGGCCGAGCAACAAGAGCTGGAATCTGGCCTGGCGCAATGTTTACATGATCGGACCAAAGAACATGTCGGATGACGGCTTTGAGCTGCGTCTGCTCTTCAAGCCGGCCTCCGGGGATCCCCAGGAGACGATCACCGTCAATGGCAAGGCCATCACCTATCTCCAGGTCTTTGGCCTTGACCGGGTCAACAAGAACGGGGATTCCACACCCGATAACATCATCGACCGCAACGACAACATCCTCCGGCTCGGACAGGGAGAACTGTGGCTGCCCAGCCTGCGGCCTTTTGATCCGAAGGAGGCGGATTTCATGGCCCTGCTGCCCCCCGAGAAGCGCTCGCCCGCGATCTATGATACCACGGTGCAGCAGGTCATCAACGGCCAGAGCAAATTCTACTTCGAGGTCAAGTCCAAGACCCGTAGCGCGGAATATTCCCTCGGTATGAACGTCATCGAGAACTCCGAGGAGGTCATTCTCAACGGCCGCAAGCTCACCCGCGGCACCGATTACATCATCGAATACTTTACCGGCAGCCTCAAGATGCTCAATCAGGAGGCGCTGCAGCCCTCGGCGAATGTCGAGATCAGCTATGAAAGCAACCAGATCTTCCAGATCGACAAAAAGACGGTGATGGGGGCGCGGGCCTCCTACGATCTTTGGGACGACAGCTTTATCGGCGCCACCATGCTCTATCTCAACGAGAGCACCCTCGACCAGAAGGTGCGAGTGGGCAAGGGGCCGATGCGCAACCTGGTCTGGGATGTCAACACGGCGATGACCTTCAAGCCCTTTTTCATGACGCGGTTTGCCAATCTGCTGCCCTTTGTCGATACCCGTGACGCCACCAACCTCAAATTCGAGGGGGAGGTGGCGCAGGTGATTCCGAATCCCAACACCCGCAACAACGACAATACCGGGGATCATGACGGGGTGGCCTATATCGATGATTTCGAGGCGGCCAAGCGCACCACGCCGCTGGGGATCAGCCGCAAGAGCTGGCGGCCCGCCGCGCCGCCCGTGGGCAAGGTCGATCCGCGTCTGGTCTATCCGACGCTTGAGGCGCGCGGCGATCTGAGATGGTATGAGCCTTATGGACAGGTCGCTATCAAGGAGATCTGGCCGAACCGCGACGTCAATGGCAGCGTCGCCCAGACCGTCAGTGTGCTGATCATGGAGTTTCATCCGGCCGACAGTCTGGCGGATGTCCGCCAGTCCTGGGGGGGGCTGCAGAAGGGCCTTTCGAGCGGCTATTACGACCAGACCGAATCCAAGTTCATTGAGGTTTGGGTCAAGGCCGCCAGCGGCACGATGCACATCGATCTCGGCCAGATCTCGGAAGATTATATCCCCAACGGCAAGTACGACAGCGAAGACAAGATGCGCAACGGCTTCCGCAACAATCTGCTGGATGAGGGGGAGGATATCGGTGTCGACGGCATGTCCAACTCGGACCCGCGTGCCATCGCTGCAGGCGGTGATTTTTGGGATGTGAACGGCAACGGGGTGCGCGATTTTGGCGAGCCCTACAGCAATGACGACTGGTCCTACAGCGCCGGCAGCAACAACTATGACAAGATCAACGGCACCGAGGCCAACCGCAACGATGCCGGGGGCGGCACGCCGGACTCGGAAGACATGAACACCAACATGGCGCTGGATGTCAACAACGAGTACTTTTCCTACTCCTTCTCCCTCGAAAGGGATAGTCCCGACACCACCTGGATCGCCGGTGCCTCGATCAATAAGGAGACCGGCCAGGATAACGGCTGGCGCCTCTACCGCATTCCTCTCGATGCCCCCTCGCCGACCCTGACCAAGGTGGGCAATCCCGATATCACCCGTATCGAATTCATCCGCCTCTGGGTGGACGGCTTCAAGGAGGCGACGCCGCATTACGTCTGGATCGCCGAACTCGATCTGGTCGGCAGCGAGTGGAAGGAGCTGGGCACCGCCTCGGCGCTCGATCCCGAGACCTTCAACTCCGCCGCCGATTCGATCGTGACCATTTCGGTGGTCAACACCCACGACAATCCCGATTATGTCGCTCCCCCGGGCGTCACCGGCGAGCAGGACCGGATCACCGGCGTCATCGCGCGCGAGCAGGCGCTGGTCATGAACATCACCAATCTCCAGCCGGGCGAGACCGGGGCCATCCAGAAGGTGCTCTACGAAAAGCAGGATTATATCCATTACAATACCTTAAAGATGTTCACCTACGGCTATGATCCCGTGGGCACGCATATCCGCGACGACTCCTCCAAGGTGGAATTCTTTTTGCGCTTCGGCGCCGACGTCAACAACTATTACGAGGTGCGCCAGCCGGTCTACGACGGCTGGGATAAACGCAACAATATCGAGATCAACCTCCTCGACCTTTCGGCGGTCAAGCTGATCGCCGAAAACTACGATTCGACGGCCAATCGCAAGGGTTATTACCTCGATGTCGGGGGCGGCAAGAGCTGGTTTATCAAGGGCATACCGGCCCTGACCAACATCAAGATGCTGACGGCCGGGGTGCGCAACCTCGATCCGCTCCATCCCTTCACCGGCCAGGTCTACATGAACGAGCTGCGCCTCTCCAACGTCAAGAAGGACAAAGGAATGGCCTACCGCGCCCGCCTCGAGATGAACTGGGCCGGCCTGGTCAATTTCAACGGTGAGGTGGAGAAGCAGGACGCCGATTTTCACAACGTCGCCACCCAGTATGGCGAGGGCAACAACAGCGTCAGCGGCAGTTTCAGCACCAGCGTGCAGGTGGACAAGTTTCTTCCCGCCAAGCTCGGACTCTCCATTCCGGTGAGCTACAATTACAGCCACAGCGAATCGACGCCCAAATACAAGCCCGGCACCGATGTCGAGGTGACCGATGCCCTGCCCGATTCGATCCTGGACGCCATCCGCACGGTGACCCAGCGCCAGGGCTACAGCGTCAGCCTCGGTGTCAATTCACGCTCGAAGAATTTTATCGTCAAGAACGTCCTCAACCGGCTGCGCACCAGCTATAGCGAATCGCGTGACGAGGGCAGCAATTCGACGATGAAGTCCACCTCCAACCAGACCCAGAACGCCGATCTGAGCTGGGATGTCACCTTCAGCCCCAACAATTATTTCCGGCCGTTCAAATGGCTCGGGGATGCCAAATGGCTGATCAAGCTGGCGGATATGAAACTCTTTTTCACCCCGCAGAATTTCAGCAGCCGTATCTCCGGCACCAAGACCAGGAGCCTCTCGCTCACCCGGACCGGCGTCGAAACCAATACCGGCTCCTATGCGGTGAACTCGTCGATCGGCGGCTCGATGAAGATCTTCGAATCGCTCTCCTTCGATCTCAACCGGACCTATGCCAACGACCTCTACGGCATCCCGTCCGACTCGCTGCGGATGATGTGGAAGCGCGGCGAACTCGGCTACCTGACCAACATGAACCAGAATTTCAAGATCAGTTATAATCCCAAACTCTTCAACTGGCTGACCAACAATTTCTCCTACAGCGCCGGGTTCCGCTACGGCTTCAACCGCCAGCAAAAACTGCAGGCGCGCAATGCCCAGCTGGCCAAGACCCTGGGCCTGAACGGCTCCCTCGATCTCGAAACGCTCTGGAACTCGGTCTACAAGCCCAAGGGCGGGGCTATGGCTGGCGGCCGCCGGCCGACTGCGCCGCAAACACGGCGTCCGGTGCCGGGCAAGGATCAAAATGCCGGCCAGGGCGAGAAAAAGGATAAGGAAAAGGAGAAAAAAGCCCCCAAGGAGGGCGGCTCCGGCTTTTCGGTGATGGGGCTTTTCGGTCACTTTTTCGGCTTTTTTGAACCCTTCAGTGTCACCTATAACAAGCGCGAAAATCTGACGACCTATGGCATCACGCGGATGCCGGGGATGAGATTCATGCTGGGATTGCAGGACAGCCTCGGGGTGCCGATGGAAACCTCCACCGGTGCGTCGAGCAGCAGTGTCAACCGCAACTCTTCGAGCACCAACGACAATGTCCATGTGTCGTCGGGATTCGGCATCTCGCGCAACATCAAGGTCACACTCAATTACGACAATACCACCTCGCTCAACCGCAGCACCACCACCACCGGGCAGCGCTCCCACAGCCGGCTGGTCTATGGCGACAAACTCGACATGCCCTTCCCGCAATGGTCCTTGCGCATCAGCGGACTTGAAAAACTGCCTTTGATCAAAAAGTACATTCAGACCGTCAGCCTCGATCACGGCTACTCCGGCCAGTTCGATCAGACCTATAATTTCGAGAATGGCAAGGAAGTCATCACCAAAGAAGACCGCAGCGCCAAATTCTCGCCGCTGGCAGGCATGAGTCTGAGCTTCAAGAACGGCATGACCATGTCCGTGCGTTATACCCAGTCGGAGAACACCTCACTGTCGTCGGGCTACAGCGTCGGCGGGACCAGGACCAACGTGAAGGATCTCTCGGTCTCGGCGCAATACCGCAAGCAGAGCAACTTCCGTATCCCGATCCCGGTCTGGCCCTTCAAGAACATGCGGCTCAAGAACAGCGTCAACCTGCAGGTCACGGTCTCCTCGAGCGCCAATACGACGCGCAAGAGCCGCGCCCGCGGGGATTATGAAATCACCGCTGAGACCAGCAAGTGGCTGTTCAAACCGGATCTGCAGTACAGTTTTTCCGAGCGCGTCAATGGCGGGGCCTTTCTCGAGCTGGGCAAGACCCACAACAAACTGATCGGGGACACCTCCTATTATGAATTCGGCATCAATGTCAACATTTCGATCCGCGGCCGTTAGGCGGTTGCGAGAGGAGAGGTCTGATGAAAGGCGGTAGAATATCAGCTGTGACCGGCCTGCTGCTTGGGGCTTGCCTCTCCTGCGGCGCCCAGGAGCCGCCCCCCTTTGATGCGGCCCGGGCCTACGCACAGCTCAAGAAGCAATGTGAGTTCGGCCCGCGGGTCCCGGGGAGCCTCCCGCATCAGCGCTGCCGCGACTGGCTGCTCGCCACCCTGCGCAGCGCCGCCGGCGAGGTGACCACCCAGGATTTTATCCATACCTTCGGCTCGCCCCGCCAGTCCGCCCGCGCCAGCAACATCATCGCCAATTTTCAGCCGCAAAAGGGCGAGCGCATCCTCCTCTGCGCCCATTGGGATAGCCGCCCCTGGGCGGACCAGGACCCGGATCCCAAAAATCACACCAAGCCCATCCTCGGGGCCAACGACGGGGGATCGGGCGTCGCCGTGCTGCTCGAGATCGCCCGGCTGCTCCAGCAAAAGCCGCCGCGCTGCGGGGTCGATATCGTCCTTTTCGATGCGGAAGACCAGGGGACGGAAGGGGATGAACGCAGTTACGCCAAGGGCGCACAGCACTTCGCCCGTTCGCTGGTCTCCTCCTACCATCCGCGATTCGGGATTCTCCTGGATATGGTTGGAGATGCCAACCTGAATATCTACCAGGAACACTACTCGCTGCAGTACGCCCGGCCTGTGGTCGACAAGGTCTGGGAGGCGGCCGCCCGGAGCGGCGTGACGGAGTTCATCCCGCAGCCGGGCTACGCGGTCTATGATGATCATTTGCCGCTGCTCGAACGCGGCATCCCCTGCATCGACCTCATCGATTTCGATTATCCCCCCTGGCACACCCTGGCCGACACGCCCGACAAGTGCTCGCCCGTCTCCCTGGAAAAAGTGGGCCGGGTTCTGCTGCAGGTGATTTATTCGCAATAAGGCCATCCCCGTTGCGCCAGTCGGGCGCAAGTAATGTCCTTGTATATTGAAGATATTGTTCAGGCGGATTCGCCTAGAGGCCATTCCCGTTGCGCCAGTCCGGCGCCAGCCCGAAAGGATTACTGTCATGCCTACCCGTGAGATCTTTCTTGCCATTACGATTCCCTGCCCGACGGAGTGCAGTGAGGCCCTGGCCAGCTTTCTTTTCGATCTCGGCGCCGCCGGGGTTGAAGAGCAGGAAGGGGGCCTGACCGCGTATTTCGCGGACGGCCGGACCGATCTGCTGGAGCCCATCCGGCGCTATCTCGGCGAGCTGGCCGAGCTGGGCTATCCTGTTCAGCCTGACGGGATCACCTGTGCGGAGATCGCCGATCGCGACTGGAACGCCGAGTGGAAGAAGAGCTACACCGGCTTTGAGATCAGCGCCAGGATCTATATCAAGCCGACCTGGGAGGCGCCGCCGGCGCGGCTCTATCCCTGCCTGATCGAGATCGATCCGGAGATGGCCTTTGGCACCGGCACCCATTCCACTACCCGGGTTTGCCTGCGGCTGCTGGAGGCCGGTTTGCGCCCTGGGGCCCGGGTGCTCGATATCGGCACCGGCACGGGCATTCTCGCCATCGCCGCCGCCAAGCTCGGCGCCGGGCCCATTGTCGCTTTTGATGTCGATCCCGTAGCCGCCGCAACCGCCCGGCGCAACGCCGTTGCCAACGGCGTGCACACCGGCCTGGATATTTTCGCCGGCGAACTCGCTGATCTGCCGCCACAGCCCTTTGATCTCGTCCTGGCCAATATCCAGCGTAATGTCATCGTCAAAATGCTGCCGGAGCTGCGCCGCCGCTTCCCGGCCGACACGGAGTTCATTTTTTCCGGCATCCTCGGCGAGGAGGAGACGCTGTTCAGCGACGCCCTCGCCGCCGCAGGATTTATCCTCCTCGAAATCCGCCACGATGAGGAATGGCTCGGCTGCCGGGCGCGCTGACCTCTCCCGGGGACCTTTTCGCATTATACGAAAAAAGTGATCTGGCGCAAGCTTTTCCGGCGCTATTTGGCGTTATATTAAGGCCATTCAAGCCAGCTGCAGAAGGGCACACCGTGCCCCTTTTTTTGTGCCGGCCGGAAATGGAATCCCTCTATCCCCGTGTTATAGCATTACGTCCGGGGAGAGACAAACGGTTGGATCATTAACGATGGGATGACAAGATGAAAAAAGTGCTACGAGTGACATGGATCGCAGTGCTCCTGTGCGGCCTGGCGGTGCAGCATGCGCAGGCGGCGAAGCCGCAGGGCGTCGCCCCGGCTCTACGAACAGCGCAAACGCAGCAGGAGGTGCAAACGGCGGGCGCGACCATGGCCAAGGCCGAGAGGGCCTTCGCCCAGGCCATCGATCAGGGGCTGAATGCCGCGGCTGAACAGCGGCGATTGACCGCCCGCATCGAAGCCATGCAGCAGCCCGAGATCCTGATCCCGAAATTCATGCGCGCCTGGCGGGCCTCCCAGCGGCCGGCCCTCGGGCCGGCGTCCCTGGCCAAAAGCACGACCGCGGCGGCTGTCACCGGGATTTCCGGCAAGGTGACCCGGGAAGGGGAGATCCCCGAGTATCCCGTCAGCGTGGTCGCTTTTGATCTCTATGGCTATTACCGCGGCGATGCCAGCATCGATGGCAATGAAGGAACGTATACCCTTCGCGACCTGCCCGCCGGCGACTATTATGTGCTGACGGCGAGCGACGCCTACGTCGACGAGATCTATAATGATCAGGTGCTGCGCCTCGATGTGCGCGATACCTGGCGCCTGGCCGAGAAGGTCAAGGTGATCGATGGGCAGCTCACGACGGCGATCGATTTTGATCTGCGCAGCGGCGCCGAGATCACCGGGACGGTATCCCGGGATGATGGCTCCCCGGTGCAGGGGCTGACGCTCTCCTTCGTTTTCACGGCCAAGAACTCCGCCGTGCCGCTCTATAGCGTTGAAAAAGGCACCGATGACGGCTGGTACAGCATCCATGTGCCCCTGGTGGGTGAATTCAAGCTCTCCGTGGAAGTGGCCGAGAGCGGCGACATGCAAACCTGGTACCCCAACCATCCCACCTGGGAGACCGGCGAGACGGTCACCATCCCCGCGTTTGATGCCCAGCTCACGGAGATCAATTTTACCCTGGCGCCCTATCCGCCGGGAGCCAAACCGGGCTCCATTTCGGGCTCCTACCGCTGGAGCGATACCGCGCAGCTCTTCAGCGTCGCCACGGTGTTCCTCTTTAACGCAGCGGACTCCTCGCTGGCCAGTTTCTCCTTCGGCCTGCTGGGTTCCTATTCCTTGTCCGGCGTTCCAGCCGGTGAGTATATCCTCTATCTCGATGACCAGCTCGGTAATCTCATCGGCGGCGTAAATTATCTGGGACAGTATTACGCGGGGGCGACTACACCGGGCGAGGCGAAAAGGATCGTCGTGCATGAGGGTGAAGAGGTGGTCCTGGATGATATCATTCTCGAACCGGGGGGTGTTCTCTCCGGCACCATCAAGTCGGCGGAGGGGAAGAACCTCGACGGGGTGTGGGTTTTGGCGATCGATGCCACGCTCAAGGAACTCAGCGTCGAGCCCTGGCTCAGCAATCTCCACCTCTTTATCGGCCAGGCCGATGCCAGCGGCGCCTATCAGATCGCCGGCATGCCCAGCGGCAAGTATGTGATCCGGACGATCTCCGATACGCTGATCAACCAGAATCTGTTGAACCTGATCAAGATCTCTTCCGGTGCCCACGCCGGCGAGGTCGTCGATGCCTGGTACGGCGGCGGAGCCAACCTCTTCAGCATAGCCGCGGCGACGCCGGTGGAGGTGGTCGCGCCCCGGGAGACCAAAAACATCAACTTTGTCCTGGAGAAGGCGAAATGGATCCGCGGCCGGATCTCTGACGCCGGCACCGATGTCGGCAAGAGCTTTTATCGCCTCTTCGCCCTGAACGACAGTTCCGCCATGCCCTATCTCTCTTTCGGCATGCTGATCCACAACAATCAAATGGACAGCGCCGGCCATTACCGGCTCGGCCCGCTGCCTTCGGGCACCTACAAGATTCTCGCCCTGGCACCCTTCAGTGGATTCAATAATTACTTGAGCGAGATGTACGGCGGCGCGCGCGATTTCAACAGCGCCTCGGTGGTAACGGTGGGCAACACCGACGTTGCGGGGGTGGATTTCAAGGTCGAGCGCGGGGCGACGATCCAGGGCTTTATCGACCTGCCCCAGGATGGGGGCGGAACGATCCGGGCGGGCGCGGATCTGCTCGATGGTTTTCCGGTGGTCGTCTACGAAGCCGTGAGCGGCAAGCTCGCCAGCCTCGATTTCGTCCAGTTCAACGGCGGCTACCGGGTTGACCATCTCCTGCCCGGCACCTACAAGATCCTCGCCCTGCCGGCGGTGGCTCCCTACGCGGCGACCTGGTACAGCGGAGGCGGTACCTTCGATACCGCCGGCCGCACCGTGACGGTGGGCTATGGCGAGACGGTGCAGTGCGATATTACGCTTGAAAAGGGAAATGGCGCCATCGCCGGGAATGTGAGCGATTTCGCTACCACGCTGCCCCTGTCGCGGGCCCTGGTCATCGCCTATGATGCGACCGGCCATCCCGCCGGCCTGAGCATGAGCGACATGGATCTGGCTACAGGCGCGGTGATCAGCCAGACCGGCCAGTACGCCATCTCCGGCCTGCGGCCGGGCGACTATTATCTGCGTACCTACGCAATCAGCTCCGTTCTCGGGCTGGCGGATCAGCTGCTCGGAGTTTACAATACCCTGGCGCCCAGCGATGGTTCGGAGATCGATTATATGGGCCTGCTCTTCGGCAGCGGCCTGGGCGATCTGACCAGCCTCTTCGATCTGCAGATGACGGTTTATGCCGATCAATGGTATGCGGCGGCGCCGGCGCGGCTGGAGCTCGATGTCAATGCCTTTGCCCTGCAGCTGCTCGCCTATGGCGTGCCGAGCGGCTATGATCAGGCTCTACTGCCGATCTATCTGCCGATGCCTATGGCGGAAACCATTCCCGCCACGGCGGCACCGGTCCAGGTGGCGGAGGGCGCGATCGTTTCGGGCATCGACTTTCATCTGAGCGAAGGGGCGCTGTCGGATGTGATCGCGGACGTTGAGGAGAAACCGGCGGCCCTTCCCGAGCACTTTGCGGTGCATCCGAACTATCCCAATCCCTTCAATCCCACCACCACTCTGGCCTTCGATCTGCCGGCGGCAGGGGCGGTGCAGGTGGTGATCTACAACGGCTTGGGACGGCAGGTGCGCGTGCTCCAGGATGGCCTGCTGCAGGCGGGACAGCACCGGCTGCAGTGGGACGGCCGCAGCGATCGCGGCGAGATGGCCCCATCGGGCCTCTACTTCGCCTGCTTCCGCAGCGGTGGCAGCCAGCGTACCATCAAGATGGTGATGCTGAAGTAGAATCTCCCCCATCTCGCTCCCGCCCGGATTCCGGGTGGGAGCGAGTGTGCGGGGGCTCGCCCCACGATCTCGCGCCCACCCCGCCGCTTGCTCGCTTCCCAATCTCGTGCCCACCCCGCCATTTGCTCGCCCCACGATCTCGCGCCCACCCCGCCGCTTACTCCTGCGGCGGCTCTCCTTTCACCATAGCCTGGATCTCTTTGTCGAAGATAATCAGCTGGCTGCGCATCCCCAGGATCTTGTCGCTGCCGCAAAGGGGCCAGAGCAGGACGCCTCTGGTCCAGGGACCCACGACGCCATCCTGCAGCTGGGGCTTGGTCCACACCACAATGACTTGCTCTCCCTTGTATACGCCCACGACCATCACTGAGTTGGAGGTAACGGGGTGCTTCCAGGAGAGCACGTTTTGATCGATGAGCAGGCGGCGTTCCTTGCTGTGACCGTTATAATGCGCGGTGTCCGCCACGATGGCGCGCAGTTTGGCCTCATCGTGGGTATTGAACGCCTGGATATATCGGTCCAGCACAGCGGCTGAGCACCGCTGTCCATGGCAGTACAGCGAGAGCGCTATCGCGACTGCGGCAGCAGCGATGGCCATCCTTGTTTTCATGGCACATTTCCTTTCAGATGATAAAGGGAATCCGGTTTGCGCCTGGCGCTGAAGCCAGGCATGTATCGATTAGATGAACTGCCGGGCGAACTCCTGCAACGGGCTGGTCCGCTCGTTATGAAAACGATAAGCGATGAAGACCCGGGAAGGTACGGGCCGGCCGTATTGCAGGCTGGGCGCGAACCGGCTCTGTGTCAGGGCGGTAACCGCCTGTTCTGCGAATTCTTTGATGGCCGGGATATTCTGCAGAACCTGAACGTTGGCTGGATGTCCTTCCGCATCGATCAGGGCTGCCAGCAAGACCTCTCCCTCCAATCCCTGCTCACGGGCCCTGGCTGGGAAAGCGGGTGTCGCCAGATAGAGCGGCCGGGGACTGCGGAACGGGGCTGCTGCCATTTCATCTGCAGCAGAAGCGCCGGCGTGCGCCGGAGCGGCCGGACCTTCACTGGACCAGATATCCAGCGGGGGCAATTCATAGGCCAGCGGGGAGGAGCCGAAAGGGAGCGAGGGCGGGACGGCGCCGTTGCGTTGCTCCAGGTAGCGGCCGCTGAAGAATACAGTGACAAGAAGCAGCAGGATGAGTGCGGCCAGGGCAAAAGCCGGCACGGGTGCAGGCCGCCGCCAGAGAGGCACCTCCCTCCCGGCGCGGGACTCCGGTTTGGACCAGCGCAGCAAAAAGCGCTGGTCGATCTCCTGCGGGAACTCAATTTCCTCACGCCGGGCCAGGCGCGCTATTTTTTTCATGGACCGAAAATAGCGGCGGCATTCGCTGCAATCAGCCAAATGGATCAAGACCGCAAGCTCGTCGGCCGCATCGAGTTCGTCATCGATCCAGCGGTCGATCCGGCCGCACATCTCCGTACACGCCTTCATTTTATCTCCGTAAATGATAGTTTTTTCAATATGTCGAACAAGCGGTGTCTGGCCCTGTGTAGCCTGGACCTGACTGCGCTGAGTGTCATTCCGGTGATCGCCGCTATTTCTTGATAATGGAGCTGCTGAAATTCGCGCAGCACGACGAGTTCGCGATCCTCCGGCTGAAGCCGCGCCAGGGCTGCCTGGAGTAGCTGCAGTTCCTCATCCCGGGAATCGGCAGGGTCCACAGCCGGCTCGTCAGCGGTTCCTTGCGCCCCCTTCCACAGCGGAATTCTGCGGCGCATTGAAGTCAGGCAATAGTGATGGGCTATGCTGAAGAGCCAACTCCTGAACCGTGCCGGATCGCGCAGCTGGCGATGGTTTTCCCAGGCGCGGAGAAAAACCTCCTGAACACCATCCATGGCCGAATCCTTGTCCCCAAGCAGCCTGAAACAAAAGGCGTAAATGGCTTTCTTGTGGGCATGGTAGAGGGCGACAAAGGCGGCGGCCTCTCCGGCGGAGAATCTGCTGGCCAGCTCCAACTCTTGCGTCATTTTTGGGCCTTCCTATGGTCTCATTGGTAAGACTCATTTCAGAGCGAAAAGTTGCTGCCTTCTCGATGGATTTTTGCTTGATTTTGGCCCGGGCATTGGTTACACTACACCTGGCAGGCATCTCACGCCAAGATAGGAGGCTCTATGAATAGCCTGTTGCGCCGGTTTTTTCTGGTTTTGAACCTGCTGCCGGCACTGCTTTACAGCGGCACCGCGGCGCACGCCTCGGCAGGGCAGCCGATCGCCACCTTCTCCATCGTTGCGCGGGACTCACTCAGCGGCGAGTGCGGTGTGGCGGTTGCCTCGCGGTTTTTTGCGGTCGGGAGTGTGGTGCCGTGGGCGCGCGCCGGCGCCGGAGCGGTGGCGACGCAGTCCTTTTGCAACACCACCTTCGGCTGGCGGGGGCTGGATTTGATGCAGCAGGGATTGACGCCGCAGGAAGCCCTGACGGTGCTGTTGCGCGGAGATGACGATCCCGAACACCGGCAGGTGGGCATGGTCGCGGCGGACGGCCAGTCGGTCACCTACACCGGCAAGGCGTGCATCCCCTGGGCAGGCGGGCGCAGCGGCCGCAACTATGCCCTGCAAGGCAACATTCTCACCGGCGAGCAGGTGGTGATCGAGATGGAAAAGGCTTTTCTGACAGTCAAAGGCACCCTAGCGGAGCGCCTCTATGCGGCGCTGAAGGCGGGAGATACTGCGGGCGGAGATTCGCGCGGCCGCCAGTCGGCGGCGCTGCTGGTCGTCAAGGAGGGTGCCGGCTATGGTGGCTTCACCGACCGCGCCATCGACATCCGCGTCGATGACCATCCCGACCCCTTCCTCGAACTGAAACGGCTGCTCGATTATGCCCAGATGAACTATGCCTGGAACGAGGGCTGGACCCTCTTCACCCAAAAGCAGTTCGCAGCCGCCCTGCCCAAGATCGAACACGCGGCGCTCCTAGCACCGCAGAATCCCGAGCTGCTCTATGACCTGGCAGTGATCCGCCTCGCTGCCGGCCGGCGAGAAGAATCCCTCGTGGCGCTGCGCCATGCCGTTACTATTAACGAAAAGCTTAAAAAACAGGCGTACCAGGACAATGACATGGCGGCGCTGCGCAGCGATCCCCGCTTTCAGCAACTGGTCAAGTAGCCCGGGTCGGCGCGAGAGTTTTTCTGGCGCGAGAGGTATAGCTGGCGCGAGCAGTATAGCTGCGCCAAGAGTTTTCGGCCGGACGTTGTCCGGGTTGGCGCGAG
>DAOQAG010000022.1:34844-65749 GCA_035353815.1 bacterium
GGCGCGAGAGCAGTGGTGTGCGCCGATGCTACTGCACCGGCGCACTCTCCCCGGTCATCTCCACCCGCGCCTGCAGCACCGCCGTGCCGGGATTGTCGGCATGGCCCGAAAATCCCGGCTGCTTGCCGCCGATGCTCAGCGTAAACCAGCCCGGTTCAACCATCCGCTTGCCCGCGCCGTCGATCAGGCTGAAGGGCCGCGGGGTCAGCAGAAACGAGAGGACCCGGCTTTCCCCCGGTAGCAAGTGCACCCGCCGGAAGCCCGCCAGCGCGCGAATCGCCACCGGGACTGAGGCCTTCTCGTCGCGCACATAGAGCTGCACCACTTCATCTCCCGCTCGCGCGCCGGTGTTTTTTACCGTTACCTGCACGCTCATGCTCTCCCCGGCGCGCGCCTGCTCCGGCACCCTGAAATCGCTATAGTCGAAGGTGGTATAGGAGAGTCCGTGCCCGAAGGGGTAGAGCGGCTCGCCGATGAAGTAGCGGTAGGTGCGCCCGGCCATGGCATACTCGGTGAACGGCGGCAGCTGGTCGGCGGAGCGGTAGACCGTGACCGGCAGACGGCCGCCGGGGTTGTAATCCCCGAAGAGCGCATCCGCGATGGCGGTGCCGGCGCGCTGCCCGGGATACCAGGCCTCGAGAATGGCCGGAATGTTCTGGTCCGCCCAGTTCACGGCCAGGGCGCTTCCGTTGAGCAGCACCACCACCACCGGCTTGCCGAGGGCGGCGATCTGCTCCATCAGCTCCTGCTGGGGTTTGGGCAGATCCAGGCTAGTGCGGTCGCCGCCGTAGAATCCCGGCACCTGTATGCTCATCTCCTCGCCCTCCAGACGCGGTGAGATCCCGAGACAGAGGAGCACCGCGTCGGCCTTGCGGGCGGTCTCCAGGGCCTCCTTGCGCTGATCGGTCCCGGGCAGTTGCCAGACGAGCTGTGCAATGGCGCTCCAGCGGTTCTGGAAGTACTCCACCCGCAGGCGGTAGTCGCGGCCGGCCTTGAGGTCGATGGGTGCCGTCCGGGTGCTGAGGCTGTGGCGCGTCCAGTCTTCCACAACCAGCTTGCCGTCGATGTAGAGACGGAATCCATCATCGCTGCTGATGCCGAGCTGATAGGTCCCGGATTGCGGCGGCCGCAGCACGCCGTTCCAGCGCACCGAAAACTCGTCTTTGGGCACTCCCGGGCCCGGCGCCTCCTCCTCCCAGGCAAAGTCGAGAGCCGGATCGTCGCGGACCAGCGCCGGTTTGCCCTGGAGGTTCATGTTGGCGAAATAGGCCCCCTGGAGGCCGTTGCGGCGGCCCTTCCCGGGCAGGAACAGCGCCGTGGCCGGGACGGTTTCAACCGCGGTCATGCCCTCGGCCAGGACGCACCCCGGGGCATAGAGGACCTCCGTCTGCGGCCCGAGCTTGTCGCGGATCCCCTGCAGCGGCGTGACCGGATGCGAGGGCGTGCCGTTATAGTTGCCGAGGAGGAGCTCGACGTTGTCGGCGTTGGGGCCGATGACGGCGATCCTGTTCAGGGTTTTCGGCCACGGCAGTGCGTTGTGATCGTTTTTGAGCAGCACCAGCGAGGCGCGGGCGGCTTCGAGTGCCAGCTGATCGTGCTCCGGCCGGTCGTTCATCGTATAGGGGATTTGGGCGAACGGAACCCGCTCGGGCGGATCGAATTCGCCGAGACGGAAGCGGGCGGTGAAGAGTCGCTCCACGGCTGCATCAATTTCCTCCACACGGATCAATCCCTGGTCGACCGCCTTCTCCAGGGTGGCGTATTCATCACCACAGCTCAGATCGCAGCCGGCCTTGACGGCGCGCGCCGCCGCCTCCGCGAGGCTGGGGGTTGTTTTGTGGCCATAAAAGATATCAGAGATCGCCCCGCAATCTGAGACGATGTAGCCGTCAAATCCCCATTCGCGGCGCAGGATGTCGGTCATCAGCAAGGTGCTGCTGCAACAGGGCTCGCCTTCATAGCGGTTATAGGCGCACATGATCGACTGGGCGCCGGCCTCGCGCACGCACTGTTCAAAGGCGGGCAGGTAGGTTTCGCGCAGGTCGCGCTCCGCGGCGAGGGCGTCAAAGCCGTGGCGTTCGGGCTCCGGGCCGCTGTGTACGGCGTAATGCTTCGGTGTGGCTACGGTTTTGAGATAACGGGGATGGTCGCCCTGCAGGCCGTGAACGAAGGCCACGCCGAGGCGGCCGGTGAGCACGGGATCCTCCCCGTAGGTCTCCTGGCCGCGGCCCCAGCGCGGGTCGCGGAAGATATTGATGTTGGGCGACCAGAAGGTGAGTCCCTGATAGATCCCGCGTTTTCCGTTGCGGACAAATTCGTGGTGTTTGGCGCGGGCTTCGTCGCTGATCACTGTGGCGACGCGGTGGAGGAGATCCTCATCCCAGGTGGCGCCGAGGCCGATCGCCTGGGGAAAGACCGTGGCGATGCCGGCGCGGGCTACGCCATGCAGTGCCTCGCTCCACCAATCGTAGGCCGGGATATCAAGGCGGGGGATGGCCGGGGCGCTGTTCTGCATCTGGGAGATCTTTTCGGCAAGGGTCATGTGGCGGACGAGATCCCGGGCACGGCTGGCGGCGGGAAGATCGGGATTTTTCCAGTCCGTTTGCGCCAGGCAAAGGGCAGCGACCAGAAGGATGGAGCAGATCAGGTGTGATTTCATCAGAGGCCTCCGAAGGTACCATACGGCGAAACCGGGTAAAGCGGCACAGGCTTCACTCCGATTCACGGGAGTGGATGGTGATGGATGCGTTTTTGATTTCGATGAGATGCCAGCGGCCGAATCCACCGCTGTTGACGACCGGGATGGCGGCCCCGATCTGATAGACCTCGTGCTCATGATAATGGCCATGCAGCACCAGATCAATCCGGAATGACCCGAGCAGTTCGACCAGCTCCGCCCGGTTGACGATCCGGGTCATGGTGGCGAAGCGTCGGCCCTTGTGCTGCGCCACCAGCCGTTCCGGCATGAGATGATGGTGCAGCAGGAGGATCCGCGTCCGGTTCTGCAAGGCGGGGTGGCCGAGGATGCGCGCCGTGCTCTCGAGATCGATCCACCCCTTCGAACAGGCGGTGTTGGAGCGGAGCTGCGGCAGCAGCCGGTTCGATTCGATCGCGATCAGCGCAACGTTCTCCTGCATCAATTTGATGAAGGGGAAGGGAGCTGCGCCGGTCTCCTGCAGGGTCAGGTGGTCCCGGGAGAAGCCGGCGAAAGCCTGGTGGAAGCGTTCCAGATCCTGATGGTACTCCTCCCATCCGTAGCGGTAGATGCCGCGGGCGGTGCGCGGCAGCCGCCGCCACTGGGCATAGAGGTCGCTGCCGGAGTGAAAATCCTCGAAGAAAAAGGAGAAGAGGTCGTGGTTGCCCGGGATGACCGTCAACCGGGCCGGATCATACCAGCCGTACTGCTGCAGGAGGGTGCGCAGAGCGCTCCACTCCGCCTCCCGGCCGTGCTGGCTCAGGTCGCCGCTGATCACCAGATGATCGGGACGGAGCGCGGCGAGCTCCTCAAACCGCCGGACGATGAGGGCATCGCGTTCCGGTGAGAGGCCGAGATGAAGGTCGGAGAGATGGGCAAGGCGCATGTGGGATTCCGGGTCAAGGGCTCTTATCGGCGGCTCACTGGAAGAGGGCCTGATGGACAAAGTATATGGCGATGGCGCCCGCGGCGAAGAAGAGGGCATCCTGCAGCCGGTCCCAGATCATCGGGATTTTCAGGTCCAGTTCCTTCCACTGTTCCCATTCGCGGATGATCCCGAGGAGGAGGCCGCCCAGGCCGGCCGTATACCAGGCGGGCCAGAGGAAGGCCGGCAGGAAGACGACCGCCGCATAGGCGAAATGGAGGAGCTGGTCGAGAACATTGACCCAGCCGGTATGCCGGGGCCGCCAGGGGCGGCGCAGGGCGAGGATGTGCAACACGGTCTGGTACTGGGGATCGTCGAGCTGGCCCACTAGCTTTTCGACCGAGTCGGCGAGTTTTTCCAGATCCTCGGGCGGGGCTACGTAGTACTGGTGATAGTGAAGGTCGGTTTTCATACCCTCTCCTTTCGGGCGCCGGATCGCCACGATGCCCGGCGTTGCCTACTTAATTGATACACATTTTTGGCGCCGGATGCAACAAAAAAGTGCGGATTCGGGTATAATTGAAGAGGTTTTTCACTGGCCTGAGAGAGGGGCATTGTGCCGGGTCACAGAAATTGCGAAACCTGACCGGCTTGCAGCCGTAAACATGCCAAACCGTGGTGCTGCGCGGGCGGACGGCCTGTGGGCGCGGCACACGGGTGAACGGGAATGGAGGCCTGCGGGATTGATCACGGAACTGATCTTGTGCCGCCGCTCGCGGCGGACGCGCGGAATCCGCCTGGCAGCGGCGGCGGGGTTTGTTATGGGTGTCCTGGTGCTGGCCGCCGTCGGCGGCAGCGGCGCCGCGCTGGCTGCCCGGCCCCGCGGCGATGCCTATCTTGAGTTTTTCAAGGAAGCCTTCCTGGTCTTTTGCGTGGTCTGCGCGGGCTGGTATACGACCGCCCTGCGCCGGAATCCGCAGCGCCGGGAGGAGTATCTCTATCTGTTCAGCCTGCCGCTGCAGGGCCCGGGCCTCTATCGCCATTTTCTTCTGAGCGAGTGGAGCGCTTCGCTCTGGGTGCCGACCTGCTGCGGGGTGCTGTTCGCCGGACTGGCCGGCCTGGCCCCGGTGCCGTTTCTTTGCCGGCTTACGCTGGTGGCCCTGCTCCTGCATGCAGCCGTGCTGGTCGCGGTGCATGCCGCGCATCTCCTGCTGATGGCGCAGGGCCGCCGCTGCGCCAATCTGCTGTACAAAACCGAGGCGTGGATTCTGCTGCCGGCCCTCGTGCTTTTCATGATTGCGGTCATGGCTGCTGTCGCCGAGCCCGGACTCGTCACCGGCCTCCGCTTCTGGCTGGTGCTGCTCTCCGGTCTGGGAGGCCTTGCTGCCGGCATCTGGCTGAACGGCCGCCTCTTTGAGCGCTGGCACCACGCGCATGGCCTCTGGCATGCGCCACAGAACCAGACGCGGCGGGTTGCTGCAGCCGCAGCCTCCCCCTGGCCGTCATGGTTGAGTCCCTGGCTCTGGAAAAATCTGCTGCGCACCCGGCGCCAGGCCGGCAAGGGGATCATTTACCTGACCGGGATCTTTATCGCGCTCGCCTATCTGGCTGCGATGAACAATCCCTTGCCCGAGGATCGCGCCGCGGTTCTCCTGGTCCTGACCCTGTTCTATACGGCGGTTTTTGTCTATCTCTCGATGCAGAGCCTGGCGAGCGGGGAAGAACCGCCGGCGATCGTTCACGCGCTGCCCGTGCAGACGCTGCCCTGGCTTGCGGCGGTGCTCCTTCCGGCTGCGCTCTGGCTCGCCGCCGTATTTTTGGTCACCGGCACCCTGGTCGCCATCTGGTCGCTGCCGCTGGCGGCCAGGTTCTGGTTCCGGGCCGTTCTTGCCGGCGGCGCGATGCTGCTTTGCGGCGCGCAGCTGGCGCCCGGCTTTTATCCCGATCTGAAAGGGGCGCAAACACGCTATACCTGGTATCTGCTGGGTGCGCTGGTGCTGTCGGCGCTCTTTTTTGTGCTCTATCCGCTCTTCCTCGCGCTCCTTGTGCTGCTGCCGGCGCGCCGCCTGGCCGCCGTGCGCTACTACCGGATTTCGGCCGATCCCACAGCCAAAGGATAATTCCCTATGACCACATCGCATCTGGAGGCCCGGGCCATCGCGGCTGGGTACGATTCCTCGCCTGTTCTGACAGAGTTGTCGCTGACCCTCCCCGCAGGCGCGCTTACCGGATTGATCGGCCCGAACGGCGCCGGCAAGACCACGCTGATGCTGGCTCTCTCCGGGCAGTTCCGGCCCGCCCGCGGCTCCATCCGCTTCGGCGGGAGGGATATTTACCAGGAGAATCTCGCCTATAAATACCGCATCGGCTACGTCCATGAACAGCCTTTTTTCTATCCCTGGCTCACGGCCGGGGAATTTCTCGCCTTCGTCGCTCATGTCAAAAAGGTCGATCCCGGCCGGATCGCGGACGAGAGCGCCCGCCTGCTGCAGCGGGTGGGACTGGAGGGAGAACAGGATAAACGGACCAGCGACCTTTCCCTGGGGATGAAAAAGAAACTGGCCATCGCCGCCGCGTTCATGGGCGAGCCCGCCGTGCTCTTTCTCGACGAGGCCCTGAACGGCGTGGACATCGAGAGCGCCTACGGGATCAAGCAGATGCTCCGGGAATACGTCCAGGGGGGCGGCCTGGTGATTCTTTCGACCCATGTGCTCGAGGTGATCGAAAAGATCTGCGACCGTTACGTGGTGTTGCAGTCCGGCCGCATCCTGGCCGATGTGGAGGCCGCAGCCTGGCGCTCCGGCGCGGGCGCGGCGAGTCTCGAGGAGCATATCATCGCCCTGCTGCATCAGCATGGCCATTGACCGGTATACGGGATTTCCTGCACACGCACTCTGAAATGAGGTGACTCGTGAGGTACTGCAAGTTTGGCGTGATTCTCTTCCTGATCTGGGTCCCGGCGGCATTCGCTCAAAGCGGCTTCAGCGCCGACAGTGTCTATGCCCACATCCGCTATCTGTGCGAGGAGATCGGCCCGCGGCCGATGGGCTCGCCGCAGGAGCAGCAGGCCCTGGCCTGGGTGGCCGACAAATTCCGGCACTATGGTGCTGACTCCGCCTGGGTGATGCCGTTCAACCGGGTTGCGAGAGACAAGTTTCCTCTGAATACCAGCAGCGGCATTGCGGTGGGCCTTTTCAGGGGCGCGTCGGATACCTGCCTAGCCGTCGGCGGCCACGCTGATTCGGCGCCCGACAACTCCCCCGGCGCCAACGACAACGCCTCGGGGAGCGCGACGGCACTCGAGCTGGCGCGCCTGTGGAGCCAGCGCCCGCGACACTATACCATGATCTTTCTCTCCTTCGGCGGCGAAGAGGCGGGGCTCTATGGCTCGCAGTATTTCGTCGACCACTTCAGCCAGATCGACAGCATCGGCTTGATGATCTCGGCGGACATGACCGGCGGCGCGGGGCCGATCTATACGCTTCTCGAGAACCGCAAGGCGCAGACGCCGCGTTGGCTGGTGCGGGATGCCTTCCGCATCAACCGCGCGCTGGAGGTCAGCCCGCTGATCTTTCCGACCCATTTTTCGGCCTATAACAGTCTGGCCGATGGCGCCGGATCGGACCATGAGCCTTTTCTCGCCGCGGGCATCCCGGCGATCGACTTTACCACCGGGCTCAACAGCTCGCCCGTACACACCGGTCTCGATACGCCGGCCAATCTCGACCGGGCGCAGCTCGGCGCGTGCGGCCGCTTCATTGACGCGCTGCTCAGCCACTATCAGGAGCAGGGCTTGCCGGGGCGCCAACTGGACCACTATACCTTGTATACCATCGGCCGGCATCCCCTCTTCATTCCGCGCGGAGTCGTTCTGCTGCTTTTGGCGGCTGCGGCCGCGGCCGGCACCGCGGCATTCATCTCCAGCCGCCGGCGGCGCGTGGTTGTGGAAAAAGCCTTGCGCATCCGCTTCTCCCCGCTCAAACTGGTGCTGCTCTTCCTCGTCATTGCTGTGGTTGCGCAGGGCAGCGAGGCGCTGATCCAGCTCATCAAGGGGGTGCGCTATCCCTGGCTGGCCCATCCCGTCCCCTATCTGCTGCTGATGCTGTGTTGGGCGGGCGGCGGGCTCTGGCTGGCGCTGCAGATCGCCCGGCGCTGGCGCTGGAACCTTGAGCCGCATCTCTATGCGAGTCGCGCTCTGCTCCTGCTGGCGCTACTGACCCTCACCGCGGCCGTTGCGAGCGCGCGGCTGGCGCTTTATCCCGGCCTCAGCTTGCTTTTTTTCGCCCTGGCCCTGCTGGTGCGGCCGGAATGGCTGCAGAGCCTCTTCGGGCTGCTTGCGCCGCTGCCGCTGCTGCGGCTGGTTTTCTCGGAGGTGACCGCCTTCATAGGCCGCAACCTGGCCCAGGCCGGAGCGGCCATCGATACCTTCTGGAAGGCGGCCCTGGCCACCGGGATGATCACGCTGCTGCTTCTCGTGCTTTTTTTGCCCTTCCTCATGGGCTGGGCTGCGCTGGTGCTGCGGCTCCCTGCCATCAGGCGCGGAATGGTGGCCTTTCGGCGGCCGCGCGGCGGCGTCTACGCCGTGCTGGTGCTCGCCGGCGCGACCGCGGCGGTCTTCCGCCTGCCCGCCTACGACGCCTGCTGGCGGCCTGCCGTGCTGCTGGAGGCCAAATACGACCTGCCCAAGGGCGAAGACAAGCTCGTTCTGCAGAGCAACGACTATTTTCAGGATGTGCGAGTCCACAGCGATTCGCTCGACCGCCGCTTCAGCGGCCGGAGCCACCAGGCGGAACTGCCGCTCCATTTCAAGGCGGACTGGGTGAGCATTGGCGGCAGCGAACGGCGCCGGCCGGGCGGCGAGCAGGATACGGTCGACATCGACTGGCGGCTGCGCAGCCGGGAACCCTGGCAGGCGGTGACAGTAACCATCCGTGCGGATTCACTCGAGATTTCCGGCGTGGAAAGTGCGTTGAAATACCGCCTCGAGGACAAGGAACTTGCTTTCACCTGGCGCAGCGGGCCGCCGGATTCGCTGCGTTTGCAGGCGGCCTTTGTGGTCCATGCCGGGGCTCGGCTGATCCGCAAGGTGCGCGCCTCCTATGACCGCCCGCCGCTCCCGATAGAGGTGCAGTCCGGATTCGCGCCGGTGCGCTATGTCACCAAAGTGAGCATGATCGATTCCCTCAGCCTGGGCGGCGAATAGGCTGCATAACTTCTTCCGCCCTGCCGGAGGTGCAAAAAAAGCAGAGCAGGGCAAAGGGGACGAGGCAGGAGGTTGCAAAAACTCTTCCGCAATCCAGGACGCGCATAGGTACTTGTTTATACGGTCGAAAGCCAACACCTGAGCGAAAGAGGTTGGATTTCTTTGCCGTTTTGGATATATTGTCTGGGACCGACGAACTGTCTCGCAGCTGCTGGCCTGAAGCCGCCCGGTGATGCAACCTTTGATGACCATGGTTCATGTTTCTCATACATCCCGCACTTTCGTGTCGTGCCTGATCCTGCTGGCCTGGTGTGGCCTGCTTTCGGGTGCAACCGGGGTGTGGTACCACGTTGTCGAAAAAAGCCCTGAACGGCTTCTCCTCCAGGTCGATCCGCCCGCCGTTCCCCTCGATACCCTTTCTGCCGCCTCCGGCCCGTTAATCCGGTTTCGCACCGGCGCCCCCCTGCTCCAGGACCTGGCCCTGCCGGCCCTCCCTGTCCAGACGCTGCTGCTCGACTGGCCGGTGGCATCCCTCTCGCTGCGCGTAATTTCTGAACAACCCGATACGACGATCGTCATCGCGCCTCTTGCTTGCAGCGTCGATGCCCCCGTCACGGGGGAGGCCGTCCCCACCGCGCAATGGCAGCGCGAGAACCGTTCCGGGCCGGCGGTAGCGGCCGAGATTGTCGCGCTGGGCCGCTCCGGCCGGCAGAATCTCTGGCTCCTGCGCGTCTTTCCCTGCCGCTATGATGCCGCGGCGCATACGCTGACCCGGATCGCCTCGCTCCGGCTCGAGTTGAGCGGAGCAGGGACGCGGCCGGCGCTCGTGCGCCCGGGCACCGCGGCGGCGATGGGCGACCTCTCGTTCGCCGGCGCTGCGGCGCAGCTGAGCGCGGCCGGCGCAGTCGGGGAGAGCTTTGCCGCCCCCGGACATATCAAAATGTCCGTCGACGAGGATGGCTGGTACAAGGTTAGCGGTGCGGCGCTGCGCAAGGCGGGCCTCGATCTCCTCCGGATCGACGTCAAACGCCTGCGCCTGAGCTGCGGCGGCACCGCGGTTCCCTTTTACTTCCACGGCGACGGGGACAGCGAGATGGAAGCCGGCGAGAGCATCGAGTTCTACGGCACCGGGTTGCGGCTCAATGCCCCGGCCGCAACCCCGGACCTCTATCAGGACCCCTACAGCAGCACCAACGTCTACTGGCTCGGCTGGGACGGCGAGGCCGGGCCCCGCATGGAGGAGGAGTACAGCGAAAGCGCAGCGGCCTCCGGCCAAACCCCGCAGATCCCCTATTCCTTTTATCAAACCGTGCACGTCGAGCAGGATAATTTTTTCGAACATTTTGACGGCATCGCCTTCCCCGACTCGCTGCGCGATCACTGGCTCTATGACAGCGGCATCTCCGCCGGCAGCAAGCGCAGTTATCCCTTTGCGCTCTACGCTCCCGATGCCGGTTCCCTCCTCCCGGTTCAGGTCCGGGTGATGTTGACGGGACGGACGTTGACCAACAAGGAGCTGCACCAGGCCTCGGTCTATCTCAATGACCGCTTTGCCGCGCGCGGCAGCGGCGAACGCCAGGGCCTCCTCGATCTACGCAGCCGCGATGAAAACGGCCTGCTCGCCGCCGCCCTGAATTCCAGCGCCAATACCTTGACGGTGGTCAATGAATTCGATCCCGCGCGGACCGATTACATCGCCCTCAACTGGTTCGATGTAACCTATCCACGGCTCTACCGGGCAGAGGGCGGATGGCTTGAATTCACCATCCCTGCGGACAAGCAGCCGGGCCTCTTCCATTTTTCTCTGGAGGGATTCGCCGATGCGACGGTGGAGATATACAAACTCGGGGTGAGCCGGATCATCGGCGCGGCCATGGCCGAGGCCACGGGCAGCGACGGCCGCCGCTCGGTGCGCGCCGAGTTTTTCGATACTGCGCCCTCGCACGCGGTGCGCTATATCGCCGTCGCCGCCGCCGCCAAAAAGAGCCCCGTGCGCATCGAGGTGGTGCAGCCGCAGTGGCAGCCCGCTGCGCGCAGCGATATCGACTGGCTGGTACTGGCCCCGCGCATCTTTCTGGCGGCGCCGGCCCTGACCAGGCTGATGCAGCACCGCCAGAGCCAGGGCTTGCATCCGGCGGGCGTGGCCGTGGAGGATATCTTTGCCTATCTCAATCAGGGACGCCGCTCACCCCTGGCCATCAAGGCCTTTTTGCAGTGGGCGGTGCAGCGCTGGCCGCTGACCTGGGTGCTGCTGGCCGGAGACGGTTCCTACCAGCGGCGGCCGGTGCAGGGCGATACCCTCGACCTGGTCCCGGTTTATATGCGGCAGACCCTCAATTACGGCGCCGCCTCGAGCGATCACTGGTACAGCCTGCTGGCCGGAGAAGATGAAATCCCGGACCTTCTGCTCGGCCGGCTGCCGGCGCGAACGCCCGAGCAGCTCGAGACCGTCGTCGACAAGATCATCGCCCACGAGACCAACGCCGAGAGCGGAGCGTGGCACAACCGCCTCCTCTTCATCGGCGGCAACGGCAGCGAATTCCGTAGCAAAGGCCAGGCCCTGGTGCGGCAGGTTCCTTCCGCATGGTCGCCGGCCATGCTCTTCACCCTCAAGGATCCGGCGCTCTCGCCCGATCCCTTTTACGGCAGCACCCCGGAACTCCTCGATTTCATGGATCAGGGCTGTGGGGTCATCAATTTTCATGGCCATGGCGGCGGCGCCATCTGGTCGGACGACGCCCTGATGGGACTGGAGGATGTCGCTGCGCTGCACAACCAGGGGCGGTATCCCCTGATCCTCAGCATGACCTGCTTTACCGGCGCGTTCGAGGAGCCCGCCGGTGCCAATCTGGCTGAGACCATGCTCTTCACCGCGGAAAAGGGCACCATGGCCTTTCTCGGCGCCAGCGGCTTCGGCTGGCGCGACAACGATGACGAGCTGCAAGCCGCGATCATGGCCTATCTATACGATCATCCTGCGGCCACCCTGGGCGAAGTGGTGACGGCCGGTAAAATCCGCTATTATGCCGGCGCCATGGGCAGCGCCATCGCGCATGCCGAGATCAATCAATACACCCTCTTCGGCGATCCGGCGCAGCGCTTGCGCCTGCCCGCGGCGCAGGCCGAGGTCGCCCTGGAGACTCCCCTGCTCGCCGCCGGCGACACCCTCAAGGCGCGGGTGCAGTGGCCCTTTGCCTCCGGCAGCGCCACGGTCCAGATCGAGCTGGAACCGGGCCGGGCGGCAGAGGTGGGGCAGCTGAGCGTCGCCACCGGTCAAAGCGACTTTCGCCTGGCCCTTCCGACCGCCGGCACCGGCGGCCGCGGCATCGTGCGCTTTTATGGCGTCGACGCTCTCGGCCTGCAGCAAAGCCATGGCGCGGCGGCCTTTTCCTTTGGCCGCGGCTATTTCGACTCGCTGCGGGTCCTGCCCGGCGCGGCCGACTCTTTGAATTTCTTGGTGCAACTCCGCAGCCGCGACCTGCCCGCGGCGGTCTTTTGCCTTTTCCGCGGCGATACCCTGGCTATGCGCACCGCCGGCAGCGGCTGGTACCGCCTGACGGTAAAAAGCTGGGGGGTGCCGCGCCTTGCGTGCGAATTTCTCGCCCGCTTCGCCGATGGCGATGCGCTGCTTTCCTCCACCTACACCTATACGCCTTCGGGACGGATGAACGTCGAGGCGCTGACCAACCGGCTGAGCTGGGGTGGCGGCGAGCGTCCGATCCTCTATCTGCCGCTGATGAACTGGGGGAATGGCGCGGGCACGGTCAGCATCACGCTGGAGCAACGCGATGCCGCCGGGGAGGGCTGGCACCGCCTGGCCGCGGACACGGTGGCGATGGCCGCCTGCGCCGGCGCCACGGCCGCTTTTACCGTTCTGACCGATCCCGGTGAGTGGCCGGTGCGGTTTCTCCTTGACAGCGGCCAGGCCAGCCGCCAGGAGACCCGGGTGCAGATCACGCCGCCGGTTTTTGCCCTCGATCCCGGCGCCGGCTTTCACTTACAAGCGGGCGGGGCCGATACGCTTTGGCTCGATGCGCGCACTGCCTGCATCGCCTCGAGCCGTTCCGTCCGCAAGCCCGCGACCCTCCGGGTCGAGCGCCGCGGCGCTGCACAGATTACTGATCAGCCTGATTTTTCCGCCAGCCCCACGATCCCGGTCTATGCGCTCGAGCTCGCTCCGGCCGATGCGGTTGATCAGGGTATCCTGTTGTCGTTAGCCGCTGCCGCCACGGATAGCCTGCCCGCCTCCTTCGCGTCCGCTGATCTTTTTTATTTCGCTCCGGCCACGCGCAAATGGGTCCGACTGGCGTCCCGAAAAGAGGAATCCCGCATCGCCGCAACCATCAGCCAATCCGGGCTCTACACCCTGCTCTGGAGCGCGGACAGCCGCGCGCCGGAGATGGAGGTGGCTTTTGACGGCCGGCCGTTTGCGGCCGATGCCTGGGTGAACAGCGACGCCGCGATCGCCCTGCGCCTGCGCGACGCCAACGGCATCGACCTCGCCGCCGGCAAGACAGAGCTTACTCTCGATGGACAGCCTCTGGAGCGGGAGAGCTGGTCGCTGCCCGATTCAATGGCCGACGGCAATCTCATCCCCCTGACGCTCCATCCCGAGCTGCAGCCGGGGCGGCACACCCTGCTCGTCACCACGAGCGATTGCAGCGGCAATGCGGCCCCGCCGCAGGAGTTTCCGTTCCAGGTGGCGGAGCACTTTTCCCTGAATCTGCTCGGCACCTATCCCAATCCCTTCACGGTGCGCACGACCTTCGTCTATCTGCTCTCGAGCAGCGCGGACCATTTTTCGCTCAAGATCTATACCGCCGCCGGACGGCTGATCCGGCAGTTCAACGGCCGCAACAGCGAGGATCCCGATCCGTTGAGTGCCGATTATCACGAGATCACCTGGGACGGCAAGGACGAGGAGGGCATGGCGGTAGCCAACGGCGTCTACTTTTACCGGCTGACGGCGCGCAGCGGCGACAAGAGCGAAGAAAAAACCGGCAAGATCGCGAGGCTGCTATGAGAGCGCGGCGCCCAGCTCTCTGTGCTCTCGCCTGCAGCCTGATTCTGGCGCCGGCGGCGGGCATCCCCGGGCTTGCCGCGGCGCAAAGCGCGCGCTACGCAGCAGCCTCGCAGGATCTCGGCGTCGGTGCCCGGCCATTGGCCCTCGGCGGGGCCGCGGCCGCCATGGCCGGAGGACCAGAACTCTTCCACTACAATCCGGCGAGTCTGGGATTTTGCAGCCGCAGAGAGGTCGGTCTGATGTACGCGCCGACCTTCGGCTCGATCACGGCGCCGATGGCCACCTTCCATTATGCCGGCGGGATCTTGCCGCTGCATGGCGGAGGCAGCATGGCCTTGCATTGGACCCGTTTCAGCGTCGACGATATCCCGCTCTATCCCAAGCTGGCCGGGTCGTCTTTTCTCGACCGTCTCCAGGATCCCTCCCTCCGGCCCGATGGAGTGCCGCAGGGCTATTTCAAGGATACCGAGGATGCCTTTTACCTTTCTTTTGCGCGAATTTTCCGTTTTGCCGTGCCGCTGGGATGGCTCTACACCGATCTGGCCATGGAACTGCCGGTGGGACTGAACATCAAGCTCTTGCGCCAGTCGCTCTACGAGCGCAGCGCCAGCGGCCTGGGCATCGACCTCGGCATGATGGCGCGCTTCAATCTCGGCCAGCTTCTGCAAAGCCGCCGTCTCGGCGACCTGACCCTCGGTGTTTCGGCCATCGATCTCACCCGTACCACCCTGGTCTGGGACAACCAGCGCGAGGAAAAGATCACCACGACGGCGCTGTGGGGCCTGGGCTACAGCCAGCCGCTCGCCTTTCGCGGCAGCCGTCTCGACTTTTTCTGGAGCTGGCGGAAAAAGGAGCAGCGCAATTCGCTCTTTGGGGTGGAATACACGCTCAAAGGCTTTGCGCTGCGGCTGGGGCGCAATGAATCGGGCTTGACGACTGGAGCCGGGGTGCGCTGGCGGCGGATGCGCGTCGATTATGCCTTTACTTCGCTCGATTTCGCGGACGTGCATCGTCTCGGCTGCGGATTTGTCTTTTAAAGAGGGAGGAGAGAGAATGCGACGGATGTTGTTGGCACTGGCGGCCGCTTTCGGGCTCTGGATGGCATGCACCGGCCACTCCACCAGCCCGGAGGCCGTGCCCCCGGTCCCGCGCTTCGTGCCGGCCGTGCCGGATACCGCTGCGGTCGAGCAGGGCATTGACGCCGTGCCAGAAGAGGATGCGATCCTGTTGCAGTGGCGCCAGGATGAGGCGCTGGCCGCCTTCCAGCTGTTTCGCCGCCGCGAGGGGGAGAAGAATTACGAGCTAGCCGCCCAGCTGACAGCGCGCGATACGACCTTTCTGGACCGGGTGGCCCCCAACCTCCGCTGCCGCTATTACTTGCGCGGTGCGAATGAGGCCGGACAGCTGAGCGCCCCCTCGGATACCCTGGATTATATGCTGTTGAATAAGGCCACCGATCTGCAGATCGCGGCGGGCGATACCCTGCTCTTCTCCTGGAGCATCGGCCTGCAGCGCCCGGCCTGGTACGTGCTCCGCCTCAAGGAGGAGTTCAGCGGCGCCATGATCTGGATCGGCCGGGTGGATCCTGGTTACCAGGGCACACGCGAGAGTGTCCGCTATAATCACGACGGCCGGGCGCGGCTGGTGCGGCTGCAGAGCGGCGTGCGTTATCTCTGGCGCCTCGATTGCGTCGGCGCGGCACCGCAGAGCGGCAGCGAATCGGTCTGGCAGCGTTTTATCCTGTTTTGAACAAGATTTCCGGAGTCTTTATGTCGATACTGAATTCATCGCTCCTGCGCCGCTGCGTTTTTTTGGCGGCCCTGCTCGCGGGTATCCTGCCGGCGGCGGGAGAGAGCCTCAACAACGGTGCGCTGCTGCCCCATACCCGGCCCGCCTGGGTTCTGCCGCGCGGTCATCTCACGACGCGTCTGCACACAGGCTTTTGGGGCCTGGCGGCCGAACAGAGCTATGCCCCCTATGGCGCTGCCGGGACGCGCAATATCTGGGACCTGCAGAGCACCCTCACCCTCAATTACGGCCTGGGCGCGCACCTGGAGGCCCAGCTCATGCCGGTCCTTTATCAATCGCTCCAGGCGGAGGGTGGCCGCATCGGCCACGATATCACCCTAGGTGTGACGCTAGGCTCGCTGCAATGGCCCGGCAAATCCTGGTTTCTCGGCGCCCAGGCCGCCACCCTGCTGCCCGCCGGACTCGGTCATAACCTGCTGTATGAGCCCTACAGCCCCGATCGCCACGTCTTTACCCTTGCTACGCTGGCGAGCTATGCGGCGGATCCCGAATTCCCCGCGGAAGCCTTCAGCGCCCATCTCAATCTCGGCTACACGCTCTACGACGATGTCGGCATCCGCTTCGCGGACCGCCGCCTGCAGACGGAAAGCTTTGCCTACAAGCGCAGCCAGGAACTCTCCTGGAGCGCGGGAGCGACTCTGCCCGGTGAATATTTCGACTGGGGGATCGAGGGATACGGCATGATTTGGCTGCAGCAGCCGCCGGCGGGCGCCGAGGGCCGGGAGGATTTTATCTACGCGAGCCTCTCCACCCGCTACAAGCCGTGGCACTGGCTGCATCTCTGCCTAGCGCTCGACCGCCGCATCTCCTCCGGCAGCGACGAAACCATCCCCTCGCTGGCTGCGCGCGGCCTGGGCGAGCTGCCCAACTATCCAACCTGGCGGATCGAGCTCGGCCTGCACCTCAAGGTGCTGCCGCTGCATCTGATCAAGTCGGACGACCGCGAGATCCTGATGAAACGCAACGAAGAGCGCTCTTCGGTTTTTGAGCAGATCATCGACGACGGCAGCCGGGGAACGGAGAGCAAGGATGATCTCGAGCGGCTGCGCGCCGAGCGGGAGCGGGCGGAGAAGGAACTGGAACGGCTGCGGCGGCTCATCGAAATCCGGCAGCAGGAGGAGAAAAAGCCCGATCCGAAGCAGATCCCCTGATCCTGATCCCGCGGGCGGCCAGGCGCCGCCCCTGCCGAACGAAGCTTATTTGACCAGAGCCAGTTTGCGGCTGGTCATCTCCTGGCCTGCCGCAGCCCTGCAGTAATAGACACCACTCGCCGCATTCCTCCCCTGTTCATCCCGGCCATCCCAGAGCAGCTCCAGATAGCCTTCCCGGGCTTCGCCCTCGTAGAGGCGGCGGACGCTTCGTCCCAGCAGATCGACGATCTCCACCCTGACCCGGCCGTGCTGCGGCAGGGAGAGGGTCAGGCGGGTTTCGCCGTTGAAGGGATTGGGATAGTTGGGTGAGAGCGCAAGGCGCAGCGGCAGTGGCAGGAAGGCTTCCACAGCGGGGTGGGTCTGGATCGCGCCGTCGCGGCTCAGGGCCTGGAGGCGGTAGCAGCTGCGTTTTCCGGCCGGAGCGGCCGTGTCAAGATAGAGATAGCGGCCATCGGCGGCGGGCGGGATCAGGGCGCTGATGGGGCACCACGGGCCGCCGGCGTCGGGAGCGCGCTCGACCCTGAAACCGAGCGGGTCGGTCTCGAGCAGGGTTTGCCACTCGAGGCGGATGCCCTGGCCGGGAGCGGCGGTGGCGCGGAAACCGGCCAGCCAGACCGCGGAGGCGAGCTTGAGCGTCCAGGTGCGGCTGACACTCTCCTTGAGGTCACTCACGATCACCTTGACCCGGGCATCGCCGGAGGGGATGAGCTCGGACTGCAACCGCCAGGAGGATTTACCGTAGGCGCAGAAGGCGCCGTTGAGATACCAGGTATAGTTGAGCGGGTCGCCGTCGGGGTCGGCGGCGGCGATGGCGAAATCGATGGCAGCGGGCTTGTTCAGCTCGAGCATCTCCTGCTGGGGCTGGCAGTTATCGGCGTCGATCTGCGGCGGCCGATTGACGTTGCGGACGATCACGAGCAGCTCCGCGTGCGCCGCGGCGCCGAACTGGTCCGACGCGGTGAGCCTCAGGCTATAGCGGCCGGCCTGATCATAAGCGGGCTGCCAAGAGAGGGCGCCGGCGGGGGTGCAGAGCAGCCCGGCCGGCGGTGCGGCGAGCGCAAGGGTGACGCTGTCCCCCTCGAGATCGCGCGGGGTGATGGCATAGCGCCAAGCGGCATTTTCGTCCAGCATGATGCTGTCGGCCAGGGCGAGCTGCGGCGGCTGGTTGGCCAGGGCGGTTGCCGTGAACCGGCAGGTGTTGGCCAGTCCCTCTCCCGCGGCCTCAGCGGTCTGCGAGCCCGTCTCCGCGCCCAAATACCAGATCACGGCGGCGACTCCGGCCGAATCGGTGCTCTGCACCGCGCCAGGAGAGAAGGTGCCGCCCGCCGCAGCGGTGGAAAAGGTGATGCGCTGCCCGGCCACACCGTTGCCCCAGGTGTCGCGGACCTGGACCGTCAGGGGCTGGCTGAGCCGGTGCCACGCGGTGCCGTTCTGGTTGCCGCCGCCGAGAACGAGCAGCTCGGAGGGCGCGGCGGGGCGGACGAAGAGGATCGATCGGGCCGTGGTGAGCCACTGGCTGCTGGTCGCGACCCGGGCCTGGACGGTGAGGGTTCCGATCTCGGCGGCATGCACCCGGGCCTGCAGGACGCCGGCACTGCTGCTGTACCCCTGATTGGGCGTGAGCACCGCGCCAAGGCCGCTGTTAACCAGTACGATGCCCTGGCCGGGAACGGGATTGTCCCAGGTATCGCGGATGGTCGCGGTGATCAGCCCCTCGCTGACGCCATCGGCGGGAAGCGGCGACTCCACCTCCAGGGTGGAATGGCCGATATCCGGTGCTCCGGGCAGGGCGTTTGCATAGATCAGGCGGTGGGAGCCGCTGACGGGAAGGTTGTTCTTGTCGCGGCAGATCAGCTGCACCGCCTGGGTGCTGTCGCCGGCGCGGGTGCCCAGCTGCCAGGTCGTCTCGGCCAGGCCGCTGCTCCCGGTTACCAGGCTGACCAGGGTGTCCAGGCTGCTGCCGAAGCGGCCGGCACCACGCGCAATGCGGAACTGCACGGTTTTCCCCGAGAGGGGATTTCCGGTGCTGTCCAAAACACGGGCGCGCAACGGCGCGGCGAGCCACTCATGGACGGTGCCGCTCTGGTTCGCGCCAGAGAGCAGCTCGACACTCTGGATCTCATCCCCCGGCTGCGCCGTGCCTCCGGCATAAAACTGCACCGGCGAGCCGGCAAGGGGGGTGGAACTGTTCTTCAAACTGGCTGCGGCTTCGGCGCGATGGCTCGAATCGCCGGGAGCTGTCCCGAGGGTGAACCAGACGGCAGCCAGGCCATTCCCGTCGCTGGTGATGGAGATCGGATTTTCGCCGCCCAGGTTGCCGCCGCCGGCGGTGACGGTAAAGCGCACCGGGTGCTGGGCCACCGGATTGCCGAAGCGGTCCAGAACCTGCACGACGAGCGGCTCGGGCAGCGGGCGGTTGACGATGCCGCGCTGGGCGTTGCCGGAATAGCGGCTGATCCGGGCGGCCGCATCGGCCATCGCGGCGGCGCTGAAGAGGGCGCTTGCGCTGCTCAGGCTTGGCGTCTGCGCGGACACCTGATGCACTTCGGTTCCGGCCTGGTTGCCCAGGCGCCATTGCACCCACGCGGTGCCGTGCGCATCGGTCGTGGTTTGCACCTGGCTGACGCCGTTGACTTTGCCGTCTCCGCCGGTCACACTGAAGGTGACCGGACAGGCGCTGACGCTGTTCTGGTAAAAGTCCTTGACGGCGACGACGAGCGAGTCCGGCAGAAGTGCGCCGGCCACGCCGGACTGATGATTTCCGGAGAGTGCAAAGATGAACGCGGGGGGAGCGGCGCTGGCGCTGGCGTAAAACAGGAGCGGCGATCCATTGAGGGCGCGGCCATTGGCGAAGGCCGCTGCTTCGACCTGGTTGTTATGCAGGCCCGCGAGGGTGCCAAGGGTCAGCGTCACGGCGGCAGCGCCGGTGCCATCGGTCGTGGTGGTATAGAGCGATTGTCCCGCCCCGTTGAGCGAGCCGCCGCCGGCGACCAGGCGGAACCCGACGCTGTGGCCCGCGACGGGATTACCATAACGGTCGGCAACGCGGACGGTCAGGGGGAGTGCCAAGCGGCTGGCCACGGTGCCGCTCTGGCCGTCGCCGGCGATGGCCAGCAGGCGGTTGGGGAGGGCCGGCAAGGCGGTGGCCTTGAGCAGCCGCGGCGAGCCCTGCAGCCCGGCCGCATCGACCTTGAGGCTCTGCTCGCCGCTCTGCGTTCCCAGCCGCCAGTACAACGCGAGGATGCCATCGCTGCCGGTGGCCAGCTGCAGGATTGAATCCGCACCCACCGCCGCTGTGGTGGCGATGCGGCCGCCGTTGAGGGCGAGGCAGGTGACCGGAAAGGAGGGGATGGGCCGTCCGTCCGCCGCGGTGACCTTGAAACGGACCGGGATGGGCAGCACGGCGTGGACGGTGTCGCTCTGCGCATCCCCCTGGAGACAGACCAGATGGGTCGCGCCGTTCACGAGGGTGGCAGTGAAAAGGGCTTCGCTGCCGGCGATCGCCGGGGCGGTGGCGGCAACGGTCTGGATACCGGCCGCTGATCCCGGGATCCAGAGGATCTTCGCCCGGCCGAGCGAATCGGTGACCGTTTTACCATCCGCCGGACGGAGTGTGCCGCCGCCGGAACGGAGGCTGAAAAGGACGCTCTCGCCTGGCACCGGATTGCCGAAGCCGTCCTGCAGGAGGACCGTCAGCGGCTCGGCAAGCGGCACGCCGGCCTGGGCCGCGCTCTGGTTGTTGCCGCCGGCGATCGTCATCGTCGCGGCGGCGGCGGCGCTGCTCCGCGCCATGAAAGTGGCGGTCAATGCGCCGCTCGCGGTGGTGGCGCGCGCCTGCACGATGATAGCGCCGGCAGCGGTGCCGAGCTGGAGCGTGCGCTGGGCCACGCCCTGGATATCGGTGACGAAGGGATCGTCGCTGCCGTTTTCACCGGCACCGGCGGGCAGCAGCAGAGAAGCGTCGCCAGAAAGGACGCTGAAATCGACATGCAGCCCGGCTACCGGCTGGCCCGCGGCGTTCAGGGCCCTGACGGCGAGGGGCTGGGGAAGCGCCGTGGCCACGACGCCGGACTGGTTCTGGCCGGCTGCGATCGCCAGCTGTACCGCGGGGCCGCCCGTGGCCGGGGCCTCGGGCGCGATCCGCACGATCTGGTCGGCCGCGATTCCGCGCAGCACGAGCTGGGTATGGTCGCTGAATTGGGCCAGCAGGTCGCAGCTGCTCCGGTTGCCGAGGCCAAAGTGCTGCCGCGCGGGATACTGGGCGAGGTGTCCGCCGCCGGCGACGATCTCGCGGTAGCCGAGGAGCGCCGCGGGATCACCAGCCCGGCCGGCTTCATAGCACCAGAGTTTGGTGCCGATCGCGCTGGCGTTGCCGCCGGGGCCGGCCGCATCGACCTGGAGAAAGTGGCTGGTCCGGCTGAGGGTGTTTTCGCGATAGACGTTGAAGATATCCGAGCGGGTGAGATAAAAGTCGAGATCGCCATCGCCATCGCCGTCAAAGGCGGCGCCGCTGCGGACATCGCCTGCGGCCACCTCCGCGCCGGAGGTCGAGACCGGCGCGAATGTCCAGTTGCCGTCATTGCGATAGAGGGCGCCGGTGGTGTTTTCGCCGGTGGTGATGAGGTCGAGGTCGCCGTCGAGGTCAAAATCCCCGGCGAGGATGGAAAACCCGCTCATCGGGATATGCAGGGTGGCCGAGAGATCCTGAAAGGAGCCGGCGCCAGTGTTGCGATAGGCGCGCAGCAGGGGATTGGGGTCAGCGGTCGTGGCCGAGACGGTCACCAACAGGTCGAGATCGGCGTCGTTGTCGAGATCGGCCCAGAGCGCGCCGCGGCAGTTGCCGTTGAGGGCGATGCCGGCGGCTGCGGCACCCTCGGTGAAATAGCCCGCGCCGTTGTTAAGGAAGAGCTTGTTGGCTGCGCCGCGTTTGGCGATATAGATATCGACGTCGCCGTCATTATCGAAATCGGCGGCTGCGGCCGATTCGCTGGGGATCGCGGGCTCGTCGATGTCATTGGCGCCGCGGTCGGCGCGGGTGAAGTGGCCGTCGCCGCGGTTGAGGTAGAGGGCGTTCTGGGTGCGCGAGTTGACCGCATAGAGGTCGATATCGCCGTCGCCCTCGGCGTCGAAGGCCAGCAGCGCCGTGGTCACGGCGGTGCTGTTCTCCAGGCCAGAATCGGTGGTGATCTCCTGAAATGAGCCGGTGCCGCGGTTCTCATAGAGGCGGAGGCGTCCCGGAGAGTTGGCGTTGATCAGATCCAGGTCGCCGTCGCCCTCGATGTCGGCGAAGAGCACGCCGCGGCTGTCGCCGTCATCCTGGATGCCCCGGCTCTCCGCAAGTTCATTGTAGGAAGCGGCCGTCCCCCTCTGCATAAAAAAGTCGCGGCGGAAGGCGTATTCCGCAGCGGTGCGCGTCGTATAGAGATCGAGCCGCCCGTCGCCGTCGGCATCGGCGACGGCGAGGCCCTGGCTGCTGTATTCGGCATCGAATCCGGCGGTATTGCTCTCCCAGGAGCGGTCGGTGAACCAGAGCGGTGCACCCGAGAGCGCCGGTTTCATGGCCGCTGCGCAGGTCGCGCCGATCAGGCGATGGCCATCGCTGTTGGGATGAAGGGTATTGGTAGGTGCGAGGACTGTGGAGAGATAGGGCGTGTAATTGGTCTTTTTATCGTTGTTGAAGAGGGGGTTTTCATAGAAGGGGGTGTAGCAATCGATGATATGGACGGGCTCGGGCCGGCCGGTGATCGTGCCGGCGGCATAGTCGCGGGCGACGCGGGCGATCTCGATATTATAGAGGGCTACGAGGCTGTCGGCCGATTTGATCGGCGAGATCAGGCAGACAAAGATGTGCTGCAGGTCGGCGCCGCGGCTGCCGTCATGCCATTGGAGGAGGTAGTTGATCAGCCCGGCCATCTGGCCGGCGGGCGTGGTGTTGAAGGCGCTGGTGCTGCCATAAGGGCCGACCGGGGCGCCGGCGAGGTCGCCGAGGTTGTTGGTGCCGAGAAAGATACCGACGACGTTGGGCCGGTAATTGTTCATATCGTCGGTGACGTCGATCCGGGGCGCGCGCACGCCGTTATCGGGGTAGAGGTCGAAGGTCTTGCGGCCGCCCTGGAAATGGCCTTCGTAAGGGGCGGCGCCAAAGGCGCCGACAAAATCGATGGCGAGGCCCGCGGCGGCGAGCTGATCGTAGAGTACCTTGCGGTAGCCGAGGGTGTCGTCGGCGAATTTGCCGGCGGTGATCGAATCGCCGAGGAGCATGATGCGTGTCGCCGCCCCGAGGGCGATCTGCCCCAGTTCCAGGGTTGCGCCGGGCGCCGGTTCGCCCGCGGCAGTGGCGACGATCAGGCGCACCGCATCCGCCTCTTCGCCGGGAAAGGTGAAGGTGAGGGGAGTGGCGCCGGAGGTGGTGGCGGTGACCACCGTATGAAAGGGGGTATTCCCCTTTTTAAGCTGCAGCAGCAGGGTGCGGGTTGCGGCGTCCGGGGCAAGGTCGATCTGGAGGGTGGCGCGGCCCACCAGCGTGGTGCCGGCGAGCAGCCAGGTTTTGGCATGGCCGCCCGAATTCAGGGCCGCTTCTCCGCCCGCCTCAGCGCGGGATTCCGCGGCGGAGAGGCGGGTCACCGGCAGGGCTGCCAATTCCGGCACCGTGCGATAGGTGATCAAAGATTCTGAACGCGGCAGCGGCTTGCCGTACCACTCTTCGCGGGAGGCCGCCTCCTGGGCCGGGGAGGTACGCCAGAGAAGGACAACCGAACTGAGCAGCAGCAGGGGCAGATGAAAACGGTGCACTACAAAATTCCTCAAACGGGTCTGGTCCTGTTTGCAGAGAACTGGGCATGAGCATATTACTAAATATACGGATATTCAGGCTATTTGCGGAGGGTAATGCGTCCGGAACGGGCCTGAGAGCCGCGAACTGCCGCCCTCCCGCTCCGGGAAATTAGCTTGACAAAATGATGTTTCTTTAATAAATTAGGTTTAATTTCGTTCAGGATTTTCCGGATTACCATGGAACACGATCTTTTGCGCGTGCTGGGCATGACCTTCCATGCCTACCACGGACTTGGGCATGAAGAGATTAAAAACGGCCAGAGGTTCGAGGTCGATGTCGAACTCTGGTGTGATGCCGCCGCGGCCGGTCACAGCGATCGCCTGCAGGATACCATCGATGTCCGCCAGGTCTACAACCTGGTGCAGGGAGTGGTCGTGGAACGGCGCTTTTTTCTGATCGAAGCGGTGGCCGAACATATCGCCTCCGGCCTCCTGGAGCGGTTTCCCGCCGCAGCCGTCAAGGTACGGGTGCGCAAGCCCTTCGCGCCCCTGGGCGGACTGGCCGATGGCACGGAAATTGAAATCACCCGCTATCGCCGTGACTCGGATGCCTCCTCCAGCCACTCCTGAGGCGTATATCAGCCTGGGCGCCAACCTCGGCGATCGCGAGGAAAATCTGCTCCGCGCCCTGAAGGCCCTGGAGGGCGACGGGGTGCATCTCCACCGCCTCTCCGGTATCTATGAGACCGAACCCGTCGGCGTTACACACCAGCCCGATTATCTCAACATGACGGCCGGAATTACCACCATGCTGCCGCCCTTGCTACTTTTAGCGCGGCTGCTCGGGATCGAGGAGATGCTCGGCAGGGTGCGCCGGGAGCATTGGGGCGCGCGCACCATCGATCTCGATCTCCTTTGCTATGACGACCTCACCTGGCAGGATGAAAAACTGATCCTGCCGCACCCGCGATTGCATGAACGGCGCTTTGTCCTGGTCCCCCTCGCCGAGATTGCCGCGGCATATCGCGTAGCCGGCCTGAACGCCACCGTGCAGGAACTGCTGCAGGGGTGCCAGGATTCCCACGCCGTGCGGCTCTATAGCAGCGCGCAGAAGGTGCAACGACGCATGCGAAAGGCACAAGCATGAATCTGCCAGGATACATCTGTATCGAAGGAGTGATCGGGGCGGGTAAGACCAGTCTGACCCGCATGTTGTGCGAACGTCTGGATGCCCAGGCGATCTATGAAAAGCCGGATGAAAATCCCTTCCTTGTCGATTTTTACCGCGATCCGCGACGCTATGCCTTTCAGGTCCAGCTCTTTTTCCTGCTCAGCCGCTACCGCCAGCAGCAGGAAAACGTCCAGCCGGATCTCTTTCATGAGACGGCTATTTCCGACTATCTTTTTGCCAAAGACCGGATTTTTGCCCACCTCAACCTCGAAGATCGCGAACTCTTTTTATACGACAAGATCGCGTCCCTGCTTGAGCAGGATATCGTCAAACCGGATCTGGTCGTCTACCTGCAGTCCTCGGTCGAGCGGCTCATGGCCAACATCCGCAAGCGCAGTCGCTCCTACGAAAAGGAGATCTCGGAGGAGTATATCTCCTCCCTGAATGAATCCTACAACCGGTTTTTCTTTCACTATCAGGAGACGCCCCTGCTGGTGGTCAACAGCGTCAGCATTGATTTCGTCAACAACAAGGATGATTTTGAAGAACTGGTCCGCCAGATCATGCGGCCCCATGCCGGGATTGAGTATTTTTCGCCGGCGCGCTAGTGTTACACCATTCTCCAGCTTGAAAAAAGGCACTTGCCCATGTTATTCCGTCTCATTGTTCTTGCGATTCTCTTTTATGTCGCCATCAAGGTTTTCGGTCTCCTCTTTTCCGGAGGCACGAAGGAGCAGGATGCTCAGGTCCGCGGCGCCTCCCAAACCAATCCGCTCGATCTCTCCGGAAAAGATGTGGAGGATGTCGAGTATAAAGAGCTCCCGCGCAACAAGTGATGCACCACCCAAGCCTGGGGCGGCGGTGAACGCCGCGCCGGTCAAGCCCCTCTCCTAACCTGAACTCGGTATGGCCCTCTATTTTCGCATTCTGCGATATTTGAAACCTTACTGGAAGAGCCTGCTGGGCTCGCTGGTTTGTATCTTTTTCTTCACTCTTTTCAGCAGTGCCTCCCTGGTTTCGATCATCCCTTTTCTCGGCACGATTTTCGACGCGCCGCAGAGCCGGCAGGCGGCGGTGCAGGCGCCGGCACAGCCGGCCGGGGGGGAGATCGCCGCGGCGGCGCCTGCCGGCAGCGGCCCGGGGCTCTCGGCTTCGCTGCGTGCCCGGCTGACCCGTTACAAGGATCAGGCGGTGGCCTGGCTCACGGGCGGGAGCCGGCGCGATGCGCTCAAGCGTCTTTGCCTGTTCATCATCCTGATGATTTTTTTAAAGGGCTTTTTCGATTATTTCCAGTCCTATCTCATGGCCGGCGTCGAGCAGGGGGTCATCCGCGACATCCGCAACGATCTCTACCGGCAGATCAACCGGCTGTCGCTGGGCTATTTCACCCAAACCCGCACCGGCCAGATCATCTCGCGCATCACCAACGACGTCACCCTGGTCAACAGCGGGGTTTCGGCCAGCTTTGTCACCCTGATCAAGAATCCCCTGCTCATCATCACCTATCTGGGCATTGCCATCTATCTGAGCTGGTCGCTCACCCTGGTCGCGCTGGTCGTGGCCCCCTTCACCATGGGCATTGTCGGCTGGATCGGATTGAAGCTCAAGCGGGAGAGCACGATCTCGCAGGAGCGCATGGCCAATCTCACTTCGGTGCTGCAGGAGACCATCGCCGGTCAGCGGGTGGTCAAGGCCTTCGCCATGGAGGAGTTCGAGATCCGCAAATTTTCGGGTGAAGCGCACCGCTACTACGAGACGCTGCTGCGCATCACCCGCACCCGCAACCTCGCCTCGCCGCTGACCGAATTTTTGGGCACGATGATCGCGGTCGGCATTCTCTGGTTCGGCGGGCAGCAGGTGCTCGCCGGCCGGATGCTCTCGCCCGAAGAGTTTATGGGATTTCTCGTCATCGTCTTTTCGCTGATGCAGCCGGTGAAGGAGCTTTCGACGGTGCACAACCGCCTCCAGGAAGCGATGGCGGCGGCGGAGCGCATCTTTGCCGTCCTCGATCTCGAACCCGCGGTGCAAAGCCTCCCCGGCGCCGTCGCGGTCGCCGAGTTCCGCGACGCGATCGAGCTGCGCGAGGTCACCTTCTCCTATGGCCGCGGCGAGGAGGTGCTGCGCGAGGTCTCGCTCACGGTGCACAAGGGGGAGATCCTCGCCATCGTCGGGCCGAGCGGTGCGGGCAAATCGACGCTGGTCGACCTGATCCCGCGTTTTTACGATCCGATCCGCGGCAGCATCGCCCTGGACGGCGTCGATCTGCGCAACCTCGAGGTGGGCCATTTGCGGCGGCTGATGGGGATCGTCACCCAGGAGACCATCCTGTTCAACGACAGTGTGCGCAACAACATCGCCTACGGCCTCGACAGCAAGCCCCTCGAAGAGATCGTCGAAGCGGCGCGCATCGCCAATGCCCATGATTTCATCATGCAATTGCCCGGAGGCTATGAGACCAACATTGGCGAGCGCGGGGTCGCCCTTTCCGGCGGGCAGCGGCAGCGGCTAGCCATCGCCCGCGCGGTGTTAAAGAATCCGCCCATCCTGATCCTCGATGAGGCCACCTCGGCCCTGGATACCGAATCAGAGGTGCTGGTGCAGCAGGCGATCGAGCGGCTGATGCGCAACCGCACCTCGTTCGTCATCGCCCACCGGCTCTCGACTATCCTCCATGCCGACCGGATCATCGTCCTGGAAAAGGGGCGGGTCGTGCAATCGGGGGTGCATGCCGAGCTGGTGGCACTGCCGGGAGTCTACCAAAAGCTCTATTCCATGCAGTTCCGCGCCATGGAGGTCCCTGAGTGAACGCAGCCCATACCCTTGACGCCCGCCTGGAAAGAATCACGCGCTGGAGCCTTTACCTCTTTGCGGCGGCGATGCCCTTCGCCATCGCCCTCACCCAGATCGCGGTGGCGACGGCTGCGATCGCCTGGATGATGCGGCTTTGGTATACCCGCAGCCTGCAGTGGCCGCGCCTGGGGGTCGAATGGGGATTTGTCGCGTTCATCGCCGCCGAGCTGCTCGCCTGCATCTTTTCCACCCATCTCAGCCAGAACCTGATCTATCTGAAGCGTCTGCTGCTCATTCCCATCGTCTATATTGTCGCGGCCAACTGCAGCGGTGAACGCGAGCTGCGGCGGCTCGGCATGATCTTCACCGGCGCGATCGCCCTCTACTCGCTCTGGGGCATCGGATCTTTCCTGCTGCACCCCTCCCTGCGTGTCCGTCATATCCAGAATTCCATGACCGCGGGCGGCATTACCATGGTGGGGGCGGTGGTCGCCATGGTCTTCGCCCTGCGTTTGCCGGGGAGGCGCGATCGCCTGCTCATGGCTGCGGCCGCGGCGGTTTCGCTCGGATGCCTGATTCTGACCTCGACGCGCGGCTCCTGGGTGGGATTTTTCGCCGCCGCTCTGGTCATCCTGATCGTGCAGCAGCGCAAACTGTTGCTGATCCTGCCGGTGATCGCCCTGGCCTTCTATCTGCTCTCCCCGGCCGGCTTTTCGCAGCGCATGCGCCATATCTTCGATCCGACCTGGGGCACCAACGCCAAACGTGTGCACTGGTGGTCGGTCGGCTGGGAGATCTTTAAGGATCACCCGGTGGTGGGGATCGGCGATGTCGGCACCACGCCGATGTATACGCGCTATGCCCCGCCGGGCGAAAAGGAACTGATCGGCCATTTTCACAGCAATTATGTGCATATCGCGGTGACCCTGGGCGCGATCGGCCTGACCGCTTTCCTCTTCATGGTGCTGACCATTCTGGTGCGGCTCGCGCAGCGGCTCAAGGCCTGCGTCAGGGGGCCGGGATGGAGCTCCGCGTGGGCGCTTGCAGCCCTGGCCGCCGCCATTGCCTTTCATATCAACGGATTTTTCGAGTGGAATTTTGGAGATCAGGAAATCATCACCATGATCTGGTTCATCACCGGCATCGGGCTGGGTCTTGACCGGCATGGATGATTCGGCGGCCCTGGATATCCGGCAGCGCGAGCATGACCGGCTGAAGATGCTGCTCAAGGTGGCTGGCTCGATCTCGCAGGAGATGCAGCTGGACAAACTGCTGCGCCTGATCATGGATGAGGTCAAGCAGGTGCTGCACTGCGACCGCTGCACGGTCTTTGTCCTCGACCGCGAGCGCGACGAACTCTGGTCGCGTGTCGCCCATGGGGAGGACGAGATCCGCTTTCCCGCGCATCTCGGCATCGCCGGGGCCGTGGTCAAGAGCGGGGAGGTCATCAACATCCCCGATGCCTATGCCGACAACCGCTTCAATCCCAATATCGACCGGCAGACGGGCTACCACACAAGTAATCTGCTCTCGGCGCCGATGCGCAACCGCCCGGGCGAGATCATCGGCGTTTTCCAGACCCTGAACAAGTTCGAGGGGCCCTTTACCCGCGATGATGAGGAGATCCTCAACGCCATCTCGGTCCTGGCGGCGACGCAGATCGAAAACGCCCAGCTCTACGAGGAGCAGAAAAAGACCTTCGACAGCCTCGTCGAGACCCTGGCCAGTACCATCGATGCCCGTGACCCGCTGACCGCCGGCCATTCGCAGCGCATCGCTCTGTATGCCAACGAGATGGCCCGGGTGCTGGAGCTGCCGGCGCAGGAACGCGAGGTGCTGCGCATCGCGGCGCTGCTGCACGACTATGGCAAAATCGCCGTGCGCGAGGCGGTGCTGACCAAAAGCGACCGCCTCACCGAGGAGGAGTACCGCCACATCCGCAATCATGCCGCCTTTACGCGCTCCATTCTGGAAAAGATCCATTTCAGCCGGGAGCTGAAGGAGGTGCCTTTGATCGCCGCCTCGCATCATGAGCGCCTGGACGGCAGCGGCTACCCGAGCGGGCTGGTGGATGCGGAGATTCCGCGGCTGAGCAAGATTCTGGCGGTGGCGGATGTTTTTGATGCCCTCACCTCCAAACGGCACTATCGCACGCGCATGGCCTTTGCCGAGGTCATCCAGTTGATGGGGGACGGGGCCGGCTCGCAATTCGACCCGCAGATCGTGGAAGCCTTCCGGCGGATCCGGCTTGACCGGCTGGTGCGCATTCTCGAACATGAATATGTGGATCGGCTCGAGGCCGGCGATCTGGCGTTTCTGGGCGCCTTCGACAGCCGCGATTTCATCGCGGCGCTGCAGGCCGATCCCCAGGATGCCACAAACCGGAAACTGAGCGAAATTTTTCAATCCTACTATCAGCATCACTATCTCCAATGCAGTGAACCCACACAGCCGCTACGGAAAGGAGAATGAAATGCGCAAGGTGATCGAGACCGAAGGGGCGCCCAAAGCGATCGGTCCTTACAGCCAGGGGGTAGTAGTCAACGGTCTGCTTTTCACCGCAGGTCAACTCGGTCTGGATCCGCTCACCGGCATCATGGTCGAGGGCGGTGTCAAGGCCCAGGCGCTCCAGGCGATGCAGAACCTGCAGGCGATCATCGAGGAAGCGGGATCGACGCTGGCCCTGGTCATCAAGACGACCCTCTATTTGCAGGATATGAACGATTTTGCGACCGTGAACGCGATCTATGCCGGTTTTTTTCCGGAAAATCCGCCGGCGCGCACGACCATCCAGGTCGCCCGGCTGCCCAAGAATGGCTATGTCGAGATCGAGGCGGTGGCGCTGGTGCCGGGTGTCAAAGGATGAGGAATTCAGGGTGAACCGGCGCTATCTGCATATCGCCGGCCTGATCCTGATGGCGGGTGCCGGAGGGGGGCCGGCCCTGAGCCAAGTGCCCGCCCAGGTCCCGGCGGAGGTCCGGATGGCTGCGCCTGCCGCAGTTGTACCAGATACCCTGGCTGCCGGGCGCAGGGTTGCTGCGCCTGCTGCAGTCGTACCAGATACCCTGGCTGCCGGGCGCAGGGTTGCGCCGCGCGATTCGGCCCGTGTCCGGACGGTCAAAAATCCCACGGCTGCGATGCTGCGTTCGCTGGCGCTGCCGGGATGGGGGCAGTGGTATAATGAAAAGAAATTCAAGGCGGTGGTGATGATGGGGGCGGAGCTGGGACTCGTCGCCGACGCGATCGTGCAAAACCAGCTGGCGGCGCGCTCCGAGCAGTTTTATGAGCGCGAGTACTACCGCAACAACCGCAGCCTGGCCATCTGGTGGCTGGGGGCTGTCATCCTCTACAGCATGGCCGATGCCTATGTGGATGCGCATCTTTTCGGATTTGATGAACGGCCGGAATTGACCCTGGGTCTGGC
>DAOQAG010000023.1:0-64368 GCA_035353815.1 bacterium
TGATGCTCATTGCCGGGGAGGCCTCTGGGGATCTTCACGGCGGCAAGCTGGTCGCTGCCCTGCGGCAGCAGCAGCCCGATCTTGAGCTCTTCGGCGTCGGCGGCGATCGCATGGCCGCGGCGGGCATGGAGCTGTACTATCATGTCAGCGATCTGGCCTATATCGGGTTCGTCGAGGTGGCTCGGCACTATCTCTTTTTCCGCCGGGTGTTCAGGCGGTTGCTGGAGGTGGTGCGCACGCGCCGGCCGGATCTGGTCGTGTTGATCGATTATCCCGGCTTCAATTTGAAATTTGCCCAGGCGGCCAAATCCCTGGGGGTTGGCACGTTCTACTATATCGCCCCGCAGGTATGGGCGTGGGGTCAGGGCCGTGCGGCCCAAATGGCCCGGTTCATCGATCAGATGGCGGTCCTGTTCGACTTTGAGGTCGATTTTTTTTCCCGCTATCAGATCAAGACCACCTTCGTCGGCCATCCCTTGCTCGAGGGCATGGAGGTCCCCTTTACCCGTGCCGAATTTCTGGCGCGGCACGGCTTGTCGACGGAGCACCCCCTGCTCGCCCTGCTCCCCGGCTCCCGCAACCAGGAGGTGCTTCATCTTTTGCCGCCCATGCTGGAAACGGCCCGGCGGCTGCGCGAGGCCCATCCCGGGTTGCAGGTGGCGGTGAGCCATTCGGCTACCATCGCCGATGCCCTGCTCGCGCCGGTGCTCGCTTCCGCTCCCTGGGCGACGGTGGTGCGGGATGATTATTACCCGCTGCTGCGCTTCGCCACCGCGGGAATCGTGGCCTCGGGCACGGCCACGCTGGAGGCGGCCTGTTCTCATCTTCCCTTTGCCCTCGTCTATCGGGTTTCCCCCCTCTCCTTCGCGATCGGCAAGCGCGTCGTCCGCATTCCCCGCATCGGGCTGGTCAATATTGTCGCCGGCGCGGAGGTCGTGCCGGAATTTCTCCAGGATGATGTCCGGCCGGAAAAGCTGATGCCGGTGATGGAGGAGCTCCTTTTCGATGCACAGGCCCGGCAGCGCATGCACGACAAGCTCACAGGAGTCAAAAGCCGGCTGGGCCAGGCCGGAGCTTCGGCGCATACCGCCCGCCTGATCCTGGAGCAGCTGCATTTGCATCATTCTGAGACAATTTAGCGTTGTGTGACAACTCGCACAGGCGATCGCGTAAAAAATCACTATACTCTTATGGATAGAAAAAACAAGGACAAGCTGGTTTTTTATCTGGCCACCCGGTTCGCCTGGCTGCTCCTGTTGTTTTTTGGAATAACGGGACGCATCCGCGTACGCAATCGCCGCTACTGGAACCAGCTGGCCGCCTCCGGGGAGGGATTCATCGCCGTGCCCTGGCATGGCAAGATGGTGGCGCCATTGCTGCTGCACCGCAATCTGGGCGTGGTGGTGATGGTCAGCGAGCATCGCGACGGCGAGATGATCGCCCAAACCGTACATCGTCTCGGCTATCGTACCGTCCGCGGCTCGAGCACACGCGGCGGGCGGCAGGCCTTTCGGGAGATGCTCAAGGCGCTGCGCGCGCGCAAGGTCTGCTGCATCCTTCCGGACGGGCCGCGCGGCCCGCGTCAGGTGCTGAAGAGCGGGGTCCTGATTCTGGCCATGCGCAGCGGCTGCCCCATTCTGCCGATGACTTTTGCGGCCTCCCGGCCGATCACGTTGCACAGCTGGGACCGATTCACGTTGTGGTGGCCCTTTGCTCGGGTCAGCCTGATCTATGGCAAGCCCTTTCGTGTGCCGCCCGGCCTGGAGGGAGAGGCGCTGGAACAGTTTCGCATCGCGGCGGAGCGGCGCATGGTGCAGCTGGAGGAAGAAGCCGATGGCTTTTTTCGCTAGGCGCTGGCCGGCCGTGGTGTTCTGGCCGCTTTCGCGGCTCTATGGCCTGGGGGTGGACCGGCGCAACCGGCGCTATGACAGCGGCGTCGCGCCGAGCATCCGGCTTGAGTGTCCGGTGATCAGCGTCGGCAATATCGTCGTCGGCGGCAGTGGCAAAACCCCGACGGTCATTTTTCTGGCGCGCTGGCTGCAGCAGCGCGGCAAGAAGGTCTGTGTGCTCAGCCGGGGTTACCGGCGGCAGAGTCAGGGACGGGTTCTGGTGGCTGACAGCGAGCGCATTCTGGCGAGCGCGGCCGAGGCCGGGGACGAACCCCTGCTGTTGGCGCAGCAGCTTCCCGGCGCGATCGTGGTGGTGGAGGCGGAGCGTGCAGCCGCCGGGCGCTGGGCCTTGCAGGCTTTCCGGCCCGATCTCATCCTCCTCGATGACGGCTTTCAGCACCGTCGCCTGCACCGCGACCTCGATATTGTCACCTTTAAGGGGCCGCGGCCGCTGGGCAACGGCTGGCTGCTTCCGGCCGGTCCGCTGCGCGAAAGCCTGGAGGGACTCGGTCGTGCCGACCTGCTCTGGTTCAACGCCGGGGCGGAGCTGCCGCAAAATGTCGCGGCTGCCGTAAGGGAAAAGCCGCAGGTTGAGGCCCGCTTGCAAGTCACGGGGTGCCGCAACCGCGACGACCGTCTGCTCGGCGCCAGCACCGGGGTGCGTGCGCTCCTCTTTTGCGGGCTGGCTGGCCCCGAGGGCTTTCTCGAGACGGCGCGGGCGACCGGCATGCAGATCGTCCGCTTTTTCCGGTTTGCGGATCACCATGCCTACACGCATCAGGATCTTGCGGACCTGGAACAAGCCAGGCGGCAGCATCAGGCGGAGGTGATCGTAACGACCGAGAAAGACTGGGTCAAGATTCAGGCGTCCGGTTCATTGCCGCCGTACTGGTATCGGCTGACGGTGGCGGTCCAGCCGAAGGATCCCCTGCGCACCGACGCCCTCCTGCACTCCCTTTGCAGCCGCAGCGGGATCCTGTAAGTGTCTCAAAGTAAGACAAAAATAGCTTGCAAATGAGGTAAATTTTTGGTATGCTTACTCTAAGCATCGCTAGATAACGCATCGATACCTCTCAGCCAAGTCTGGAGAGCGGCATGGTGGATGAAAGCATGAGCAAAGCGAATATTCTGATTGTCGATGATGACAAGAATATTTGCAAGATGATCGAGGCAAGCCTTCGCAAGGAAAAGCGATACGAGATAGAGACGGCGTTAAGCGGTGAAGCCTGCTTGCGCATCCTCAAAGAAAATCCTCCTGAATTGATCCTGCTGGATATCCAGATGCCCGGCATCGATGGCATCGAAACCCTGCACAAGATTCGCGAAGAGAATCCTTTTATCCCGGTCATCATGATGACGGCGCATGGCACGATCGAGCGCGCGGTCCAGAGCATGAAGGCGGGGGCTTACGATTTTCTCACCAAGCCATTTGCCCGTGACCGCTTGCTGGTGACGGTGAACAACGCCCTGATGAACAGTTCGTTGCGCCGTGAGGTGGATGAGCTGCGTTCGGAGCTCAAGAACAAGTATGCCTTTGCCAACATCATCGGTCAGAGCGGGGTGATGCAGGATGTTTTTCGCTCGGTCGAAAAGGTGTTCAGCAGCAATGTGACCGTGCTGATCCAGGGGGAGAGCGGTACCGGCAAAGAGCTGATCGCCCGGGCGATCCATTATCACTCCGCCTTAAGGGCGAGCAAGCCCTTTGTGGCGGTTAACTGTTCGGCGCTGCCCGAATCCCTGCTCGAGAGTGAGTTGTTCGGTCATGAAAAGGGGGCTTTCACGGGGGCGCTTGGCCGCCGTATCGGCAAGTTCGAGCAGGCCAATGGCGGGACGATTTTTCTCGACGAGATCGGGCTGATGACCCCGGCGACGCAATCCAAATTATTGCGGGTGCTGCAGGAGCGGGAGTTCGAACGGGTTGGCGGTAATGAGCTGGTCAAGGTGGACGTCCGGGTGATCTCTGCCACCAACAAGGACCTCGAGGAGGAGATGAAGAAGGGCGAATTCCGCGAGGATCTGTACTACCGCATTTCCGTCTTTCCGATCAAGTTGCCGCCCTTGCGTGAGCGCCGCGAGGATATCCCGCTGCTGGCGGGTCATTTCCTGCAAAAGTATGCCCGGCAGGAGGGCAAGACCATTGAGGGGATCACGCCCGATGCCCTGGATCTGATGATGGCCTACCATTGGCCGGGGAATGTGCGCGAGCTCGAGAATGCCATGGAGCGGGCTATGGTGCTGGCCAACGGCGTCGAGATCACGGCGAAGGACTTGCCGGCGGCGGTCCGTTCTCTCGGCGAGAAACGCATCTACGAATCGGACAACACCCTGGCCAGCTGGATTGAAAAGCTGGAAGAGGAGGCCCTGCGCCAGGCGTTGCTGGAGTGCGAGGGCAACATCTCGCAGACCGCCAAGAAGCTCGGCATCGGCCGGGCGACGATTTACCGCAAGGCCAAAAAGTATGGTCTCCCCATGGTAAAGAGCTGAACGATTTTTCTCTTTTGTGACAGGGCGCACAGCAAAATTGCGGTGTGCCTTTTTTTATGTTTCAACCCGGCACAATGTCTCACGCTGTCACAGCCGTTTTCCCCGAACCCCATCTATCCCTGTCCGTTTTGCCCAATAATTACAATACGTTAAAAAATAATTGCCGGCTGCAATTCTTGGTACATGATTTGCGCAGGATATGTGAACAGCGATGCAGGCGCGGCCGGGCCGGAATCCACCCGGGTGCGCGCCGGGCAGGCGTGCTGCTGGTACACCTCGAACGCCGCGGGATAGCGGGCGGGAAGGGTCGAGGGTGGGTGGATGGATCGTGGTGGCCAAGGATGAACAAGGAAGTGCGACGCGACGATATGAAAAACGCGAATTTGACGCAGCTCGTATACAGTATTTGCGACGGGAGCTACAGCCAGGCGGGCTTGATTCATTACATCGACCTGGCGCAAAAGATCTCCCTGAGCTATCTCAAGTATCAGGAAATGCTCGGCAAGCGCATCAGCGGTGATGCCTGGGAGGCGGATCTGGAGCTGGCCGACCTGGCCATGGATTGCATTGCCGAGTTGTTCGGCCGCGATGACGCCGGGCGATTTCCGCAGCTGAAAAAGTATTACGAGGGCAAATTCGCCGAAATGCCGTTTATCAACGACGCCGAAGTGTTGATTCTGACGCGGCGGCTGATCGTGCGCAAAACCAAACAGGAGTTGTCGCGGATTTTCCGCGAGCGCGATCCCGAAGGCGCCAAGATCGTCCGCAATATCAAGGTGGCGATTCGTACCGCACCGGACCTGCATCTGTTCCGTGAGCTCGGCAAGGAATTCGTTTTTCATGGCCCGCTGAGCCGGTGCGAGCAGAATGACGCTGTCGGCAAAGCGATGGCGCAGTACCTGCGCCGGACGCAGCCACCCTTGCCGGAGGAGATGCTGCACAAACTGTTCCTCGACAACTTCCGGTCCGGGGACTCGGTATCGGTCTCGATCCGCCGGTTGCTCGAAGCCCTGCATGGAATGAGCGAATACCAGAACTTTTGCGGCCTGGATGTCGTTGTCAAGCTGGTGCGCTATGTCAAGTTCGACGTCTGCCGCGACCGCATCGCCGCAGGAGAATCGGTCTCCACACCGTCGGATGAGCTCGAAAGCAAGGAGATGGAAGGCTATATCAATGTGGTGATGGAGAGCATCTGGTTGCGTCTGGATTCGCAGTACCTGCGCACCTCCAAGCTGCCCATCGAGAAGGCGCGCATCTATCACCGGGCCTTGCGCGACGTCCTCTACGATCTGATCCAGAAACGCGACACCTCCTCCTATTACCGCAATCTCAAATTCTACATCCCCGAATTGACGCAAAAGGAATACCGCCAGCAAGAGCGTTCAGTTTTTGAATACCTGGCCAAACTGGCCAAGAAGGAATTCCGAAAATATTTGTGCGAAATGCTGTAATTTTTCCGTATTTGCCCGCCTTTGTCTGTATGTTACATATTAGTAATAGGAGGGTGTAACAAACAGGGAGCCAGGCCTTAGCCTGGATAAATACAGACCATGAGCGAGCAACAAAGACACGACGGTTGCCCCGGCACCAGGGAGCTCGAGCTGTTTTGTATCGGAGAACTGGCCGCGGTAAGAAACAAAGCGTTGCTGCAAACTCACCTCAAAGAATGTCCTCGCTGCGCCAAAAAGCTGCATCATCTGCATACCTTTTATACGCTTTTTGCCAAGGAACTGGATCGGCCGGTCCGGCCGGCCCTGCTCGATTTCTGCAAAAAGCGCGCCTATACTTCGGTAAAATATGGACTTTTAGTATGCCGCCCGGTGCCCGAAAAGGACCGCCGCATGGGCAAGGCCTATCTGGCGACGCTCGCTTTTTCGGCGAACGGGAATGGCAGCAAGCGCAGTCTGGTTGATTATGAACTGAGCAGCGATCAGATCGGCATCATGTTATACAGCGATCCGCAGCATCATGAAATTCTCCTCTTTCTCTGGGGGCAGGGAGATGGCCGCAGCGCGCCCTGTGAGCTCGATGCGCCGGGGCTCTTTGCAAAGGCCGAATTCACGCCCGCCGGCGCGGCGCGGATTCCGCTGACCGATTTTGAACATCTCAACAACCGCTTGCTCTATTTTTACACGCAGAGCCGCAGCCGCAGCCGCCGGCGGCTGCTGGCCCGGGTCCAGGAGATGGTTGCCTAGGGGGCAGGCACGACAGGTCGAAGCCAGGGGAGGCTGGAGAGCCGGGATTTTTCCCGGCTCTCTTTTTTATAGAAAAACCTTGACATAGGGCATATTTTTAGATAAATTTTTACCGGTTTGATATAGGCTCATTGCAATGGCAACCCGGAAAAGCAGCCCATGAATCCGCTCAGAATACTTCTCATCGATCCTGATCCGAAGAATGTCCGTATCCTGCGCAATAATTTTCTCGACCTGAATTTTGAGGTGGATGCCGCTGCCAATGACGCCGAAGCCCTCGAGAAGATCTCTGCACAGGCCTTCGATGCCATCCTGGCCGAGGTGTCGGCACCTGGCATCGATGGGTATGCCGTTCTCGATCAGGCCCAGCAATCTCCCCTCAACCGCAGCTGCGCCGTTATCTTTCTGACCCAAAAGAGCGATGTCTGGAACCGCGTCAAGAGTTTCAAGCTGGGCGCCAAGGATTACATTGTCAAGCCCATTCATGTGCGCGAAATCGTCGGGCGCGTGCAGCTGGTCCTCCGTCGTCGTGAGCGCAATCGTCAATCCCGGAAAAGAAGCCGCAACCAGTTCAGCGGCCGGCTCTCCGACCTGGGCGCTACGGAGCTGATCGAAGTCTTCGGCGCCGAGCGCAAGAGTGGCATCCTCTCGCTCTTCAATGAAAATGGAGTTTCAGGGCGGATCCTCTTCCATGAGGGGTCGGTCACCCAGGCCTCGGTCGGGCGGCAGCGCGGGGAAGAAGCGGTGTTCAAGATGTTGTCCTGGCACAAAGGCCGGTTCACCATGGTCTTTACGCCGGTGGAGGCGAGCAGCGAAATTGGTGTCAGCAATATGGGCTTGTTATTGCAAGGAGCCAAAAGAATGGAACAACGCGAGGAGCTTTTGCGCCATCTGCCTGCCCTCGAGACTGTATTGGTGACGACCCAGAATTTTAAAAAGATCATTGCCCGGAAGGCCCTGGCTTCCGATCTGGAATACTTTGTCTCTCTCTTTGATGGCGTCCATTCTCTGGGACGAATCATCGATGAGAGCAAATATGATGAAATCACGACGCTGCAACGGATTCTCAAACTCTATGAACTGGGCTTTCTGCATGTTCTGCGCGATTTCGGCCCTGGCCGGGAGGTAACCCGCGCGGCGTCACCGGCCGAAGCGCCGGCGGCGGCTCCCGGCGCGTCTGGGGAGGAAGGTGCGGAGTCCACCGGCAGGACATCCGCCCCGGCCCTCGATCTGGAACAGGTCGAGCAGGCGTTGGGCGCCGCGAGTGCTGAAGATCTGCTGCATGAAGAAATCGGCGCCGGGGAGGCGGGTGCGCCCGAGCCCGCGGCAGGCGAAATTCTCTCGCCCTCTGCCGAAGGCAGAGCGTCCGCAGGTCTGGAGCCCAGGCGGATCATGGTGCCTGGGGAGGAAGCCGTGCCGGCACCGCCGGTGTCCGGAGCGAAATTCGCGCCGGCAGAGCCGCCTGCGCCATCCGAAGAAAAAGCCGCGCCACCATTGCCGCCCGAGGAGAAGGCCGCACCGCCGACGCCGCCGCCCGAGTTCTCCCGTTGGGAGAGCGACAGCAGTTATGACAAGGATCTCTTTTATGAGCTGCGCCATGCGGAGGAGCAGGGGCAGGATCTTTTTGGCGGCAGCAAGGGAGAGGAGAGCGGCCTGGTCTATCCCGATCTCGAGCGTGTCCTCCCGCAGCATCCGGCGGATGCCCTGCTCCGGCTCGAGATGGAGGAGGAACTGGCCGAGAGCGGCGAGCCGGAGGATGCTTTTGGCGGCGTATCCAGTCCGGTCGGCTATCAAGAGCCGGCCACTGTGGCCGCAGGAGAGCGCACGCCCGCGTCAGGCGAGACGCCGCTGGAGCAGGTGCGCGAGCGCGCAGAAATGGACGAGCTCGAACACACCGTGCAGTTGCAGGAGCGTTTTCGCCGTGCGCATGGCACGATTCTCGTTCTTGGCAACAACCGCGAACTAGGCCGGCAAATGGTGGCCAGCCTGTCGGCCGAGCAGGTGCAGGAGAAGGGCGCTTTTCAGCCGCACGATTCGGATCTGTTTTTCGGCACCGCGGAATTCAAGGGGGGGCATTTGCTGAATCTCATCGCGCTCTCGCTTGAGCGCGAATTCGCCCCGGTCATCGATTTCTTCGCCGGATCTCTGTTGGGATTTGTCCTTCTGATCGATGGCCGCAATGTGGAGTGGGGGTACCACCGCTACCTGCGTCAGGTCTTGCGCGAGAAAACCACCCTGCCGGTGGTGGTGGTTTTTGCCTATAATGAATTTCTGCAAAAGCCGCTGCAGGAGCAGGTTATCCGGCAGCGTCTGGGGCTGCGGGAGCGCGATGGCTTGCAGTTGTTGAGCGATCTCTCGGTCGTCAATTCGCGCCGGATCATTTTCCGTCTTTTTCAAACCTTTTACCGTCCCAGACCCAGATCGAGCCAGGCGGCGGAACCCTTGCACTCGTCGACGCTAAAATAGACATTCCGATGACCGAACCCCGCAGCCCGAAACAATTGATCCTTATCGTGGATGCCGACGCTGCTGCGACGGCCCCCTTGACCTCGGTTCTGCAGGACCATCACCTGGAGAGTCGGGTCCTGAAGGAGAGCCGTGCGGCACTTGAGCAGGCTTTGGCCGAACGGCCGCTGCTGATCCTGAGTGAGGTCGCACAGGAGGGCATTGATGGCATAGCGTTATTCCAGCAGGTGCGCGCGCATCCGGTGCTGAAAGAGATGCCCTTTGTCTTCACCACGCGCCAGCTGGAGCTGGAGGAACGCCTCAAACTCCTGACGTTGGAGATCGATGATCTGATCGCCAAACCCTATTATCCGGAAGAGGTCGTGGCCCGGGTGGAATCGATACTGCGCGAGAGCGCGGTCCTTACGGCCGGGGAAGCAGCGTCCCTCCAGGGATTCACCGGAAGCCTGGAGGAGATGACCCTGATCGATTTGATCCAGACCCTCGAACTGGGCAAAAAGTCGGCGACACTCCACCTGGTTCAGGAACCGGAAGAGGGATATGTCTTCGTCGATCAGGGGGTGGTGATCGATGCCGTCCTTGGAGAGCATCCTCCCGAAGAGGCCCTGTTAAAGATGATGATCTGGCTTCAGGGCTATTTTGAATTGACCATGCAGCCGGTGCAGCGGGAGCCCCGTATTACTCGAAGCAATCGGGATTTGCTGCAGGCCGGAGCGCAGCGACTGCAGGAGTACAAGGCCAGGGCGGCGCAGTTGCCGGGAATGGACAGTTATGTAGCCCGTGCAGCGGAGGTGATCCAGCCGGAGCTTTCCGAAGCGGAAGCACGGGTTTGGGCGCTGCTTGAGCGGCCGCAGCCTTTGCGTCTGCTGGTGGCTTCTGCGCCGGCGGACGAGCTGCGGACGATAGAAGTGATTCAGGGGCTGCTGGAGGACAAACGCATCACGGTCGCTCCGGGAACCGCCTCGGATGCCGATCTCCTGGCACGGGATATCTCGCTCAAACTCGCAGCAGCACAGCAAGGCAACACGGAATCTTCCTCCCGCATCGCGGCGTTTTTCACCCGCAATGGCAGCCAAAAAAAAAACCTCATTTGAATCCTGACGCCGCCGCAAGGGGCACCGCCCCCGCCCTTGTCCCCTACAGAAATTCCCTGCAGCGGGCGGATCTGCTGCTGATCAGGCAGAGAGTGACGGCCCTCCGGCCTTGACCTCCTGTGGTTTGATCAAGCGGCGCGGCGGTACATCTGACGCGGCGGTACATCCGGCGCATTTCGCAAAGGCCCCCCTATGCAGCGAACCAAGGACGAAGGCGGAAATCAGCGCGCAGCCGAGATCATCGTCCTTGGTCCGGGCGGGGCGGGCAGCCGGGCTTTCCTCCAGGCTATTTGTCCGGATCTCCAGCCGGGCTACGGCGATTTGCTCCTTGGCGCGCTCTCCGTCAGCCGCCAGCTGGTGCTCTATTGCTACAGTGTCGGCTACCGGCAAGAATTTGCCTGGGATCTGGTTGGCGGAAAAATGCTCGGCTATATCGCCTGCTTCGACTGGTTCAACCAGGAGTCCTTTCGTCAGTGCCGTGACCGGGTCGACGAGATTTCCTCCGGATTTTCCGCGCCCTTCGTGGTGGCAGCCGATCTCGGCGAGCAGCCGCTGCCCGTGCCGGCGTGCGTCGTCAAGCCGGACATTCCCCTGATGCCTTCCGCCCGCTTTCTGTTTTTCCAGAGCCACAAACCCGCCAGCGTGCGCAGGGTGTTGATCACACTTCTCGATCTGCTGCTCGAGACCATGGAGTAGGCGAGGAGGGTTACCCATGGCACCTAACATCCGCCACAGACTCGATCTGTTGCGCGCGCTGTTGACCGGAGAAGGCCTGGAAGCGTTGCTCGAGCCGCTTGCTCCGCCGGAACTGCTCGCGGCGCACCGCTTCGTCCGGGAAAAGACCGTTGAGTTCGGCATCCGGATTCGCGGGAAAAAATGGGCACAGGATGAGCTGGAGGCGGAATTGCGCGCCCTTGGGGAAGCCCATGCCGCTGCAACGTGTCCGGCGCAAGAGCGGCAGTGTCATCTGGACCTTTGTCTGGAGGGCCAGCCGCAATGCATGCGGAAGGCCGCTATGGCGCAGATCCTGGCTATGGCCGCAGCCTGCAAGGCGTACTTGCAGAGTCCGGAGCCGCCCGGATGAGAACCGTGCTTGTCTTCGTCCTGTTGCTTTACTTTGCGCCGGGTGCTGCTGAGACGCCAGCCTTCAACCGCCGCTGCGCGGACCGTATTTGCACCTATGCCGGCGCCGAAGATGGGCGTTTTGCGGACGAAAGCCTGCGCGTACTGCAGCAGGCACGCGAGGAGATCCAGCATGACCTGGGGATCACCCATCAGGATACCCTGCGCGTCATTATCGCACCAAGCCGGGCGATCTTCCGGGAGTATTTTCAGGGTCATCTGCCCGAGTGGACCCAGGCCTTTGCGATTCCCGCCGCGGCCACCATGATCGTGCGTTCACCGCGATGGGACCGCCCGGAAGCCTCTTTTCGCCAAAGTCTGGTCCATGAACTGCTGCATCTTCTTCTTCATCAGCGCATCGGCACGCGTGAACTACCGCGTTGGCTCGATGAGGGCATGGCCATCTTTTATGCCGAACATGCCGAGTATGAGAACAAGAGCGCCCTCTCGCGTGCTCTTGCCACCGGGTCGCTGATTCCGCTGGAGGAGATCGACTCGGTGCTCGAGTTTGACCAGAATCGCGCCCAACTCGCCTACCAGGAAAGCTACTCCGCCGTACGTTACCTGCTGGCCACCTATGACAGCGAAGCGCTGCGCACCCTGCTCTCCGGCATTGCCGCCGGTGAGGATCTCGATGCTTTATTTTTGCGCGCCACCGGCAGTACCCAGGCCGAATTTGAGCGGGAATGGCGCGGCTATCTGGAGAGGACGCAGAAATGGCTCTGGCTGAGCGAGGTGGATGAGCTGATCTGGGTGGCGCTGCCGCTGCTTTTTCTTCTGGTGTTCCTCATCATCCGCTATCGCAACCGCCGGCGGCTGGCGGAATGGGAAGGCGCACTGGAAGGCGGGGTGGAGGGATCGGCGGAGGCGGAGGAGACCGCTGGCGCGGCCGGCGTGCCCTGGATGGCGCCACATTTGATGCCGCGCCGCCACCCCATGGAGCCGGAGGAGGGGCTGGATTCTGCAACACCGGAGGCGGACACGGACCAGGGTGCGGCACCGGCGGAGGAAGTGGAGCCGGAGGCGGAAGCGAAACCGGGCCAGGGTGCGGCGCCGGCGGAGGAAGCGGATCCGGGCAGGGAGGCTGACCCGGAGGAGGAAAATGGAATCATATCTTGAATTTTTCGCCGGATTTTTTTACATTATAAGATGAAAAAGATCCAGAACGTCGTTGAATATGTATTAGCCCAGCTTTTCGCCTTTCCGGTCCGGATGCTGCCGCACCGCATCGCCTTGCGATTGGGCGCGGGCCTGGGGTATCTGGCCTATTATGTGGTTCCCATCCGCAAGCAGGTTGCCCTGAAGAATATCGCGGCCTCCTTTCCGGACAAGTCCGCGCGCGAGGTCCGGCGGATTTGCCGCAATACGTACCGCAATTTTGGCCTGAACATCGTCGAGTTCCTCCGGATCCCGGAAATGGACGATAGCTACTATGACCGGTATATCGAGGTGGTGGGCGGCGAACAGTTGCAGGCGGCGGGCCGGGGTGGGCGCGGAGCGGTCTGCCTTTCGGGTCATTTTGGCAATTGGGAGCTCTTTCCGGCGTTGATTCATCGGATGGGATTTCCGATGGTCGGCCTGGCGCGGGACCAGCGCAATCCCTTGGTCAACAAGATGATCAACCGGAATCGCGAGGCCTGGGGGGCAGAGCTTGCCCGCCTCGGCATGGGCGTGCGCGCCGTCTTTCGTGCCCTGGCGGCCAATAAATTCATCACCATTCTTGCGGACCAGGATGCCCACGCCGAGGGTGTCTTTGTGGATTTTCTCGGCCGGCCCTCTTCGACGGCGGCCGGGCCGGCCCTTTTTGCCCTCAAAACCGGGGCGCCGCTGGTATTTGGCGTGGTGGTGCGCGGTGCAGGCGGACGGCACACGCTCATTCTCGAGCAGGTGGACCACGATGACCTCGAAGGCGCCACCCCCGGCAACATCTACCAGCTGACCCAGCGCCATGCCCGCCTGCTTGAAAAATATATTCGTCTGTATCCCGATCACTGGCTCTGGATGCACAAGCGCTGGAAGACACCTCCCCCGTCGGGAAGGTCCATCGAGAAAGTGATCCCGGGTGGCGAAGGTTGAGAAAATACTGATCATTCAGACCGCTTTTATCGGCGATGTTATTTTGGTGACCCCGTTGCTTCAGGCCTGCCGTGATCATTTTCCGGATGCCGTTGTGGATATCCTGGTCATTCCGGCGGCGGGCACGATCGTCGAGACCCATCCCGCCCTGCGCCGGGCTATTCTCTATGACAAGCGCAAAAGCCAGGCCGGCTGGCATGGGCTTATCACCATGGCCCGGCGGCTGCGGCGTGAAGGCTACGATCTGGTCCTCTCCCCGCACCGCTCGCTGCGCAGCGCCTTTCTGGCCTGGCGCACCCGGGCGGCGATTCGCGTCGGCTTCGACACCAGCAGCGGGGCCCGGCTTTTCACGCACCGGGTCGTCTATGACCGGTCGCGGCATGAGGTGGAGCGGAATCTCTCACTGCTCACCGCACTGGGCATCGATCCCGGCTGGATACCGCCGCAAATCTTTCCGACGGCGGCAGACCGCGCCGAAGTGGACTGGCAGCTTGCCGGACTTGATGCCGTCGCAGCGCCCCTGGTCGCCATTGCCCCCGGATCGATCTGGGCGACGAAACGCTGGCCGGCGGCCTCGTTCCGCCAGCTCGCTGAGCGCATCGCGGCGGCGGGTTGGCCGCTGGTCTGGATCGGCGGGGAGGACGATCGCGCCCTCTGCGAACAGATCAGCCAGGGTATGGCAGGACATCAGCTCAACTGTGCAGGGCGCCTCACCATCCGCCAGTCGGCAGAACTGATCCGTCGCGCAGCGGTTTTGGTGTGCAATGACAGCGCCCCGCTCCATGCCGCCTCGGCCGTCGACATGCCGACGGTGGCCATTTTCGGGCCGACGGTGCCGGAGTTCGGCTTCGGTCCCTGCAGCAGCGTGGCGGCCATCATCCAGGAGCAGCTGCCCTGCCGGCCTTGTTCGCCTCATGGCGGCCACAAGTGCCCGATCGGCACCCATGCCTGCATGACCGGCATCCCGGTGGAACGGGTGTTTCAAGAAATCAAGCGAATTGTCCTGGGAAAAAAGTAGTATGAGTGAACTCATCAAGATCAATGCCAGACATCCTGAGGATGATCTGATCAGCCGCGCCGTACGGGTCCTGCAGAAGGACGGCGTTATCGGTTATCCGACCGAGACGGTCTATGGCATCGGATCGAATATCTTTTCGGCCACCGCCGTGGACCGGATCTATTCCTTGAAGAACCGGGACCACAGCAAAGCCCTGATCGTGATTACGGCCGACCTCATCCAGATCAGCGATCTGGTCGAGGAGATCCCCGAATCGGCCGAACGGCTCATGGATAACTTTTGGCCAGGTCCGCTGACCATGGTTTTTCGCGCCGGCAAGGGCCTGCAAGGCCCGCTTTTCCACCATTCGCGCACCATCGCCATCCGCATCCCGGATTGTCCCATCTGTCTGGCCCTCCTCAAAAGCAGCGGTTTTCCGATCATCTCCACCAGCGCCAATCGCAGCGGCGAGGTGCCCGCCACCACGGCAGCGCAGGTGCAGGAGATGTTCGGCGATCAGCTGGATCTGATCATCGATGGTTCGCGGACGCTCTCGACGACGCCCTCCACCGTTGTCGATGTGACACGCCTGCCCGTACGCATCCTGCGCGAGGGCGCCATCTCCAAGTTGGAGATCGATACTGTGCTGGAATCCGTTTGAGCGCGCACACCCCAACGCCTTCTTTTAACCCGCAGCGGATCCTCGTCCTGCGGACCGACCGGATCGGTGATGTGGTCCTCTCCACGCCGGTGCTCACCGCTCTGCGTCACCGCTTTCCTCATGTCCATATCGCGATGCTGCTCCGGCCCTATACCGCCGATCTGGTGCGCGGTCATCCCCATCTGGATGCGGTGCTGCTGGACGATCCGACCGGGCGTCACGCCGGGCTCCCCGGTTTTTTTCGTCTTTGGCGCGAGGTGCGCCGGGGCCGTTATGATACGGCGCTGCTCCTGCACCCCTCGCTGCGCCTGGCCTTGCTTTGCTTCCTGGCGGGCATCGCCCATCGCGTCGGCACGGGATACCGCGCCTATGCTCTGCTCTTTAACCACCGTGTTTACCAGCACCGTAAAGGTTCCGGGCGGCATGAGCTGGATCTCAATCTCGATCTGGCCCGGGCGGTCGGCGCTGATTTGCTCTCCGTCCGATTTTATCTCACGGTATCTGAAAGGGAGCGGTCGCGCGTGCAGGAGCTGCTGCAGCAGGCGGGCCTGCAGCCGGGTCTCCCTTTTATTGTGGTCCATCCCGGCAGCGGCGGATCGGCCCGGGATTGGCCACTGCCCCATTTTGCCGCCCTCGCCGATCGTATTCAGGAGGAACTGGGGCTGACGGTGGTGCTGACCGGGAGCAAGGCCGAAGCTCCGCTGCTTGAGCGGATGTGCAACCTGATGCGGACCAGACCGGTGCGGCTGGACGGCCAGCTTTCCATCAAGGAGCTGTTGGCCCTCCTTGGCCAGGCGCGGGTGCTGGTGGCCAACAGCACCGGCCCCTTGCACATGGGCGTGGCTGCCGGCTGTCGCGTCGTCGGACTCTATTGCCCGCTGCTGGTTTGCGCCCCGGAGCGCTGGGGGCCGTATGGCCAGCGCGACGCGGTGCTGCTCCCGCCGGTTCCGCCCTGCCGCACCTGCTCGGGCCTGCAATGTCCGCAGGGCGATTGCATGGAATTAATCCCGCCGCAGCAAGTGTTTGCCAAGGTAAAGAGTCAGCTGCACGATGCATTGGATCAGCAGGAGAGGTGACGATGAAACGGTGGTTGGTGAAGGCCGGCGTTGTAACGGCGCTGGCGGCCGTTTTCCCTGCAGTGCGGGCGCAGGAACTCTCCCCGCAGGGAGGAGTGCCATTGCGGGAATTGCCCTGTGACGAGATGCCCATCGGCGAATACCTCGAATACTCAGTTCATTTTGGCAAGCTCAGCGCCGGACGCGGGGCGCTCTCCCTGGTGGCGGGCGACAGCCTGCATGGCCGCGCGATCTACCTGCTCACCTCGCGGCTCTGGACCAATGATTTTTTCTCCGGCTTTTACCGGGTGGACGATGTCATGAAGAGCTGGCTCGACGCCCGCGGCATTTTTCCCTGGCGCTATGAACGGACCCTGCGCGAAGGCAAATTCAAGGCCTTCCGCAAGGCGGTCTTCGATCCCCTGAACCGGCGCGCCTTTGAAGGCAAGGATACCCTCGCCGTTCCCGCCTACAGCCAGGATGTCCTCTCGATCATCTACTACGTGCGCACGCTTGATCTGAAGGTAGGACAGGTCATCGACCTGGACAGCTACGTCGATAAAAAAGTCTATCCCCTGCGTCTGACGGTGGAGAAGAAAGAGAAAGTCAAGGTGCCGGCGGGAAAATTTGAGTGTTTTCTTCTTGTGCCCGGCAAGCAACCCGGTTCCAAACAGGAACCCAAGGGGGAGATGTGGATCTGGCTCAGCGCAGACCAGCGGCGTCTGCCGGTCCGGATCCAGAGCCGGGCGGAACTGGGATCGCTGACGATGGCGCTGGATGTCATGAAGATCGTGAAATGAGGTATCGGCCGTCCGGGCCCGCTCATGCTGAAAAAAAACGCCGAAATGGCCGCCATCCTGTTGCTGGCGGCGCTGCTGCTGGCGCCGCCTCCGGGCGGCAGGGCCTCCGCCGGGGACAAATGGGCCTCCATCAGCGGCTTTGTCCGCGACGCCAGTAACGGCGAACCCCTCCCCTATGCCAATGTCTACCTGGTCGGGACGAATCTGGGGACCCTGACATCCCTGCGCGGCTATTTTGTCATCCCCCATCTGGCCGAGGGGCGCTATCTCTTCACCGTCTCGCTGCTGGGGTATCAGCGCTGGCAGAGCGAGGTCCAGCTGCATGCGGGCGCGGATTCGGTGCTGACGGTCCACCTGACTCCGTCCACGATCGAGATGGGCGAGGTTACCAAAACGGCGCAGCGCGAGCGCTTTGAGCGCGAGGTTCATATCTCCACGGTCGCCTTGACGATGCGCCAGCTCCAGGTGGTGCCGATGCTGGCCGAGGCGGATGTCTTTCGTACCCTGCAGCTCCTGCCGGGCGTGGTCAGCCGCAGCGATTTTTCCAGCCAGCTCTATGTGCGCGGCGGCAGCCCCGACCAGAATCTCGTGCTGCTGGACGGCGTCAGCGTCTATAATCCCTTTCATCTCGGCGGGGTTTTCAGCACCTTCAATGTGGATGCGATCAAGGAGCTGGAGTTTCTCAGCGGCGGATTTCCGGTCGAATATGGCGGCCGGCTCTCCTCCGTTCTCGCCGTGACCAATCGCGAAGGCAATGTCAAGTCCTATCGCGGTTCCGGCAGCCTGAGCTTGTTGTCCGTACGCGGCCTGGCTGAGGGTCCGCTCCCCTCCGGTTCTTTCCTCATCGCCGCCCGGAGAACCTACTTCGATCAGGTCTTCAAGCACACCCGCTATGCCTTTCCCTACTACTTTTATGATCTTCAGGGCAAGATCAACCTCGATCTCTCGCAACGTCACCGTCTCACCCTCAGCGGATTTTATGGAGATGATGTGCTCGATTTTTCCGCCGAGGGGGAGGATGAGTCCGAGGTGGACGTCGATTTGAACTGGGTCTGGGGGAACCGGACGACCAGCCTGATCTGGCGCTGGATCATCCGGCCCGATCTCTTTTCCGAGACCATCCTGTCGCGCAGCCGGTTCGACAACGACCTCGATGCCACCGTGGAGGGCAGCGGTACCGCCAACCTGATGCTCGACAACCGCATCAACGATTACAGCGCCAAGGCGGATGTTACCTATCTCGGCCTTCGCGGCCATGGCATCAAGTTGGGATTTTCGTGGTCTGATCTCGATTTCCGCTACGGGATCGCCATCGACGATTACCGGCTCTTCTCCTATACCGCCAGGCCAGCACTGCTGGCCCTCTACTTGCAGGATCACTGGCAGCTGCGCGCGCGCCTGCAGCTCAACTCCGGGGTACGGCTTGAACATTATTCGCTCGGAAACCGCTGGAGTCTCTCGCCTCGCCTGGGGCTGCAGTACCAGATTGCGGCCAATCTGGCCCTCAAAGCCTCCTACGGGCAGTATACGCAGTATCTCACCACGGTGGCCAGCGATGAGGAGAATTTTTCCCTGATGGACCTGTGGCTGCCCATCAGCAAGAATTACCGCCCGCAGACGGCCCGTCATTATGTGGCCGGCGGAGAATGGTGGCTGCCGCACGATCTCATCCTGACCATGGAGGGCTACTACAAGACCTTCGCCGGTCTGCTCGATCTGAATGAAAAAGGTATCGCCTCTGATCCCACGGATGACTATTTTGTCGCCGAGGGCACGGCGCGAGGCCTCGAGCTCCTGCTCAAGCGCCAGACAGGGCCCTTGCAAGGATGGCTGGGCTACAGCTGGTGCCTCACCAAACGCCGGACCGCGGAGCATACCTATTACCCCAAATATGACCGGCGCCATACCTTTCACGCGGTTCTGAACCGGAGGCTGGGGAGGAACTGGACGTTGGGCGTGGTTTTTTCCTATGGTTCAGGCATGCCCTATACGCCCATACCGGGCAAGTACATGGCCTATGAATGGCGGCTCGACCGGAATGAGCTCTCGGGTCATCTCGTTGACCGGCCCGGGGCGAAAAACAGTGCCCGCTTTCCCCTGTATCATCGCATGGATGTCAGCTTGCGCCGGGAGGGGCATCTCTTTGGCATCTCGGCCACCCCCTATTTGCAGATCATCAATCTCTACAACCGCAAGAATGTCTTTTATTACTTTTGGGACCATGACGCCAATCCGTCGCGGCTGACGACGGTTTCGATGTTTCCCTTGCTGCCAACGCTGGGGGTGGACTTTGCGTTCTAGCAGGCGCATCGGGATGCTGGCGGCTGCTTTACTGCTGGCGGCGTGCGGCGGCGGACCCGACGTCAATGAATTCAACTATGAGCCGGAGATCAACGTCTTTGCACTGTTGCTGTACAATTCGGGGCAGACAGTTATCCGTCTGGAGGAGAGCTATCGTGCTCTGGACCGGGTGCCGGAGGACCGGGGCATTGCCGGTGCCCGGGTGACGATAAAAGGGGCGGATCAGGAAGTGGCGTATGTTGATCAGGGGGGAGGCCGCTATGCCGAGGCCGGAAAAATCCTGCGTCTGGAGCCGGGGGCGACCTACCTTTTGACCATCAGCGTGCCCGATGGCCGCGAAGTGGCAGCGCAGTGCACCATGCCGGCGCCGCCGCGTCTGATCGCCCCGGCCGATCAGCAGCACATCGCAGCCAACGACGCACTCCCGGTCGTCTGGCAGTCGGAGTCGCCGGAGCCGCATTTCCTGGTCAACGTGCGCGGTAACATCCATGCTTATAGCGCCGAGGTCATGACCGATTCCACCGCGACAGATTTCTATCCCTTTTATCTCGCCCAGCCGGATATCTATGTCCTGAAGGTGGCGGCGCTGGACCGCAACTATTATGATTATTTGCGCATGCGCGATGAAGAGGAACCGCTCTGGCATATCCGGGGCGGAATTGGGGTATTTGGCGCCATCGCCTATGACGAGAGGGTAATCATCGCCGAATGAGGAGAGGATGAACAAACTGCTGAGCGCAGATTCGAGCACGGTGTATCTGGTACTGCTGGCGGGCTGCTTGCTGGTGGCCCTGTTCCTCTTGTCGATCCTGGGCGGCAAGGGCGGCGGCAAAGCCCCGGCGCGGAAAAAAAAGTCGGGCTCCCTGCATGGACTGACCCTGCTTCTGCTCGCCTTTTCCGCCCTGCTTCTGCTTTATTTTGTCATCTATTTGTATTATTTCACGCCGTTGCGGGGAGAAATGCAGGTTGCGCGCGTTGAATTTCAGAAGAATGGCACCGCAGCAAACGGATTCAGGGTTATCGTGATACCTTACGAAAACGGCGAAGCGCGGTCGGCCAAAAGCTGTGCTGTCCGGGGCGAGTTGTGGGCACTCCAGGGAGAGGTGCTGCAGTGGAAACCGTTCTTTGGCCGGGTCGGCCTGCGGTCAATGTTCCGCCTGACGGCCGTGGAGGGGTATGAGCGCCGCAACAACAGCCTGCAGAGGGTGAGCACGGCCACACTGGCCGGCGGTAGCGGCGAGGTGCTCTGGAAGCTGGCACATGGGCTCAATGCCTTGCTGCGCTGGGCGCAAGTGACCACCTGCCGCAGCAGCAGCACTGAACCGCTGTGGTCAGGGGGCTATGATCTCTATGCGGATCGCAACGGACTGCGCCTTGGCAGCGGCCGCGTGGCCCCAGCACCGGCCCCGCTCAGGAAAGAGCGCGCGCCGGAACGGGAGCGGCGCTACCCCCGCCGTCCGGACGAGGTGCGCCATTAAAGTCCCCAGCCGCCGCTGACCGGGATCTGGGCGCCGGTGATGTAGGCGGCGTTGTCGCTGCAGAGGAAGGTTAGGGCCGTGGCCAGATCAGTGCTGTTGCCCGGGCGGCCGCCCGGGACGCGCTCCGCCACGGCTTGCTGTGCAGTTTCACTCAGGGTGCCGTTGTTCATCAAGCCGGGAGCCAGAACATTGACCGTGATCCGGTGCGGGGCCCCCTCGACCGCAAGGGATTTGCTGAGGATGAGCACCCCGGTTTTGGCGATGGCGTAGGGCAGGACGTCGCGGTAGGCGTGGATGTGGTCACTGCTGGCAAGGCCGATGTTGATGATGCGGCCCCACTTTTGCGCCACCAGCGTCGCCCAGAAGGCTTGGCAGGTATAGTAGACGCTGGTGAGATTGCTCGCCAGCATCTCCTCCCACTCCTCCGGAGTAAAACTCCCCCAGGGTTTTTCGATAAACTCCCCCACATTGTTGACAAGAATATCGAGACGGCCGAACCGCTCCAGGAGGGCATCGCGCAGGCGGCAGACCTCCGCCCAGCGGGTCACATCCGCCTGAAAAGCGGCTGCGCTGTGGCCTTCGGCGCGCAGCGCGGCGACGAGCCGCTCGGCCTCCTCCCGGCTTTTGCGGTAATGGATGGCGACGGCAGCGCCCTGCGCCGCCAGGGCGCGTGCCAGGCCTGCGCCCAGACCGCGCGCGCTTCCGGTCACCAGCGCGATCCGCCCCGCCAATGCAGGGCTGGTGCTGCTCACAAGATCATCCGCATGGTTGTCCCCTTGCCGATATGGCTCTCCTTGATGAAAAGCCGGCCATGATGATACTCTTCCACAATCCGCCGGGCGAAATTCAATCCCAGCCCCCAGCCGCGTTTCTTGGTGCTGTAGCCCGCTTTGAAGACATCGTTGCGGCGTTTGGTGGTAATGCCGACGCCATTATCGCGAATGTCGATGGCGACGCGATTCTTGCCGTTGAGGGGCATGGTGATGATTTCAATCACCCCCTTTTTGCCTTTCACCGCATCGATGGCGTTTTTGATCAGATTTTCCACGGCCCATTCAAAGAGTTCGCGATTGAGGGGAACCGGCTTGCAGGCGCCATACTGCTCGATCAGCTGGATCTGGTTGCCGGTTTTGGGCAGGCGCTTGCGCAAATACTCGCAGACATCGTGGAGGACCGGCTGCACCTCCTGCGGATCGAGCAAGGCTTCGGAGCCGATATGGGAAAACCGGGCGGCGATTTTTTCCAGCCGCTTGATATCGGTCTCCATATCCGTCAGGGTTTGTTCGCGCTGGGCGGCGCCGAGATGCGGCAATTTGAGCAGTTCCAGCCAGCCGAGCAGCGAGGAGATCGGAGTGCCCAGCTGGTGGGCGGTCTCCTTGGCCATGCCCACCCAGATGAAGCGCTGTTCGCTGCTCTTGATGCTGCCGAAACCGAGAAAGGCGGCCAGCACCAACAGGCCGATGCCGCTCAAGGTGACCCAGGGCAGATATTGCAGGCGGGTGATTAAAACCGAATCGCCGAAATAGAGATAGCTGAGGACGATATCCTTGTAGGTGATGGGGATCGGCTCGTTCTCCTGGCGCATTTTGGCGAGGACCTTGCGCACCTGTTTGAGCGCTTCGGGCGAGCGGGCTGTATCCGGCACAGCCAGCCCCTGCCAGGAGCTGGGATTGCCTTCCCGGTCGGTCAGGACCAGGGGGAAGGTGGCGCGGCTGATAATGTTGACGAAGAGCCAGTCGAGCACCTCCGGTTGATCGGCCGCAACCGCCAGACGCTGATAGGTGAGGGCGTAGAATTCCGCGATGTCGCGGGATTGCTTGCGCAGATCCTTAACCAGTCCCTGCACGTAAAAATTAATCCCGGCGATGCACAGGATCACCACCACCACAAAGAGGTAGCGCAGGGTGCCGGAGAACATGTAGAGGGTTTTGCGGAAGGACATAGGTCCTCTCAATTAAAAAAGGGTGGGCGAGAGGCCCACCCTTGATTTCAGGCGGTCACCGGCTGCTTGCGGTGATGCTGATAGCGCATCCAGAGGGAATACCCGAGGATGCCGAGCAGCAGGAGCAGAACGATACCGGTGATCCACTCGCCAGCGGTATAGGAAGCCGGGGCGAATTTAAAGACCACCTGGTGATTGCCGGCCGGGAGAAAGAGGCCGCGCAGCAGGTAGTTGGTTTTGTAGATCTTGCTCTCTTTGCCATCCACATAGGCCTTCCAGCCGGAGGGATAATAGATCTCGCTCAGCACCATGATCGTCGGGGCCTTGACTTGCGCGGAAATCGCGATCTCGTGCAGATCGTATTTGACGATCTCTGCAGTATTTCCGGCAGCGGCGGCGACCGCATAGGGCGGATTTTCCTCGACCACGGCAACCCGGCGGGGGTCGAAACGGCCGCTTTTCATGAAATCAAAGATGCTCTTGCGGCCACTGAGCACCCGGGTAGAATCGGCGAAAAAGGCGCGCGGCAGCACGGTGGTGTTGCGATAGAGGGGCACCTGCTCGGGATTGGCTACCGGCTGGTAGCGCGGATCGTTGAGCGGCAGCCATTGCATCACCAGGTATTTGACATTGAGCATATCGAGCATCGCCGAGTCAAAGGCGAGGCGATCCGGCGCGATCTGGCTGGGCGGCACTTCCACCGGGGTAACGCGGTTGTCGCGCATGCCCATCCGCCAGTATTTGGAGACAAAGCTGTTCAGGCCGTAGCGATCCTGGGAGTCGAAGCCGGTTTCGTCGAGGAACTCCTGGTAGAGGCGCAGTTTGGCGGCGCTGTATCCGGAAATATTGGGAATGAAGTGGTACATATACCAGTTACCGCTTTTGTCATCGAGCACCGGGAAGATGCGGTACAAGGACTTGTCGCGCTGCAGAAATTCAACGGCGGGCGTTGCGGCAAAATAGGCCCGCTCGTCCGACTTGTCCTGGGGCCGGATGATCCGGGCATCCACGGCCCAGAGGTCGAAAACAGCCAGTGCGCAAAGCGAGAGGGTCAATGCCAGCCGGGAGAGATTGTTCTTGAGGAAATGGAGGATCAGGGTGACGACGAGCACCACCAGGCCGATGGATTTGAGGCTGTCCAGCACCGCCTTGTTGTAGGCATCGACGCGCTGGGCGTCATTGAGGGTATGGCCGCCGCTGCCGGCCATGCCCATATAGAGCGCCTTGCCGAGCAGGACCATGAGGCCGAGTACGATTACCACGCCGGCGAATCCATAGAGGTAGCGGGTCAGGGATTTGAGCCGGCGGCTGCGTTCGAGGGGTTTGAGCTGCGGCAGCTGGGTGCGCAGTTCAAAGAGGGCTTGCAAGCCGATACCCGCCAGCACGAGCATGCTGATATCGAGGATGATATGGATCATGCTGGGGACGCGAAATTTGTTAAAATAGGGCAGGATCTTGAAGAGCGGCGTATAGAGCAGCCCGAAATGCTTGCCGAAGGAGACCAGCAGCGAAAAGAACGCCACCGTCGTCATGATCCAGGTTGTGCGGTCGCGGCGCAAGACCAGCGGAATTCCGGCCAGGAGAAAGACGATGACGCTGAAATAGAGCGGATAATCCGTGAAGGGCATTTTGCCCCAATAGGTGGCGCCGCCGAATCCCATGAATGAGGGGATGAAAAAAGTCACCATCTCTAGAGGATGGAAGGACCAGTTGGCGGCGTAATCAAAATCCAGCCCGCCGCCCTCGGTGCCGCCGCCGCGGATGGAGTAACGCTGGTAGTCGAGGACCGAGGTATAGAGGATCATCGAGAGGAGCACACCCGCCGCTATAGCTCCGGCGAGCATTCCGGCGGAGATCAGCAGGGGTCTGATCTCGCGGGTGCGGCGGTAATCGGCGATTTCCTTGTAGAGGAAATAGATACCGAGGAGAATAAAGGTATAATAAGAAACCTGGATATGGGCGCGCACCATCTGAAAGCCGATGGCGAGGGAGGTCAGGCTGAACCAGAGTCCGTTTTTCTCCTCCATCATTTTTTTGGCGCAGAGGAGGATGACCGGGATCAGAACGGCAGCAAGGAATTTGGTGTTATGGCCGTAGGAGGTGAAGGCGACAAATTGAGGAATAAATATCACTGCCAGCCCGGAAAAGAAGGCCGCCAGGGGTTCGACCCCGAGGCCGCGCATGAGGAGGAACATGAACAGGGCGAACAACAGATAATTGAGGAGGATGAACATAAAATCCGGCATCGCGATCATGCGCAGGAAGCCGATGAGCACATCATCGAGGCGGTTGACATGGGGCGCGCTGAGCAGGGATCCGAAAGAGGGCATGCCGCCGAAAATGTAGGGACACCACAGGGGCGTGACGCCGCGGGAGAGGGCTTCCTTGACAAAGGGGGCCGTGGCGCGGGCGCTTTGCTGATCGGGCATCTGAAAGGTTTTACCGCCGAGGATGACCTGGTGATAGAGTATCAGCAGGAGCAGGAATGAGAGCAGCAGGAGTGCGGCCAGGGGATGGCGAGTGAGCAGATTCTCCTTTTCCATGGGCGGTGGCGTCAGGATCTTTTCCTGTGCGACTTTTTTCTTTTTCACGGCAGCCTCATTGCAGGACAGGGATGGATGCAGATTATTGATTATTATATGACAATTTTTCAAGAAAGTCCAGCGATTCTTTATGCTTTTGCTTTGAAGTTTTTTGATCCTATCTCCAGAATTTTTATATTAACAGCAGCCCGGAATGGTCCGGGGTCTCATCCCCAACGAGGCTTTTTGCATGGCGCTCCCACCCCCGCAGATTCTTTTCATCCAGCCCAGCCAGGCCCCCTTCGTGCTCGCCGATGCCGCCACCCTGCGTCAGCACTTTCGCCTGCGTACGCGCCGTTTTCATTTCAAGCCGCGCCTGCGGCAGCTGTGGGATCATCTCGCCCAATTCTGCTGGCTGCTGTGTTATCTACCCTCCGCAAGGGCCGTCTACACCTGGTTCGCCGACTATCATACCCTGCTTGCGGTTTTGGCCGGAAAGATGCTGCACAAGCCGGTCGTCATCGTTATTGGTGGCTATGACGTCGCGCGCATGCCCGAGTTTCACTATGGTGCACATCTGGCGCCGGTGCGCTCCTTTTGCAGCCGGATGAGTCTGCGCCATGCCACCCTGCTGCTGCCGGTTTCGCAGGCCACGGCGGACGAGCTGGCGTCCTTTGCTCCGCACGCTCCGGCACGGATCCTTCCGAACGGTGTCGATACCGGATTTTTTCAGGCGGAGGTGGAGGCGCAGAGGGAGGTGGACGTGCTCACGGTCTGCGGCGCGCGGGACCGGCGCGCGGCCGCCATCAAGGGCATCGAACTCTTACTGGAGACGGCGCGCGCACTGCCGGAGGTTTCATTCAGGGTAGTGGGACTGGAGGCGGAAGCCCTGGTCTGGGTGAAATCGCTGGGGGTTCCGGGGAATGTGCTGCTGCAGGGCCGGCTGGGACGCAGCGAGCTGGCTGCGCTCTATGCCCGCACCCGGGTCTATGGCCAATTTTCCCGCCACGAGTCCTTTGGCATGGCTTTGGCTGAAGCGATGGCGAGCGGATGTCTGCCGGTGGTGACGGCGACCGGGGCTCTGCCCGAGGTTGTGGGCGCGACGGGATGGATTGTCCCGGAGCGTTCGGCGGCCGCTCTGGCGGCGGCGATTAAACAAGCCCTGGCCGCCGGCCCGGCGCAGCGGCGCGCTGCCCGGCAGCGGATCGTCGAGTGTTTCGCATTGGAGAAGCGCCAGGCCGGCCTGGTCGCACTGCTGCAGGAACTCCTGCAGGCTTGAGCCGGATTCCTCCGCCATCGCCCGCCGCTACCTTTATTTTCCCCCCTTATCACCCGCAGCCTGGATCAGCCCGTCAAAGAGGGTGGCGAGCTGATGGGTCAATTCGCGGCGCTCAAAGAGCCGCCCGGCCTCTTCCTGTTCTCTTTTCGGGCCGGAGCCGGGCTCTGCGAGCAGGCGGCGCAGAGCCGCGGCGATGGCGGAGCTGTCGCCGGGTGGAACGCAGAGGCCCAATCCATGGCGGCGGATGAGCGCAGCGGCGTCACCTTCGGGCGCGAGGGCGAGGATGGGCAGGCGCGCGCCGATGTATTCAAAGAGTTTGCCGGTGAGGATGCCGCGGTTGGCGGGGGCGTCATCGATGATCAGCAGGGCCGCGTCGGCGGCGAGCAGGTACTGCAAACTCCGGGCGTGGTTGACGTAGGGGATATGTTCAAAGAGGGGAGCGGCGGGTGAAGCGGCGATCTCCTGCAGGATCGGTTCGCCCACACGCCCCACCAAACGGATGCGCAGCTGCGCCAGTGGCGGAAAGTGTTCGGCGAGCAGTTGTTCGAGGGCGCGCAGCAGAAAATGGGGATTGCGGTTGCCGTAAAGGGACCCGGTGTAGATGAGGGTGAATCCCGGCGCTTTCTCCAGGGGCTTCACGCCCGCCAGATCGGCGGCATCAAAGCCGTTGGGCAGCTGCTGCCAGCGCGCATCGCGCAGATCGGGATGGCGGCTGAGCAGGTCCTCCTGCACCCCGGGCGAGACCGTGAGGATGCGGTCCGCGTCCGCCAGGACCCGCGTTTCCATCCGGTACTCCAGGGCCCGGCAGGGGGCCGGCCGCCATTGCGGGGTCGAAAGCCAGCCGATCCAGGAATCGCGAAAATCGGCAACCCAGGGCAGTCCGGCGGCCCGCTTGAGGCGGCAGCCGATCAAATGGGTGGTATAGGGCGGGGCGCTGGAGAAGAGGAGATCGATCTTTTCACTGCGGAGAATTTTCCGGCCCAGCTGGAGCGCTGGATAGAGCCAGGTCATGCGTGCATCGGGGACGAAGAGGGTGGCGCGGATGGCTTCCGCAAGCCGTTCGCTCCAGGGCTGGCGTTCATGCCCCTCCCGCGTCAGGGTGGCGATATCCGTGGCGGTGTCGGCGGCCTTGCCGGTAAATTTGCGATAGAGACGGTAGGGTTCGAATAGGGGTGCGCGGTAGATGTGGACACCCTCCGGGATCTCTTGCAGCAGGGTCTCATCGCGGGCCGGATAGTCCGCTTCCCTGGCGGTGAGAACCACGGGCTCCCAGCCGAACTCCCGCAGATATTTGACGAACTTGAGGGTTCGCTGCACGCCGGCGCCGCCGGCCGGGGGAAAATAGTAGGTGATGACTAGGACTCGGGGCATGGTTTACTCATCATGATGATTGCGCCGGTGATAAAGAGTTCGCGGAGGAGGGGGATGCGGCCCAGGGTCTGCGCCGGGATCACTGGCCAGCCGAAGCGCAATTTGTAGCTGGGTCGGCTGAGATAGTAGCATTCGGCGGTGATGGTGAGCCGGTGCTTTCGTGCCAGCCGCCGGCACAAGGCGATGGTCATCCGATTGCGGCGGAGTTTTTCCATCTCGTCGAGGAAGCGGGGATTCGGGTCGTGCGCCGCGATATAGCGGGCGAGCGGGTGCCAGAGCGCTGCCGGCAGGATGTGAAACCAGGGGATGCGGCGGAGAAAGCCGCCGAGCATCTGCTGGTGCCCCCCGAAGGGGGAGTAAAAGGGGGGAAACGTCAGGATCAGGCGTGTTCCCGGCTGCATCAGGGCAGCGAGGGCGGCGAAGGCGCCGGCTTTATCCGGGAGATGTTCAAAGACATCGCGCAACAGGATGAGATCGAAGCGGCACCGGGCCGTCTGCAGGGGCATATGAAAAAAATCGGCGGCGATGAAGGCGGTGCTGGCCAGTTGGGCGGGTGAGGCGAAGTGGCGGGCGAGCTGGAGCCGGCTCGGGCTCAATTCCACGCCGATGCTCTGGCCGCCGGCTTCGGCGAAGGCGCAGAGGATGCCCGCCTCCGCACAGCCGATATCGAGCATGCGGGCGCCGGCCAGGGGGACGCCCCACTGCCGCAGCAGCGGCAGGAGATACTCCTTGCCGAGTCGATACTGGTAGAGCCAGTACTTTTGTTTGCGGGAGAGATCGCCGTTCAACATGCCCGGGCTCCCCTGCAAACGCGGGATGGGCGTGCGCCCGGGGAAATCCGGCACAGGCCGGCTCTGGAGTCGATTCTGGCAGAGGGCATGCGGCTACTCGGATTTCCCCCGGAATTTTTCCAGAAGGCCGCTCTTCCGGGTCGGAAGTTCGACGATGATGCTGGAATCGCTGAAGAAAAAGAGATCTCCCACCTTGAGGCCGATCTCGTCGCGCAGGGGCTTCCAGTGCTCGCGATAGGCTTGATTGTCGATACGGGTGCCGTTCTTGTCTTTGAGCACCAGAATGACCCGCTCGGGGAACTGGCGGTTGATCATGAAGGGAGAGTGGGTGCTGAACACCACCTGATTCTTCAGCGCCAGATCTTCCAGAACCTTCATCAGATCCTTCTGGCCGGAGGGATGGAGATGGATACCCGGTTCGTCGAAGAGAAAGAGATACTCGTTGGCCTGAGCTTCGAAGGTCTGGGCGAGAAAATTGACATAGAAGGAGAGGTACCAGCGAAAGCCGAGGCTGCGGGATTCCGGGGTGTCAAAGACGGTGGTGCTGTCGCTGAAATCGATATAGAGCGCGCGGCCATTGACATTCAGCTTGACCTCGATGGTCGGCTCCTGGGACCAGACGCGGCGCAGTTGTTCGGTGATGATACGGCTGGCTTCCTCGAGAGCGCGGCGGCCGCGGGCGTTGTCTTCAAAGATAGTTTCGTAGCGGTCGACCCCGCCGATCTTGAGCAGGTTGCGTTCAGTGGCGCATTCGGGAAGATTGGCGCACAGATCATCGTAATCGACGCGGTTTTTGAGCAAGCGGATGTCGGGAAAGTAGAGGATTTTGGGGAGAATCCGCAGCAGCCGGGCGATGTCGACGGACTCGACCGGATTGCCATTGATCAGGAGATGATAGTCATTGAGGGTTGGACCATCCTTGCGGATGTTAAAGCGTTCGACCTCCTTGAAGGCCTCCGAGAGGAGCAAGAGCAGGCGCCGGTTCTCCTTGGTGAAGCTGGAGAACTCCAGGGTCAGCTCCGGGGGTTTGGCCAGGTAATAATGGTTTGAATACTGGCAGGTAAAGGCCGCATCGAGAGCCACTTTGTCGCGAAAGGCCTCGAGGGCTTTAAGAATATTGGATTTGCCGCTCTCATTAGCGCCGATCAGCACATTGATGTGGGGATCCAGCGGCAGCGTGATTTCATAGATCGACTTAAAGGCGCGAATTTCTATCCTTGAGATGATCATCGGCGCACTCCGGCGTGGGGGTCAAGGGATCACTGCGCACCCGTACGTTCAATCAGGGTGTCGTGGCGATAGGTATCATCGGTATTGGGATAGTCGGTCGTATAGTGCAGCCCTCGGCTCTCCTTGCGCATCATGGCGGACTGGATGATCAGTTGGGCTACGGTGGCCAGATTGCGCAGCTCGAGCAGCCCCTCGGTGATCCGGGTGCGTTTGTAATAATTCTCGATCTCCTGGCGGATCAGGCGGATGCGGCTCAAGGCCCGCTCAAGGCGTGCATTCGAGCGGACGATGCCGACATAATCCCACATGATGTTCTGAATCTCGAGGCGATCATGGGAAATCAGCACCCATTCCTCCTGATTGAAGGTGCCCGTATCGTCCCAGACCGGGATGGCGCTGGGAATCGAGGTGCGGGTTTCGGCAAAACGGAGGGCTTCCTGGCTGGCCTCGTGGGCGAAAACGACGGCTTCCAGCAGGGAGTTGGACGCCAGGCGATTGGCGCCGTGGACGCCTGTGCAGGTCACTTCGCCGCAAGCCAAAAGTCCGTTGATGTTGCTGCGCCCCTGCAGATCGGTCCGCACACCCCCGCAAGCATAATGCGCTGCGGGCACGACCGGAATCGGCTCCCTGGTGATGTCGATCTTGTAGCGGAGACAGTTTTCATAGATGTTGGGGAAGCGGGTGCGGACCGCTTCAGCATCGAGATGGCTGACATCCAGGTAAACACAGGGCACGCCGTGCTTCTTCAGCTCGGTATCGATGGCACGGGCGACGATGTCGCGCGGGGCCAGCGCCCCCATGGGATGATACTTTTCCATGAAGGATTCGCCATCCTTGTGGATGAGTCGGCCGCCAAACCCGCGCACCGCTTCGGAGATCAGAAACGAGTTGGCCTCCGGGTGATAGAGCGAAGTGGGGTGGAACTGCATGAACTCCATGTTGGCGATGATGGCCCCGGCCCTGAAGGCGATGGCCATCCCGTCGCCGGTGGCAATGGAGGGATTGGTCGTGTGCAGATAGACCTGGCCGCAGCCGCCCGAGGCGAGAAGGGTCGCTTTGGCGATGAAGCATTCGATGCGTGCCGCATTGATGTCGAGGACGTAGGCGCCCCAGCAGTTGATCGAGAGATCCTGGGCCGGGCGGGCGCTGAAGACCTGGTGTTCGGTAATCAGCTCGACAGCCATATGGTGTTCATAGATGGTAATGCGCGGATGGTTGCGCGCCGCGGCCAGCAAGGCGGTTTCCACGTCGCGACCGGTGTGATCCTTGACGTGGACGATGCGATTATGATGATGGCCGCCTTCGCGACCAAGGTCAAACTGCCCGGTTTCGTTGCGCGTAAAGGGCACGCCGAGATCAAATAGCTCGCGGACCCGGGGTGGGCCTTGTTCGACGATCAGGCGCACGGCATCCTCGTGACAGAGGCCGGCGCCGGCGGTCAAGGTGTCCTCGATATGCTCCGCATAGGAATCGCTCTGATCGAAAACCGAGGCGATGCCGCCCTGAGCGTAATTGGTGTTCGATTCGGACTGATGTTTTTTGGTGATGATCGCGACGGTGCCTTTTTCCGCCAGCTTGAGCGCTGCCGAGAGGCCGCCAATGCCGCTGCCGATGACGAGAAAATCGGATTCTATGCTCATGTACTCTTCTTTTTTTAGTAAAGTACATCATATCCGTATAATTTGCAACAGGTTTGTTAATAAAAAAGGCCGGTATGAAAATACCGGCCTGATGCAGGGCGCAAGCCCACCGTAATGAAACAGGATCCTATTTTTCAATCAGCCCCAGCAGCTCGCGGTTTTTGATCGGTCGCGCGATCAGCTCGGCGATGCCGCTGGCGCGCGCCTTGGCGGCGAGGTTCGGGTTGCCCTGGTCATAAACGCCGAGAAGTTTGGTCTGGGGATGTTTGGCCTGAATCCGCTGGGCGATATCGAATCCGTCCACAGCCTCCTCCCGGGACTCCGGCAAGGCCAGGTCCAGGATGGTCAGATCCGCAGCCGCCTGATCCAGCATGGTGAAGAGATCATCGGCGTCACGCGCGACACGAACTTCATGACGATTGCTCAGCGCCAGATACATTTGCATGCCGGAGCGCAACTCGTCGTTAAAAATGACTATTTTCATACCATTCCGCGGTCTCTCGTCGGGCCTGAATTGTGTTAAACTATTATAAGATAGCGACAACAGGCCTGCTCTGCGGAAAGCTTTTTAATAGAGTTTTAGCAAACGGCTCTGTTTATAATAGTGCGCCAGGATGGCGGCATGGTCGAATCCCTGCTGCGCCATGACGGTAGCGCCCACCTGGCAGAGGCCGACCCCATGGCCCCAGCCGGCGCCGTGCAAATGAAACGTGGTCACGGCACCCTCTTGATCCCGATCGCGCTCGATATAAAAACAGGCGCTGTAGAGATGGCTCTCGGAGAGGGCGCGCCGGATGACCAGCTCCTTGCCGATGCGGACGGTGCGCTCGCTGCCGACGATATCCAGATGGATCAGGCGGCCTCCGGGGGCGCGGTCGACCGGAATCAGATCGACCAGCTCGCCGAAGTGGATGCCGAGGCGGCGGCTGATCAATTCACCCAGCTCCGGGCGCGGGAAAGAAACCTGCCAGCGAAAGAGATCCCGCGTGTTGTAGGGCAGGGAAGAGGGAATTTCGTATTTTTGCGTATTACACCAGACATCGGGAGTGCTGTTGATATAGTTGCGCACCTGCGCCTCGTCGGTGAGCGGGTAATGCAGCTGTTCCCGGCCATCCACGCCCGGCACCAGGTAAGGGACCTCACGCTCATCCCAGACATGCGCATAGTCCTCCATAATGCCGCCGCAAATCTTGGCGTAGCGGGCATCGCAGACGCGGCCCCCGTGGAGGAGATTGACCCCCTCGGTCTCCACGGCAGCGGCGCGGGAATGGTCGGAAATGTTGGCGACCCCGTGATAGCACTGGCAGTGATCGTCGGAACAGAGATGAAATTTCTCGTCATAATGGTGTTTTCCCATGGTGGCGAGAATGGTGCTGCGGGCAGCGATGGTCTGGGCCTTGAGCAGCTCGACCGGATTTTCCGCGGTCATTTCTGAAGAGTTGACGCTGATGAGGTAGGTCTCGATATCCAGTTCATTGACCGCCAGCAGCCGGCCGGCATTGTTGAGGCAGATTTCGAGGATCCCGGGCAGCAGCTGGGTGCGTTTGTGCTGCCAGTGGAACTCGATGCCGACGGTCACGTCAAAAAGCTCGATGCGGGCTCCGGGATCGGCAGGAACGATGCGGCATCCCTCCTGAAAGGGCTGGTGCATCACCAGGAGGGTCCCCGCTGCCTTGCGCACGATCTCCTTGACCACGACCGCCTCGCCGACGGGCTGGTATGCCAGGGCAAAGGTTTTCGCCTCCTCGGCGTCGGCAAATGCGCTGGTGACGACCCAGTACTCGCGGTTGTCCATGGTGAAATCGCGCAAGGGCAAGACGATTCCGGGCCGCCACAGGGTGGTGGTGATATTCCGCTCTTTGAGCTTTTTGTGGCGTTTCTCGGCCTCTTCCTCGGTCACGGCGATGGCCAGACGCACATGGTAACGCACTTCGGCGGCCTGCGTCTGGCCGATGTGCGCCTCACAGGGCGTATTCGCCTTCCCCCGGGCCATGCGATTTCCCTGCAGATCGAGAACATCAAAGGCACTCTCGCATTGAAAGCGAATGGTTTCGGCCGACTGGATCATGCCAATGCGGACCTGGGGTGCGCTTTTATTCATGGTCATCTCCTGTAATACGATCCTGCGTAACGGTGGTGGTTCGGGCTTCACAGGCGTGCTGGAATCCGGCCACCGCCGGAACCAGAAGCAGGATGGCGATGGCGATCCAGATCCACTTGACATGGACCTCTCCGGAATACCACGCCAGCTTGCCGTCGCCTGTGTTCGTGGCGAGAATGGAGATCAGATTGTTAATGGCGTGCAGCATCACCGCCGGCCAAATGCTGCCGCTTTTCCAGGCCAGGTAAGCCAGCACCAGGCCGAGCAGCGTGATCTGGATCATCCACCAGATATTGAAGTGGAACATGGCAAAAAGGATGGCCGAGAGGGCTATGGCTGTGGCAATGTCGCTCAGGTGTTCCAGCGTGCGCTGGATCAGTCCGCGAAACAGCATTTCCTCAGCGAGTGCTGCAACGATGACGCCGTTGCCAATGATCAGCAGGCCATCGCCAAAAGAGTTGATCGCCAGCAGATCGCCCACATCGAACCAGGAGGGCAGAGGGAAAAAGATGGCGAGGATGCGGTCGAGTTCATCCCCGAGGACCATAACCGGAATGGCGAGAAGCAGGGTGAAGAAGAGGATGGGCAGGGTGACCGTCTGCAGGCGGAAGGCTTGCTGGAAGGGGATGCCGCGTTTCCGGATGTAGAAGAGGGCGGGAAGGATGAAGAGCGTTTCGGCCAGCAGGCTCCATTTGGGGCCGCCCAGCAGCATCAGCGCCGATCCGATAAAAATGCTGGCGATAAACATGGCCAGCGTCCAGAGCAACACCCGGGAAAGTTCCCGGGCATCCAGTTGGGTATGGTCGTTATCAGGGTCCATGAGCACTCGTTTATAAAGGAGGCGTGGTCAGTTGGTAGAGCAGGATGGCTGCAGCGATCGCGGCGTTGAGCGATTCCGCTCCGCCTCCGGGAATGGTGACGCGTTGATCGACCACCTCGTGCAGGGGCGTCCGCAGGCCGTGCGCCTCACTGCCGATGACCAGCAGGTCATGCCCGCTGGCGGTGATGGCGCGGGCGGATGCCCCGCCGCCCGCTTCGGCGGTCAACAGGCGCCAACCTGCGGTGCGGGCCATCCGGGCCGTCTCCAGCAGATCAAGACCCTCGTGGATCCGCAGGCGAAAGAGGCTGCCCATGCTGCTGCGGATAACCTTTGGATTATAGAGTTCCACCGTTTCACGGCTAAGCAGCAGGGTGCGGACACCAAACCACTCTGCCGTGCGCAGAATGGTGCCGAGATTACCCGGGTCGGCGAGGCCATCGATGGCCAGGACCAGCGGCTCGTTGCAGCGCTGCGGATCGAATTCGGCCATCCTGGTTTTGCGCAGCACGGCTACGATCCCCTGGGGTGTCGTGGTTTCCGTAAGGGCGGCGAGGGCGGGGGCCGTGAGGATCTCCAGCGGCACGCCACGGCGGCGGAGCTCCTGCAAGAGGGTCTGGCTGCGCTTGTTGCGCATCTCTTCAGGAAGGTAACAGGCCCGCACCAGGCCGACCTCCGCCCGAACCGCCTCCTCGCAGAGCCGGATCCCCTCGATCAGGCAAGCCTGCTCCTGTTCGCGGTACTTTTTCTGTCGCAGGCGGCGCAACTCGGCAAGTTGTTGCTTTGAAATGGGCATGAGGGGATATCCGGAAACCGGCTGACGTGATCGCTGCAGGCAGGCCGATGCGGCTGCTGCAGCCATGCGCTTGAGCTGCCTCCAATATAGGACAAAATGGCCATAATGCCAAATCCTTTTTGCCGTCCCGCTCCGTGCCCGTTGTGCACGGCAGCCGGGGCAGCGGCCGTGTCAGGATGATTTCTCTTGCGTTTCAATTCCAATGCCTTAAATTACTAGGGACGCAACAATGTATAAATCCGGGAGAGTACACCATGGTACTTCGCGATGAGCTGGTCAGCTATCTCGACGAATACTTGCGGGTGCGATTGATCCCCGATTCAGGCCCCATGGGTCTGCAGGTCGAAGGCCGGATGCAGATCCGGCGGATTGTGACCGGTGTTTCCGCCTGTCTCGAGCTTTTTGAAGCAGCGGTGCAGCGCGAGGCCGATCTCATCATGGTCCATCACGGCCTGCTCTGGGACCGCGATCGCCGCACCATCCAGGGGCCGTTGCGGCAGCGGCTCAAATTTCTGCTCGAACATGACCTCACCCTGCTGGCCTACCATCTCTGCCTCGACATGCATGAAGAGGTGGGCAACAACATTCTGGCGGTCAAGGCCCTGGGCATGCACAATATCTCGCCGCTCGGCCGGATCGGTCTCATGGGGACGACCGAGGAGATGGATTTTGCCGAGTTGCAGGAGCTGGTCCGGTATACCTTCGATCGTGAGCCCTTTGCCTTTCCGTTCGGGCCCGAGAAGATCCGCCGCATCGGCTATTGTTCCGGCGGTGCACCGGATGATCTGGCGCTGGCCATCGAGGAAGGGCTCGAAGCCTATATCACCGGCGAGGTTCGGGAAAAGACCATGCACATGGCCAAGGAGGCCGGGATCCACTTTTTCGCAGCCGGCCACTATGCCACCGAGCGGCTTGGCATCAACGCGCTGGGTGAACATTTGATGCGCAAGATGGATGTGGCGGTCGAGTTCGTCGACATCCCCAATCCGGTGTGAGGGAAGGTTCATATAGTTTGAATACTTTGCACTATTGGTGAATCTAATTATTAGACACGACGTAAGACAATCAGGGAGCAGAAACAACATATGAGAGAAGTCATTATCATTGGCTCCGGTCCGGCCGGCTTGACCGCCGCCATTTATACCGGCCGCGCGCAGCTGAATCCGCTGCTGATCAGCGGCATGGAACGGGGCGGTCAGGTGACGCTGACCAATGACCTGGAGAATTTCCCGGGCTTCCCGGAGGGCGTGAGCGGATTTGACATGTACCAGCTCTTCGAAAAGCAGGCGCTGCGGTTCGGAATGGAGGTCCTCTACGATGTCGTCGAGAGTGTGGAGCTCGAGGGTCCGGTAAAGCGGGTACGGACCGCCACGCAAACCTATGAGGCCAGGTCGGTGATCATCGCCACGGGCTCGAATCCGCTGCGGCTTGGTATCCCCGGGGAAGAACGCTATATTGGCAAAGGCGTCTCGTACTGCGCCACGTGCGACGGCTTTTTTTTCACCGGCAAGCAGGTGGTGGTGATCGGCGGCGGCAACAGTGCGCTCGATGAGGGCCTCTTTTTAACGCGTTTTGCGGAGAAAGTGACGATCATTCACCGCCGCGACCGGCTGCGGGCCGATGCCATCCTCCAGGAACGGGCGTTCAAACATGAAAAGGTCGCATTTCTGTGGGATACGGTGGTGGAGGAGATTGCCGGCGCCACCACGGTGACCCATTTAAAGTTGCGTAACGTCAAGACCGGCGTCCAGTCCCAGTTCCCGGCGGACGGAATTTTCGTCTTTATCGGCCACAAGCCCAATACGGAGCTCTTTGCCGGTCAGGTTACGCTGGATACAGGGAATTATATCGAAACGGACCACCGTACGCGCACCAATCTGTCCGGCGTCTTTGCTTGTGGAGATGTTCAGGATGCCATATATCGCCAGGCCATCACCGCCTCCGCCTCAGGCTGCATGGCGGCCATTGAAGCTGAAAAGTACATTGCCGAACTCGAGGGTCACGCCTATCCCGGACGTTGACCTCCGGCCTGAGCCGGGAAAGGGATTGAATCTTAACCGAGGAAGCCTATGGAGTCGCAATCCCAACGCGGATCGGTCGTAGTGGGCGCTGTATTGGTCGTTATCGGCTGCCTGCTCCTTTTTGACGGCCCTTCTCTGTTTGATATCATCCGCTGGTTCTTTCACTATTGGCCGATCGCGCTGATCGCGCTCGGGATTTACCTCCTGACCGGCGAGCGGCGGCGGAGCGAGGATGGCCACCCCCCCATTGAGCCGGTGGGACGGGAATATACCGGGACGCTGGCGCGCGATTCGGTCATCGGCGATCTGCGCATCAAGCTGCCGGCACAGGGTTTCAACGGCGGCACGGCCAAGACTGTGGTGGGATCGGTGGTGATCGATGCCTCTCAGGTTGCGCTGGAGCCGGGAGAACATCGCCTCTATCTGCGCAGCAGTGTCGGTGATGTGCATGTCGATCTGCAGCCGGGGTTGGCGGTCAAAGTCAGGGCCAGGGTGGGGGTAGGAGATATCAAGGTCTTTGATCAAAAGGCGGATGGATTCAACCAGGAGCTGAACTTTCAGACTCCCCGGTATGAGGAGGCGCCTTCCCGGCTGCTGGTGACCTGCAGCGTCGGGCTGGGAGACATCAAGGTGTTTTAGGATCCATCAACGCGGGTGCATTGCAGCGCCGGAAGAGCGGTTGTTCTCCTCCGGCGCTTTTTTTGTGCCGGCGGCCCCGTATGCACGGCGGGACGCTCAGGCTGCTGCGGCGAAGCTGTAGAGCAGGCGGATTTCCTCCGCCCAGCGGTCCGGTTCCGGGGTTTCAAGGATGAGCGGGATCTCATCGAGCCGGTTGTCTTGCATCAGGAGGCGGAAGGCCTCGAGGCCGAGAAAACCGGCGCCGATCGGGGCATGCCGGTCGACACGCGTGCCCAGCTCTTTTTTGGCATCGTTAAGGTGCATGCCGCGAAGATAGGACCATCCGATCGTCTCTGCGAATTGCCGCATGGTTTCCGCATAGGCTGCCGGAGTGCGCAGGTCATATCCGGAAGCGAAGAGATGGCAGGTGTCGAGACAGACCCCAACGCGGCTCTTGTCTTCCACCGCCGCGATAATCTCGGCCAGCTGCTCAAAGTTGCACCCGACATTGCTGCCCTGTCCGGCGGTATTTTCGATGACAGCGGTGACCCCGCTGGTCTTTTCCAGGGCGAGATTGATCGAAAGGGCGACCCGGCGCAGGCCCTCCTCCAGGGGGATCTGTCCGAGATGGGATCCTGGATGAAAATTGAGCAGCTTCAGGCCAAGCTCCTGGCAGCGTTTCATCTCGTCGAGAAAAGCAGCCTGCGATTTCGCCAGACCAGCCTCCTCGGGATGAGCGAGGTTGATCAGGTAACTGTCATGGGGCATGATGTGCTCCGTCGCGAAGGCGAGTTCCTCGCAGCGGATTCTGAAGCGTTCGATTTCAGGGGCTTCCAGGTTCCGGGCCAGCCATTGGCGCTGGTTTTTGGTGAAGAGGGCGAAAGCACGGGCGCCGATGGCGCGGGCATTTTCCGGCGCCATCTCCAGGCCGCCCGCGGCGCTGACATGGGCTCCGAGGTATTTCATGGCAGAAACCTCTCTTTAAAGGCAAAGCCGGATGCACCCATCCCTCCGGGACGATACATCCGGCCTTTTAACTGGCGAACGGGAATGCGGCCCCGGCGGTTATGGGCGGCTGCCCGATCTGCGGTGGCGGCCGCCGCGGCGCCGCGGCCGGTTGTTGCGCGGCGTCTCCCCCTCGCTCTCCTCATCGCGCCGGACCTCCCGCACGGTGTCGGTGGTCTGCACCGGGGCATGCAGGGTCTGCTGATAGAACTCATCGAGCAGCATGGCGATGACGTTGTTCAGATCGTCGTTGTCCGCGAGACTCTGGGCCAGGGGTTGGAAGCGGCGCAGCCGTTCCTTTTCGACGTTGTCTTTCGCACGGTATTTCGCCTCGAGCAGGGCGGTGACGCGTTCTGTGACCAGCGCGGCAACATCCTCGTTCTGCGGCAATACCCGCGAGATCAGGGTAAAGTTGAATTTGCGCGCGATGCGATCGAGATCGATTTGTTCCACTTCGGTGACCAGGGAGACCGCTTCGCCGCTGGCTCCGGCGCGGCCGGTGCGTCCGGCGCGGTGGATATAGGCCTCCGGGTCTTCGGGCGGCTCATACATGATCACCACCGGCAGCTGGGGGATATCGATGCCGCGGGCGGCGACATCGGTTGCGACGAGAAAGCGCAAGCTGCCGTCGCGGAGGCGCGACATCACCTTTTCACGCGCGTTCTGCGGCAAATCCGAAGAGAGTTCATCGGCATTGTAGCCAAAGCGCTGCAGGACGATGGCCACATAGTGGACCTGGGAGCGGGTATTGCAGAAAACGATCGCCTGGGAGGGATTTTCCATTTCGATGATGCGCACCAGAGCGCGATCCTTATCCATGGGCGGGACGACATAGAACGAGTGCTCGGTTTCGGCGACGTAGACCTGATCGCCGCTCAGGCTGATGAGTTCCGGCTCTTCGAGAAACTCGGCCGCCAGATGGAGGACAAAGGGCGGAAAGGTGGCGGAAAACATGTAGGCATTGATCCCTTGCGGCAGATACTGCTGGACCTCCTTCATGTCGGGATAAAAGCCCATCGAGAGCATGCGATCCGCCTCATCGAGGATGAGCAGCTTCAGGCTGCGCAGGTTGAGCGATCCCTTGAGCAGGTGATCGAGAATACGCCCGGGCGTACCGACCACCAGATGGGCCCCTTCGCGGAAGGCGTCGATCTGGCTGCCATAGCCGACCCCGCCATAAACCGCGGTCACGCGCAAGCCCGAATCGCCAAAGAGCATCTGGGCTTCGCCGGTGACCTGTTTAGCCAGCTCCCGGGTGGGCACGAGGACCAGGGCCTGGGTTTCGGGCAATGAGGAGTCGAGGCGTTCGAGCATCGGCAGGATGAAGGCACCGGTTTTGCCGCTGCCGGTGCGCGACTGGACCATCAGGTCGCGGCGGGCGAGCAGATAGGGGATGGTCCGCGCCTGAACCGGCATCAGGTCCTCCCAGCTGGCGCGGCTCAGGCCGGCCAGAAGTTCAGGGGAGAGTTGCTCGCGGCTGATCTCCGGGAGCGGTTCTTTGGGCTGGCGCTCGGGTGCTGCAGGCTCGGCTGCCGCGATCTCCCGGGGTTCGGCCGGGGCGGCAGGCGGAGCGGCCGTTACTTCGGGCTGTACCGCAGCCTGCGGCTGGGCGGCCGGTTGCTGCGGCCGGTCCTGGGGACGGCGGGGTCTTCTTCTGCGGCGCGACCGTGAGCTGCCTCCCTGCGGGCGCGATTCGCCATTTTCCTGGACGCGCGGCTCCGGCCGGGCCGGGGCGCCGCTCTGGGGCCGCGGCGGCTGGCCGCCGGGACGCTGCGGGGAGCCGCCCTGGGGACGGGGGCCTGAACCGCTACCGGGCCGCTGGCCCGGCTGGTGATAGGATCGGGACCGTCCCTGGCCCGGGCGTTCCGGACCGGATTGCGGCCGGGGCGCCGGCGTGCTCTTTTTCTCGGTTTTACTGCCAAACAGCTTTTTAAAGAGGTTCATACATCATTTCCTGTCGTAATCGGTGCATCCTGTACGGATGAGGGGTTTCTCTGCAACAGCACGACCACCTCGATGTGGGCGGTATGCGGAAACATGTCGACGGGTTGGACCTTCGTCAACCGGTACGGCCCGGCGCAGAGCACCTTGAGGTCTCGCGCCAGAGTCGCGGGGTTGCAGGAAACATGGACTATACGCTCCGGGGCGAGCCGGGAAACGGCCGCCACCGTTTTGGGGTGCATGCCGCCGCGCGGTGGGTCGATGATCAGCACATCAGGCCGGCCAAAGCGCGCGATGGTCTCTCCGGTGTTTTCGATGAGGTCGCGGAGATCGCCCCAAACAAATGAGCAGTTGCCTATGCGGTTGTACGCGGCATTGCGCTGTGCATCCTCCACGGCGGCCTGGACCGACTCAAAGCCCACCACCTTTTTTACGAGGTGGCTGACATAGAGTGCGATGGTTCCGGCGCCGCAGTAGAGGTCGTAGACGGTTTCGTCCGGCTGGAGCCGGGCATAGTCGACGACGATGTCGTACAGCCGTTCAGCCTGCAGGGTATTGGTTTGAAAAAACGAGTTGCTCGAGATTTCAAACACCAGGGGACCCAGCATCTCGGTGATCGTCTTTTTGCCGGCGAGCAGGTACTCGGCCTCGCTGAAGGCCACACCGGCCAGACTTTGCGTCGTGCTGAACAGCAGGGAGGTGATGCCAGGGAAACGCGCTTGCATCCGCGCTGCCAAGTCGCGGGCCAGCGCCTGGTCATACTCTGAGGCGACGAGATTGACCATGAGTTCGCCTGTTTTTCTGGCGTGCCGTATCACCAGAAAGCGCCAAAAGCCTTGGTGGTCGCGGGCGTGATAGGCAGGACGCCCCGAGTCGATGGCAAATTGGCGGACCGCATGAAGAATGTCATTGGTCACCGGCGGCAGGAGGTGGCAGGCCTGAACGTCGATGATCTTGTCGAAAAAACCCTTCGCATGCAAACCCAGATAGAGTGCAGTCTCCTCTTCGCGGGGGGCGCCCAGCTCATGACGGGGCACCCAGCGTTGCGGGGAGAAGGAGTACTCCATTTTGTTGCGGTAGGCGTAGAGCTCTGGTGAGGGAAGCGTGGGCTGCACCTCAAGCCCGGAGAATCCGCCGATGTGGCGCAGAGACTCCTCCACCTGACGCTGCTTGCAACGCAGCTGCTGCTCATAGTCCAGATGCTGCCAGCGGCAGCCGCCGCAATGGCCGAAGTGAGCGCAGCGCGGTTCGATTTGATGCGGCGCGGGCTGGAGGATTTTCTCCAGGTGCGCCTCGGCGAAGTTTTTTTTCTTTTTGCTGATCCTAGCGAGGATCTTTTGCCCGGGCAGTGCCTGCTCGACAAAGATCACCAGCTCGTCCAGCCGGGCCACGGCCGCACCACCCAGGGCGAGATCGTCCGGGATGAGTTCGACCAGATCGCCCCGGCGCAGGCCGGCAGCGGTTCGTTTGATCTCGGCAGATGTGCTTTGTGCGCTGGTTCCGTGCATCTCGAATCCGGTTGCCCTGGTTCAGTTACGCGTCCGCCCTCACTGGAGCAGCCGGCGCGCCCCTGCATAGCTGTCGCGATAGGGGGTTTCGGTGATCAGCGACAGGATGACGCCGCTGGAGACCGATGCATGGATGAAGTACCCCCGGGCGACGTAAAAGCCCACATGATCGGGCTGGCGGGTGTGGCCGAGCCTGAAAAAGACGAGATCGGCGAACTGCAGGGGCTGGTTTTCCACCGCCATCCCGCTGGCAAAGAGGTCGAGCGTTGTGCGCGGCAAATCGATGGCTGCGGCGCGCCGGTAAATCTGTCCCACCAGGCCCGAACAATCGATGCCGGATGGGGCATTTCCGCCCCATAGATAGGGGGATTTCCAGTAGCTGCGGATCTCGGCCTTGAAGCGTTCCTGGAGGTCCGGCGTCATCTCGCCGAAGCGCTCCCCGGAGGTGTTTTCCGCGGAAAGACGCTCCTCCCCGGCGTCGATAGGCTCACGGAACTGGGGATTCCAGGCACATCCCGATGCCCCAAGCAGGAGGAGCCCGATCGTCCATGCGGCCGGGTGCCTCAGTGCGCGCCGCAAGGGCCGAACGCTCATCAATTGCGGCATGGTTATTGCAATCCTGTTGGGGTCGAGCGGTGCAACAAGGTCGAATGCCTTTTTGCCAGAAAAGGGGTGGCCACCGGGTCCGGTATCGACCCGTTCCTGAAAATTACGGTTATTTCCATCAAGTTCCAAGTGTAATTTTTGCAGCGAGGACATTTCTCTTGACTTTTGCCTTGTTTACCTTTAATTTAGCACATAATTCCCGCTCGCGGGCAGGAAGGGCTGGGGGGGCAGGCCATGGCGGGCTGCTGGCGTGCGGAGGGAGTGCCCGACGGAGTTCGGGTTTTTCTTTTTGGAGCGGCATGGTGCGCAGCATATCTACGCGAGGGCTGGCGGTTCTGCTGCTGGTGCTCGCGATCGGTTCGGCGGCGGCCGGCGATAGCCTGGCGGTCCGCCTGCTCTATGCATTCGGCCGGGAGGGCGATGCCGCCGGCCAGTTTCGTTCGCCGTCTGCCCTCTCCCTGGATCCCGAGGGGGCGCTCTATATTGCCGATACCGGCAACAACCGTATTCAAAAGTGCACGCCCGCTGGCGCGGTGGTGGCGATGGTCGGCGGCTTTGGCTGGGGCGAAAACCAGTTCCAGCGGCCCGTCGATCTCTATGCCGGAAATGGCCTGGACCTCTTCATCGCGGACTATGAAAACCGGCGCGTCGTCCGCTGCGACCGTGAACTGCACTGGATCGACGCCTATTATTTTGCCGCCGGGGACAATGACAAGCTGAGCCTGGGCTTTCCGGCCGGCATCGCCCTCTCCATCCATAACGATCTTTTCATCGCCGACGCCGAGAATCGGCGCGTTCTCAAGGTCAACGCCCAGCGCGAAGCGCAGCAATCCTTCGGCGATTTCGCCGAAGGAGAGGGGGAGCTGATCGAGCCACGCAAACTCGCCCTGGATGGCCAGGACCGTATCTATGTCTGCGACCGGCGGCGCGGCTGCGTCGTACTCTACGATTACTTCGGCAATTATCTCGAAGAAATCGGCAGCGGTGTGCTCAAGGAGCCGGCGGGTCTCTGCCTGATCGGCGCAGAGCTGCTCGCTGTTGCCGACGAGGGGCGCGACCAGGTGATGATCTTCGGCCGGGACGGCCGCCTTCTCTGCACCGCCGGCACGGCCGGCGATAAACTGGGTGCTTTCAACGATCCCGCTGATGTGGCGGTGCGGGGGGACCGGATGTATGTGGTTGAATCGGGCAATCACCGCATTCAGGCATTCGAACTGCAATGGTTGCAGACGCGATGAGCTGGAGGGCGATGCGCAGACCCGGAATACAGGGATGGCTGCTTCTCCTCCTGCTGCTCACGCTGCCTCCGGCGCACGCGCAGATCAGCGGCAAGATCGAGCGCATGGCGCTCCTGGAAAAGGACCTGCTCCTGCTCGGTGAAGGGCGCCGGGGTCCCTATTTTCTGCCCGACAGCCTCATCCTCGCGCAATCCGAACGCGTTTGGATCGATGGTCGTCCGCTTTCCCGCGACCAGTATGCCCTGAACTTCCTCTGTGGAGAGATCCGCTTTACTGAACCGGTCCCACAAAGGGCGGCCATCCGCCTGCAGTACCGGATCTTCCCCGCTCCCCTCGCCACCGTGCGGCAGCGTCATCCCCTGGTACAGCGCGTTTTTGGCGCCGGACCTCCAGGTCCGTCCCAGCCCGACGAGCGCGGCGGCGAGGAGATCGATTATGCCGCGCAGCTCAACAAAAATGGCAGCATCACCCGCGGCATTACCGTCGGCAGCAACCGCGGGCTGAAGGTCAATTCCAGCCTCAATATCAATGTCTCCGGCAAGGTGGCCGAAAATGTGCAAGTCGTAGCCGCGCTGACCGACCAAAGCACGCCCATCCAGCCGGAGGGAACGACCCAGAATCTGCAAGAGATCGACAAGGTCTTCGTCCAGATCAATTCGCCCCATCTCTCCGCCACCATGGGGGACTATACCCTTGATTTCAGTGGATCCCAGTTCGCACAGTACAGCCGCAAACTGCAGGGGGCGATGGGGAGCGCCCAGTATCAGAATCTGCAGCTCTCCGCCTCCGGAGCGGTCTCCCGCGGCAAGTATTTTTCCCACGCCTTCACCGGCCAGGAGGGCAATCAGGGGCCCTATCAGCTGGTTGGCGACCGGGGACAGATCGACATGATCGTGCTCGCCGGCACCGAGCGCGTCTATCTGGATGGACAACTTTTGGTGCGCGGCGAAACCAACGATTATATCATCGATTACGCTGCTGCGCAAATCACCTTCACCCGGCGGCGACTGATCACCGCAGACTCGCGCATCGTTGTCGATTTCCAGTTTTCGGATGAGCAATACCGCCGCAGCATCTATGCCACCCGGGCCAGCGGCACGCTGTGGAACGGGCGGCTGCAGCTCAGCGGCGCCCTGATCCGCGAAGCCGATGACAAGGACAACCCCCTCGATTTTACCATGAACGACCACAAGCTCGCGATTCTCCGTGCCGCCGGAGACAGTGCCGCACTTGCCGCCGAGGACGGCGCAACCTATGTGGGTGCGGGCAAAGGCCGCTACCATAAGGACGCAGCGGGACATTATGTCTATGCCGGCGCGGACTCGGGCGAGTATACCGTGATCTTTTCGGACGTTGGCGAAAGCAAGGGCGACTACCGGTATGCCGGCGGCGGAGCCTATTCCTTTGCGGGTTCGGGCCTGGGCCGCTATCAGCCTGTGTTACTGCTTGCCACCCCCGAGAGCCACTCTCTGCTGGATCTGCAGCTGCAGGCGGCTCCCCACAAGGCCTTGCGTCTGAACGGCGAGGTGGCCCTGAGCAGCCTCGACCGCAATACCTTTTCCGCCTTGGGGGATGGCGATAATCAGGGTGCCGCGCAAACCTGGCAGATCGCCTTTGCCCCCGATTCCCTGCGCCTCGGCAAGCAGCACCTGGGGGTGCTGCAATGGCAAGGACGGTATCGCCGTGTGGAAGACCGGTTCAGAGATATTGATCGCAGCCAGGAGGCGGAGTATAATCGCCGCTGGGATCTGGCCAGCGGTGCTGCGCGGGGCGAGCGGGTCTGGGAGATGAACGGCAGCTGGGCTCCCTTTGCCGGCGCGCAGCTCGGCGGAGAGTATGGCGATAACCGCAAGAGCGGAGGATTCCAGTCCCGGCGCTGGCAGGTGGAGCATGCCCTGGCGCGCCCCTCCCTGCCCGCCTATACCCTTCGCGCCGAACACATTTCCAAGGAAAACGGCCCTGGTGGCGGCCGCAGCGACTGGCTGCGCACCCGCGGTCAGGCCAATTATGCCGTCTGGCGGCTCAAACCCCTGCTGGAGTACGAAGGAGAGGAGAAGAAGGAGATCTGGTCCGATACCCTGGCCACCGGATTCCGGTTTCACGCGCTCACCGGCGGGACCGAGATTCGCCCCTCACGCAAGATTACCGCGCAGGCCCTCTACTCCTGGCGTGATGACCAGACCTATGCCGGAAGCGGCACATTTACCGACCAATCCACCGCCCTGACCCAGCAGATCAAGCTCCAGGTTCAGCAACTCGGTGCCCTCTCTGGTGCGCTCGAATTCACCCATCGCGAGCGCACCTATGCTGATTCGGCGATCAGCAAGAAAAGCACGGATCTGGCCGAGCTCAGGCTGCTGGCGGTTCCCTGGAAAAGCGCGGTCAATGCGAACCTCAATTACCAGATTTCGAACACCGCCACGGCCCGGAAAGAGCGCATCTATATCAAGGTCAATGCCGGCGACGGCACCTACCGCTTTGACAAGGAGCTGAACGAGTATGTTCTGGATCCCATGGGGGATTATGTCGTGCGCATCCTCACCACGGATGATCTCGTCCCGGTTGTCGAGCTGAAAAGCAGCGGAAGAGTGCGCCTGGAACCCTCGCGGTTCTGGAATCGCGGCAAGGGCTCTTCTGCCCTGCCGCGATGGCAGCAGTGGCTGGGCGCGCTCTCCTCGGAGAGCTATGCCGCGATCGAGGAGCGGACCCAGGAAAAGGAGGTATGGCAAATCTACCTCATGAATCTCCGCAAATTTCAGAGGCCCGAGGTCACGCTTTTCGGCACCATGCAGTGGCGTCAGGATCTTTTTCTCTTTGAAAACCGCCGCGATCTTTCCCTAAGACTGCGCTACCAGAACACCCTGGAGATGAACAATCAGTATCTGGAGGGCGGTCAGGAGCGCAACGACCGGGAGTACAGCGCCCGCGTGACCGGGCGCATGGGCAGCCGCCTTTATGGTCAATCCGATCTGGCGCAGAAACGCATGCAGCGGATTTTCACGGAGGGCTCGCGGCAGGATCGTGATATTCTCTCCCATCAGGGGCGGGTCGAGCTTTCCTATCGCCCCAAAGCAACGCTCGAATTCGCCCTTGAGGGCCGATATGCGCGGGAAGCCGATCGCTTTTACGCGCCGCAAACACAAGTACGTTACCTTGCTCTGACCCCGCGTGCCGCCTACTCCTGGCGCACCAATGGCCGCCTGCAAGCGGAAGTGGAATGGAATCAGGTGGAGGTCGAGCCCCGCGGGCGTATCATTCCCTACGAGATGGCGGACGGCCGCAGTGCCGGGCGTTCGATGCGCTGGGATACGCGCTTCGAGTATCGCCTCTCGCAGACGATTCAGGCCTCCTTTTCCTATACCGGGCGCAATGAACCGGCACGTCAGGGCGTAACCCATACCGGGCGGGCCCAAGTGACTGCGGCATTTCGCTGAGCACAATGGCATGATATCCGCAAAAATCCGAAATAGGACCGTGCTTCTTCTGGCGGCGCTCCTCTCCGGCGCCGCGGCGCAGCCGCGCATGGTGCCGGTCACCAGCATCGCGATCGAAGGGCATTACAGCTGGCCGCGGGAGAAGATCCTGCAGGAATTCGGCCTGACCCCGGGGGCGGCCTTTTCTGCGGCCGAGCTGCCCGAGCATGGCAAAAAGCTTCTGCAGAGTCTAGTCCGTGCCGGCTACTGGTATGCGCGGCTGGATTCCATGCTCTACACCTTGGCTCCCGACAGCAGCCGCGCGGATCTCCGCCTCTTTCTCGACGAGGGACGTGAGGTGCGCACCGGCGGCATCACCCTCTCCGGGGTGGACAGCCTGCAGGCGCAGGCGCTGCTGGGCCGTTTCAACACCCGGCCGGGCCGGTCGCTGGATGCCGGAGTGCTCGAAGAGGACCTCGATGATGCCCTTCTCCAGCTGGACAAGGAGGGGCATCCCTTTGCACGGTTTGATCTCGAGCAGGTGCGCCTCGATTCCTTGCAGGCCGGCCGGGATGGCCTGGCGCTGGATTTCAGGACCACACCCGGGCCGCGGTTGATCCTCCGCGACATCCAGATCAGCGGCGCACAATTGACCAAACCCTACGTGATCCTGCGCGAGATCCGTATCCGTCCTGGCGAGCGCTATTCCCAGGAAAAGGTCGCGCGCATCGTCAATCGCCTTACCAAATTGGGGTACTTTAAAAAGGTTGAGGAACCTCTGCTCTTCTATACGGCGGGAGAGGAGGGCGGACTGCTGCTGCGCGTCGAAGAGGGTCAGAGCAGCCGCTTCGACGGGGTGGTGGGGTACACGCCCGGCAGCAACGGCAGCAAGGGGTATTTCACCGGACTGGTGGATATCTCCCTGGGCAATCTGCTCGGCACAGGCCGCACGCTCTATGCGCACTGGCAGAAAAAGGATCAGCAGTCCCAGGACATCAGCCTGCGCTACCGGGAGCCCTGGCTTGCCGGTTGGCCGCTGCATCTGGGGGCCGGATTTACCCAGCTGATTCAGGACACCACCTATGTGCAGCGCGATCTTGGTCTGGATATAACCATGCCCCTGCTGGAGAATCTGGCGGTGCAGGCGCAAGCGAGCCGCTCGGAGATTGTGCCCGATTCACTTGGCAGCTACCGTTTCGGGTTGCTGCGCAGCACCACCCTGAATGGCTCTCTCGGCATCGAATATGACAGCCGGGACGATCGCCTCAATCCGCGGCAAGGGGTGTACTATGCCACCTCTTACCAATCCGGCCGCAAGCGGAACCTCGGTCCGGAGGATCTGCTTAGCGCGCAGGTCAAGCGCCGTACGATCACCAAGCGGATCACTCTGGATTTCGAGTTCTACACCCCGCTGTTCAAGCGGCAGATTCTGGCGGTGGCCTTGCATGGCCGGCAGATCAAAAGCGGTGAGGCAGCGATTCCGCTTCCGGATCAATACCGTCTCGGTGGTGCGAAAACCCTGCGCGGCTATCGCGAAGATCAGTTCCGCGGCAGTGCCGTGGCCTGGTCTTCCCTCGAATACCGTTACTGGATGGGGCGGCGCAGCCGCACCTTTTTGTTTGCGGACTATGGCTATTTCAGCGGGCCGAGCGAAAGCGGGCGCCGTCAGGACTTCAAGTTCGGGTATGGCCTGGGATTTCGTCTTGAAACCGGGCTCGGGATCATGAGCCTGGATTACGGTCTCGCCCAGGGGGACGATCCCATGGCCGGCAAGATCCATGTGGGGTTGATCAACGAATTCTAGCGGGTGGGTAAGAAAAAGCCCCGGCATCAGGCCGGGGCTTTTTTTTAGCGAACGTTGATATAGAGATGGCGTTTGATCTTGTTGGTTGGCGTTTTTTCGAAAGGTTCGGGGTGTTCAACGAAGGCCTGGAGCCGGCTGAAACTCGGCAGCCTGAGGTTAACCTGCTGGCGGATCTGTTCGAGCAGGTCGCGCACCATTTTATCGGCATCGTTGGGATCCATGTTGCTGCGCGAAAAGTTCTGATCGATGAAATCGTAATCGAGGTAGACCATGGCTGTGAGTTTGTTCTTGTCCATATGGACCAGAGCTTCCTGGATATAGGGCGACTGGGAGATCTCCTGCTCGACCACTTCCGGATAGATGTTTTCTCCGGAGGGGCCGATCAGGACATTTTTCGAACGCCCCTTGATGAAGAGATAGCCGTCTTCGTCGAACAGTCCCAAATCACCGGTCTTGAGCCAGCCCTCCTCGAGGAAGGCTTCCCGGGTGGTTGCGGCATTTTTGAGATAGCCCTGCATGACGATATCGCCCTTGACGAGGATCTCGCCAATGCCGGTCTGGGGATCGGGATGGTGGATGGAGATGGTGATGCCGGGAATCGGTTTACCGCACGAGCCCATCTTGACGGTCTCCATGGGATTGATGGTCATGATCGGCGAAGTCTCCGTCATGCCATAACCGCAGGAGTAGCTGATGCCGGCGTCGCGGAGGAATATCTCTGTATCGGGATTGAGGGCGGCGCCGCCGAACATGAAGAAGCGCAGTTTCCCTCCGAACGAGCTGATGAGTTTTTTCCCCGCCATTTTGTGCAGTTTTTTGCGGAAATAGGAATTCTTGAAGAGCGAGTTGAGCACTTTTTTGCTCTTGATTTGCGGGACGATTTTTTTGCGGTAGATTTTGTCGACCACCAGGGGCACGGTGAGCACGCCGGTGGGGTGAACGGAGGACATGGCCGACAGCAGTTTGGCCGGGGTGGGCAATCCCTTGAGATAATAGATGGAGATGCCGACGGCCAGCGGGCACAGCATACCCCCGGTAGCCTCATAGGCGTGGGCAAGGGGCAGGATGCTCAGAAAGCGGTCGTTGCTGTCAATGTGAAAGCGTTCGATGCTGTGCACGACGTCGAAGGTGATGTTGCGGTGGGTGAGCATGACCCCCTTGGAGTTTCCGGTCGTGCCGGAGGTATAGATGATGATCGCCAGGTCCTCTTCCTGAGGCGGATTTATGCGCTCGAAGGCTTCACTGGCGGGAAAGGGCAGCGTTTTTTTATCTGCGGGCAGGAATTGTGTCTCCTTGGCCAGCAGGGAGGTGCGCTGTTTTCTCGCCTCCTCAACGCTCCAGTCCTCGAGAGAAAAGAGGGCGCGGAGTTCCGAATTTTCCAGGTCCTCCAGCTTGCTGCGCATCTTGGTGGCGACGAAGGCGGCGATTGCTTCGGAATGGCGGATGATATGGCGTGTATCCTCATCGGAGAAGCCGGTGAGGATGGGAACGGCGACAGCGCCCATGCAAGTGACCGCGAGGTAGGCGATGACCCAGTTGGGGCTATTGTCGCCGAGAATCACCACCCGGTCGCCCGGCTTGATCTCGTAGGCCAGCAGCAAGGTGATGGTTTCCGCGATCCGAGATTTCATCTGGCTGTAGGTGATCGGTTGTTCCTCAACGCTCGCGATTGCTGGCAGGTTGCCATACTGTTGGAAGCTGCGCTCCATCAGATGGCGAATGGTTAGCTGATTCAGTTCAACAAACATCGTCTCGTCCTTTTTGTTTAGGATGAACAATCCATCGCGGCAGCGGCTGCATTTGTCATTTCGTGATAAAGCCGGTGATAGCCGCAGCGAGAGTTTCCCAGGAATACTTTTTTTTGTGAAGGCGGATGCATTCTGCAAAATCGATCTGATCTCGGACCTCATAAAAATGGAGGATGGCCTGCGCCAGTGCATGGCTGTCCCGGGCCGGCACGACGAAACCGGTCCGGCCCGCATCGATCACCTCGGGCAGGCCGCCGACATCGGTGGTGATCACGGGCTTGTTAAAGTTATAGGCGATCTGGATGATCCCGCTCTGGGTGGCCGAAATGTAGGGCAGTACGGTCACGTCGGCGGCAGCGAAGTAGAGGCCGACCTCCTCATTGGGGATATAATCGGCTTTGAGCAGGATGGCCTCCTCGAGTCCAAGATCCCGGATTTGCTGGCGGTATTTCGCTTCGTCTTCATAAAATTCGCCGGCAATGATGAGTTTTGCCGCCAGCTGAGGGCGAATCTCGGCCAGGGCTTCGATCAGATAGTGCAGGCCCTTGTAGGCGCGGATATAGCCGAAAAAGAGAAGGATCTTTTCATCCGGCGCCAGATGCAGCTGGGCCCGGGCCGTTGCCGGGGCGTAGGTGTCCGCAAAGATCTCATAGACGGGATGGGGGACCAGTTTGAAGGCCGCGCGGGGCTTGTATTTGAGCAGATCGTTTTCGACGGTCTGGGACTGAACGATAAAATAATCCACCTTCCAGAGGCCCCACCGGGTGAGCAGCCAGTCGACGAGCGGAATCTGCTCGTGGGGCACGATATTATCGCCGATATACAACGATTTGCTCCGGGTGAAGAGTCGGGTGAGCAGGACGATGGTGCCATAACAGGGGGCGAAAAAGGGCATCCAGTACTTGTAAACGACGAGGTCGGGTGCGCTCCGTTTGATGTGGAGAAAGGTCTGGATCCACGACCACGGATTGATGGAATCGATCAGGGGGTGAGAAAAAAGTTCGATGGTCTGCTGGCTGCTGTCCTGCTGCGTCTTGCCCGGGAAGAGAAACGCAGGGTACTGGCGCTTGAAGGAGACAATTTCTACCTCATGGCCCGCCTCCACGAGTTTTTTATAGAGCAGTGCAACATAATGGGCGATGCCGCCGCGCATGGGGAAGGCGGTGCCGACCAGAGTGATCTTCATTTTTTCTCCCAGAGTTGCAGACCACGCGGCTCGAAGCTGAACTTGACGACCTCGCCGCCCGCTTTTTCGAGCGCCGCGGCGACGTGATGTTTTTTATCGAAGGGGCAATAGAAGAGGAGAAAACCGCCCCCTCCGGCCCCGAGGATTTTCCCGCCCAGAGCGCCGTGTTCGCGGCCGATTTCATAGAGGAGATCAATCTGGGTGCTGGAGATATTGGCATCGAGGTTTTTTTTATGCAACCAGGCCGTGTGCAGGAGCTGGCCGAAATCATCGAGTTCTCCCCGCAGCAGGCAATTTTTCATCTCGATGGTCAGGCTTTTCATCTGATCCAGCGCGGCGACGACCGCCGGTTTGCGTTCCTGGTAGGAGCGGGTCTGGTTGGCGACGATATTGGCAGAGAGGCGGGTTTTGCCGGTGTAGCAGAGGAGGAGGTTGTACTCCAGCTCATTGATGATCGAATCCCGGATACGCAAGGGGTTGACGACGACGGCTTTATCGAAGAATTCGATATAGTTAAAGCCGCCGAAGGTTGCGGCATACTGGTCTTGTTTGCCGCCGGCAATCTGCAGATCGATGCGTTCGATCTGATAGGTTAATTCGGCGATATCATAATCGGTGAGCGGCTGGTTCTGCCACTGCTTGAAGAGCCCGACCATGGCCACCGTCATCGTCGATGAGGAACCGAGGCCGGAGCCCGGAGGGGCATCCGAGTGGAGGAAGAGGTCGAGGCCCCTGCGGGGCGAGAAATGGCGCAAGACCGCCTTGGCCAGGTCCAGCTCGCCATTGAAGGGCGGCACATCGCCGGGCTGGAAGGAGGTGACCAGATCATAATCCAGCGAGCGGATCGAGATGCGGGATTCTGCCACCTCGATCAGCGAGGCATAGGCGAAGCGGTCGATGGTGGCGCTGAGCACGGCGCCGCCCTTTTCCCGGGGATAGGGATCGACATCGGTGCCGCCGCCGCAAAAGCTGATGCGCAGGGGCGCTTTGGCGCGAATGATCATCGAGGCTCGTTGATTTTGAAAAAGCCGGGCAGCGTCGCGCGGGCTTGCGCGAGGCGTTGCGGGGTTCCAATATCGAGAAAAAATCCCGTGGTGGTGCAGCCGAAACAGCGGCCGGTTGCGACCAGCAGGGGAAAGGTTTCATGTTCGATGGATACCGGGCGTCCGGGCGGGATCATCTCCAGGGCCTCCCGGTTCAGGAGATAGACCCCGCCATTGATGAGGCCCTGTCCACCGGGTTTCTTTTCGGAGAAGGCGAGGATCTGTCCCGTCTCCGCCATGCGCAGGGCGCCATAATCATCCCGGACCGGCACGGGTATGGCGGCAATGGAGGCCAGTGCCTGGTGCTGGCGATGAAAATCGGCAAAAGTCTTTAGGTCCAGTTCGAGAAAGGAATCGCCGTTGCAGACGAGATTTTCCTCCACGGCATGCGCCTCGGCGTTTTTAAGCGCGCCGCCGGTGCCAAGCGGTTCGTTTTCCAGGGAATAAGCCAAGCGGGCGCCCCAGGCACGTCCTTCCCCGAAATGGCGGCGAATCTGCTCCGCGCCATAGCCCACGCAAAAGACGATATCGAGGAGGCCCTGGCGCGTCAGATCGGCCACAAGGTATTCGAGAAAGGGGCGGCCGCCGATCTCGATCATCGCTTTGGGCCGGGTGATGCCGAGGCTGCGCAGGCGCGTGCCCAGGCCGCCCACCAGAATAAAAGCCTTCATAAGCCGGTGATCCTGCAAGCAAGGTGGTGTGTGCCGGTAAAATGGCATCCGGGCCGCAAGGCCCGGCTAAAGCTCCACGATCAGGATCTGTTTGACGCTGTCGCGGAGAATCTCGATACTGATGCGCTGCCCGACGCGGAAATCGGCGAGGCGGTTCATATATTCATAAATATCGCCCACCGGTTTGCCCTCCATGGCGATGATAATGTCACCCTTTTTCATGCCGGCGCGGGCCGCGGGGCGGCCTGGCATGACCGCGTCCGCGCGCAATCCCTTGATCCCGGTGGAGGCAAAATCGGGCATGATGCCCAGAGTGACCTTGAAGCGGCGCATGTTCGCCGGCGGTTCCTTGGGGCCGGCTTCCTGGAAAACGAGACGTTCGCTCTGGTCGGCGGCGTGCCGGCTGAGATCAAAGGCCAGGCTGGTCACGGCCTGCTCCCCCGAAGCGTTAATTCGGAAGGCATCATCGTCCGGTGTGTGGTACTCGGGGGAGATATTGGTCCAGAGGAAAAGAACCGGGATATCCTTGCCATAGAAAGAGGCATGATCCGAGGGGCCATAGCCCTCCGGGGAGAGGTTCATCTGGAGGTGATAGGGAGCGGCCAGGGTTTGCACCAGATCTCCCAGCCCGACGGCAGTGCCGGTGCCGCCGCAGGTCACGGCGCGGGAATCGGGATTGAGCCGGCCCACCATATCGAGATTGATCATCAACTGCACCCGGGTGAGATCGATCAGGGGATTATTGACGAAATACTTGGAGCCGAGCAAGCCCATTTCCTCTCCGGAAAAGGCGATGAAGAGGAGGGAGCGTTTGGGCTTTTGGCTTGCGGCGGCCCATTTTTCCGCCAGTTCGAGCAGGGCGGCGACGCCCGAGGCGTTGTCGTCGGCGCCGTTGTGGATGGCGAGGGTGTCCGGTCGGCGCGATCCGGAGCCGGGGCCGCCCAGGCCGAGGTGATCATAATGGGCGCCGATGATCACATATTCTTGCCGCAGCAGCGGATCACTCCCGGGTAGCTCGGCTACGACATTGTGGGTGCGGCCCATGTGCCGAATGACTTCCGCCTGACCGTCAACGGTGCAGGTGAGTGGAAGCGGCACCGGCTGCAGCGTGGTATCGAGGGTGTGCTGGAGCGCGCCCAGGCTGGTGCCGCTCCGTTGCAGGAGGCGTTCGGCCAGCGACCGGCGGATCTGGAAGACCGGAAGGCCCATGCTGACCACCCCCTGTTCGGCGCGGAGCGGCAGGAGCGCATCCTCCTGGTCCTGGGCTTCTCCCGTGACAAAAAGGATCCCGGCGGCGCCGCTATCCTTGGCGTTCTGGGCTTTTTTCCGCAGCGAGCGCGCCGCTTCATACGGATCGCGCCCGGCGGGTTGGGGGGGGCCGTCACGAAGGATGAGGGCCCATTGACCTGCTGGTGCGGCAGCGAAATCCTGCCAGGTGAGCGAATCCGTCTGAATCGAAAAGCCGTATCCTGCAAAATAGACGCCGGCGGAGAGCGCCTGGTTGTCGCTGAAATCAAGGGGAATGAACTCCCCGGGGCTGGCGGCGACGCCGTCGATCGTCAGGTGGTTGTTCTCGCCGGCCGAGAGACGGTTGAGCACCTCAAAGGTCTGGTAGCCCTGGTCGCCGAGGAGGGTGAGGCCCGCGCGGCTGAACTGCTCTTTGATATAGGCGGCGGCGGTTTCGGCTTCGGGGCTGCCGGCGCGGCGGCCCTTGAGCGCGTCGCTGGCCAGATAGGAGATGTGATCCTGGATCTCGGGGGCGGTGATCTCCGGCTGTACCTCCTGAGCGGGCAGCAGCGCAGCCCGGCCGAACTGCAATGCGAAGAGAACGAGAGCGGTGGAGCGAAATATGGGCATGGAATGGTCCTTTAGCTGTCAAATCAATAGTATAGAAAAGTTACGCATGAATGGGGAAAAGGGCAAGTGATATTCCTCGCTTTGAAACTGGACCCGGAAAAACCGGCGGGTCAGAGGCAGGCGCAGTGGTCGACGAGGCGGTCGACGATCTGCATCACCAGTGCATCAGGCACTCCGTTGACATGGCGTGAACGCATGCGCATATCGCAGATCTCGTTGATAAAATCGATAACCTGCAGGGAGCCGTCGTGGTCGATGGCGATCTCGGTCGAGAAGAACTGGATCCGTGTGGTTCTGGCGATGTGGGTGACCATCTGCCGAATCTGCTCCAGATGTTCGGGGGGGACCGCGCCGGTGGAGCAGGGGCCATAGAGATGGGTGATATCGTCCCACCAGCAAAAGATCAATTTCCCCATGATGAAAAAGATGCGGAACCAGGCGCGTTTGTCCTCGAGGATTCGGGGTGCGACCTTTTTCTGTAGCACGATCTTTCCGGTCGGGCTTTTTTTGAGGGCTTCAGCGATATCAAAGGGAGTGGCGGCATTGAGGATGACGCCCTCACCGCCGCCGCCCTCCGAGGGTTTGATGACGAAAGGAAGTCCCAATTTGTCGGCGGCCAGGGTGAAGGTATTCTCTGGCGAGTCGCTGCGGGAAGCGATGATGCCGTAGGGGACATTGATGCCGCTGGAAACCAGCTCGAGGTGCATGGTGGCCTTGTCGCGGCACCAGTCGACGCGTGCGGGCTCGTTGATGATGGTTGTGCCGCGCCGGGCGAGCAGCTCGAGTACGGGGCGCAAGACGGCGTGTACGTCCGAGGCACGATCGATCACCATCCTGGGGATATAGGAATCCCGGCTGCTGGCATGTAAAAAGGTGGAGAGCAGTGCCGGAGCATAGCTCTCCACGGTCAAGCCGCGGCGTCTGGCGGCCGCAGCAAGGTAAAAGATGAAGTCGTCATCGTATTCCCATTCCCAGAGAATGACCAGATCCGGGGCCGGGTCATAATAGGGGGTAGTGTTTGAAGTGTTTTTTCTCTTTCCGATCACAATCCTAGCAGATGATTTCTTCCAGTTCCGGAAATGCCTCCCGCAGTGGGCATCTCGAGCCTTTGAGCGCAGCAGCGGAGGGTTCTGCGGTCTTGCCGCCGCCGGTCTGGGGATAGACGAAGAGCTCGCCCTGATAGTTGCGCATGACCACTTTTTCTTCGTCAACCGACTGGACGTAGGCCGGCAAGAGGGGAATCTTGCCGCCGCCGCCGGGAGCGTCGATGACAAAGGCCGGCACGGCCAGACCGGAGGTCCAGCCGCGGATGGCCTGCATGATCTCCAGTCCCTTTTCGACGCGGGTTCGCAGGTACTCGGTGCCCTTGACGTAATCCGCCTGATAGATGTAATAGGGCCGGACCCGCACGGTTAAAAGTTTCTGCATCAGGCGTTTCATTGTCTCAGGATTGTCATTGACGCCCTTGAGCAGAACCGTCTGGTTGCCGAGAGGGATGCCCGCATCGGCCAGCAGGTTCAGGGCGCGAGCGGACTCTTCGGTGATCTCATCCGGGTGATTGAAATGAACGTTCATGAAGAGGGGATGATATTTCCTCAACATGTTCACCAGGGCGGGGGTAACGCGCTGCGGCAGAAAGCAGGGCACCCGCGATCCGATGCGGATGATCTCTATGTGCTTAATAGAACGCAAAGTGGAGAGGATATATTCTAGTTTGCTGTCGGCGAGCATCAGCGGATCACCGCCGGAGACGATGACATCGCGAATTTCGCTGTGCTGCCGGATGTAGTCGAGGCCATCCTTGATATGGCGCGGATTGATCTTGTCGGAATTACCCACCTTGCGCTTCCGCGTGCAAAAACGGCAATAGGAGGCGCAGCTGTGCGAAACCAGAAAGAGGACCCGGTCCGGATAGCGATGGACGATCGAGGGTACCGGCGAATCGTTGTCTTCATCCAGGGGATCCGCAATGCCGCTGTTCTCTGCCAGTTCCTGAGGATCCGGAACGATCTGGCGATAGATGGGATCCCCTTTCTCTTTGATCAGACTGGCATAATAGGGATTGATGCGGAATTTGAATACTTCGGCAACCTTTTTTATCTCTTCGACATCGAGATCGAAGCGTTTGGCAATCTCTTCGGGCTTGGTGAGACTGCCCCTGAGGAGTTGCTGCCAATCATCCATTTTCGTAGTTATCCTTTCAAGAAAAATACTTGGCGTAGATGACGCGGTCATCGTTCATTTGATAATAGCCGGCGATCCGCGCGACTTCCTGATAGTGCTGTTTAAGGTAGAACTGCCGGGTACTTTCGTACTTGGGCTGGGACGAAGTCTCGATGATCAGTACTCTTCCCTTCTCCTCCTTGATTTTATCTTCAACCCAACGCATCAACCTCTTCCCGTACCCTTTGCCCTGGGCGCCGGGTGAGACGGCAATCCAATAGAGATCATAAGTGCCCTCGGTCAGGGGAGTCGGCCCCCAGGTGGTGTAGGCCGTTACGGTCCCCTCCTCATCTTCGAGGACGTGCACGCGATAGTCTTTTTGTTCAGGACGGCTCAGGAAAAGGTCGATCAGTTCCTCGGCGACGCTCACTTCGGCGTCGGTGAACATGGCGGTTGCGCGAATCAGGAGCATGACCTGATCCTTGTCGGCTGCTTGCAAAGGGCGGATCATCGCTGCCCTCCGCGCCCGTAGGCGTTGGCAATGATGATTCGCCAAAACTCGGTATAGTCGCATCCAGCCGCGCGCAGGGCGCGGGCGTAGCCGGCGCTGCGGCTGATGTCCGGATTGGGATTGACCTCCAGGACAAAAGCCTCGCCGGCGCTGGAAACGCGGAAGTCAATCCGGGCATAGTCGCGGCAGCCCATGGCCTTGAAGGCCCGGACGGCCAGGCTCTGCAGTGTCTCCTGCAGCGGTAGCGGGATCGCGGCCGGGCAATGGGGCACGGTCGCCTGGTAAAGGGGATGGGTTTCAAACCATTTCGCCTCATAGCCGACGATGTGCGGCATGCCGGCGGGCATGTGGTCGAAGCGGATTTCGGAAACCGGCAGAGCGCGCAGCTGTGTGTCCTGCTGGAGCACGGCGACATTGAATTCGCGGCCGTCGATATAGCGTTCGACCAGGGCGGCCTGGTGATAGTCGGACCAGATCTTATCCACCTGCGGCTGGAGCCGCTCCCGGGTCAGGATGACCGAATCGCTATAAATGCCCAGGCTGGCATCTTCTGCGTTGGGCTTGACGATGACCGGCAGTTCCACTTCAGGGAGTGCATCACCGGGTTGGGCGAGAAACCCCGGAGCGCAGGGTAATCCCTGGGCGGCAAGCACGGCTTTGCTGGCGAATTTTTGCTGGCAGAGGGCCAGCGTGGCTGGACCGCTGCCGGTGAAGGACCAGGCCATGGCTTCGAAAAAGGCCGCTACATGCGCTTCGAGCTGGGGAATGCCGCGAAAGGCCTCGCAGAGGTTGATCAGCAGGTCACATTGGGCGGTCTGGATGCGCGCAGCGAGGTCGAGCAGATCATCCTGCACGGGCAGCAGGACGGCGCTCATCCCCGCCGCGGCGAGGAGGGCATGCACTTCTGCGGCGGTCTCCTGAACGGACGTTTCGGAGAGGGTTTCGTTGCTGCGGCCGGCAGCGGGTTGTGAGGCATTAAAAGCGATGCCCACGATGGGGCGTGCGAGGGTCATGCGATCAGCCCATGGCGCGCCGCAGCAATGTCCACCACCCGATGGATCAACTGGGTGTAGGAATAGCCTGCAGCACGCGCAGCTTTAGGGAGACATGAATTGTCATCCGGATTGGGCAGAATCCCCGGGAGTGGATTGATTTCAATGACCTGCGGCTCTCCCCGCTCATCAAGGCGGAGGTCGATGCGGCCCCAGTCGCGGATACGGAGAACCTTGACGACCTTGCGGATCAAGGAATCGATCTTTAGCTGGAGCGCCGCGTCGAGAACAGCGGGGCACTTGAAAATGGCCAGGGGCTGGTCGGTCGTATCCCAGATCCACTTGGCTTCGTAGGAATAGATGGGGGCAGCACCCGCAGGCAGCTGCGAATGGTCGATCTCGACGACCGGGAGCACCTCGAGGGCGGGTGGGTTGCCGAGGAGTCCCACCGTGAACTCGCGGCCCGGGAGAAAGCGCTCGACGATGGCGGGCTGGTGATAGGTACCGATCACCTCAGTAACGCGTTCGTGGAGTTCGGCGCGGGTGCGGACCAGGCAGTTATCCTTGATCCCTTTACTGGAGCCTTCATAGAGGGGCTTGACCATCAACGGCAAGGGCAGATCCGCGGGGATGGCATCGCCCTCGGCCAGGATCCAGAACTGTGGATTGGCAATGCCATAATAGGAGAGGATCTCCTTGGCGCGCGATTTGTCGAGGCAGATGCCCAGCGTTAGGGGATCGGATCCGGTATAGGGAATGTTCAGGTATTCGCACAGGAGGGGGATTTGGCTCTCCCGGTTGGGACCGGAGAGACGTTCGGCCATATTGAAAACAAGATCCGGACGCAGCTCCTGGAGGCGGGAGAAAGCGTATTCATCCGATTCAATGGGGACAACGGTGTGCCGTTCAGCGAGGGCGCGCTGAACGGCCGATATAGTTTCATCAGAGTCGCACTCGGCGAGCAAATCTGGAGGAGGCTCTTCTTCCTCTTCCGCAAGCTCTTCGACGAACTGCCGCGAGACCATGTTCGCCATGCCGCTTTTCGAGCTATATATCAGGGCAATTTTCAACTACGAGGGTTCTCCCGGTTTTCACAATAGAACGATGGCCGGTCCGAAAAGTTTCGCAATTACAAAAATTAATTCATTAAATAATTTGGGGATAAATATAACTTTTTTTACATCAATGTCAATACTTATTTAATTTATTTTGCGCGGCGTCAATATATTGGGCCGCCCGCATCCATGGAGGTGGAGATGGAGAATTCCGGGGGATGGGCCAGATGTTTTTTTACGGCGCACTGATCGGCGGCGCGAATGACCGCCTCTTTGTACTTTTCCGGAAAGCCGGCCGGCAGCTGGATATTGAGATGGATCTTGCCCACCATATGGGTGCCAGGGTCGGTGATCACCTGCTGGGTAATCTCCAGTCCTGTGGTATCCAGGCCGCGCTGTTTGCAAAAACTGAGCACGTAGATGCCCGCACAGGTGCCGATGGAAGCAAGAAAAAGAGTAAAGGGGGCCGGGGCGGAACCATCCTGGTTGGTTGCAATCGTCAGGGGGCCATACTGGGCATTGACTGCGAGACCGCCGGGAAAGCTGATTTTGATATCCATTGTTATCTCCTCTGTAAATAAGGGTATACGTGCTGCTGCACAAAGTGAAGTGGCTATTGGCACTGGTGGATATTAGATGATGCAGCGGCAGGATGGATTCATGGATCGGCGTGATCGCAGGGCGCATCTCCGCACCCCGCGATGATAAAAGTGCTTGAAGGTTGATTATTTTTTGTTTATTTTATCTTGAATGTAAAATCTTCTCTAACGCGATGAGTGAACATGAAACTGCCCAATATCCTCACCGTCAGCCGCATCTTTTTGTCGCCGGTTTTCATCATCGCTTTTCTGTTTCATACTCTGGAATCCTACATTGTCTGTTTTTTTCTGGCGCTGATCATCGAGCTCTCCGACTTTTTTGACGGCATGCTCGCGCGGAGGTATCAACAGATCTCCGATTTCGGCAAGCTGATGGATCCCTTTGCCGACAGTATCTCCCGCTTCAGCATTTTTCTCTGTTTTCTCAGTGACGGCCTTGCTCCGCTCTGGGTCATTGCTATCTTTTTCTATCGTGACACCCTGGTTTCGATCATCCGGGTATTTGCGGTCCGCGAGGGGTTTGTCGTGGCGGCGCGCCCCAGCGGCAAGACCAAGGCCTGGGTGCAGGCGGTCAGCATCTGGGTGGTGCTGGTGGCGATGATCGTGCATAAAGCCGGCTGGTGGGAACCGCTCCGCGACGTGGCCTGCTTTCACCGCATCACGACGATCGTCATCGCCATTTCCGCCGCGGTGACCCTGTGGTCGGGGATTGACTACTGGAATTCGAACAAAAAGGCCGTCTACAGCGCCATGAAAATCAAGCCGACCGCGTAGCTGCAGTGCGCGGCAGCCGTCTGCATCCCTGTCCGGACCAAGCCGGGCAGGGATTTTTTTTTAAGGGCGGCCGGGCACCCTGGGACCGGGGTATGAGGTCAGCGCCGGAGGATGGGGATGAGATCGGCGACCGAGGAGACGATCAGGACGGGCTGATCCGGGGAGGCCGCGGCCATCTCCCGGCTGGTTTCGCCGCTGAGGACCAGGACGCCGACCATGGCGAAGTTCATGGCCATGCGGATATCGGTGTAGAGGCGGTCGCCGATGAAGGCGATCTTGTCCGCGGGCAAGCCGGTGCGGGCGCAAATGGCCTCGACCGCAGGTTGATGGGGCTTGCCCATCACCACCGGTTTGATGCCGCCGGTAGCCGTGGCAAAGAGGGAGATAAAAGAGCCGACATCCGGAATGAAGCGGCCGCCGGCGATCGGGCAGAGGAGATCGGCGTGGGTGGCGATGTAGGGCACGCCGGCGGTGATCAGGTGGTAGCCCGTCCGGATCTTGGCGTAGGTCAGCTCCGTATCGAAGCCCAGGACCACGGCCCGGGGCAGCTTCCGGGCACAATGCGCCTCATCCCAGCAATCAAATCCCGCCTCGGTGAATTCCTGCTGCAAATCGCGGTTGCCGATCAGGTAGATATCGGGACGGAGCCCCTGGCGGGTGAGGAAGGTCGTGGTGCAGTCGGCGGCGGTGATGATGCGTTCGGCGGAGACGGGGAAATGCAGCCGCTCGAGTTTTTCGATATAACTTCGGCGCGAGCGCGAGGTGTTGTTGGTGAAATAGAAGAGCTGGCGGCCGCTCTCCAGCACCGTGCTGAGGAATGGAAGGGCGCCGGGGAGAGGGACGCCATCGAGATAGAGCGTCCCGTCGAGGTCGCAGATGATCGCGTCGCATACGGCCAGCCGGGCAGAGGATTCGTCACGGGACATGGGGCAGTAACTCGCAAAGTAATGGGGGTATGGCGGTTGTGCTGGAATAAACGGAAAATATCCGAAAAAAGCAAGGTCATTATCCCCCTGGTTTGCAGGGCCAGGGGTTCTAAATTCCTTGCTTTACACTTATTTTTTCTTTAATTTATTTGCTGACTGGAGAGAGCGTTTATTTCGGCAAATCTTGAATGATATCCTATATACCGTAATCAACATGTTTATGGAGGCCCGTAATGGCAAGAGAAAAAATCCTGGTTGACGGCAATGAAGCGGCGGCCCTTGTAGCCCACAAGGTCAACGAGGTCATCGCCATCTATCCGATCACCCCTTCGTCCAATATGGGGGAATGGGCGGATGCCTATTCCGCCGAAAACCGCAAGAATATCTGGGGTACGATCCCCCAGGTTGTCGAGATGCAGAGTGAAGGCGGCGCGGCGGGTGCGGTGCATGGCGCGCTGCAAACCGGTGCGTTGACCACCACCTTCACGGCCTCCCAGGGGCTGCTGCTGATGATCCCGAACATGTTCAAGATCGCCGGCGAGCTGACCTCCACGGTCTTTCATGTCTCCGCCCGCACCGTTGCCGCGCATGCCCTCTCCATTTTTGGCGATCACAGCGACATTATGGCGGTACGTTCCACCGGCTGGGGGCTGATCGCCTCCAATTCGGTCCAGGAGGTGCACGATTTCGCCCTGATCGCCCAGGCCGCGGCCCTCAAGGCCCGCGTTCCCTTTGTCCACTTCTTTGATGGTTTCCGCACCTCGCACGAAGTGCAAAAGATCGAGGGTCTGGAGGAGAGCGATCTGCGCGCGATGATCGACGACGAGCTGGTCATGGCGCACCGCAGCCGGGGCCTCTCCCCCGATCGTCCGATGATCCGCGGCACCGCCCAGAATCCCGATGTCTATTTCCAGGGCCGTGAGGCGTGCAATCCCTATTATGCCGCTGCTCCGGCCATCGTCCAGGAAGCGATGGACAAATTTGCCAAAGTAGTCGGCCGCCAGTACCATCTCTTCGATTATGTCGGCGCGCCCGACGCCGAGCGCATCCTCATCATCATGGGTTCGGGGGCCGAGACCACCGAAGAGACCGTCGAGTACCTCAACAAGCAGGGCGAGAAGGTTGGTCTGGTCAAGGTCCATCTTTTCCGGCCCTTCTCCGTCGCCCATTTCCTCCAGGCCCTGCCCAAGAGCGTGAAGCAGATCGCGGTGCTGGACCGCACCAAGGAACCCGGTGCTGCCGGCGAGCCGCTTTACATGGATGTCGTCACCGCCCTGACCGAAAGCTACAGTGCCGGCACACTGCCCTTCGCCCAGATCCCCAAAGTCATCGGCGGCCGGTACGGTCTCTCCTCCAAAGAATTCACTCCGGCCATGGTCAAGGCCGTCTTTGACGAGATGAAAAAGGCGACCCCGAAGAACCACTTTACGGTTGGTATCCACGATGACGTTTCGAAAACCAGTCTCGACTTTGATCCCGCTTTCTCGATCGAACCGAGTGATGTCTTCCGTGCCCTCTTTTACGGGCTCGGTTCCGACGGCACCGTCGGCGCCAACAAGAACTCGATCAAGATCATCGGCGA
>DAOQAG010000024.1:0-26038 GCA_035353815.1 bacterium
ATAGCGGGCCAGGGCCTTCCAGCGCCGGTAGCGCACCTCCCCCTCCTCCGTGCGATGCATGATGGCCGCAGCCATGATCAACAGCGCAACATAGATAGCTGCTGCTGCGCCTGGCCACGGGGCATACCAGATCAGCAGCAGCAAACTCACCACGAATCCCGCGCCACAGCAGATCATGGCGCGATACATCCCGCGTTCGCTCCGCTTGTCGTACAGTCCCAGCTCATCGACCCTTTTCGTAACGGATTTCTGCCAGCCCCGGAAAAAGCTCTGCACCTTGTGTACGTTTTTGCCGATCTCTTTCATCCGCAGTTCAGTGCCGCCCCGGGCCAGGTCCTTGAAAAGAAAATCGAGCAGATCGATCTCATATCCCGCCAGTTCATGACGGCGGCGGTGCAGCGCCTCGGACTGCAGCTGCAGCAGATAGTCCTTCTTCGTCCCGCCGAACAGGCCATGCTTTGCCGCTTCCGTTTCGCTGAGCTGCAGGAAGCCCCGCCGGGCGAGATCATAGAGCGTCGCCAGCAGTGCCGCGCTCGTGACGTTGCGCAAGTTCAACAGATGGCTGACAATGGCGGGCGGAGTGTCGTCGGGAATCTCGGGACTCTGCGCCGGGATGAATTCATGCCCCAGCGGACGCTTGCCATAGGTGCGGTAAAAATAGAACCAGGCCAGCAGCCCGATCAAGGCCAGAACTGCGGCATAGTAGCGTCCCTGCAGGCTGCGCTCGCTGCGCACGGCCGCTTTGGCTTCTTCTTCTGCGCGCATGCGGTTGGCCTCCGCCGCCCAGCGCGCCTCTTCCGCCAGAATCCCCGGCCGCACCTGGTCCTGCTGCGGCGGCAGACCAGCGAACCATTCCGGCGGGTAGAGCGCCCGCAACTCGAGAAAAACCCGGGCCGGCAGCTCGGCGCAGGTCGCGGTGATGCGGCCTGAAGGCTGGATAGCCGAGCGCGCCCATAGTGGTCCATGCAGCCAGTGCAGCACCTCCCCGGTGGTCCCCTCCACGGGGGGATGCAGCGTCAGGGTGACATCGTTCTGCTTTTTGCTCCAGTCCTTGCCGATGAACTGATAATAAAAAACCGCCGCATCCGCATGACGGCTCACCGCCCCGTCGATCCGGTAATGGAAGACAAAGGTGCGTTCCTCATTGCGAGCGGAAAAGTACCACCGCACCTCAAGGGCGCCATCCGCTTCATTCACAGTGAAACGGCCGGGCTCTTCCCCCGGACTTTGCGAGTATGCCTGTCCGCCTTCCAGCACGGCCAGATCGCTGTAATGGACGCCCTCGCGCAGCGGCAGGGAACGATAGGCATAATGGTAGGTGCCGGTAAAGTGATAGGTTCGTTGTTCATCGACGACAAGACTGCCGGCCGGATCCAGCCGGGCCTCGATATGCACCGGGCCCATGCGGTAGGATTTCTCCGATCGCGCCGAGGCGGAGAGCGCCAGGCCCAGAACCAGCGCCAGTAAAACAGCAGAGTATCTGATTTTCATTCCTGACTCCGGATAAAAAGAAGCCTGCGCGTGGCAGGCTTCAAGGTTTCATGCCCGGACCTTGTCAAAAGGTGTAGGACGCATTGAGGACCAGGCCCGACAAGCGCTGCGCGTAATCGATTTCATCCGACGCCTTGTTGCCATACAGATCACCGCGGAACCCGAGATTGAGCCCAAAGCCGCTCGGGAAACGGTAGCCCAGGCCGAGGGTCATGGCGAACAGATGAGTGTCATCCTCGGTGTCCCAGGAAGAGTAGCCGTTGGGATTGATATCGGTTGAGTTGAGGTTATTTTCCGTTTTCAAGGTCCCGAGCAGATACGCCATGGAGCCATACGCGTACACGTTGGAGCTGCCGAAGGGGACGACGAGCGAAACGCCGGCACCATACATGATTCCCGAGACAGTGGCATCATAGACATCGTACCACCACATCGCCTCCCCGGTGTTGACATCGAACCCTTCCCAGTACCATGAATCGGCGGTCTGGTCTTCCTTGATGTATTTGAGGCCGGCGAAGACATTGCCGCTCACGGAGGTGGTGCTAAGGATACGGTAGCCGAGGGTGAAATTGAGATCGGTTCGTTTGGCTTCCAGGCCTTCCCACGCGTAGTCCTGATCATCGGCCTTGAGGGTTCCGATGAGCATGGAGGCGCCGAAATTCAGACGGCCTTGATTGATCGCCAGATAGGGCCCGAAATAGGAGGCGTTCCCGAGTTTAAAGTCATCCATGCCTTTTTGATTACCGGTGTAAACCCAGGAATACCCGGGCATCCATGCGCCGGCGCCTACGGTAACGGTGGTCGCCGTCTGCGCCAGGGAGAAGCCCGCTGCCAGCATTAACATCACCCCGGTCAAGAGCAGTAACGCTTTTCTCATACGAGTCCCTCCTGGTTAAGTCAGAAGACGGGGGGGGTATCGACCGCCTTCCCCGGATCGCCCTCTTTTTTCGGCTTTTCTTTTTTGCGTACCACCGGTTTTTCCGGCTCGATTTCTGCCGGCCCGGATTCCAGGCGCACCTTGTCGCCCACCTTGAAAGGCAGCTTGACCACGCCGGCTTTTGCTTCCGAATAATCGGCCTTTACAGCTGTGAGGATGAGGGTGCCGATGATATCCTCTGCCTGGCCGATAACCGTCCCCCCGAGATCGGTGACGACATCCCCCAGCCGCACGACCCGGAGTTCCTGTCCCTCGCTGACGCCATGATTCAGACCAAGATCGACCAGGAGGACCTCCCCCTTGATCCGGATCACCGCGCCCTCTATCTGGACCTTTTCGCTCATCTTGTCCACCAGGTCGGTGATCGCCTCGGTCAGACCCTCCTCGCCGCGCTTGCTGGTGGCGTTTTGCGCCACTTCCAGCGCCCCGGTCTTGACGTTGACCAGGCGCGTATTGATGATATAATTGTCTCCCAGGCGGCTGACACTGCCGATGAGTATCTTTTCGACATTGAGGATCTTGCCAATTTCGACGGCCTGGTTCATATCGGTCACACCGGTCATCTGCAGTTTCTGCTCTTCGAGGATCCGCAGGATGGCCTGGCGCTCGATGACCTTGAACCGTTGCGAATTGAAGAGTTCAGTACTAAGGATATCCGCCACCGCATCCGCCGTCTCCTGGCCGACATTCTTGGCCTCGAGGTTGAGCACCGCGATGGTGGGTTTGTTTTGCGGAAGCAGCAGGGCGGGATGCAGGGCCAAGCTGAGCAGCAGGGAGAGCGCAAAGGCCTTTTTCATAGTCACCCTCAAAGGCAGGAGTCGAGCCGCATGGTTATTAATTCAATGTACTCAGGCAGGCCTTATTTGTCAAGGCCTATTTTTATGAACAAGGAGGTTACTGGCTGTATTCCGCCAATCGGTCGCGGAGGAAAAGGCGGGCACGATGCAGGTTGGTCTTGACCGCGGCCAGGGAGAGATGAAGCATGCCGGCGATCTCTTTGAGGGAAAATCCTTCAATATCCTTGAGGACAAAAACCGAGCGGAATTTCGGCGGCAAGTCCGCGATCGCCTCCTCCATGGCCTGGCGCAGCTCCTGGTTCATTACCGCCTGGAGAGGATTGTTCCCGACCGAACGGTTGAAGGCCTCGAGGGCTTCCTGACTGACCCGGCTCTCGGCCTCATCAAGAGAGCCCCCCTCCCGCTTGCGCGAACGCAGCCGCATCAAGGCATAATTGGTGGCAATCCGGAAAATCCAGGTCGAAAGCGTCGAGCCGCCCCTGAATTCCGGTAAAGCTTGCACAACCTTGAGAAAGGTCTCCTGGAGCACACATTCGGCTTCGGCCGGATCGGCGAGCAGACGCAACGCAGTCGTATAGACCATGCGTTCGTTCTGCGTCACGATCTTCGTCATCGCTTCCCGGTCGCCGCTGACCGCCCGGGCGACCAGTACGGCGTCGCTTTCCTGGTCCTGGTTCATCCTCTTGCTCGCGTGGTTCGAAATGGGCCCGCCCCGTAGCGCTTTGCAAACCACAACTTAGGTATAATCTGAAAGAGGTGCAAGAGATTTGTTGCTGGGGACGGCCACCGGTGTTGAACACCGGTGGCGCGGGAGGAAGAGAGAAGGAGTGGGGGCCAGACGGAGCTTGCGACGCGGCCCGGTCAGTTTCTCTGGACAGGCCGGATTGCAGCGACGCCGCCCGGTCAGTTTCTCTGGACAGGCCGGATTGCAGCTATGCAGTCCAGGCAGGATCTCCGGACAGGCCGGGTTGCAGCTACGCAGCCCGGCCAGGTCGTCAGGCGGGCTGCTTTTTCCCGGCCCGGAGTTCGTATCCGACGGTCACCGGGACCGATTTGCGCAGCATCGCCATTACCGAGCAGTATTTTTCCTCGGACAGGGAGATGGCGCGCTCGACGGCCTCTGGCGGAATCTTCTCGCCATAAAAGACGAATTGAATGTGCATCCGGGTATAGACACGCGGGTGTTCCTCGGCGCGTTCGGCTTCGACCCGGCATTCATAGTCTTCGAGAATAACCCGCTTTTTGGCGAGAATGGCGAGCACATCCATCGAGATGCAGCCCCCGGCCGCCAGCATGACAAGCTCCATTGGACTGGCGCCGGCCGCATGACCCCCACCGGCCGGGCTGGTATCCATGGTTACCCAATGATTGGAATCCGCTTTACCGATCAGACTCGTTCCATCAATTCGTTTGATGATCGCTTGCATCGAGCTCCTTTTCCCGATGGCGGTGGGCCTATCTAGAGGTTCAGCAGCGTTTTGATATCGCCTTCGAAAACCTCTTTGTCGCGATACCCCGTGTAGGATTTGTAGATCTGCCCCTTCTGATCGATGACAAAGGTCGTGGGAATGCCATCGATCGGACCATAGGCGTCAAGGAAGGCTTCGTTGGCATAGGCGTTGGTGTAATTGACCCGGTTATTCTTGATGAAATCCAGCACCTTTGGTTTGCCCTCGCGTCCGAGAACAATACCGAGCATTTCAAAGCCCTTGTTCTTGTAGCGGGAGTGGAGATCGATAAAATGCGGGATCTCCATGCGGCAGGGCGGGCACCAGGTGTCCCAAAAATCGACGATCACTACCTTGCCGCGGAAATCGGCCAGGGTGAGTTTTTTGCCATCGGTGGTCATTACCTCAAATGCCGGCGCCTTCTTCAGGGAGGCACTCTTCTCTTTCTGCTGAGAGCAGCCGGTCTGCACGCCAAGGCCGAGAATCAGGGCGGCCGCCGCGAAAATCAAATGTCGTTTCATCCAACCTCCAGGTATCGGTTTATGCTGTCAGGGTTCGTACGCGTCGGGTTCTCCAGTCCTGCCTGCCGTGTTTGAGCATCGATCTCGCCGGTGCCAGGTTCCCGGCACAACATGCGGGACGGTGCACGGCTGCAGAGTTCTCCCCCTCTCTCCTATTTAGATGCCGTAACCGCGGGAAAGTTTCATGCCTGGGCCGTATCCATCGGCCCGGACACTATTTTCTTGATTTTGTGGGCTTAATTCACTAAACTTTTTATGTTTCATGGATACTATCCAGCGCTGCACCCTGCCCAAGATCGCCGGGTGCGGGCAGCCAGGCCTGAGGAAAGGAAAGGATATGAAACGATTTTGGATCCGGACATGGATTGTGGCGTTGTTCTTCCTGATGGGTACCGGGGAGAGCAACGCGCAAACACCCCCCATCGTGACCGATCCCGCCGTGCGGCAAGAACTAACCCGGGTCCTCCGCGATATCGGGGATTGGGCCATCCGGGTTGAGCTGCGCAGCGGAGAACTCAAGGTCCAGGAAAAACGCCGGACTTCGATATTCATCAACAGCAACCTCGCGCGTGTTCTTCTCGCCGGATATGAAATCCATGGCGGCGAGGCCTATTTGCAGGAAGCCCTGGCCTGGTTCGACCGCCTTGTCGCCCTGCAGCAGGTGACCGTCTCCGCGCGGGGGGATACCGTGGGCTGGTGGGGCGATTTTTCGCCCACCGCCAATATCTATCTCGGCGATGCCGGGACATCGGCCACCGCTCTCGCCGGCGCGGTCCGCTTCACCAGCGGTACGCGGCGTGAGGCCTTCCTCCGTGCCCTGCATCGCTACGCCGCTTTCGTCCGCTATGGCTGCGCAGAGGATCCCCAGGGCCAGGGCCGCGGCGGCTCCCCCGGCTGGATCATCAGCGAGGGCCCGGACCGCGGCGCCCTCGGCACCGGATATTACAAGGGCAAACTGGCCGTCGCCCCCTACACCATCGCCACCTCGGTCACCGGCTGCGGCTTCTTCTCGGCGCTCTATGGGGTGGATCCCGATCCCGCCTATATCGAGATCGCCGAAGCGGCCGGGCGGTGGCTGCTGCAGAAACGCGCAGCCGATGGCCATATGCCCTATACCATCGAGAACCGCATCCATGAAGAGTGGCCGATCAACACCCTGAGCTATGTCAGCGACGGCCTGATCGGCCTCTACCGCCGCACGCCTCACGAACCGATGCGCGCCGCCATCGGCGCCTCGGTCAACCGCAATGTCAACTGGCTCATCAACCAGCAGAATGGCCAAGGTGTGTGGGGCAAGATGCGCAGCGAGGATCAGCAGCGCAGTCAGGGCGCGGTCAACCTGATGATCCTCTATTACAGCCGTATCTCTCCAGAACAGACCGTCCTCTCGAGCCTCGAACGCAACTGCCGGTTCTTCATCGCCCCGGGGAATCTGCAAAAATACGGGGTTTTCGAGCTCACGATCAGCACCGGGTTCGTGGGTCTGAGCATTGCCGAATTGCTGGAGCCAGGCATCACCTATCGCGTCGAATAACCCGCAGCTGGGCAAGCCACGGCGCCGGCGTTGGCGCCCCATTTGGACAGGATTGCAGTATGGGCAAGGAGAAGAGAGATCTGGTCATCGGGATCGATTTGGGCGGGACCAAGATCTACGCCGCGGTCATTGATCGCAAGGGGAGCATCCTCGGCAGCGAACGCAAAAAGACCAAGGCGGAGCTCGGGTTTCCGGTGACCGTCACCCGTATGGCGGAGTGCGCCCGCGCCGCTGCGGCGACGGCCGGCCTCCCCTGGGAGGCGATCCGCGCGATCGGGGTCGGCTCGCCCGGGCCGCTAGACCTCAAAAAAGGCTTGATCATCGAAACGCCCAACCTCGCCTGGAAAGAGGCGCCTCTGCGCAAGGAGCTGAAAAAGCTGCTGAAAAAGCCCGTCTATGTCGACAATGACTGCAACGTCGGCCTGCTCGGTGAATACACCTTCGGTGCCGCCCGGGGCGCGCGGGATGTGGTGGGCTTTTTCGTCGGCACCGGCATCGGCGGCGGCGTCATTATCGGCGGGCGCCTGGTGCACGGCTTTAACGAAAATGCCGGCGAACTCGGTCATATCATCCTCGATCCCCACGGCCCGGCCTGCGGCTGCGGCAATCAAGGGTGCCTCGAAGCCTTTTCCAGCCGCCTCGCCATCGAGCGCGAAATCCGCCGCGCCATCGCCGCCGGCACCCCCTCGGCGGTGCTCGATGACGCCGGCGCGTCGGCCGCCCCCATCCGCAGCCGGCGGCTACTCGAGGCATACCTGGCCAACGACGCCGCTGTCGTCCCGGCCATCAACCGCTCCGCAGAATACCTCGGCTATGCCACCGCCGCCATGCTCAACATCTTTAATCCGGAAGTGGTGGTCATCGGCGGCGGCGTGGTGGAAGCCCTTGGTGATCTCTACGTCAATCGCACGCGCGAAATCGCGGTGAAAAACTGTTTCGCGATCGCCTCCCGCAACGTGCGCATTACCGCCGCCTCACTCAAGGATGATTCGGGCGTGCTCGGCGCTGCCGTGCTCGCCTGGTCACACCTCCACTGAAAAGCTGCTCCGGACCGCGGCGCGCCGCGAGTGACCCTGCCTGCTGCGCTCGCACCGCAGCAGGCACCGCCCTGCTGATGCCGGGCATGGCGCGCCCCTGTCTATCTCGATGACAAGCTCAAGCACAGCCAGCCCCGAACCAGCCCCGCTCCGCTGATTCCGGGCTCGGCGCGCTTCCCCCAGCTGCCTCGATGACCCGCAGGGCTGCACCCCGCCATTTTTCCGCACACCGTGCCTTCCGCCCATACTCTTCTGTATTCAAGAAGTCAGGTCCAAGCCCCCCGATATAGCTATTGCATTTGTGGAATATTTTTAGTATCTTAGGTAAATAAAATTTCAAGAGTGCTCTCATGAATGCCAAAGATCAAAAGACCCGGGAATATACCCATAAACTGAATGAGATCTCCGAAACCTTGCAGAGCCTGGTCTGGAAAATGATCAACGAGCTGCGCGAATCGGAACAACGCTACCGCTATATCGTAGAATTCGCTGCTGATGCCATCATCACCATGTCCAAGGATACCCGCGTTACCTCCTGGAACAAGGGGGCGACCGCGATCTTTGGTTACGACGAGGAAGAGGCCGTCGGCAAGCCCATTGATACCCTCATCGCCAAAAACGGCGTCTCCCAGGAGGCTGCGCGCCTCTCCTCCCAGGTGCTCCAGGGCATCGTCCTCAAAAGCCTCGAGGCGATGCGCTATACGCGGGACGGCGATCCCCGCCATGTGCTCATCTCGGCTGCACCGATCACCAACGACGATGGCGAGGTCGAGGAGGTTTCACTCATTTACAAGGACATCACCGAGCTCAAACAGGCCCATGAGCAGCTGGTGCGCACCGAAAAGCAAGCGACCCTGGGCATCATCGCTGGCAGCATCGGCCATGAGCTGAATAACCTCGTCGGCGGGCTGCTCCTGCATGCGCGCTTGCTCAAGGAGATGGCGGGCAACGATGAACAGATCCGCGAGATCGCCGATCTTTTTTGCACCAATCTCGAGAAAGTGGCCTTGCACGGCAAAAACCTGCTCTCGCTGAGCCGGCCGACCAAACCCCGCTTTGAGCCGATGGACCTCAACGCCGTCATCAATGAGACCACCGATACCCTGATCCTCACCGGTGTGCTCAAACATTTCAAGGTGGAACGCCAGCTCTGCCAAGAGAGCAGCTATGTCTATGGCGACCGGAATCTGCTCGAACAATCGATCCGCAACCTCGAGATCAATGCAGCCCACGCCATGGCGCCGGGCGGCCGCCTCACCATTGCCACCCGCATTTCCGACGATAAAAGCACTTGCGAGATCAGCATCGCGGACACGGGCTGCGGCATCCCCGCCGAGGCGATGGACAAGATCTTCCAACCCTTTTATACCACCAAATCCGAAGGCCAGGGCACCGGGCTGGGACTGCCGATCGTCAAGGACATCGTCGAAAAGCACAACGGCACGATCCGCATCGAAAGTGAGGTCGACCGGGGCACGCGCGTTCTGGTCAACCTGCCCGTGGCCAACGATATCTCCTTCACCCAGACGTTGAGCATTTGACCCGCGCCGCCCTCGCGGCAGTGATCCGCCGCACCGCCTAGCGCAGCACCACCATTTTGCGGGCGTCCACCGCCGCATCCGCCGAAAGCCGCGTTCAGTAGATGCCCGCGGCCACCGGGCGTTCCTGGCCGTCCCGCGCATCCCAGGGCAGACAGTGCCTCCCCTCCGGGTAATAGCACTCCGCCAGCGTCCTGACCCGCCGACCCCGCACATCCAGAACCTCCAGCCGGATCGCACCCCCCTGTCGCAGCGCAATTACCAGCTCGGTCGCCGGATTGAACGGATTCGGATAGTTGCCCTTCAGCCCGAACTCCACCGCCCCGTTCCGCCCGGACTCCTCACCCTGATGCATCTCCCCGGGCTTGACATGGTCCGGCGGTTCAATGACGCTCACCCCAAGCACCTCACAGATCGCCCGCGCGATCCTCTCCTCCGCCGCAGGCGCGGGATGAAGACCATCCGGCACCAGATCGGTCAGTTCCTGTCCCTGCATATTAGCATAACTGATAAAACGGCCATAGAGATCCACCAGCTGCACCGCTTCGGCGGCGGCAATGTCGCGCAGTGCGGCGTTGTAGCGGCTTTGCACCATGTTCAGCCCAAAGGGATCGTCGACGACAAAGGGGGAGCCGGCTGCCGGCCGGCCGTAGCGGGACAGCGTGCTGTCGCCCCAGCATAGGGGGGGCGCGGTCATCAGCAGGGGGCGGATCCCGCGGACCTTGAGCTGCCGCACGATGGCGGTCACATTGCTGACGAAACGCTCCAGAGGCACGCGCGGCGTCAGTACCGGTGGCGTCCGCCAGAGTTCCACGCGGGCATCCTCTCCCCCGAATTGCAGGATCGCCAGGTCGCAAGTATGGGCCTGCAGCTCCTCGGGCAGGCGCTGCAGCGCGACGTCGCTGGTGGTTCCCGCTGCACCGCGGTTCAGCACCGTCGCAGCGATCCCGGCCCGGGAGAGCGCGGCAGCGAGGCTCTGCGTATAGCCAGGCAGCGCCTCCGCGCCGGTACCCTGCGGGGCGAGGGTTCCGTCACCAAAGGCGAGGATACGGCAAGGCTGCACGGGCAAAGGCGCGAACTGCTGCTCGAGTTCCTCAGGCTTGAAATGGGTGCTGACAATGTAAGGTTGCTCGCTCTCCAGCCAGTGGCCATAGGTCGTGGCCACCAGCATCCCCGAAGGCAGGCATTCCACTCCCGGATAGGCGGTGTCGGCACCGCCGGTATTGTCCTTGAGGCGGATGCGATACTGCCCTTCGCGGCCGCGAATAATATCCTCATAGGTCCCGATCCAGCCGACCCAGTCTCCCCAGGTCGGGCTGCCCTTGGCCATATCGCGGAAGGAGAGGAAAAGCCGGCCATCTTTGGTATACTGCCCGGTATGGCGATCCCCGGTGAGCGCGGCGGGGAGCTCGATCATCGGCGACCAGCTCTCGCCCTCATCATTGCTAGTGATATAGAACGAATTGAAGGCCCGGCTGTTTTCGCGCAGCAGCACCAGCAGCTGCTGCCCGTCCGGGGAGCGCACGATCCCCGGCTCGCACGGATCCGCCCAGTCGCATTCGATGATGGCCTCGGGATAGCTCCAGGTCAGGCCGCCATCCGGCGAAAGAGTCTTGTAGACGGTAAAGGTATCGCCCGCCTTGCCGCTGCCTTGAAAAAAACGCCCGTCATCATGAAAGAGGGCCATGTAGCGGCCATCCTTGAGACGGATCGCGCCACCCATGACGACAATGCCGCCCCATGCGCCCACCGGTTCGAGTTCGCTCCAGGTGGCGCCGTTGTCCGCCGACCAGGCGCGCCGCGCCGGATAGAGCCCGGAGAAGAGGATCAGCCTTTCGACCCCTTGCGGATCGGTCATGCGGAAGATCGTTGGCACCTCCTTTGAGGTCGCCCAGCTGGCCGGAGTCGCCAGGGCCCGGCTCCAGGTGAACCCGCCGTCGACGCTGCGCTTGTAGACGATGGCGCCGCTGCCGTGGCCTTTGGGATAAACCGCCAGCATCGTGGTGCTGTCGGCCAGGAGCGTGGTGGTAACGTGGCCGAGATACTGACCGGGCTGCCGGTCGACCACCACCTGACGGTCGGGCTGGTCGAGGTCCCGCAGCGGGATGGTGAAGGACTCCGGCTGGAGATGCCTGGTGTCATTTTCAATCACGCGCACCGCAAGATCGGGCAAGAGGGCCTGATCGAAAAGCGGATCGGCGCTGCTGAAACGATGGCGGATCACGGTGTGCTTGAGGAGATCGCGGTCGTTGTTGTCGACCGCAGCCACCTCAATGGCAAGCGGCGCACCTGCCCCTTCCGGTGCGATCGTTACGAGCGCCGGCGAGGCGGCGCTGCCGTTGACCCGCAGCCGCCGCGGATCGAAGTAAAGAGCGAGCTGCACCGGCTGCTCCGGGATCTGGCCGAATTCGATGTGATACACATCGCTGGTGCCGCCCTCCTCCCGGACCTCCGTAGTGCCGCCGCTCTCGATGATGCGCAAGCGGGCCGCCGCCGGGGCATAGGCTCCTGACGGCTCCCAGCGGATGTAATCGATCTCATTCAGGAAGGCCGGTGTCAGACGCCAGTAGCGGTTCATGGTCACGCGCACATCGACCACCCCCGGCTCGAAGGCCAGCAGCTCGGGCACAAAGTAGGGCGACTCCCACACCTCGGGACTCTCCGCGAGAGGATCGCCATGCGCCGCTTCATAGCGGTGCTGGAATGCGGTGGAGAGACGCGGCGCGAAGCCGGGGTGCTGGGCTGAAGCGAGAGCCGTGAGGACCAGGAGCATCAAGAGCGATTTTTGCATGGCCAACCTCCGGGGCAGTTCAGTTATTTTTGTAATAAAAATTACTAAAATTAGGGGAGAAAACAAGCACTTTTTGGAGCGGATGGGGACAAGGGCTATCGGGGGCGAGTGGATTCGTGCGAGTTGCAGGCGGATGGGGACCAGGTCCAAGGGCTATCGGGGGCGAGTGGATTCGTGCGAGTTGCAGGCGGATGGGGACCAGGTCCATTGGGGGCGAGTGGATTCGTGCGAGTTGCAGGCGGATGGGGACCAGGGCTTTCGGGAGCGAGTGGATTCGTGCGATTTATAAGCGGAGTGGAAGCGGAGTCAGTGCCGGGCCGAAGGGACGCGAGCGTGCTACTCGATCACCCGCATCTCCCGCCATGCACCATGCAGGAACCGGCGGTAGAAAAAGAGTCCGAGCCCGACGACGTAGAGCGTGACGAAAACCCAGAGGGCATGGATGGATGGCGGCAGGAAATACCACCAGAGCAGCGAAGGCACGACCATGATCAGCCAGGAGAGCCGGATCGTGGTGACCGCGACATACCGGGTATCTCCCGCCCCCTTGATGGCCGCCGAAAAGATCATGTTCATCGCATCGAAGAGACTGTAGAGCGCCACGAAGCGGAGCAGGACCACGCACAAGCGGCTGATGGCGAGAAAATCGGCCGAGCGAGCATTGCGAAAGAAGGGCCACAGGACGACGTGCGGCAGCAGGACGTAGCCGATGCTCAAGCCGACATAAAAGAGCATGCAGATATGCAGGGCGGACCAGGTATATTTTTCCGCCAGGGCGGGTCGATTGCCGCCCAGGGCTTGTCCCACCAGGGCGCTGACGGCCGTCATCATGCCCAGCATCGGCGTAAAGGCGAGTGAATTGATGTTGAAGGCCAGGGTGGTCGCCGCCAGCTCGGTCGTGCCGATCTTGCCGGCGATGATGAGAAAAATGGTGAAGGCGAGCACCTCAAGAAAAACCTGCAGGCCGCTCGGCGCCCCGAAACGCAGCAGCCGGCGAAAGAGTCCGGGATCGAACCGCCAGCCGCTCAGCGTGCCATAGGTTCTGGTGTAGCGCGGCAGGAAAAAGAGCACGAGAAAGGCCAGCGCCGGAAACAAGCCCGCTGCCACGGTCGCCCAGGCTGCGCCGGCGATCCCCATGCGGGGGAAGCCCGCCTTGCCGAAGATCAACAGATAATCAAAGACGACATTGATCAGGGTGGCGATCAGATTGATCCAGAAAATGATCCAGGTTCGGCCCAAACCACTGAAAAAGCCGGAGAGGGCATTGGAGACCACCACCGCCGGCGCGCCCAGCAGGAGAATACGAAAGTAGACGATCTCCATCTCCTCGACATCGGGCGCGTGACCGAAGAGATGGAAGAGATCATCGGCGAGGGGCCACATCACCAGGACCAGCACGACCGCGAAGAACCCGAAATAGATACCTTGCCAGACCGAGCGGCCGATGCGCTCGGGGCGGCCGGCGCCATGGTACTGCGCGACAAAGGTATTGACGTAGCTGGCGATGCCGATGAGCAGACTGAAGAGGGTAAAGTTGGCCATACCCGAAGGGGAGGCCGCAGCCAGAGCGGCCGGCGAATACCAGGTCAAAAAGATCCGGTCGATGAAGGTCTGCAGGCTCCAGGCCCCGGTGCTGAAGATCAAGGGCAGGGCGATGCGCATCACCGCGCGATAGCCCCCTTCGTCATTCCAGCGTGCGCTGAGGTTGGCCAGGGGGCGCATCAAGCGCTCCGGCGCCTGCGGCCGCGCAGGAGCTGGGGATCGGCGACGCGCAGCAAAAAGGTCAAGCCGACATAGACCAAACCATAAAGGCCGAGGACGATGACCGCCGTGAAGACCGGATGCAGAGGCGGCAGCAGCAGGCGGACGCCCCAGGCGGCGCCGGCGGCGAGTGCCGCGGCCAGCCAGAGGCGGAGGGTATAGCTCAGCGGCAGGCCGGTGCGCCCGATGCGGCGGTTGAGACTGCGGCGCAGCAGCAGGAACTCGATCCAGCCGGCGATCCCCGCGGAGATGGTCAAACCCGCCACGCCCCAGCGCGGGGCGATCCCGATCATCCCGGGCAGGTGGAGCGCGCAAAAATAGCCGAGTGAGGCCGTGAGCAAGACGCGGATCATGGCGAAGCGCAGCGGCGTGCGGGTATCGCGCAGGGCATAATAGGTCGAGGAGTAGAGCCTCCCCAGGGTCTGGGCGAGCAGGCCGACGGTGGCCCCGGCGAGGCAGCCCCAGACGTAGATCACATCGCCGCGGCCGAAGCGGCCGGTCTGATAGATCGCCGCCACGACGACATCCCCGAGCGCCAGAAAGGCCATGCCCGCGGCGATGATAAAATAGGCGATGCGGCGCAGGCCGCCGTTAAGGCGGCGGTGCAAAAAGGCGGCGATTTCGTGCGTCTCCCCCACGGCACTCGACATCGCCGGCAGCTCGGCGGCGGAAACCGACATACCGAAAAGACTGACCGGCAGAAGATAGAGGGTCTGGGCATAACTGAACGCGGCAAAGGCGCCGGTGGGCAGCAAGCTTGCCAGCAACTCGTCGATATAGCTGCTGATCTGGATGACACCACGCCCGAAAAAGACCGGAAAAAAGTTGCGCACCACCGTGCGCACCTCGGTCATGGCCAGATCGAGACGGATGCGCAGCGGCCGCGCCAGGCGCAAGACCATGGGCAGCTGCAGCATGAATTGGGCGGCGCTGCCGGCGACCGAAGCCCAGGCGATGGTCGCGGCGAGCGGGAACTGCTCCCGCTGCGGCCCCCAGATCAGCAGTGCGGCGATCATCACAGCGTTCCAGCCGATCGGAGCGGCATAGGAGAGAAAAAAGCGCCGGTGGCTGTTGAGAATGCCCAGACACCAGGAGGAAAGGACGAGGACGCCGGCGCCGGGAAAAAGGATGCGCACCAGGAGGATGGTAAGCTCGCGTTTGGCTCCGGTAAAACCCGGCGCAATCGCGGCGATCAGCCAGGGCGTGGCGAGAATGCCGAGCAGCACACACAAAGAGACCACCAGCGCCAGAATGGCGGCAATCGCCCCCGCCACCCGGCCTGCTTCTTCCTTTTTCTCTTCCGCCAGCAACCGGGCGTAGACCGGAATGAACGAGGCCGAGAGCGTTCCTTCCCCAAACAGATTCTGGAGAAAATTGGGGATGCGAAAGGCCGCCTTGAAGGCATCCGCCGCGGCTGAGCTGCCGAAATAATGGGCGAAAACACGGTCGCGGATCAAGCCGGCGATGCGGCTGAGGAAGACGCCCGCCGCTACCAGCAAAGCTCCGCCGCCGGGAGCGGCTTTGCGCGGCCGCTCCGGAGCCCCTGCGGCGATATCGGTATCAAGTTGCGCCACGATCCGTCCTTATCTACTTCCCTGAGATGCGGGCACAGAAGCCCTGAAAAGCAGCGCGCCGGAGGTGCTGCGGAGCTGCCATTCGACATCCGCCGCCGCGAGTACGATCGCACCGCGTCCAAGTTCGAGCTGCTCCCCGGCCGCCGCGATCGCGGCCGAGCCCTCCAGGAGAATGAGAATGTCCGGACCATGCGGCACCGGACTGCGATGCACCGCACCCGCCTGCAGATCGATCCGGGCCAGTTGAAAATCCTCCACCGCGGTGGAATAAAGCTTTTCGCAGGGAGCCAGAGGTGTCGCAGTGAGCAGTTCCGGCTTGCCACCGTTGAAACGGATGGTCTTGAGCAGCTCCGGCACGTCGACATGCTTGGGGGTCAAACCACCGCGCAGGACGTTGTCTGAATTGGCCATCAGCTCGACGGTCGTGCCCTCAAGATAGGCATGCGGCACGCCGGCCCCCTGAAAGGTCCCCTGCCCCGGCTCGAGCTTGAGCAGATTCAACAGGTAGATCGAAAAGATCCCCCGGTCAAAGCCGCCAGCCGCCAGAGGGAAGGCGCGCGCCGCCTTGACCGCCCAGAAATGGGGACTGATCTTTTTGAGCAGACCGCGGTCGAAAAGCGGCCCGATCTGATCCAGCAGAGCGCCCAGCACCCGGTCGACCTCCTGCTGCGGCAGCGTCATCAGCTGTTCATAGAGACGGCGGAGCAGCTGCACCTGGCCGGCCGGATCCTCCTGGACATCGTGAAGATAGAGGGAAAACCAGGGCGCCAATCCGGTGAAGGCCGGGATGGTATCCAGCAGATCGGCGATCTCGGCCAGCGGGCGGAATCCGTGCAGCATCCAGAAGCGCGTCAGGGCGACATGCACCTCGGGCTTGTGATTGCGGTCGCGGTAATTGCGCTGCGGGGCATTCCGCGGCACACCGGCAGCCTCCTCGGCGGCGAATCCCGCCTCCGCCTCAGGCCGCGAGGGGTGCACCTGGATCGAAAGCATATCGCGCGCATCGAGGATCTTGAAGAGAAAGGGAAGCTCCGCCCCAAAGCGCGCGTGTACTCCCGCGCCCAGAATCCGCTCCGGCTCGCGCCGCACCAGGGCATCGAGCCCGAGACGCTCCCCACCGCTCTCCACCTCGCTGGGGGCCTGCGGATGCGTCCCCATCCACAACTCGGCAAAAGGCCGCAGCTCGGGATTCGCGAGACCGAGAAGCCTGGGGATAAATTCATAGCCACCCCAGGGATAGTGCTGCACACGTCCATGCAGCCTATACAGCGCAGAGGAAAAGGGTATTTCGGCCATCTCTTTATGTCCAGTCCAGAAATTTGTTGGGGTGCCAGCTGTGGTTCGAGCCTGGCCGGGTTTGTTCCAGCGCGACGCGACGCCCGGGTCCGCCTCAGGCAGCAGCGCAGGCGTGACGCATATCGGCGATGGTATCGTTCGTTGCAGAACGGCCGAAATTAGGCCGTCGAATTTCAGGCGGCACAGGCCTTGAGAATGGCGGTGATCTCCTGAGCGCCCAGAGTGCGGTGCTCCCCGATCTTGCCATCGCGTGCTTCGATCCGCTGGCCGATGGCCTCCAGGCCGGCCGCGGCGATGCCATACTCCGCCAGGCGGGTTTTGACTCCGAGGGAGCGAAAGTACGACTCGGTGGCGGCAATGGCGGCTTCGGTCCGTTCCACCTCGCTGCCCCCGGTGATCCCCCAGATACGTTCGCCATACTGTAGCAGCTTGGCCCGCTTGTGCGGCTCCTGATGGCGCAGCAGCGCCGGAAGGACGACCGCGAGGGTCTGGGCGTGATCGAGGCCCCAGGCGGCGGTAATTTCATGGCCGATGGTATGCGTGGCCCAATCCTGGGGCACACCGCAGCCGATCAAGCCGTTGAGGGCCTGGGTGGCCGCCCACATCAGGGTGGCGCGGCTGTCGTACTCCTGCGGCTGGCTGAGCAGCTGCGGCCCCACCTCGATGAGCGTTTGCAGGATCGCTTCGGCCTGACGGTCCTGCAGCGGCGCTGCGGCGGGCCAGGTCATATACTGTTCGCAGACATGCACGAAGGCATCGACGACACCGTTGGCCGTCTGTCGCGGCGGCAGGCTCATAGTGGTCTCGGGATCAAGGATCGAGAAGAGGGGATAGAGCAGCGGCGAGCTGAAGGCGCGCTTTTCGCGGGTGGCCTCGCGCGAAACCACCGCATTACTGTTCATCTCCGAGCCCGTGGCGGGGAGGGTGAGGACGCAGCCCAGGGGGAGCGCAGCAGCCACGGGCGCACGGCGGCTCAGGATCTCCCAGGGATCTGCGCCGGCGAAGGGGACGGCCGCGGCAATAAACTTGGTGCCGTCCAGGACCGAGCCGCCGCCAGTGGAGAGAAGGAAATCAATCTTTTCGCGGCGGGCGATCTCGACCGCCTGCATCAGGGTCTCATAGCGCGGATTGGCCTCAATCCCCCCGAATTCGCTGACGGTATGCTCCTCCAATCCCTGCATGACCTGCTCGTAAACGCCATTGCGTTTGATGGAACCGCTGCCGTAGGTCAGAAGCACCCTCGCGCCGGCGGGAACCTGCCGGCGCAATTGGGCGATGCTGCCCTTGCCGAAGATGATGCGCACCGGATTGCAATAGGAAAAATTGTTCATGAATCCTCCATCACGAGAGAAAGCATACCCATAAAAAAGTGCGACGCAAGGGTGTCATGCGTCGCACCACAAAGCAGGAAAACGTTGGGGCACAGTACGATGTCACTGCAGCTTGATCATCTTCCGCACGATGCGCGTCCCGGGAGCACTCAGGATGTACATGTAGACTCCGGATCCGGCGGTTATGCCCTGATCATCGCGGCCATCCCATGCGATGTGGTAAAAGCCGGGCTGGGCTTCGGTCCGGACCAGCGTGCGGATCCTGCGTCCGAGCAAATCGTAGATGGTCATCTCGACCTCTCCCTTGCTGCCGGCGGGGATCTGGTAGGTGATCGTCGTCACCGGATTGAAGGGATTGGGGAAATTCTGCGCCAGCGCCCAGGAGGTCGGTGCGGCAAAAGTAACGGCGACCGGATCGGAATAGGTGAAGCGGCCGTCAAGATCGATCTGTTTGAGGCGATATTCGATGCGGCCGGGCCGGGCATCACCATCGCTGTAGCGGTAGTTCTGGGCGACATTGGTCGTGCCGTGGCCCTTGATGAAGGTGAGCTGCGCCCAATCGGTCTCTCTTTCGAGGCGGCGTTCCAGGGCAAAGCCGTAATTGCTGCTTTCGCTGGCGGTGCGCCAGCTCAGTTCAACTCGCCGTTCCTGCACCAGCGCGGTAAAGGCCGTGAGTTCGACCGGGGTGGTAACGCTGGTCACCATGGCGATGGAGGGCGAGGCATTGTCCGCTTCGTCAAGTGCACGGATGCCAAAATAATACTGATTTTCAGGCGCCAGGCCGGAAACCAAAAAAGTCTCCTGCCCACCCGGCGCTGCGGGCACAGGCCCCGGGTAGATCTGGCTCGCATTGGCCCACCACTCCCAATCCCGGTTGCCGGAGGGCTTGGCCGTGCTGTAGCGGATCAAATAGGTGGTCACCGCGCGCACACGGGTGCAGTCGTCGCCGACGGCTGTCCAGGTCAGGGTGAGTGAGGAATCGGCCCGGCCGGCGATCTGCAGGTCGCGGATAGTGCCGGGCGGAATGATGTCGTACATCTGACGGGTCGATGTCACCGTCACCGGGGTCTTGTACTTTTCGTACAGGGCGTTGAGGCTGTTGTAATCGTAAACCCGCGGAAAGACATATTGGCGCAGCGTCAGAATCAGCGGTATCGTGCCGGGCAGACCGCTGTCCTGCTCAAGCTGAACGCCGTTGAGGCCGTTGACTGCTGGCGAATCCTCGGCATCGCCATCATTATAGCGCAGAAAGCGCGCCTTCAGGGGCGGAGCGCCGCGCAGATCCGCGATCGTAAAAAGCGTGGCGTTCTTGACCGGGCTGTCGATCCCCACCGTATCGGCGACCAAACCCCACCAGTGTTTTGCCGGCCATTCGCCGGCGACCAGATCCGAAACCGAGCCATAGGAGCCGGTATCGGATTTGCCGTCGATCTTGAGTCCTTTGGCGCGCGCATCCGGCGTGGTCAGGCGCGGTGTATAGTAGCGCATCCCCATGCCATTGCTGTTCAGCGTCGAACAGAGCAAAATTTTGGAGTTTTTCAGCGAAACGCCATATTTGTCCAGCCCGGTGATCGATTTGCTGAGATCGATGACGATGCTGTCGAAGGGCATCTCATAAAAATCGGGATAAAACTTGTAGCCGACGGGCAGCATGATCGTCTGATCGAAGGAAAAGTCGGCAATGCCGGAAATCTTGCCATACCCGAAAAGATGAACGCTCAGGTAGTTGGTGCGGATGATCCGGATGGGTCCGGTAGCGGCCTCGAAATGGCTGTGCCCCGCATCGACATTGATCTGGCCGATCTTGCCGCCCAGCGCGGTTTTCAGATCGTATTGCTTATTGCGCCACTGCTCGCGAATATAGAGCGTCACCTCCTGGGTGGCGCTGTGATCGGCGGTGGTCTGGATCCGCAGCCGCTGTTCGTCGAAAAGATCCAGCCCATCCCCGCCTGCGGCGGTCGGGATGGTCAGATCGGTGAGCAGCCCGCCGGCCTTGTTGGTGTCCTGACCCGCAACATACTTTGGGGCATAGACGGTCTCGTTGGTGTAATTCATGTACGAGACCCCGCTCTTGGGCAGACTGGCGGACCAGTAGAGATAGAGATAGCCGGTGGCGCCGGAGACGGGGTTGGTCACAGCGATTTCGTAGCGGGGATTCTGTACGGCTGTCGCCTCCTCATCCCAGATCCGTTCCCCCGCCCGATCTCCCAGATCCCTGGCCATGAAGACCAGTTCATCCTTGGGATCGAGGATGGTGTTGGAGATGCCATAATAACTGCCGTTGACATCCTCATCGATCTGGAAGGGCACCGGATACCAGCTGAGTTCGTCGCCATTGAAGGCATAGAGCCGGAAGCCGATAATATCCTTGCCCAACATCGCCGGCAGGTTCTGGCCTTTGAGGACAACGGGATCCAGACTGCGATCGATATCGGCCGCGAATAAAAGAGTGCCCCAGAGAGCAAACAGCAATCCTATCCAGGGCACTCGAGTCGAACACCATCTCTTAGCAAACGATGGCATACTTCATCCTTTCAAGCGGCTGCTCCCGCACCCCCTATTTGAAGGCGGTAACCGCTTCTTCGACAGAATCGAAGGTATCGAATATCGTGACCAGTTTGGTAATCACAAAGAGATTCTCGACATTCTCCGTGATGCGGGCCAGCTTCAGGTCGCCGCCGGAATTGCGGAGCGAACTCATCGCGCCGATCAGTGCGCCCAGGCCGGTGCTGTTCATCCAGGTCACCTTGTTGACATCAGCGACGACCTTTTTGGCACCCTGGCCGATCAGTTGTTTGATCTTGTCGTGGATCTCCACGGTCTCGGGACCGCCCATCAGTTTGCCTTTGAGCTCGAGGACTGCCACATCGCCGTGCATAGTTTCATTCAATGCCATAACAACCTCCTGTTGGGATCAATCAGTAGTGGGCATATTCTTTTTTAAAATAGGGCTTTTTCGACAAGAATGCAACGCTAATTTGTATTCAGCTGCAACATCTTTTGCGCCTCGCGGTTGCGGGGATTGAGGCGCAGCGCTTCCTGCAAACACCTTTTTCCTCCTTCCTCCCAGCCGCTGTTGAGGCAAAAGGTGGCCGCCAGGAGAAAGGCCCTGTCAATATGCTGGCCGTGCATCCGTTTGAGCAGGGTCTCGAGTTCTTCGCCGAAGACAAAACGGATGTAATGTTCATTGGTGATCATGTAGTAGAGCAGCACCTCGTTGTCACGGTAATGCTGCAGTAACGCGGTGATGATCGCCAGCCCCTGTTTGAAGAGCGTGCGCATTTTCTCAATATAGCTATTCAGACTAGCGCGGTTCGGTCCGTCATCGCTATAGTGTTCAATAATGTAGGCCTGCTCGCGCGCAACCATGGCTTTGTGGAACAAAAGGCCGACATTATTGATCAGATCCACTTCAAGATCGGTCGGCCGGATCTTTTCATGCTCATTGCCAGCGCCCCGCTTGCGCGGATTGCTGCGTTGAAAGAGCAGGTGCATATCCTCCTTGATGCCAAAGAGCACGTCGGAGAGCTTTAACATGCGCTCGAAATCGACATCACGGCCGGACTGAACCTCGCGATCGATATTGGCAAAGGTATTTTTCGCACGGAAATAGGTGACGAGGATCTTTTTGATCATCCACTGCTTGTTGATGGCCAGAAACGGCCGGATTTTTTCTGCCATATCCCCTCCGTGTTTGGCGAGATACCTATTAAGAACACCTGATGCCCGGTAAAACATTCCCGCGCATCGGCCTCAGGGACAAACCGCCTCGCTGGCGGCACTGAGCAGGAGCCCATTAAAAAGCACCTTGAAGGTGGCCCGCGTCTGGGCGCGGAATTGCGGACGAAAACCGACCAGCTCCACATGTCCCTCCCCCCGGGGCACCCAGGCCAGGGCCGCCCTGCCGGTGAGCTGCCCTTCCCCCCGGGCATAGCCATCCTGCAGCAGCCGCTCGTTGGGATAGACCAGCACCGCTTCACCGCTCTCCACGACAAACGCCGGGCTGAAATGGAAGAAAATGTTGAGATCGGTCGGCATCCCGTACCCGAGCGGATGCCCACCCTGGAAGGTCGCACGCAAAAAGGCCCCCGGCACGAACAGCTCGGCCTCGCCCGCCGCCGCCGTCACATCCCGAACCGGAAGCTCCCACTGCAGCGGCACGCCGCAGGCGCGGTTGAGGGCGATCAGCGTCCCACCGCTCTCGACGAAAAGCCGCAGCTCCTGATTCCCGGCGGCGCCGATGCCGCCATTGAACAACTCGGGCATCCGACCGGGCTGGGCCCCCTCGAGGATCACCTCGGCCGGCTGTGAGGGCAGGATGATGACATCATATTGCCGGCGCAGATCGCCGCGTTGCACTGTGGGATTGATGATGCGGTCGTAGGGAAACTCGTTGCTCTCCAGCACAAAGCGGGTCCAGCCTTCATCGCTCTCCGCCAGATAGCTGGTATAGAGGCCGATGCGCGGCGCCCGCAAGCGCCAGGCCGGCTGCGGCGAACGCAGCTTGCCGGCCGAAAAGGTGACATGATAGATGCGCGCAAGATCCTGCAGCAGCTTGAGCGAATCAGTGACGATCCAGCAGCTGCCCGCCGGCCAGACCTCGCGAGCGGTGCGCTGGGTCTCCTTGAGCCAATAGACCGGCACCCCGGCAGCGAGGAGGCGGTTGACCACACGATTGGCGGCCTGGGTCCGATAATCGAGGAAAAAGCCGCTGCGCTCGGGCTGGTCGATCACTCCGGCAGCCGGCAAGGGCAGCTTGCCCACTTTCTCGATGTCGCCGAGAATCTCGCCCCGGCCCTCGAGCACCTTGACCCCGAAGGAATAGGCGAGATTGTAGCTGCTCACATCATACGGCTTCTCCGCAGCGGCCCCGTCCGCGATATAAAGCCTCGTCTGCAGCAGGGTACGCGCCCAGCCGCCGTTCGGCTGGACGGTCGGGACGAGATAGCTCTCTTCCGGGTAGAGCGTGCCGGAAACCACCACCTTGCTCTTCGCCTGGAACAGCTCCACCTGCCCCAGCTGCAGCAGCGAAAGCAGCTCATACTGCGCATGGGGATCAAAAGGCCGCGGCGGCAGCACAAAGACCTCGCGCGCGTCGCCGGGCGCTACAGCATCGCTCTGCACTTGCCAACTTCGCTCCAGCCAGACCTCGCGGTCGCGGGCGGCGAGGTCGAGCAGAGCCATGCTGGCCTTCTCTGCATAGTCGACGATATGCCCGAGGCGCCAGATGCCCCCTTGCCACGGCAGCGGCTGCCTCCAGGAACGCTGCAGCGGGGCGATCTCCGCATCGCCCTTGAGATCCCCCGGGGTCAGGGTCAGCGGCGTGGCGAGCCGGGCCGCGGCGATCTCGCCGAGCAAGCGGATGCCGCCATGATAATAGAGATAGGCCCGGCTGGAGGCAAAGGCATCAAAATAAAAGGCATGGGCGACACCCGCCATCCCGGCGGCGGTCATCTCCGCCGCGATTGCGGTGCCGAGGGCCGCTGTCTGCGCCTGGAGCAGCGGCGGGATGTTATCATCGTAGGGATCCTGATACGGCGGCAGAAACATGCGCGGACCGGTGTAGCCCATCTGATGCAGGTCGAAAACCACGTGAGGGTGCCAGAGATTATAGACCTTCTCGACCGTCAGGCGCGTCTCGCGCTGGCTGAGCAGCACCCAGTCGCGGTTGATGTCATGCCCCGCATAGGGATGATCGAGAAAGGGGACCGGTCCGCCCGCAAAGGGGGTATCCCGGTATTTTTTATACCATTCGACGACCGCATCCAGGCCGTCGGGATTGTGGGTGGGGATGAGCAAAAGAATGACCTGGTCGAGGATGGCGCGTGTCGCATCCGAATTGTCGGAGAGCAGATGGTACGCCAGGTTCATCGACATCTGGGAGGGGCCGATCTCGATGGGGTGGATCGAACAGGCGATGCAGACCACGGCGCGCGCATCGCGCATCAGGCGGCGAGCTTGTGCCGGCACCAGCTCGCGCGGATCGGCGAGTTGCGCCTGCAGCTGGATCAGGGTCTCCTGATTGGCCAGATTCTCCGGGGAGGAGATCACCGCCATCCAGAAGCTCCGGCCCTGGGTGGATTGCCCGAGCCGCTGCACTTGCAGGCGGGGGCTCTGGCGGTCGAGCAGCCGGAAATAGGCGAGGATGGTCTCGGCGTCGGCCAGGCGGAAATCCTCGCCCGGCGTGAACCCCAGAAAAGCGGCGGGTGAAGTGATCGCCGCGGGCGTCTGCGCCGGCAGGGGCGCCACCAGCAGCAGCGCCGCCAGCACCAGCGCCGCGGCCAGGAGCCGGGCCTGCTGCACCGCAATATGTCCGTATCCCCGCTTCATAAACCGCTTTCTTCCCCGTATGAGGTTTCTCCGCTGCCGCGGAGAGCTTATGTACCGTATCCCGGCAGGCCGGTCAGGTGAAAATCACCCGGTCATCCCAGTCGGTCAAGCGCAAACGGTACTCTTCAAGGAGCCGCACAGCCTCGGCCGGCGCGGCGATACGGCGCAGGTCGATGCCGGGCACCGGCGCCGCCTGGCTGCCCAGCCAGGACCAGGCCAATTCCGCCGCGTCAGGATCGCCCGATCCTGAGCCCTCCCAGTAAAACCGGCGCACCGCAGCCATCAGTGCACGCTTGTTCCGCAGCAGATCCCCCTCGCCGCTTACGCCGGTGCTGTTACTCTCCTGCCAGGCGGCGCAGCACGGCGGCAGCACCCCCGGCTGCGCATAATCCCGCGCCAGCCAGAACGAGGCGAGCCCCCGCTCCGGATGGAGAAAAAAAAGCTGCAGCCACTCCGGCACAGCGGCGGGCAGAACCAGGATCCGCGGAAAGCGGGCGCGCTGCCGGTGCGGGCGCTCCTGCACCTGAATCTGACGGTTGATTGCGGGATCGAAGCGGCGGATGAAGCGCTGCTCGAGCAGCAGGGCGGCCAGTTCAGAACCGACCTCCCGGATCTCGAGGCGGAAGAGCCGGCGACGGATTTGCTCCAGCTTGGCATCCACTTCCGCGCCGGCAGCGAAATAACTCTTGACGCGCCGGGCGAGGTTTGCGGCCTTGCCGACATAGATCACCGTCTCCTCGCGATCCCGCATCAAATAGACTCCCGGGGTTTCCGGCAAGGAGGCGATAAAATCGGCGTCAAAATCGTAGGGACTCCAGTCCAGAGCCGCTTCCGCGCTCGCCATGAATTCGGCAAGCTGCCCCGGGGTCACGATCCCGCGCGCGGCGAGAAGCTCGACCAAGCCGGCCCAGATGGCGGCGAGCTGCTCCAGTGCCGGGGCGATCTCCGCCCCGCTCCAGGCGGGCAGGCCGAGCCGGGCGGCGAGCTCCTCCGGGCCCGTCAGGCGGGCCTCGGGCCAGAGCCGGACCGCAAGCGGACGCAGGGCCAGTAGCGGATTGCTCAGGGGATGCTCGAGGAGATCGGCGGCCGCGCGGCGCAGGAGGCTGGCCTGATTGCCGAAGCCGGAGAAAAGCAGGGCCTCATCGAGTGCCTCGGCCTGCAGGCGGCGCAAGAATCGGGCGATCCGCCCGGGCCAATCCGGCTCCTCGGCGGCGGTGATCGTGGCTATCGCTTCGACACGTCCTGCACACCACCGCACACACCCCAGTGCCTGCCACTCCTGCCAGCGGCTGGCGCGTTCCGGCAAGGCGCTGCAGAGGAGCCAGCCGCGCGCGACCAAAAGAGCCTCCGGCGCTCCCCGGTAGAGATAGGTATCCTCGGCGACGCGATCGACGCGCTCCTCGCCGGCGAGAAGAGAGTCGATGAGTCGGGCGGCGACACCGGCCGGCACGTTCTGCAGTTTGAGCGCCTCGGCGGCAAGCTCGGCAGCATGGACCGGTCCCTGGCGCTGCCGCAGATAGAGCAGCAATGGTTCACTCATGAAGATATCGCGGTGGTTTGATCGGATGCAAGTGTATTAAAGATACGACTATTTACGCTGGGAATGAAATGCTTTTTTTGTGTGCTGCGGGCGCAGCGGCGAGGAGCCGGCG
>DAOQAG010000024.1:26138-45087 GCA_035353815.1 bacterium
GGGAGCAGCGGTATTAAGGGCCGGGAGGTCTCCGGCGCGGCCGGGCCCGCAGTATGCGCGGACGCCGAAGCAGCACCCAGAGTTCTGTCTGACCAGGTGCCCCTCCGGGGCAGGCCGGGCCCGCAGTATGCGCGGACCCGGCCCCGGAAGATGGCCTAGAACTGCGCCGGCTTGGGATATTTGCTCAACGCCGCGATCGATTTGGCGATCTCCTCCTCGGGGAGGGGATAGTTGATCAGATTGCCGCGGAAGTAGGAATCATAGCCCTTGAGATCCATCAGGCCGTGGCCGCTGAGATTGAAGAGAATGACCCGTTCCCGGCCCTCCTCTTTGGCCTTGTTCGCCTCCTGAATGGCGGCGGCGATGGCATGGCAGCTCTCGGGCGCGGGGATGATCCCCTCACTGCGGGCAAAGGTGACCCCGGCGTCGTAAATATCGAGCTGGTCCACCGCGCGCGGATTGGCCAGTCCGAGATTGATGGCATGGCTGACCAGGGGCGCGACGCCGTGATAACGCAGCCCGCCGGCATGGATCGGCGGCGGCACAAAGGAATGGCCGAGCGAATGCATCGCCAGCAGCGGCGTCATCTCCGCCAGATCGCCATGATCATAGCCGAAGGGGGCGCGCGTCATGCTCGGGCAGGAGCTTGGCTCCACCGGGATGATCTCGATATCGGCGCCATTGATTTTGTCGAGCATAAAGGGGAAGGCGATGCCGGCAAAGTTGCTGCCGCCGCCGACGCAGCCAATCACCTTGTCGATCTTTTTCTCACCCGCCTTGGCCAACTGCTGTTTGGCTTCGAGGCCAATGACCGTCTGGAACAGGAGCACGTGGTTGAGCACGCTGCCGAGTGAATAGCGGGTTGCGCCGGTGGGATCGCTCACCGCATCCTCCACCGCCTCGCTGATCGCCCCGCCGAGGCTGCCCGGGGTCTCGGGATTCTCCTGCAGCATGTGGCGCCCGGCCTGGGTGTCGGTGCTGGGGCTGGCGACGCACTGGGCGCCCCAGGTTTCCATCATCAGGCGGCGGAAGGGTTTCTGGTCGAAGCTGACCCGCACCATATAGACCTTGCACTCCAGCTCCATCAGGACGCAGGCGAACGCGAGGGCACAGCCCCACTGCCCGGCCCCGGTCTCGGTAGTGATGCGCTTGATCCCGGCGATCTTGTTGTAATAGGCTTGCGGCACCGCAGCGTTGGGCTTGTGGCTGCCGGCGGGACTGAGGCTCTCGTTTTTATAATAGATGCGCGCCGGTGTGCCGAGGGCTTTTTCCAGACCGTAGGCCCGCACCAGGGGAGAGGGACGCCACATTTTGTAAATGGCCTGCACCTCATCGGGAATGTCAATCCAGCGCGCGGTGGCCATCTCCATTTCGATCAGATTCATCGGAAAAACCGGGGCGAGCTTTTCAGGACCGATCGGCTTGCCGTCCGGCCCGAGCGGCGGCAACGGCGGCTTGGGGAAATCAGCGACGATGTTATACCATTGCCGCGGCATTTCACTTTCGTCGAGCAGGATCTTGGTGGCTTGCATGGTGTTCCTCCAACGGGTTAGGGGCATAAAAAAAGCCCGCTGCTCTTTGTACGCAGCGGGCTGAAATTAGCCTGATGATGGTGAGGTTTAGTGACCGGTGCACCTCTCATTCCCGCTCCGTACGGACATACGCCACCACCACCAGCTCGTGCTGGTCTGGATGTTGGAGAGGATGCGGGAATGGATACTTTGCATAGGTTCCTCTGAATAATTTAAGAAATATAGGGATTAAATCTTTCTCTGTCAAGGGAAAATTTACCAGCGTACCCCCTGAAATCTGGCGCCCACCTGGCACCTCGCGCCGCGTACGACAATCACTCTGTTCTATTTCCAGCAAAAAGGTCACCTTTTTGTATTGTTACCGGCTTTGTCTAACCCGCAGCCCCCTGATTTTTAGTTGATGACATCCGGGTGGGACTCTTCTTTTTGGGGCATCAAGAAAAGGTGCTGTGAATCCGCCCTGGATCGGATAAAAATGTCTACTGCCTCCTTGAGAGCCCGGCAAAATCGATCTGTCCACTCTCTCTCCCTCATCCTCTTTTCCTCTTCTCTATTCACCAGGATGCCGCATTCGATTAAAACCGCGGGCGTCCGCGCGTTCCGCAGCAGCGCAAGTTCATCGAATTGGTATATTCCCAACGAATCCAGCAAGATCCTGTTCTCCCCCGCAATGTTTTCAGCATGGTGATAGCTGGGATGAAAACCTTGGGCTGACAAGACCCTGCCGATGCACAACGCCAGCTTCATATTAGCTGCCGCGAAAGGCTCTGCCTGCGAAATAAAAAGGGAGTATCCCGTATACCGATCGCAAAAATGATATAAAGTGTCATTGGATCTGCGATACTGGAGATGGTGCGGTTGGACTGAATCATGATGGAGGGAGAGCAGGAGATCTGCTTTTTGATCAGAGGCATATCGGGCTCTCTCAGCCAGCGGCATATTTTTCCCGTCGGGATTGATGATGAAAGCATTGGCCCCCTCTTCACGCTTGAAAAGATCTCTTAACCGCTCGGCCACCCTCCGGTTATACTCATACTCCCTTAATCCAGTGCAGCTGACGGCACCCGAATGGTCTATTGAATGTCCGATATCGATCGCGACCATAAACTGGTGGCGGTCCAAGGCATCGGCAAAAAACAGGCTGATCAATATGGCACTCCAGGAGAGCATAAAGGGGGACCATTTTCTAATCACGGATCTTTCGGGAGGTCAGATTCTTCTGTTTTTCATCAAGAATGCGCAGGCCATTTGCGGTCATGGCAATTTTGAGTGTGTCCGTGGCTATCCCCTCGATGGTCAGTTTTCTTCTCGCGCTGTGGACCGAAAAACCTAACCTGAATTGGACCTTTCTAACCCCGGAGACGAGTGCCGGAAAATGGGTGATCTCTCCGTCGAGCCAGTAATGAATACGATCAAATCCGCTGAAATAGCTGATCTTGTCCTTGCGGATGAAATCCTTGGACACCACGCCCTTGCCAAAGTAGTTGGTATAGTCGTCATAGCAGTTTAGCAGCCCTTGGATATCCTTGCGGTTCGAGAGGCTGATGACGTTTTGTACAAAATCGGCGATGCTTCTTTCTTCAGCTGCTTGCGCATCACGGCTGTTTCTGGAGGAACGGGTGTCCGTGTTTGTATTCGAATGGACTTTTTCTATCCTTTGTTCCTGATGCAAAAGCGAGAAAACAGCGCTGCCCAGCAGGATAGCCAGGCCCGCAATGAGAACCGCCCACAGAGTCTTACGTCTGCTGAATGAAACTTCTGCTTTGGGTTCCTCCGCCCTGGCTTCCCGCTGCGGCGGTGGTGTTGGCCTTTTTGCAGCAGCATCCGCCGCGAGGGAACGGCGTGCCGGTGGAGTACCTTGCATAAACTTCAGGATCTCATCGCACCCATGGAATCGCTCCCCCCGGTTCTTCGCCGTGCATCGGCGTAAGAGTTCCACCGTCGTGTGCGAAAGGTTCGGATTGAATTCGCGCGGATCGGTCACCTCTCCTATCACTATCTCCCGCATCAGTTCGAAATCGCTTTCGCCCGTTCCATGATAGGGAGCCCGGCCTGTCAGCATCTCATACAGGGTGATCCCGAGACTGTAGATATCGGTTCGGTGGTCGATATCCTTTTCGGCCCGCACCTGTTCAGGGCTCATATATATGATGGTTCCCACTTTGGCGCCGGTACGGGTCATTCCTTTGTCCCCCAGGACCTTGGCAATGCCGAAATCCATCACCTTGATCATGTCCGAGTCATCGACAATGATGTTTCCCGGTTTTATATCCCGATGAATGATGTTCTTGCCATGCGCGTACCAAACTCCCTGGAGCATTTGCCCGAACATCGACAAGGCCCTGGTTTCGCCAAGTGGACCCTCCTTCTCCAGCAGCTCCTTCAGAGTTATGCCGCGGGCATATTCAAGCATCATGCAGTAAGTCGCATACTCCTGGAAAAAATCGTACAACGCCACAATGTGCGGATGGATGAGGCTGGCTTGTAGCCTCGCCTCCTGGCGGAATCTGCTGACCAACTGCTCGTCCTGCGCGAACTGAGGACTCAGTGTTTTAATCGCGACGTGCCTCTCCAGCAGCGTATCTTCCGCAAGATAGACGATACCCATGCCCCCTTCACCCAATTTCTGGAGGATTTTATAGTTTCGTATCAGGGATCCAATGATTAACATAGCGCCGCCTGTCGGCATTCATTTGGTTCTGGAGATGAGCTCCCGAGCATCTCTTGTCGCGGGCGCCTTGGGCGCCCGTGTGCTCTTCAATCATGATCCTTGCCTCGCCTGGCTATCGAGCTGGTGGAATATTCTTGCAGGGCTTCGACGATGGCCTTTGCCATTTTCTCGATGTATTCAGGATCCTGCAATTTTTTTTCATCGCGGCGGTTCTTGAGGATGCCATATTCTATCCGCACGACGGGTATGGTCGCTTGCTTCAAGATCTCCAACTCATTATGCCGATAAACACCGTTATCATCCAGCGCGCGGCGGTTGTTGCTGTTCATCTTTGCGCTCTCTCTGAAAGGCGGCAGATCGACCTCGCGCAGATGGCTGCCAATCAGCTGGCCCAACTTACTGTTTTCTGCGGCTCGGGGAGAATCCTTGTCCGAAATTACAATAGCATAGCCAGAGCATTTCTCAAGGATCTGTTTTTTTTCGTCCGAGGATTTGCTTTTCCATCCGCTTGGCTGGATCGTTCCGGCGCGCAAGGAAAGCATCAGATATGCGTTGCGCGCGCGAGCCGTTGCAAGTCTGGACTGGACGGATGGATTTCCCGGTTCTGTCGGGATAATAAATGAGCTGTCAAAGCCAGCCTCTTTGAGCTGAATCACAAGGGTGCGGGCCAACGCCTCGCTACAAAGCGCCTCGTTCCGGCCGATGGAGCTTTTTTCATCGCTGCCGCTCTCGGCATGGCCGATATCGATGGCGATGATGGGTGTCCCGGCCTTGGACAAAGTAGGTTGGCCTGCGGCTCTCTTCCCGCCCGAGAAGGATTCCCGCCTTTCAATGCCGGTTGTGGAATCGCGCACTGTTCTCCCATCGCTGACCTTCTTCTCACTGGAGGAGGGACCCATGAGCAGGTAACTCAGCCCGGCGCTGCTGATGATCAGCGCCGCGGCCAGTGCCAGTCTCGCCAGCGCTCTCCTGGTGCTCTGGCTCATCGGGGGATGTTTGCCCTTGACGACCCGCACCACCTGAACGGTGATATTATCCGCCCCGCCTCTCAGTTTGGCCATTTCCACCATAAGCTCGGCCGCTTTTTGCGGCGGGTGTTCGGAAGCAATCCGGATCATTTCCGCCTCGATGACATAATCGAGCAGGCCGTCCGTACAAAGGATAAAGGTATCCCCCTGGAAAGTGGAAATGGCCTGGGAGACCTCCGGTTCCCCCTTTTTATTCGCTCCCAATGCCCGGGTGATGACATTTTTTTGCGGATGGCTTCGGGCATCGGCTGCCGAGATCATATTGGCATCAATCATCTGCTGTACCAACGAATGATCTTTGGTCAGTTGGTAGAGCTGTTGTTTGCGAACCAGATAAATCCGGCTATCGCCGATATGGGCGGTATAGGCCTGCTCGTCCCGCAACAACAGCACCACGGCCGTCGAACCCATATCCACCAGTTCTGAAGTGTCGGCAGCCCTCGCCATGATTCGGCGGTTGGCCTCGTGGAGCGATTGTGCAAGCTCTGCGCGCGGGGTAAATTCCGCGGGCAGCCCTGCAAAATGGTCCCGGACACCCTCCACCGTCAGCCTGGAGGCGGTTTCACCTCCTTCGTGGCCGCCCATGCCATCGGCGACGATGATCAAGGAGCCATACTTCCCCTCATAGGCGCCGTAATAGTCCTGATTCTGTGATCGCACCATCCCGACGTCGGTGCAATTGCCGATTTGAATGGATCTGTTTTTCAAACACTTCTCCTGATTCCTGGTTTAGCGGCGCCGTTAAAACAGCCGAAATATCCCCTCCACACGTCCGATCTTGACCGTGTCACCGTCTGCGATCATCGATCGCGTGATCCGTTGGCCATTGACGAAGGTGCCGTTGGATGAATCGAGATCTTCGATCTGGAAACCGCGCCCATAACTTATCCGGGCGTGATGTCCCGACACCGTGTTCTCCGGCAGGACGATGGTATTGTCTTTTGCCCTGCCAATGGTCGCCCCTGCGCGGTTGATATCGATCCGGGCGCCCTGCAACTCTCCCACCATGATCTCGACCCGCAATCCGTCATACGCTCGCGCTGGAGAGGCTGAATTACTCAGGATCATCGTCTTATCGCGATTGGGTCTGGTCTCTGCCTGGGGTCTTTCTTCAGCACTAGGCCGGCTGCGCTTTTCGGCTTCCAGATGGGCGGAGATGATTTTTCTTTCCAGATCCTCCCTCCGGTTGCGTTCGTCGGCTAGTTCCCGCTGATGTTCCTCCTCAGCCGCGGCTCTGGCGCGCTCCTCTTCGCGGCGCCGGTTCTTGCGATTTTTAACAATCCAAAAGAGGGATCCCGCCGCTAAGAGCAGCAGCACGCCGCCCGACAGTGCGTATGGCCACCATGGCCGGGTCACCCGGGGCGGCGCGATGTAGGGCGCTGTGAACGCCGTTTGCACCGTCCGTCTGATCCCCCCCAGGTCGACGGTCAACACAGCCGTATGTGCAAGACCATCGGTCGGCGTATCAGCAGCCAAGTAATCGAGGATGTAGACCTTTTTAAGCTGGTCATACAATTTCTGTTGCTGGGCTTCCAACTCCGATTCTGCCGCGGTCGCGTAATAGTTACCTCCGGTCTTCTCGGCCATGCGTTCCAGGGAGCGCAGATAGGAGGGATCGATCTTGGAGAAGCCGATCGCAAAAATCGGGATGCCTTGCTTTTGCGCCAGTTCGATGACATCATTTTCCGTATAGGAGCTAGCGGGGTCTTCATTTTTGCCGTCACTGATCAGGATCAGGGCCCTGCCCGGCTTGTCCGTTCTTTCGCTCAAGCGTTTTAGACCATCATTGAGGCCGCAATAGAGCAGGGAATGGGTCCCGGTTGTGGTCAGGGAACTGATTTTTTCGCGGAGGTAATCCTGATCGCTGCTGAAATCACTGATCAGCGTCACTTTATCAGCCAGCCCGATGATGGCCAGATCGTCCTCATTACGCAGACTCGTAATGAAGGCTGTCGCGCTTTTTTTCAGTGTCGCCAGCGGCGAACCCGTCATCGAACCGGACACATCCACACACAGCAGAATATGATAGCCGACGCCCGATTTTTCTGCGGTCGTAACCGAAACCGCTGTCGCCGGCTTCGCATCGACGGCCACGGTGAACTGGGACGCTGTCAAGGAACCCATCGCTTCCCTTTTTTCATCATAGACCAGAAGCCTGGTCGTCATCCGGGGGAAATGGCTGGCGTCGGTCTGCATCGGACGCAGCTGGAAATCAGAGGCCACTGCTGCGTTGATGATAAACAGGATCAGGCTGATACATCTTGAGCATCGCATTTTTATTCTCCTGCTTTTCATTGCTGTCAAAACCCGGCCGGCGGAATCGTCCGGCCCTCGGTCAGAACGAGCCGACGACCTTGAATTTTAGGACAACACTCCCGATCTTGAGCACATCATTTTCCTCGAGCGTCACCTTATCTTCGATCGAGGCACCGTTCACAAAAGTGCCATTGGTCGACAATTGATCCTGGAGATAGAACTTGCCATCGCGAAACAGGAGCAGACAGTGTTCTTCCGAAACGCCCGGGCGGTTAATGACGATATCGTTGCTGGCGCTTTTGCCGATCTTGTTGCGACCCTCAACCACGCGGAAATCGGTGCCGCTGGGCTGGAGATCATACGTAGCCAGCCAGCCGACTAGTTTGTGAGCGGACTGCATGGACGGGCCGCCAGCAGGGCCCGGCGCGCTGGAAGAATCCATGATCACCGTCTTGTCCGACCGTCCGCCCATTCCATCCCTCTTCACCAGGGTCGGGCCGACGGTGTCGATCACCGTCCGGTCTCCACGCATCGTGCCGCGGGGGTTGGCCGGTGTAAAGGGATCAATGACCGTGTCGGAATGGGCGGATCCGGGGCTCTCCGCGCCATTCCGTTCGAGCAGCGTGCGCTTGTCGCTGGTTTCGACCAGTGTGCGCCCGCTGTCCGCTTCAGGGCAGTAGGGGCAGCGGCTCAAGCCGGAATCATAATTATGCCCGTTGGCGCAGGTTCGCAAGGCATCACCCAGCGCTTTGCCGCAGTATTTGCAGAACCGCATGCCGGCGGAATTTTCCTTGTTGCACGATGTACAAATCATAACACCTCCATGCAATGAACTTCAATCCTTGGGTTCTCCATGAAAGCCCCGGCCAAAGACAGGACGTCACTCCAGTCGTCGATTTCCGTGGATGAATAGCAACAGTGTGATCGCCCAGATGGCTTGCATCCCCGGGAGGATGAGCCCCATTATGGATACTCCGGCTTCCATTAATTGCCCCAATATGGATATTCGGGAGACAAAAAGTACCAGGCCCAAGCCGAAGGTCGTGGCAGAAAAATAGCCTCGCGTTAAATTCCCTTTTATCAACGCCAGACCAAGCCAACTCAGCCAGGCGGCGGAGAGTAAAGAAAAACTGGAAAACCAAAATCCGGATTCGCGATAGAAACCATAGGCATCAAACAGCAACCCGATGCACCCAATCATTCCGGCCAACGAGGCGACCACACCGCAAAGCGCAATTAACCGCATCTGCTTCACCTGGTCAGCGAAGCGGTTGTGCAGGAAAATGACCAGCCCAAGCTGCGGCAGAGCAAAAAGAACATTAAATACTCGATAAAAACCGTGACCCTTCAGACTGAGGGCCAGCATAAACACGCTCACGCCCAGGTAAGCTGCACCGTACCAAACAACGTATCTGTCGGCAAAGATTCTGCTCCGGAACAATCCCGGGAAGAGATCGCCGGGAGAGCCTTCCAGGTTCATCCCGGATTCAAGCCGGTTGCGGAGTTGATCCGCAACATTGATCCCGGACGCCACCCCGGGCGCGTCCATGGCTCGATACACAAAGGACGAAGCAGACGGCTTCATATCTGCATCTCTGAAGGTATTGGCCACCCGTTTTGATTTGGCAAAATAGGAGTTCCAGATCATAAAATAGATGAAATTGGTAACCACCCCGAACGACAGAATTCCAACAACCTGATCCCAGCGGCCGGAATTTATTCTGAGAAAAAACAAAGGTATGAGGCTTGCCAGAATCGAGAGGATCATGTTCATTTTCAAAAACATCCTGACTCGCTGCACCGCTCCAGCGACTTGCCGCCACAATCCTGTACCGGTAAAAAGCCCCCAGACCGCCAAGCCAGCCATGACGATCATCTGCAGCCGCACCGGCAGGTAGACGTTTTCGCTGTCTTCCGGAGTGAGGTGATCCCAGAGCTCGAAACTGGCCTTGAAATTAATAATCCCGATCAGCACCTGCAGGGGTACCAGAACAGTGAGAATGATGCAGAAAAATAAAAGCCAGCCATTCACGCCGGTCAGTTCGGCATCAGGAATGAATGGGGCTCCGGCTGAAGTGCCGGGACGCAAACGATGACTCACGTCGCTTTGGAATACCGGTTGCCGCACCGCTGCTGGCGATGCGTGCTGCTGGTTAGGGATTGGCAATCTCCCTGCAAGCGCATTCATGAATGCCTGACAACTCTGCAGCCGAGCCTCGCGATCCTTGGCGGCCGCGGCCACCAGTGCGACCTCGGTGGCATGGCTCACTTCCGGCGCAAGTTGCTTGAGAGGAGGGATCTCCCGCTCCACGATCTCCTGCATGACCTCGAAATCACTCTCGGTGTCGGCATTAAAAGGCAACTGCTTGGTCAGCATCTCGTACAGTATGATCGCAAGGCTGTAAATATCCGATCTCTGATCGATGTCCTTCTGGGCCCGCACCTGTTCGGGACTCATATAATAGAGCGTCCCGATCTTCGCGCCCGTGCGGGTCATTCCTTTCTCGCCGATGATCTTGGCGATACCAAAATCCATTACTTTGACACGATCATCGGCATCGACAATGATGTTGCTGGGTTTCAGATCGCGATGGACGATCCCCTTGCTGTGCGCATACCCGACAGCTTGCAGTATCTGGTCGAAGATCCGCAAGGCTCTCTCCTCCGGCATCCGCCCCAAGAGGTTCTCGATCATAGTTTTCAGCGTCTTCCCCTCCGCATACTCCATGACGATGCAGTAGCAGCCCTCCTCGATGAAAAAGGTATGCAGCGAAGCGATATGGGGGTGAACGAGCCTGGACTGCACCTTGGCTTCGCTGCGAAAACGCTCGACAAACTGCGGATCCTCGGTGAGGTTGGGGTTAAGGATCTTGATCGCCACCTGCCGCTCCAGCATGGTATCCTCGGCTAGATAGACCGTCCCCATTCCGCCCTCGCCCAATTTGCGTAAAATGCGGTAGTCTCGAATCATGCTGTTGGCTTCAATATTCATTCCGGCTCCCTATTATCATCGTCACAAGGTTTCATTGCGCCACCGCAAGCGGGGTAGAATTTATCGATCTCATTGCGCTGGTTACAGAATGTGAACGCCTCCCTGGTCATCATTCACCATTCAGGTAGTGCTGCCAGATTGTGTCGGCCAAGAGGATCACACCCGCGGCATATTCCTCGCTGGGATTATAGCGCAGCAAAGCTTTGGTACGTGAAGCCTCATCCGGTGCATAATGACCTACTGTTTTTAAGTAGTTCGCTGCGCTCATGATGGCATCCGGCCATTGATACAGGTTGATGAGGCCATCCCCGTCGGCATCGACGGCATATTTCATGCTGGCCGGCATGAATTGCACATAGCCCATCGCGCCTCCCCAGGAGCCTTTCAAGGTAAACGGATCCTGGCCCTCTTCTTTGCAGTAGCGTAAAAGCGTGGCCAGATAAGCGATTGCCGATTTTTTTCGCTTGTCCAGACGGATTCTCTCCTTCCGGGCAAAAACCGGATCATCCAGGGGATTCGGTTTGCCGGCAGCGACCATCTGTTCCACCGCCTCTCTCTGCCCGGCATCGAGAAACAGGATCTGGCCGAGGAAAATATTAACTTCCAGGAAATCCCCCGTGTACTTGCCCAGCCCGGATTCCCAGATCAAGGTGGCGACAATGTCCTTCTGCAGCACGCCATAGTGCTCCTCCGCTCGCTGCAAAATCTCCTGATGGCTATGCAGGAAGGCGACTCCGGTTTCTAAATAATGTTCAAGAAAATACTGGGTATAATTCTTATGCTCTTCTTTCTGAATAGCCAAGCTGGCCGGGGTCGCCACTTTAATGATCTTGTCGTAATAAACATCCGCGACCTCCGGTCGGGAAAGCAGCGTCATCAGCTCAAGTCTGCTCACCGGCAAGCCTTGCCCGCCCTCTAGCTCCAGCGCCGCAATCAACTGCGCGGCCTCCGGCGTGAGCGGCTCTCCTGCAGGAGAAAAAAGCATACTGGGATCGACCTTCCAGCGTGTGGATCCTGCCGTTTGTCCGGTTGATCCTGTCTGTTGTGATGCCGCTTCTAGCCCCGGACACGCGCCGATTTCGCCTGAGGCCGGCAGCAGCGCTGCTGCTTCAGCCTGCATCAGCATCGGCCAAAGCTCGAAAATCAGCAGCCCGATCCCAAACACCAGCTGGCCAATACCTGGCCGACTGACATGCTTGCATCTACATATCCCTGTACGTGCCATTTCGCAGTCCTTTTCCATTGATTAAACCGCAACCAAAATCCCATAGTGGTGCTATTGATCCGCCGGGATTCTCCGCAATTCCACCCCCACCCAGCCATGGCCATTTAAACCGGATTACGGCGCGCGCGGGCCAGATTCCAGAATCCACCAGGGCGGGCGTGACTAATTCGTATAACCTTTCTCCAGAAACCTTGAATTGGCCCACCCTTGGTGACCCTGGTACTCCAAATGATACCAAACCGCTCCATTCACTTGTTTGCTTTCGCCAAGGTACTTAAGAATGATGCCATTCCTGGGGATCTGCACTACTTTGGCGCTGAAAATATCGGGTTCCTCCTGCAAATTCAATGGCTGATTAGGGTTCAGATTAGCTACCCTGAATGCTACCGAATACGACTCCATGCCCCCAGATTCTTCCGATTCCGATTGCCCGAGCTGTACCATCCTGTATTCTGCCTGCGCTTTATGGCGGCCTTCCGAGAACTGGTTGAGATATTGCTGGTAGGCATCCGGCGTATCAACTTGGCTGGCCTGCTGCCAAGCCGCATCGTCATACAAGTTATGTGCCTCCTCGAAGTGTTCGCCGTTAGGAAATTCCTGCAAATAGGAGGCATAAGCCTCCAGTGAATCCTTAAGCCTGGTCTCATCCCATCTCGCCTCATCATAAGCGCGATTCACTACATAGGCCAGTGGGTAACTACCGAATCGATGGCGATAATCCAGCATATCCTGTATGGCGTGGTGCTGGTCAATTCTCTGCCGCAGCAGAGACTCAATCTTTTGTTTAGCCTCCTCAGCGTGCGCCCCCGTCTCGTATTTTTTTAGATATGTTTCATAAGACCCGATGGTATTGGTGTCTTGCATCTTCCAGAAGCTGGCTTCCTGAAGCTGTTGCGCCTCTGCCGCGAATTTACTATCCGGATGATCCGCCAAGAACGCTTCATAGGATGCATAGGTGTTGGTATTTTTCGCCAGATTCCATGCGCCGGAAAGCTGCAAATAGCGCAGCAGCCAGATCGACGGACCGGTGAGCAGCAGGGTAATACACGCCGCCCAAACCAAACCACGCACCACCTTTTTTCTCTTCCGAATTCGATCCAGATCCTCCTCCAGATCCACGCGCTGGCATCCATGCTGAAGCATCACTTCTCGGACCGTTTTGCAGGGCGGGGAGAGGATTCGCAGTGCGTGGGTGCCGGGCATGAGCTCCAGGCTCTTGATTCCAGTAACCTGCTCCTTGAAAATACTCCCGGAGTCCTGATGGGTGATTTCCAGTTCAGTCTTGTGCCGTCCTGTATTGAATTCAAGTTGGACCTTGTCCTGAATCGTGTCAAAGTCGAGGACTTTTTTTTCGCCCGGCTGCAGCTCAAATACGGCAGGCTTGAGGTAAGCCTGTTCAGGCTCGATGGTGTAAGTCCCGGGCATCAGCCGGTTCGCCTGGTTCAACAGAACAGGGTCTCCGTTGATCCTCAGATTGAGCCCGCTATAAGCCGTTTTAACGGTGATCCAGCCATAGGGGATCAGCGCTGGTTGAACCTTCACCACTTGGCCCGGCCGGGAGATCTCGACCTCCACCGGTTCACTGAAGTGGCTTTTCCCATCTACACGCAAAGTGTATTTGCCGAACTCCAGATCTTTAATTTCACAGGGCGTTCTCATGCCGATGCGTTTGCCATTGAGCAGAACGCTCATGCCCTCATCAGCGGCCACCTCGATACTGCCTTTTCCAGATCCCACCCGGCGGACCGCTGCGCCGGGTTGCCCAGCATGGGCGCTTCCCAGGCCCAAGGCCTCAAGAAACTGGCCGGCAGCCGCGAACCGCTCCTCGCGTTTTTTCCGCACAGCCAGAGCAATGGCCTTGTTGCTCCTTGGCGAGATCGAGCGATTGTGGAGTATCGGATCGGGCCATTCCTCCGCAATGATCTGCTTCATGATCTCGAAATCGCTCTCGGTGTCCGTGTTGAGGGGCAACACGCCGGTGAGCATCTCATAGAGCATCATGCCCAGACTATAAATATCCGTTCTCTGATCGATGTCTTTTTGGGCGCGGACTTGTTCGGGGCTCATATAATAAACCGTGCCAAGCTTGGCGCCGGTGCGCGTCATCCCGGCATCCCCCATCATTTTGGCGATCCCGAAATCCATAACCTTGACCTGATCCTCCTCCGAGATGAGGATGTTTCCCGGCTTCAAGTCGCGGTGCACCACGCCCCTGCTATGCGCGTACTCGACAGCATGTAAAATCTGTACAAAAAGAGGGATGGCGCGATCCTCCGCCAGCTTCCCCTCTTCGGTAATCAACTGGCGGAGGGTTCTTCCTGGTGCATATTCCATCACCATGCAATACTGCCCGGCATCAAAGAAGAACGTAAACAGGGAGACAATATGGGGGTGGATGAGTGTGGACTGGATCTTGGCCTCCCGCCGGAACCGTTCGACGAACTGCTCGTCTTGAGTGAGCGTGGGGTTGAGTACCTTGATCGCTACCTGCCGCTCAAGCAGCGAGTCTTCGGCCAGATAGACCGTCCCCATTCCGCCGCTGCCCAGCGGCCGCAAGATTTTGTAATCTCGTATAATGTCCGATTGGTTCATCGTTTCTCACTCTCCCAGTTCGTATGTTCATGATCCTGAAGTGCACCCGCATTCAGCGATAGAGATGAATTCCCAATCCAAGAAAAATGATCAAAATCAGGAGCGGCAAAGCGATATGCACCACCAGCAGGGTCGTCAGGCAGCCGTACCCCGGCGGATTCGAACCGATCAATCTCTTGGTTCGGTTGGCATCGCTCAAAAAGATGATGTTGGATATGAATCCAAGGAACCAAAATCCTATATAGTACAGTAAAAGCGCCAGGAAAGCCTTTCCCGTGAAGGATTTGTTGGCATGGAGGGCAAAAGCCATCTCACTTCCCAGGCCGGCGTAGGCATTTGGACGAGCCTGCGCGGGGGCAAGGCTCTGCGCCGGGAATTGCGGCGTTGGTTGGGCAGAAACGGATTGCCGCGCCACCACCGGCATGGATGAAACGTAGTTTTGCGCAACCGGCGGATTGAACAGGATGGGGCTGGCCGATGTCAACAGGTTTTCAAATTCCTGCCAATCCAGCGAAACATGCTGGCCAAAGGTGACTAAATCGCGGCGGGAGACGGCCTGAATGATGATTTTTTTGCCGTTCACATAAGTGCCGTTGCTGGAGTTCAGGTCTTCGAGAACGATCGTATTCCCTTCGACGCGGAGCTGCGCATGGTGCGCGGAGACCCCGGGATGATCGATGACCAAGGTATTATCGGGTGAACGGCCAACCGTGATGAGCCAGGCGCCGGATTCATTCCCGGCGCCTGACATCTTACAGCCGCAGGCGCCGCAAAAACGGGTATCCGCCTCGACATGGGCATTACAAGAGGGACATTTCATCAGGTATCCAGCCTTTTCTTTCACGGAAGCAAGTCAAAGGGATTAAATCCTCCCCCGCCCCTATCAGTGGCGACCTTTAAATTATAGATAATTTCACACTTGACGGAACAGAATCCCTCGGTTCGATCTTCGTCCCGCTTCTCTTCCCGGCGCGGCGCCGAGTGCTGCTCTCTTTGGTAAGCGGTGCCACACTCCTTGCAGTGCATACTGACGGTGTAAGGCACTTGCACCATCCCGCAAGATTCACAATATCCTTGATCATGGGTGACCGAATAGTTATTTTTCTCAAGGAAGGAGACATGATGAGAGGTTACCGTATTGGTTACCTCTTTATTGCATATTTTGCATGTGGTTATCTGACCACTTTGAACGGCATGTAATGGCAGAAAAAAAATCATGAGCAGGACGAAAACAAATACACCCCCTCCGATCAGCAGGGGATAGAGATAGGGAGAGCGGACGGTTGGCTTGGCGGAGGCGGGCAATGGCGCATGGGCTGTGGAGGGGGGCGTGTACCGGGGCGACCAGATAACAGGATGGGATACAGTACTCTCGAAAAACTGGAATTCGCTGGCGCCGATTCTGAAAGTGTCGTGCGAACGGAGGTGAACCAATTTGATGCTGGTGTTGTCCAGATAGGTGCCGTTGGAGCTGCCAGCATCCTCGAGATAGAATCCTTTGCTCCGCTGAATGATCCGGGCATGATGTTTCGACACTTTCATGTCCGGAAGGACGATGTCGTTGGTGTGGCTTCTGCCGATCGTCGTTTCCGCATCGGTCAAGACAAATGAGCGCCTCGCACCGGTCATCTCTACTAGTTTTGCAGGCATGAGAACCTCGCGGGATAATCTCCTGGTTTATTCATCACCCCCACAACGCTCCGCACGGCCAGGCATATCCCGGGTGCGCGGTATGGCTTGGCAAGCTGGATCGGCCGGCGGCGCCGCGTACACTTTCCGGTATGCGACCAGGCCCGCGGCATCTTCATCCAAGGCAGATTTCTCCGAGCCAGTTCTTGTTCTTATTATAGGCGCAGCCGGTGGGCAATTAGAAAATTTTTTACTTTTTTTTCCAGATTTGGATGTTTTTCCTCGTGCGACTCATGAAGCCATGGCGCCCTGAGGATAGGAAGAGCAGAGTCAGGACAGAAAGGATTAAAACAGTGAAAGGCCAGTGGTTCAGGTGAATGGGGGGGAATGGTAGAAATGAGAGTTGGATAGAACTGCAGGGCAGCCGCCCTGGCGCCCGCGTGAACGCCAGGGCTACGCTGCATTCTTCATATGACGATGAATTTCTCCCGGCTGGTGCCGCAGATTTCACATTTTTCATCGCCATCCTCGCCGATCTCGACATTGCCGCAAACCGGACAGAGATAGATCTTGGCGGTGCTCAGATCCTTGCCCGCCTTGAGCGCTTCGACGGCCTTGAGATAGAGTTCATTGTGGATCTTTTCGGCCTTCATCGCAAAGGTGAAACTGGAGGTCGCGGCCTTGTTCCCTTCAGCCTCGGCATCCTTGAGGAATTCGGGGTACATGGTCTTGAATTCATAGGCCTCACCATCGGCTGCAGCTTGAAGATTCTCCAGGGTGGATTTGACCCGTCCCAAAACACGCAAATGCGCATGGGCGTGGATGGTCTCGGCCTCTGCAGCGGCGCGGAAGAGTTTGGCAACCATGGGGTAGCCCTCGGCCTCGGCCTTTTTGGCAAAAGCGAGGTAGGTGCGGTTGGCCTGGCTTTCGCCGGCAAAGGCATCCTGGAGATCTTTTTCGGTCTTCATGTTGTTTCCTTTCTTGGGATTATAGTTCTATTTCCCGATCGCCGGGAAGGGAGTTAATGATTGCAATAATCAGCCGCTGCCAGCAGCGCCGCGATCAGGCTCTCCGGACGGGCCTGGTTCATTCCCGCGATCGCAAAAGCGGTGCCATGATCGGGGGTGGTGCGTAAAAATGGCAAACCAAGGGTGAAAGAGACGGTGCCATGGAAATCGAGAGTTTTAGCGGCGATGTGGCCCTGGTCGTGATACAGAGAGAGCACAGCCGCGTACTCACCCTGGCGGCAAAGGTGAAAGACCGAATCCGCCGGCACCGGTCCGCATATATCAAGACCGAGGCGGCACGCCTCCGCCACCGCGGGCGCGAGGATGCGCGCCTCTTCATCGCCAAAAAGTCCCGCGTCGCTGGCATGGGGATTGAGGGCCGCCACGGCAATGCGGCGGCGGGTCAAACCGAGCTGGCGCAGGCCGCGGTCGCTCTCCACCAGCCCCTCGACCACCGCGGGAATTGTCAGCGCGTCCGCAACCCGCCGCAGCGGGATGTGCTTGGTGAGAAAAAAGATACGCAGAGTGTCCACCACGAACAAGGTCATCGGCTTGGGGCTGGCGGTGAGCCCCGCCAGCATTTCGGAATGGTCGATGTAGGGCACGCCGCCCTGTTGCAGCGAAGCCTTGTTGATCGGGGCGGTCACCAGGGCCTGCACCTCGCCGGCCAGGGCCCACGCGATCGCCGTGCGGATATAGCCAAAGGCCGCCGCGCCGCAGCGGCCGTCCACTTGCCCCATCGCGACCGGCTGCAGGATCTGGCCCGCTTCGACCAGCGGCACGGGCTGATCCGGTTCCGGGGAAGGAACCGCCCGCTGCTCTCCCCGCGCGCGGCCGTCCTGGGCGGCGCCGGGCCCTTCCCCGGCTGTGCCGATAACGTGCAGCGGCAGGTGCAGCCCCGTCTGCGTCATGGCCTGGTCCAGCACCGCCCGGTCGCCGAAAAGAAGGGGATCGATCTTTTCGCGGACCCGCGGCTGGGCGAGGGCCTTGAGGACGATCTCGGGGCCGATACCGGCCGGATCGCCCAGGGTGATGCCGATCCGGGGTCTCACATCACCCCCGCCTGCTGCAGAACCTGCACACCTTCCCGAAGCTGTTCCAGCGTCACCGGATCATGCGCCTCGATGATCCGCAGGCTCTCTTCGTGCAACCAGGGGGTCAGGCGCCGGAAATCGAAGCTGCCCATGCCCGGGGCCAGATGATCCTTGAAACCGCGGATGTCATGAATGTGCATCCCCGCCAGCTGATCCTTGAAGCGCTCAAGGAAATCGCGTTCATGATCGAGCAACCCAAGCCGGGCAAAAATTTCCGCGTGACCGACATCGTGCCAGTAGCGCAGCTGCCCGCCCGCAAACTCGCCGAACAGAAGGTCGAATTCGGCGCCTATCGGGATCTGCGACAGACGGTAGCGATTCTCGACGCCGATCAACACCCCGAGTTTGAGCGCCTCGCGATGCAGAGCCTCGACGGTGCGCAACAGCATGGAGAGATAAGGGCCAATTTGGGCGGCCCTCTCTTCCTGCAGTACCCGGATCCGCTGCTGAAATTCGGACGAATCCTCCCCCGCCTCGTCATGCAAGGTAAAAAGCTCCTTCATCCTGAATTCCATCGGGATCGCGCCAAGGTGGTAGACGACCAGGGAGGCGCCCAGCTCTGCCGCAAGCTGCAGGGATTTTATCCCGTACTCCACGGCCAGCTTGCGCTCCTCTGCATCGAGCGAAGCGGGATTGAAGAGCCCGGCGACATTGGCATGCCGTTCGTAGCCGGGCGGGGTGGGACAGGCATTATGGAGGCTGTAGACGGTGAATTCGCCACGGCGCAAGCGCGGCAGCATCTGCCGCAGCGCGGCCTGGCTGACGCGATAATCGATTTCCAGGCCGGTGATGCCGGAGGCGGCAAGGGTGTCGAGCAGCTCATCGCCATCGTTGATGCGGGCGGATTGCCAGGAGGTGGAGAGACCACATTTCATGACTGTTCATTTCCTTGCATTGATTCAGCAACAATTTCGTCCGGTACA
>DAOQAG010000024.1:45187-51784 GCA_035353815.1 bacterium
AGCGCAACACCCGGCCGGGGCGTACAACAGCGCAACCGGGCGATGAAGCTCCGGCCCGCTGCCGCAAGCGCCTCCTCAGTCGTGGTAGTGCCGCAGCCCCTCGGCATAGGCCGCCAGCCGGGCATCGACCCGCCCGAAGATGGTCTCGGGCGGATAGGCACCATGGGGGTCGCGTTCGCCTGCCGGCATGCCGGTGAGGATCTCGATCCCCTCCTCGATACGCTCGACCGCATAAATCACAAATTGCGCCGCGCGCACCGCCTCGATGAGCTCGTTCCTGAGCATCAAGTCCGCAACATTCTGCCGGGGGATGATCACGCCCTGGCTGCCGGTCAGGCCGCGCATGCGGCAAATCTCAAAAAAGCCCTCGATCTTTTCGTTCACTCCGCCGATGGGCTGGATCTCGCCATTCTGGTTGACCGAACCGGTGACCGCAAGATCCTGCCGCAGCGGCAGGTCCGCCAGCCGCGACAGCAGGGCATAAAGTTCCGCGGAGGAGGCGCTGTCGCCATCGATGCCGCCATAGGACTGCTCAAAACAGAGGGAGGCATTGATCGAGAGCGGGCGGTCCTGGCTGAACTTGCCCTGGAGATACCCGGAGAGGATCAGCACGCCCTTGTCGTGGGTCGGGCCGCTCATCTCCACCTCGCGCTCGATGTTGATGATCCCCTGCCGCCCCATCGAACTTCGCGCCGTGATCCGCGCCGGCATGCCAAAATGGTAATCCCCCATGCTCAGCACCGTCAGACCATTGACCTGCCCGACGCGGCTGCCGTCGGTGTCGATCAGAATCGTGCCTTCGCGGATATTCTCGCGGATCTTTTCCTCGATCAGATTCAGGCGCTGATCGGCCGCCGCCAGAGCCTGCTCGACATGGCGTTGCGTGACAATATCGGTCTTCTCCGCCCGGGCAAAATAATCGGCCTCCCGCAGCAGATCGTTGATATAGGTGAACCGGGTGGTCAACTTGTTCTGCCGCCCGGCGAGACGCACCCCGTATTCGGCCACCTCAGCGACCGCCGACGCGTCAAAGGGCTGCAGCTCCTGCTCATCGCACATCCGCTTGATGAACTCGGCATAGCGGCGCAGATTGGTGGCGTTGTTGGGCATCTCCGAGTCGAACTCGGCCTTGATCTTGAATATCTTGCGAAAATCGTCATCGGCCGCATAGAGCAGCTGGTAAAGGTAGGGATCGCCCAGCAGGATCACCTTGACGCTAAGGGCGATCGGCTGCGGCTTCATCGCAGTGATGGCGAAAAGCAGCGCCGGATCATTGGCGTTGATCTCGGTCTCGCCGATCTTGAGCATGCGCTTGAGATTCGGCCAGACACCCGCTTCGAGCAGGAGGTCGCGGGCCTGCAGGACGAGAAAGCCGCCGTTGGCCTGGAGCAGGGAGCCGGCGCGGATATGGGTGAAATCGGTGCGCCATTGGCCGTTGCTGTCCATGAGCCGCTCGATGCTGCCAAAGAGGCGGGCCTGGGTGGGCGAGTTCTCAAAGATGATCGGCGCAAAGTCCTGGCCGCCGTTGTTGACCAGGACGTTGACGCGGTACTCGAGGAACGGATCCTGCACCGGGTCGCCCTGGCCGGCCGCGGCCGCTTCCTCCCCCTCCATCTTGCGGGAAAACTTGCCGAGATTCTCCAGCAAGCTCTTGAGCACAGCGTCGAGATATTCGCTCACCGGGGCGACGGCAAAGGCGCTCCGCACCTCGTTGAGCGCCTCCTCGATCACCGGCTTGACCGCTTCGTGCTCCAGATCCGCCAGCCGGGCCTGCTTCTCGCGCTGCAGCTTTTGATTGATCTGAATGAGCCGGGCCAGCTCCTTGTTCAACTCGATATAGATCTGCTGGATCTCTGCAATGCGGCGGTCATCGAGCTTGCCCTGCCCGGCGAGCTCGCCCAGGCTCTCGAGCGGAACCGGCTGACCGTCGATCACCGGCAGGACATCGGGTTTGGCGAAGGACCCCACCTGCACCTGGACGAGCGTGAATTTGTCCTTTTGCGCCCGTTTCTCGAACTGCTGCAGATTCTCGCTCTGCTGCAGGGCATATTTTTCCAGCAGGGCTTCGCGCCGCTTGCGGATTCGCTCGCTCTCCAGGGTTTGCGGCACGGCCATGCGCAGCTGGTTGATGCACTCCTCCATCGCCTTGCGGAAGCGCATCCCGGAGCCCGCGCTCAGCTGCAGCACCCGGGGCATATCGGGCGCCGCGAAATTGTAGACATAGCAAAGATCGTCGGGAACCGGCTTGTGGAAGCGCTGATCATGCAGCATAAAGTGCACAGTGGTCCGCCGGCCCGTGCCGGTCTCGCCGGAGACGAAGATATTATAGCCGGGATAGTCCATCTCGAGTCCCAGGGTGAGGGCGCGCAGGGCCCGCTCCTGGCCGAGGATGGTGCGGTAGCTCTCCAGCTCCTCGGTCGACTGAAAGATCTGGACGTATTCGTCGCACTGCCAGCGGAGGTGCTCCACGGGGACTGGCTTGACGGGGTGATTCATACCTTACTCCTCAACGAAAGGTCTATCCTCTTTCCGGGCGGTTCTGCGGCTGTCTCAGTCGAAGGCAAACTCGATCCCACCAAGTCCGACAAGGTTACCGGCGCGATTAAGGGGTTCTGCGGCTGTCTCAGTCGAAGGCAAACTCGATCTGCTCGAGGCGCTTGCGCTCCTCCACCACCTCACGATACTCTTGTAACACCTCCTCCCCCACCCTCTCGCCGCCCTTCATGCGGGCGCGCAGGGCCTCGATGCGGGCGTCGAGTTTGGCGATACGGATGGTATTGAGACAGTCGAATGCGAAGCGTTCGGGATGGGGCGGCTTGTGCAGCTGCTGCAGCGCCCGGGTGATGCGCTCCACCACCATGGGTTCGCGGATCAGGGAGAGCAGACGCTGCAGGTCGAAGGTCACCCCCTCCAGGGCATCGAGCTCGAGCGTCTCGAAGACGCTGCGGACATCGGTATGGACGAACTCGTCGGCGGCGATCAGGCCGAGGATGCGCGGCTGCAGGTCGGGCTGGGTCAGCGCCACCTCGAGCAGCCCGATCTCGGCGGCGCCGCGCTTGCTCTCCAGATAGCGGTCGCTTCTGACCGCCGCGGTGTCGCGCTCCTCCGGCCGGGCCTGCAGGCGGGTGCGGCGCTCGAGCTTGTGTACCTCGGTCCAGAGCACGGCCTCCGCGACGTTGAGCTTTTCCGCCAGATCGCGCAGGAGAAAGGATTTCTGGATGATATCGGCAACTTTGGCGATCGACGCCAGCAGCTCCCGCGTCGATTCCGCCTTCTGGCTCGGGGTGCGCAGCAGCCCCTTCTGCTCCAGGCTCTTCATTTTGAAATCGATGAGGGGCATGCCCTGCGCCAGCTGCTGCTGCACCGCCTCGGCGCCGTTCTGCCGCACAAATTCATCGGGATCCTGGCCGCCGGGCAGGAGGCAGATCCGCACATCAAAGCCGTTGGCCAGCAGGATCTCGGCGCCGCGCAGCGAGGCGGAAGCCCCGGCGGAGTCTCCGTCATAGAGAATAACCGCATGGGCGGTGTAGCGGCGCAGCAGCCGCGCATGTTCCTCGGTCATGGCCGTGCCCGAGGTCGCCACCACCTGCTCGATCCCGGCCCGGTGCATGCTGATCAGGTCGGTGTAGCCCTCAACGATCACCACGCGATCGGCCTGGCGCACTGCCTCGCGCGCCCGATCGAGGCCGTAGAGGATAAAGCGCTTCTGATAGACCGGCGTCTCGGGCGAGTTAATGTACTTGGGGGAATTCTCCTCAATGATGCGGCGCGCCCCGAAGGCCACCACCTGCTTGCTGAGCGACCGGATGGCAAAGGTCACCCGGCCGCGGAAGCGGTCATAAAAGCCGCCGCCCTCCTTGTGCATCACCAGCCCGGCCTTGAGCAGCAGATCGGGATTGACCGACCGGGCGCGGGCATGCAGCAGCAGCCCGTCCCATTTGTTGAGGCTGTAGCCGATGCCGAATTGCGCAAAGATCTCCGGCGTCAGGCCGCGCGCGGCCAGATAGCGTCGCGCCGGCTCGGCCTCGGATTCATGGAGCAGGTTCGCCATAAAGAACTCATTGGCCAGCTGGTTGGCATAAAAGAGGGCCTCTTTCTCCTGCAGCTGGCTGAGGTCCTCTTCCTCCTCGGGCAGGACGATGCCGGCAGCCTTGGCGAGGAGGCGCACGCTCTCCGGAAAGGTCAAGCTCTCGATGCGCATGAGGAAGGTGAAGACATTGCCGCCGGCGCCGCAGCCGAAACAGTGAAAGATCTGCAGGTCGGGATTGACACTGAAGGAGGCGGTCTTTTCCTGATGAAAGGGGCAGAGGCCGATATAGTTCTTGCCGCGCTTTTTCAGCGTCACATAGCCGGAGACCACATCGACCACATCGCTCGCCAGCCGTACCTGGTCTATTTTATCCTGCGGGATCGCCATCCGTCTCGACTGTCCGGATTTTTAACAGAATTCGCTTGACTTTTTGGCCATTTGTTTATATGATGATAGTTATTGCAGAACCAGTTCGAATCCTCCCGCGCCGAAAGCGGGGCAGCGTTCGGGAGTGCCTTTCACTGCTGAATAAAGAGGAGTGATGCATCGTGGCTAAAAGGACTCTGCCTTATCTGCTGGAACAGAGCGTGGAAAAATACCCGGATAATATCCTGCTCTGGGAAAAAATCGGCAACCGCTATGAAGGCACCACCTATAGCGAAGCGCGCCGGCAAGTCTACCTGTTCGCGGCCGGACTCTTGAGCCTTGGCATTCAGAAAGGTGACCGTGTTGCCCTGATCTCCGAAGGCCGCAATGCCTGGGTTATCGCCGAACTCGGTATCCTCTACACCGGGGCGGTCAATGTCCCCATCTCGGTCAAGGTGGAGGAACTCGCGGACCTGAAATTCCGCCTCAGCCATTCCGGCTGCCGCATGGCCGTCGTCTCGGGCTCCCAGGCCCACAAGATCACGGCCATCAAGAATGATCTGCCGGTCCTGGAAAAGGTGATCCTCTTCGATGAAAACGGCAGCCGCAACCCGGATGAAATTACATTACAAAATCTGCTGCAAAAAGGCAAGGATTATCTCGAACACTCGGCCGGGCTCTTTGCGGAGACCTGGCAGGGCGTCGAGGAAAACGATGCCGCCAATATCTGCTATACCTCCGGCACTACCGCCGATCCCAAGGGCATTATACTCACCCACCGCAACTATACCGCCAATGTCGAACAGGCCTGCTCGCTGCTGCCGATTCCCGAGTGGTACTGTTCTTTATTGATCCTGCCCTGGGATCACAGCTTTGCCCATACCGCCGGCATCTATACCCTGATGATCAACGGCGCAAGCATGGCTTCGGTCCAGGTCGGCAAGACTGCCATCGAAACCCTGAAAAACATCCCGGTCAATATCCGTGAAACCCGGCCGGTCTTTCTCCTGAGCGTGCCCTCCCTCGCCCAGAACTTCCGCAAGAATATCGAAAAGGGGATTCGGCAAAAAGGCGCCCGGATCGAGGCGCTCTTCAACAAGGCCCTGAAAACCGCCTATGCCTACAACGGCCTCGGCAGCGACCGTGGCAAGGGCTGGCGCGCGGTCTACAAGCCCCTGGTGCTGCTCTATGACAAGATCCTCTTCAAGAAGGTGCGCGAGAACTTTGGCGGCCGGCTCGAATTTTTCATCGGCGGCGGCGCTCTCCTCGATATCGAGCTGCAGCGCTTCTTCTATGCCATCGGCATCCCGATGTTCCAGGGCTATGGCCTGAGCGAGGCGGCCCCGATCATCTCGGCCAACGTGCCGCGCAAGCACAAACTGGGCTCCTCTGGCTCGATCGTCGCCAACCTCGAGGTCCGCATTTGCGATGACCAGGGGATGGAGCTGCCGCAGGGCGAAAAGGGCGAGATCGTGGTGCGTGGCGAGAACGTCATGGCCGGCTACTGGAACAACGAAAAGGCGACCCAGGAGACCCTGCGCGACGGCTGGCTCTATACCGGCGACCTTGGCTATCTCGACAAAGAGGGCTTTCTTTACGTGCTCGGCCGTTTCAAGAGCCTGCTGATCTCCAACGATGGTGAGAAATACAGTCCGGAAGGCATCGAGGAGGCGATCTGCTCGACCTCGAAACTGATCGACCAGATCATGCTTTACAATAACCAGTCCCCCTACACGGTCGCCCTGGTGGCACCGAACCGGGAGGCCCTGCTGCGCCACCTCAAATCGAAAAACCTCTCCGCCCAGGGCGAGGTGGGGCAGCGCGAGGCGCTCAAGGCCATCGAGGCGGAGATCGCCCGCTACCGCGAGGGCGGCGAGTTCGCCGGCATATTCCCCGGCAAATGGCTACCCGCGGCCATCGCGGTGCTCGGCGAGGGCTTTACCGAGCAAAATCACCTGCTCAACAGCACCCTGAAAATGGTGCGCGGCAAGATCATCGAAGCCTACCGTCCGCGGCTCGAATATCTCTTTACGGCCGAGGCCAAGGATATCTGCAACCGGCAGAACCTGACGATCATCTCGCGGCTGGAAGAGTAAGCCCGGGGAGGCCGTGCCGCAGCCGGGCACTTCCTCCACCCCTGCACTCTTCCCGGATCGTTCGGGCATAAAAAAAAGGGCAGCGCTGTGCTCGAACGCTGCCCT
>DAOQAG010000024.1:51884-64302 GCA_035353815.1 bacterium
GGATCGTTCGGGCATAAAAAAAAGGGCAGCGCTGTGCTCGAACGCTGCCCTTTCGGCATTGAAAGGAGGGATTCCATGCTGAAAACGGACCTCCTGAAGTCAGTCACCTCCGAACCGGCACATTCAACCCGAACTCCACGCCCGCCCGGTTCGCTGCAACTTTTCTTTCTCCACATCTGGTTCTGATCGTGTACCGCGCCGGGTCGCCCCCCCAGGGTTGCGACCCGAGGCCACGGCCTGCGCCGTCCACACACAACCCTTCATCGAGGACACGGACAAAACCGCTGCAGTACCTGGTTGCTCTGTCGTTCCACGCTGCCCCGCCCGACCTCCAGGTTCCGTCTTCGCCCCGAAACAAGCAAACGGCATGCCAGATTGCACGCCGCGGCAGGCCGCCCACCGCATGCTTGAAATGGAGCACGCCGGCGCCCGGGGCCGCATTCTGTTGTTTCACACTGGAACAACGCGGGGGGATTGACTCAGGGTGGGTCAACACGGGGGGATCACAGCGCGCGCTGCACGCGTCGCAGCAGTTTCTCCTGCAACTCCGCCATGGCGCTGCCGCGCGGCCGCTTGCGCCGCCACTCGCTCATGGCCGCCGCGGTTTTCCGCAGCACCTCTTCCTCCAGCTCCCGGCGCAGCGTTTGCCAGGGCCGGCGTCCGCGCGCCAGCCGGCTGGTATCGAGGTACTCCGGGAAATCCTTGTCGGGATAGAGCCGGGCACGGATGCGGCTGAAATCCAGGTTCAGCCGCGAACCTCCAGCCCCGGCAAAAGCTTCAGGCACCTCGCCGCTCGCGGGCCACAGCGGCAGGGCGACCGCGACCACCGGCTCGCCGAGCAGCAGCCACATGGTCGCCAGCGCCGGGTCCTCGCCCGGTTTGACCCCCTGAAAAATCGCGCCCGCGACCGTACGGTGGCGATTGATGGTGTTCTGGGTGTGAATGAAGCCCTCCGGGGCCCCATCCATGGCGCCCGGGAACGGCAAAGGATTCGGATCGAGTTCGTCGCTGACCAGATCGCGTACCACCCGCTCGAGCATGAAGGAGAGATCGATCCGGCCGGCGGCAAGCCGTCGCGCCAGCAGGTTGCGGGCGCGATGGTAGCGCCAGCCGCCATAGGCCTCGTCCCCGCGACCGGTCATGGAAAAATTGGCGCGCACCAGCACACCGGACGGGATGAGGCCGGAATCCTGCGGGGTGAAGCGGGTGTGGCGGAAATTCCCCGCCTCAAAAAATGCCGCACCGCCGTAGGCATCGATGCAGCCGAAATTGGCGCGGGTGCCGCGGCCCGCCAGCGCCGTTTGCCGCAGCAGGTCATCCAGGTCCTCGATGCGCGCACAGCGGCCCAGCGCCTGCTTCATGAAATACCCCTCGGTGTCGGCGCTGTCGCCATCCTGGTCCATCGACTCGGAGTTCATCAGCGCAAAGCCGGCGGTATTCATCCCCATCCAGACCTGAGTCGTGTCGCCGCTGTTGATGACGCCGATGAAATCATACCGCGGCCCACGGAAAAAACGGGCGGAATTTTCCCGGGTGCTGCTGTCGCGGTTCTTCCAGAGCAGGGGACGGCCGTCGATGGTCGCCGCACCGCTGATCACTGCGACGGTGCACTCCTCACCGGCCTGGGCCAGACCCGCCCAGAGCAGCAGCAGAAGCACCGCCCGATGCTGAGAGCGGGTGCTCATGCCGCACCCCGCTCCCCTTTGGGAAGGGTCTGGTTGAAGGTCTGATAGAGGAACAATCTCAGGCTCTCCAGGGTGAGGTCATATTTCAGCGTGCCTTCCACCGCCACCGAGATGCGCCCGGTCTCCTCGGACACGACAATGATCACGGCATCACTCTCCTCAGACAGTCCGACGGCGGCACGATGCCGGGTGCCAAGATTGAACTGCGGATCGGTATTTTCACTCAATGGCAGGATGCATTTGGCAGTGTCGATCACATCGTTGAGGATGATCACCGCACCGTCGTGCAGCGGCGAGCGCGGATTGAAGAGGGAGACCAGCAGCGGGGCCGAAACCTCCGCCTGAATGCTCACGCCGGTCTCGGTGACCGTTTTCATTCCGGTTTCACGCCCCATGACGATGAGCGCCCCGTAGCCGCGCTGCTGCAGCTGCTCGGTCGCATCGACCACCGCGTCAATCACCTTGCTGCCGCTGACCTTGACGAAATAGCGGATCACGCGGCTCTGTCCCACGGAGAGCAGAATCCTGCGCAACTCAGGTTGAAAGAGGATAACAAAAGCGACGAGCCAGACGGTGCGCAGGTTCTGGAAAATCCAGCTGCTGCCGCGCATCTGCAGGATCGGGGTGACGATCGAGAAGAGGAGGATGATGATCAGCCCGGCGAGCATCTGGGCCGCGCGGGTGCCGCGGATGAAGGTGTAGCTGCGGTAAAGGACGAAGGACATGATGAGGATATCGGCGATGTCCATCACTGTGACGGGTATAAAACCGATTTTAAAGAGGGTCAAAGGCATCCGTGGCTATCCTGGAGAAATAAACCGATCTTTGCTGACGCGGCCTGACGCTGGTGCCCCGCGGCCGCTGCTTAGGCGCGTGCGGCGTCTGGCGGCGGCTCATTCGCCGGAGGCCCCTGCTGCCGCTTGTTCGCTGGCGGTTGCTGGCGGGCGTACATTCGGGCAGGATACCTGCTGCCGCTTTTTCGCTGGCGGCCGCTCAGGCGCCGGGGGCCCCATCGCGGATGGCGTCGGCGACGCGTGCCACACGCACCATTTCCGCGACATCGTGGACGCGGACGATCTGCGCACCCTGGAGGATGGCCGCGGTCACAGCCGCGGCGGTCCCTTCGAGCCGCTCCGTCGCCGGCGCATCGAGGATGCGGCCGATGAAGGACTTGCGCGAGGGGCCCACCAGCAGCGGCAGTCCCAGTTCTTCGAGCCGGCCCAACTCGCGCAGGATGGTCAGATTGTCCTCGAGCCGCTTGCCGAAACCGATGCCGGGATCGATCACGATCTGGTCAGGGGCAACGCCGGCGGCGGCCGCGGCCGCGACCTGCTGCGCGAGAAAGGCCGCGATCTCCGCCATGACATCCTCGTAATGGGGATCAGCCTGCATGTCGTGCGGGGTCCCCTGCATATGCATGAGGATCAGACCAGCCCCACTGCGCGCCGCTACGCCGGCCATCGCCGCGTCGAAGGTCAGGGCGCTGATGTCGTTGATGATATCCGCCCCGGCGGCGAGGGCCGCCGTGGCGACCTCCGCCTTGTAGGTGTCGACGGAGAGCGGCAGATCCAACTCCTGGCGCAGCGCCTTGAGGACCGGCAGGAGGCGCGCTTTTTCTTCCGCCGCGCCGACCGGGAGCGATCCCGGCCGGGTCGATTCGGCGCCGATATCGAGGATATCGGCGCCGGCGGCGGCCAGCTGCCTGGCCCGCGCCAGGGCGGCGGCGCCGGAAAAATAACGCCCGCCATCGGAGAACGAGTCGGGCGTAATATTGAGAATTCCCATGATCAGGGTCCGCCGGCCCAGTTCAATCCGGCGGCGGCCGCAGCGCCAGATGCACGGCGCCTCGGCGTCAGACCTGGGGTTCGGTGTGCTCACCTTTGGACCGGTTGCGGGACGTCGCGGCCGGCGTAGCCGCCGGGGATGCTGCGGCCGCCGTGCGCTTGCGCGCCCTGCTCTTGTCCGCCGCACCGCCGGCCTCCTTTTTCGCACGCTTGAGCCTGGGCAGGGCGACGCCGTTCATGATCTTGTCGATCTCTTCCCCATCGAGCATCTCACGCTCGAGCAGCGCGCCGGCGATGGCATGCAGCAGATCCACGTTCTCGCGCAGCAGCCGGGCGACATCCGCGGCCGCGACTTCCACCAGATCACGGACCTCCTGGTCGATCAGATGGGCGGTCGATTCGCTGTAATCGCGGTGCTGGGCGATCTCGCGCCCGAGAAAGATCTCCTCCTGCTTTTCGCCGAAGGTGAGCGGCCCGAGTTTTTCGCTCATGCCCCATTCGCACACCATCTTGCGCGCCAGCTCGGTGACGCGCTTGATGTCGTCGCCGGCGCCGGTGGTCAGCTCGTTGAGGATCAGCTGCTCAGCCGCGCGGCCGCCGAGAAGCTGCCGCATCAGCGCCTGGCAATAGGTGCGGCTGTAATTGTGCTTTTCATCCATAGGCAGCATGGTGGTGATGCCCAGAGCCCGGCCGCGCGGAATGATGCTGACCTTGTGCACCGGATCGGAACCCGGCGTCAGCCGGGCTACCAGGACGTGGCCCGCTTCGTGATAGGCCGTGCTCTTTTTCTCATCCTCACTGATCAGCAGGCTCTTGCGCTCGATGCCCATCAGCACCTTGTCCTTGGCCTCTTCGAAATCCACCGCCTCGACCTGGGTCTTGTCGCGGCGCGCCGCCAGCAGTGCGGCCTCGTTCACCATGTTGGCCAGATCGGCGCCGGAGAAGCCTGGCGTTCCCTTGGCGAGGATGGCGAGATCGACGCTCCGCGCCAGGGGGATCTTTTTGGTATGCACCTTGAGGATGCCTTCACGGCCGCGCACATCGGGACGGTCGACGACGATCTGGCGGTCAAAGCGCCCGGGCCGCAGCAGGGCTGAATCGAGGACATCAGGGCGGTTGGTCGCGGCGATGAGGATCACACCCTCATTGCTGTCGAATCCATCCATCTCCACCAACAGCTGGTTGAGGGTCTGCTCGCGCTCGTCATGACCGCCACCCAGTCCGGCGCCGCGATGGCGGCCGACCGCGTCCAGCTCGTCGATGAAAATGATGCACGGGGCATTGTGCTTGCCCTGCTCGAAGAGATCGCGCACGCGCGAGGCGCCGACGCCGACGAACATCTCGACAAAATCGGCTCCGGACATGCTGAAAAAGGGAACACCTGCCTCCCCGGCCACCGCCTTGGCGAGCAGGGTCTTGCCGGTGCCGGGAGGACCAAGCAGCAGGGCGCCCTTGGGGATCTTGCCGCCGAGGCGCTGGAACTTTTCCGGCTCGCGCAGGAATTCGATGATCTCGCGCAGTTCCTGCTTGGCCTCATCCGCGCCGGCCACATCGGCAAAGGTCACATGCGGCATGTTATCGGTCCACATCCGCGCCCGCGATTTACCGAACGCAAAAATGCCCTTGTTGTTGGCGCCTTGCATGCGCCGCATGAAAAAGATCCAGATGCCGATGAAGAGCACCCAGGGCACGATATAGATCAGCGAGCTCCAGATGCTCGGCCCGCTCTCCTTGAAAAGGATCTCGACCTCGTATTTCTTGATCCACTCGTCGAAGGTCTCGAGGCTGGCACGCGGCGGAAGGGTCACCTGAAAGGCGCGCTGGCCCTCCAGTGCGGCGCTCGCTCGCAGTTGCCCGTGCACCGAGTTTTCTTCCACCGTGATGCTCTCGACCTTGCCGGCCTCGAGATACTGCTTGAAACTGTCATAGGTGAGAGTGCGCGCTTTGGGGGTCTGCTTGGCGAACTGCTGCGAAATGGCCAGGACGAGGAAGATCAGCCCCATCCAGATCACCAGCGGCCGCACCATCCGCCCCCATTGCGGGCCCTCGGGCTGGCTGCGCTGTGGGCCGGAACGCCGGGGCATCTGGCCGGGACGCCGTGGAGAATTCCCCCCGTCGCCCCGCTCGTTCTGGTTCATACGCGTTCCCCTGATATCAGTCATAAAGGACAAAGTGATCACCTCGGTTAATCCATCACATAGACCGCCGGCAGGTTGCGCAGGATCTGCTTGTAGTCAAGACCATAGCCGACGACAAATTCGTTGGGGATGCTGAAACCGACATAATCGATCGGGATGTCGGTCTCGACATTCTCCGGCTTGATCAGCAGGGTGACGAAGCGCAATGAGGCCGGTTCCAGCGCCATGAACTTTTCGTAGAGAAACTTGATCGAGCCGCCGGTATCGACGATATCCTCCACCAGGAGAATATCACGTCCCTTGATCTCGGCATTGATGTCCTTGAGCATGCGCACCACGCCGGAAGAGACCTTGGCATTGCCATAGCTGGAAATCTTGATAAAGTCGACTTCCATATCGATCTCCACATGGCGGATCAGATCGGCCATGAAGAGAAAGGCGCCATTGAGGACGCCGATCATGATCGGCTGCCGACCGCGATAGTCGGCGGTGATCTGGCGGCCCATCTCGCTGATGCGCGCGTCGATGGCTTCGCGGCTCAGCAGGGTGCGGAAGCCGCCGTCATAGACCACTTTTTCAAATTCAGAGCGTTCAGTCAAGGTTGCGTTCCACTTTCAGCTGGTAGAGGAGTGTCGACGCCACGGTCACCCGGAAGGGATCGCCGGCGCGGATGCCACAAACCCAGACGATCTCATCACCGCACCAGAGTAACGGATGGCGGCTGCGATCGTAAACCGGGATGCCTGCTTCAGCGAGCAGATCGGCGACCTTTTTGCTGCCCCGGAGGCCGAGGGGGTGAATCCGGTCACCCGGCCGCATGGTGCGCACCAAGAGGGTGCCGCGAAGGCGGGCGCCATCGATCCAGGCCAGGCGCGGGTCGCTATTTTTTTCTATCTGCTCTAACGGCAGGGAGAGTGCTTTTATTTCAAGCGTCCAGCCGTCCCAGAGCGGTGTCCGCCCGGGCAGGAGCGGGAGCAGCGGTGCGCCTGTCGCCGGGCGCGCGGCGAGAAGCACCAGGTGGTGTTCGGTCAGCCAGATCGCGCCGGAGCCGATGCGGTAGCCGCGATCGCTGTGGCCGGCGGCGATGAACTGCTGCCACTGCGGCCAGAAGGCGGCATCAAGATCGTGACTCGCACCGCCGATGCGGCGCCAGGCGGCACGCAATGCATATTTTTGCAGAATTGAAAGGTACGACAAAAAGGGCTCTTTTTCAAGAATAATTTTGCCCGCGCCGGCCGGGAGCGCACAGCGATCGAGCACCTTTTCCCCCTCCATGCACAGGTAGGCCTCGACCTCGCGCAGATGCGCCGCCGTCTGGCCAAGGGTGGCCTCGATGCGGGGATTATAGGTCATCAGCAGGGGGAGGAGCTCATGGCGGATGCGGTTACGGCGGATGCGGCGGTCGCGGTTGCTGGCGTCCTCGCGGAAAGCGAGGCCGCGGGCCTGCGCCCAGGCGGCGATGTCGCTGCGGCTGGCGAAGAGCAGGGGGCGGATCAGCCTGAGTGGGGCCGGAGGCGCCGAAGCGGTGCGGTCCGGCGGCGGCGCGGCGGCCCCGGTGGCGCCGAGCAGGCGGTACGGGGCGATGCCGGCGGGGCCGAGCAAGCTGCGTGAGGTGGCGTCGGCGGGGCCAAGGAGGCGGCTCGGAGCGATGCCGGCGAGACCACGGACGCCTGTCCCGCGGATCAACCGGTCCAGCACCGTCTCGGCTTGGTCCCCGGCATGATGCCCGGTCGCGATGATGCTGCAGCCACAGCGCCGGGCGGTCTCGCCGAGAAAGGCATAACGCAGATCGCGGCCGGCCTCCTCGAGGCCGAGATGGTGGAGGCGGGCATACTCACGCACCTGGCCGCGCCCGGTCTCGCAGGGAATGCCGCGACGCGCGCAGAGGTCGCGCACGAAAGCCTCATCCGCATCGGCCGCAGTACCGCGCAGCCCATGGTTGAAATGGGCGGCGGTCAATTCCAGCCTCCACTCCGGCGTCAGAGACGCCAGCAGGTCGAGGAGAACGACCGAGTCGAGCCCGCCGGAGACGGCGACCAGGAGCCGCGCCCCCGGCTCGAGCAGATCGTGCTCCCGGATAAAGGCCATGAATGGGTCCAGCATGCACCCTCACATCGGTTGCGGCGGCCGTTACTTTTTGACCGCCGCGGTCAGAAAAATGGCCCCGATCGAGACCGAGGTCTGCTGCTCCTTCTGCCACAGCAGGTTCATTCCGATCAACGCCGAGCCGACCAGCAGATGGGTGAGGCGGCTGCCGGCCAACCCCTTTGCGGCCTTTTTCAATTTGCGCGGCAGGGAGCGCGCCCGGTCGATCTCCTGCTGCACCGCGGCAGTGGTTGCGCCGAGGTGGTCAACCAGGGTAGCGGGGGCAGAGAAGAGGGCGGGGAGATCGACGCTGCGGTCCAGGGCCCGGAATCCCGCGTAGAATCGTCGCAGCTGCAGCAGGTCGCGCGCCCCCAGTCCATATTTTTTCAGCAGCCCGGCTTCAGCCGGGGCGAGGTTTTGCATGCGGCCGAGATCGGCCATCTCCAGGCTGGCGAGATAATCGGCCACCTGGCTGAAAAAGTCCGGCCACTCCGGCCCTTTGCTCAGGGCGCGCGCCTCGGCCATCGCGGCGTCGATCAGGAGGTTGCCCTCGCGGCGCTGGCCCCTGCTGTAGAGATCGAGCCCTTTCTGCACCTTGCCCAGAGCTGATAAAAACGCTTGAAATTCCGCTTCCACACCAACCCTCCTTCACCGGCAGCCCGCCCCTTACCAGCGCCCTGGCCGCCCGGCGCATGTTATTCAAAGATCTGGTTGCGCACCATCTTTTCGATCTCCCAGGGTGCAGGATCGCCGCCGAGATAGCGGTGGAACCAGTCGAGATGGGCCGCGTAATAGAGCGGCATCGATTTGAGCCCATCCGGCCAGTGGCCGTCGTTGGCAAAAATGATCAGCCGCGAAGGCACTCCCTGCTTCTGCAGGGCAGTGAAAAACTCGAGGCTCTGGGTGTACGGCACCCGGAAATCCTTCTCGCCGCTGATGACCAGGCAAGGGGTCTTGAAGGCCGCCGCGTAGGTGTGCGGCGAGAGCGAAGCATAGAGCGGCGATTGCCAGGGCGCGCCGCCGAGCTCGAATTCGGGGAACCAGAGTTCCTCGGTCGCGCCGTACATGGCCGGCAGGTCATACACGCCCATCATCGCCGCGATCGCCTTGAAGCGGGTGGTGTGCCCCTCCAGCCACATCATCATATAGCCGCCATAGGACCAGCCCATCGCCCCGAGGCGCTCGGCATCGACATAGGGCAGCCGCGCCAGGGAGTCGGTCACGGCCATGACGTCCTCATAGACCTTGCCACCCCAATCCTTCGAGATCGCCAGGGTGAACTCCTGGCCATAGCCGGTCGAGCCATGCGGATTGGGAAAGGCGACGATATAACCCGCGCCGGGATAGACCTGCCAGTCGCCGCGAAAGGCGTCAGCCCACTGCATCTGCGGCCCACCATGGACGTTGATGATGAGCGGGTATTTTTTCGCGGGATCAAAATTATGAGGTTTAACCACGAAGGTATGGATGCGCCGGCCCGTGGGGGAGGGAATCCAGAGTTCTTCGGCCGGACGGATATCCACCGCATCCGCGACCGGCTGGTTAAAAGCGGTGAGGCAGCGGATCTGGTCGCCAGCCGGCAGACGGGCGCGCCAGATCTCGGCCGGTTCGCCGACACTGCGGCGGATGCAGAGCACGCTGCGGCCGTCCGGAGTCACCTGAAAATTGTCGATGGTCTTGAGATCGAGGATGCGGCGGATGCCGCCCTTTTGCAGATCGATCTGATAGAGGGGGACGTGCCCCTCGACATCGGCGGTGAAATAGAGGCTGCGGCTGTCAGCGGCCCAGCGAAAGTTGCCGACCCAGTAATCGAAGGCCTCGGTCAGGACGCGGCGGGTGCCGCTTGCGCGCTCGAGCACCGCCAGGCGCTTGCGGTCCGATTCGTAGCCGGGCACCTCCTGCATGATATAAGCGATCATGCGGCCGTCCGGCGACCAGGCGGGCTCGGCATCGTAGGCGTTGTTGCCGGCCGTGAGGTTGAGCGAATCGCCGCCGGCTACGGGTTTGAGCCAAAGGTCCTTGTCTGTGGTCTCATAATCGTTGGCGTCGGGATGCACCGCCAGGCAGAGCGTGCGGCCGTCCGGGGAGAGGCTGTAGCCGGCCGTGCCGGAAGCGCCGGCATCGGCGGGGCGATCGAGCGCGCCTGGAGTGAGATCGGTCAGCTGGCTGTCGGCGAGGGTATAGGTGAAGGTGTGGATAAAGCGGCCGTCCCGCCACCAGGTCCAGTGGCGGTAAAAGAGGCGGTCGGCGAGGTAGGCCTGAACCGGGCCCTGTTCCATGGTGTCGAGGATCTTGCGCGTGGCCCGGTCGTCGGCGCCGCATTCGGGAAAGACCTCGCTGGTGAAGATAAAGCCGCGGCCGTCGGGGAGCCAGGCGATGTCGCCCGGGGTGATGGCGAGCGCAGTGAGGCGGCGCGCCTCGCCGCCGTCGGCCGGCATGAGCCAGATCTGGGCGCCCTGCTCGCGGCCGGAGAGAAAGGCGATGCTGCGGCCGTCGGGCGACCAGCGCGGCTGGTAATCGCTCTGGGGGCTGAAAGTGAGCTGGCGCAGGCCGCTGCCATCGAGGTTCATCATCCAGATGTCGCTGTTGCGCGTGGAGTTGGCCAGATCCTGGGCGCCGACGACGAAGAGCACCCTCTGGCCATCGGGAGAGATCTGCAGGTCGCTCAGACTCTTCAGGGCGTAGAGATCGGCGATCTCGAAGGCGCGTTTTTCCGCCGCAACCAGGAGGGCGGGCAGGAGCAGGCCGAGAAGCCAGTACCGTTTATGCATGGAGTTACTCCTTGTACCATTCCTTTTTAGGCTCATAACTGGTGCGCAGCGCCCGGCGCCGCACCTGGCGGCTCAAGGCCAGCGCGATCAGTTCATCCAGCAGCGCGACATAAGGCAGTCCCGAGGCCTCCCACATCTTGGGATACATGCTGATGCGGGTGAAGCCGGGGATGGTGTTGAGTTCGCTGAGATAAAAACGCCCGGTCTCCTTCTCCATCAGGAAATCGGCGCGGGCCATGCCCTCGCACTCGGTGGCGACGTAGGCGCGGATGGCGGTCTCCTGGAGATCGCGCAGTTGCCCGGGAGCGAGCCGGGCGGGGATTTGCAGGCCGCTGTTGTCGTCGACATACTTGGCATCGTAATCGTAGAATTCATTGCCCGGAAAGACCTCACCGGCGACCGAGGCGCGCGGATTCTCATTGCCGAGGAGGCTGATCTCGATTTCGCGCGGCCCGGCCACCGCCTTCTCGACCAGGACCTTGCGGTCATACTGGAGCGCCTCCTCGATGGCGTTGAAGAGCTCGCGGCGGTCGTGCGCCTTGCTGATGCCGAGGCTCGATCCGAGATTAGGCGGTTTGACAAAGAGCGGCAGGCCGAGCACGGCGATAAGGGAACCAACGATCTCCTCGCGCGAGCGGTTGGCGAGCTGGTCGGGCAGTGCCGGAAAGGGGGTATCGCCCCCCTCACTGCGCCAGTCGACATCGCGGAACCAGAGGAAATCGACCGTGGGGATGCCCTGCTGGCGGCAGAGGTGTTTTTGCACGATCTTGTCCATGGCCATGGCCGAGCCGAGCACGCCGGCGCCGACGTAGGGGATATCCATCATCTCCAGCAGTCCCTGGAGGGTGCCGTCCTCGCCGAAGGGGCCGTGCAGGGCCGGAAAGATCACGTCCAGCTTTTGCGCCGGCAGGAAACCGGCGCCTGCAGCGGCGGTCAGGAGATGGTGGTTGCCGGCGTCGCTGGAGAGCAGCGCCGGCCGGCCGGACCGGTGATTCTTGAGGGTCTCCAGGACATCCCCGCCCGCGAGCCACTCGCCGTGCTTGTTGATACCGATGGGGATGACCTCGTACTTGTCCTTGTCCAGGGCCGCGATGATCGAACCGGCGGTGACCAGGGAGACCTCGTGCTCACCCGAACGCCCGCCGCAAATGATGCCCACACGCAATTTTGCCACTGCCGCCTTCCTCTCATGGCCGTTGTACCGGTCGGTTTCGGGTAAACCTATTTAAAAACAACGAAAAAAACAAGGGAATAATCGTATCCAGCCCTGCCGCGACGAATAAAGGACTTGTATATCACAATAGAATAGTTTAATTTTCGCCAATGCGAAAGGGTATGATCGCGCCGCAACCCCACTACATGAGACGAGAGGAACCATTATGTCGCGCAAGCCTACCTCATCCCAGCTGCAAGCCCAGCGGCTGGCCGTTCTCGCGCCCCGGATTATGGGCGCCTTCCACAGCCTCAACCGCCAGCATCCCGCAGGGACGCCGGTGACGATGCGGCAGTATCAGACCCTGATCCTGCTCTCGGTGCACGATCATCTGACCGCCTCCGAACTTTGCGACAAGCTGATGCTGGCGGCGTCGACGGGGACGGAGCTGGTCAACCGGCTGCTGCAGCTCGGCATGGTGGAAAAGCACACGGGAGAGGTGGACCGCCGCCAGGTGGGCATCCGCCTGACCGATCTCGGGCGGGAGGTGATGGAGCAGCGCCAGCGGGACATGGTGGCGATGTTCGAGCATCTTCTCGGCGAGTTCGGCCCCGCCGAGGCGGCCGAGCTGATGGCGGCCTTTGAGCAGATTGACCGATTGCTGCAGGCGCACCTGCATCCGCCGCAGGAAGCGCCGCCCGCGCAGGCGTAGCCGCGCGCTGCCGCTCCGCCCTCGAGGCCTCCTCGAGGGCTTTTTTTTGCCCGGACGGCAAATTCTGGCGGCGGAGAGCCCGGTGCAGGC
>DAOQAG010000025.1:0-9687 GCA_035353815.1 bacterium
GGCAGGTCAGGCCCTGAGTCTGGCTCCCACCCGCGCGCTAATTTCTCGTTCCCATCTCGGGCGTGCGGCAGCCGGCGGCCGATGGGTGTAAATCTGATTTAGACCGTTAAATATATGACGACATAATATAACATGCAATAGTAATATATTTATTATTCAATAATTCGTTATTATTTGCGGTTGCGCCTCAGGCGAGCGGCGGCTGGATGGGAACGAGAATGCCGCACAAGTAGGCTCCGAAGCAAGCCAGGTTTTGCCTATTTTCCAAGCGCAACTTAAAATCAGGGACGTGAACGCTGCAGAGAAATCAGGCCATTTATTTATGCTGCAAGACATCACTCGGATCTGTATCGATCCCACTATATGTTCCATTTTTGTGTAAATTTACACATAATTGGAAGTTATTCTGTGTAAAGACAAAATATTTGCACAGAAAAATCAAGCGGGAAAAGCGTTAAACACTAAATGGGTGGAGGCGAAAAGAAACGAATCCAGGAGCGTGTAGGAGAGAAATAAAATTCACGCGGAGTGCAATGCTATCGCAGATGGAATCTGATTCTTATCTTTCTTTGACTGGCGGTTAATAACGCCTTTTGCTTCAATTCTCGAGAATAGCGGTGGACGATCTGCATTAATACGCTTCCCTGCTCACTTGCCCGGATATCAACCAGACGAATGATAGATGGATTCGGTTCATGCATCAAGAAGATAAGCTCACCAAAATCTTTTCTGCTGTGACAAGGATGTAATTCTCCGCATAGGCTTTCCTGATGATAGCCAAATCACCTGGGTCTTCCCCATGCTCAGGTATCCAGTACACTTCATATTTCTCATTCCGAAGGGTATCAACGGTAAACTTGGAAATACAACTGTCAACGAGAAATTTCATTTTTCACAGGACTGGCGCGATATATTCGTTCGCAACAATCCTGCGGGCATAGAGCAGGCAGGCTTGAATATCTTCGCGTTCAAGAAATGGATAGCCCGCTAGGATTTCATCTTGCGAGGAACCTGCTGCGAGCATCCCAAGGATGTGTTCAACCGCGATACGATGACCTCTGATAATCGCTTTACCGCTGAATATAGCCGGATCGCTAGTAATGCGTTTGAGTAAAATTAAATCGTCCATTGCAGACTCGTTTATAATTGAATTATTTTAGTTTAATATAATCATACCAAATACCAGTTTCAAGAACTATCGAGGAGAAAGTAATCCATCTGGATTGAAGCAAGAATGGATGGAGGCGAAAAGAACCGAATCCAGCGGGTGGAAACAAGAAAAAAGACAGAATATTGGTTCAGAAAAGTCACATGGGAAAAGCGTTAGCCACTTTTCATGCGGAGAGGTAAAAAGGCTTCAGAAGCAGGTTGGGAGCGAGAATTGACGGACTGCCCGGTGGGAGCGAGAATTGACAGAATGCCCGGTGGGGACGAGAATTAACAGAATGCCCGGTGGGGACGAGAAGCGGCTGGATGGGAACGAGAATTAACGGAATGCCTGGTGGGGACGAGAAGCGGCGGGGTGGGAACGAGAGCCCTGGCTGCGCAAAAAAAAATCAAGGCCCGCGGCAGATGCGCCACGGGCCTTGCTTGCGTCCAGGGTTGCCCCCGCCCCGGCCAGGCAGGAACGACAGCCGGGGTGCACCCTGCGACCGGAGGGCGGTTTCACACGTGTCGGGTGCGGGCCGGGCCGCGCCTTATTTGACCAGCAGCATCCGTCTCATTTCGCGGAAGGAGGCCGTGCGCAGCTCGCAGAAATAGAGGCCGCTCGGGTTGCCCGCCGCGTTCCAGACCTGGCTGTAATTCCCCGCCGTCTGCTCGCCGTCGACCAGACGGGTCACCACGGCGCCGCTCATGTCATAGATGGTGAGGGTGACATGACCCTGCACGGGCAGGGCATAGCGGATGGTGGTCTGCGGATTGAAGGGATTGGGATAATTCTGTTCCAGGGCAAAGCTGCCCGGCGCCGCAGCGATCGCGGTTGACGCCGCAGCCGTCTTCGCCACTCCCGGCTTGACTGGATGATCCAGCAGGTCGGCGACCGCCGTCATCCTGGGCAGATCGAGGTTGGCCGCCGGATCGGGGATAAAGCCGGCCGGCACCAGTCCAAAATCGTTGTCCAGGCTGTAAAAAGGCTCCGGGAACTCGTTGGTATGCACCACCCGGTAGTTGGGGTAGATGCGGTAGCCGGCAGGCAGCGGAACGCTCAGCTGCGGCACCAGGTAATACTCGCCCCAGACCTGGCGCAGGTTGAAATTGACCTCGCGGCCGGCGCGGAAAAAGAGCGACGGGCCGAGCACCTTCGAGTCCACCACCTGGCCCGCGGCGTTGACCAGATAGACCTCGCCGATCTTGCCGGCGCTGTCGGGCGTCAGCAGGGTCTCGCCCGCATCGAAGCGGCCGTTGGTGTTGGTGTCGATGAAGACGCCGACGCCGGCGATATAGACATCATCCTGCGAGGCATAGGTGCAGACGCTGGTGCGCCGGCTCGCCGAGGCGAGGGTGCCGTCGAGCAGCCACTGCAGGGTCTCGAAATTAGCGATCTCGATCTCGAACTCGGTCTCACCCGGGGCGAAGAGGGTGGGCTGGCTCCCCTGGTACCGCGCCGGCTCGAGGGTGTTGGCGAGGCCGAAGGGCACCTCAACGGGCACCGGGTTGGGATTGGTGACGATAAAGTGCACGCGCAGCGTCGGCCGGTAGACATAGGGGTCGATGCACTCGGTTTTGAGGCCGAGGGGCTTGCGCTTCTTCTCCAGGCAGATCACCTTGACCTCGGCGGTCGCGGACTGGCCGGTCTCGACGATGGTCGCGGTGTTGCACTGGATGCCGGCATCCTCGCAGCCGAAGGTGGTGTCATACTTAACCGTGCCGCTGCCGGAAAAGCTCCAGGATTTCTCCTTGTCGGTCACTTGTACCGTGGCCGGGCCGTTCGTCGTTTTGGTCAGGGTGACGCTGGTGGAGCCCGAAGCCCCCTCGCCATTGCTCACCTCCGCCGCGAACTCGACGGTATAGCTGCCGGGCTGGGGCGCAGCGAGGGTAAAGCTGAAGGGATAGATGCCATTGGCCGCCAGGGTGGTAATGACGGTCTGATCGACCTGGCTGCCCCCCTTTTTCAGGGTGATGGTCAGGCTGAAATCCTCCGGATCCTCGGCGCCGGTGCTCTTGAGGGTGACGCTCCCGGAGATGACCGCCGGTGCGGAGGTGACCTGCTTCTCTAGGGTGATGGTATAGCACACCGCGGCATCTTCGCCGGCGCACACCATCACTTTGTCGGGATGCGCGCTCTTGGCGATCGACCAGCGGATGGTCTCCTCCCAGCCGGCCTTGAGGTCGATCTTGCCGAACTCGAGGTGGACCTCGCCCTTGACGCGGTAGTTATCGTTCTTGCCGCCGACGGTATAGCGGTATTCGCCGCAGTCATCGTCGCGGATGGTATAGGCGGAGAAACAAAAGGCGCCCGACGCATCGACCGTGACGCTGCCGCTGGCGACGACGATGCCAGGGTCGCAGGACGAGCCGCCTGGGTTACCGGTGATCGCCCAGGCGTAGGTGCCCGGTTCGAAATTGCTGCCGTTGACGTAAACCTCATCGCCCGCCTTGAAATGGTTGGCGTCCTGGCCCTCTTCACCGCATGCGCCATTGGTGGTCCAGATGGCGCCCGAGCCACCGGCCAGCGCCGGGTTCGAGATCAGCAGAAAGAGGGTCACCGCCAGGGCGGCGAAAAGCCGAAACACAGTAAGATGTCTGTTCATAATGCACTCCGATGCAATGTGTTTTCCGGAGGGGCACAAAACCTCCTGTCCCCGTGCCGGTGGCTGGGTAGAAAAAAAGTGTATGATTGAAAAAGGAGCGGTAATAGAGTTGATTAGGTGGAGGAGGAAGACAGGAGAGAAACGGCGAAACCGTCTCTGCTGTCAGAGAGTGGCCCACACAAAGACCCCGGGAACATCCATGCCACGGAATGGTGAAGCGGAAGAGGGCGGCGCTGCTCCTTTCTTTGGGCTGCCTGTCGATGGGTGCAGGATCAGCAGCGGTTACGGTTGGAGGCGCAGTTGATGCGCAGTATCTAGCGGTGTAGTATAGTTAACACAGTAGAAAATGAATTATTCCTTTATTTCGTTAAAACGAACTATTTCGCCAGAATGTGCAGTACATTGCGGAGGCGGAGAGGGGGGTGCGCCCCTCCCCCTGGCTCCCACCCGGCTCCGCGCGACCGTGGTGAACCGGCTGGGGACGAGAAATTTCCCCCTGGCTCCCACCCGGCTCCGCGCCACCGTGGCGAACCGGATGGGGACGAGAATCACAATTTTTTTCTGGCTCCCACCCCGGTCTGCGCCGCCGTGGAGCTCCCGGCGGAAAAGAAAAAAGCCCGCGGCAGACACAGCGCAGGCTTTTTTCTTGCGACCTCTCTTGTATGCTATTTCCAATCTTCTCTAGCGATTCCTGCTTGCCGCAGGATTCTGCTTAATAAATCCGAGCTGATCTCTCCATGGTGAACATTGGGCAAGGTCAATCGGGTCGTTCCGCGAATCATAAATTCATGACGGCCACCCTGGAAAGGTCCCGAAAATCCAAAGTTGCGCAGCTTTTTCACAAGATCGCTGCGAGAGATAAACTTGACATGACACTAGTCATGAAGGACTGTTTCTTCAGGAATTCTTACCTGAATTTCTCCGAGTGGCGGAATGGGCAAATGCCGTGCTATACTCAACAGCAGCCAATCCTCCACGACCTCCCCAAGATTCCGGCGGCATTCCTCCAGTGTCTTTCCAGTTGCCCAGACACCCTGCAGTGCGGAAATTTCACCATAATAAGGCTCTTCATCATCGATGATTTCATAGGCAGCTCTATCCAGAGCCGCCTGAATATATTTCAGAAGCATCAGCATTACCTCCGGTAAAATTGAAAATTCGGCTCGATATGGACATTAGAAAGAATGACATGTTGAACAGAAGGCGATCAGGAGCACGCAGATTTTATTGCGGATATCCTTATCGTTTCAATATAATTAAATCGGTTGCCAGTTTCAAGAACAATCGCGGAGACGAGTCTTTTGTAGGTTTGGCCGTCGTGGCGAACCGGGGTGGGGACGAGAGTGTGCGAGCGAGCCATTTCCCCCTGGCTCCCACCCCGGTCAGCGCCGTCGTGGCGAACTGGGGTGGGGACGAGAGCGTGCGAAGCGAGCCATTTCCCCCTGGCTCCCACCCCGATCAGCGCCGCCGAGGCGACCAGGGTGGGGACGAGAGTGTGCGAAGCAACCGAGGTGGGGACAAGAGTGTGCGCAGCAACCGAGGTGGGGACGAGAATATAACGGTGGGGACGAGCGTGTCTTGCAGACCTGGCCGCCGAGGCGAACCGGGGTGGGGACGAGAGTGTGCGAAGCAACCGAGGTGGGGACAAGAGTGTGCGCAGCAACCGAGGTGGGGACGAGAATATAACGGTGGGGACGAGCGTGTCTTGCAGACCTGGCCGCTGTGGCGAACCGGGGTGGGGACGAGAGTGTGCGAAGCGAGCCATTTCCCCCTGGCTCCCACCCCGGTCAGCGCCGCCGAGGCGACCCGGGTGGGGACGAGAAGCGCCGCCGAGGCGAACCGGGTGGGGACGAGAGTGTGCGAAGCGACCGGGGTGGGGACGAGAGTGTGCGCAGCGACCGGGGTGGGGACGAGAATATGACGGTGGGTACGAGAATATAGCGGTGGGGACGAGAATATAACGGTGGGGACGAGCGTGTCTCGCAGACCAAGCACACGAGGAGGACAGGCTACCGGATCAGCAGCATCCGCCGCACGGCGCGGAAGGTGCCGGCGGCCAGTTCGCAGAAATAGAGGCCGCTTGGATGGCCCGCCGCATTCCAGACTCGGCTGTATGGCCCCGCCGCCTGCTCGCCGTCGACCAGACGGGCCACCACGGCGCCGGACAGATCGTAGACGGTGAGGGTGACGCGGCCGCGCACCGGCAGCGTGTAGCGGATCGTGGTCTGCGGATTGAAGGGATTGGGATAGTTTGGCGCAAGGGTAAAGCCTGCAGGACGCGGCGGCGCGTGGCGGGCGACGCCGACCGGCATCTCCGCGAGCGGGCGCCGCAGGATGCCGCCGCCGTGGGTTCCCGCCACCAGCCAGGTCCCGCTGACCGCGAGGGCGCGCACATCCTGGTTGGCCAGGCCGGCGTTGATGGCGATCCAGAGGAGACCGTCGTTTCCGGAAAAAAAGACACCGCTTTCTGAGCCCGCATAGAGAAGACCGTCGCTCCCGGTGATGCTGCTGATGCTGCGGCCGCTCATCCCGGTATTGGCATTGCTCCAGGTTTCGCCGTAATCTCCGGAGCGGAAGATGCCGCTGCCCCGGGTGCCGGTAAAAAGGGCCGATCCAGAGAAACAGAGTGCGGTTACCGCGGCATTGGGCATGCGGCCCTGCACCGAGGTCCAGGAGAGCCCGCCCGCGCCGGTGCGGAATACGCCGTCCTCGGTGCCGGCAAAGATCCACTCCGCTGCGGCGGTCAGGGCGGAGACGGAAACGCCGGTCAAACCGTCCGCCAGCGCCGTCCAGCCGCTGCCATCGCCGTTCGCGCGGAAGACGCGGCCGGTATAAGTGCCCGCATAGACCTCGGGGCCGAATAAGGCGAGCGCAAGGATGCAGCGCGAGGTCAGGCCGCTGCTGTGCGCCCGCCAGTGCGAGCCGCCGTCGCTCGAAAAGTAAATCCCGTCATTGTAGGTGCCGGCGTAGAGGGTGTCGCCGTGCACCGCCAGGGACTGCACTGCAGCGGCGGCCAGGCTGGTGTCGGTCGCGCTCCAGTTCAGTCCATCATCGTGGGAGAGAAAGAGGCCGTCGTCAGTGCCCGCATAGAGGGTGGTGCCGCTGACCGCCAGGGTGTTGATCGCCAGATTGTTCACGCCGGTGCTACGGGCAGCCCAGCTCAGGCCGTCGTCCTCCGACCGGAAGAGGCCGTGGTTGGTGCCAGCGAAGCAGCGGCCGCCGCTGACCGTGAGGGCATAGATGGTGGCCGCGGCGATGCGCCCGGAGACCGTGTTCCATCCGGCACCGGTATCGCCCGAGCGCACCACGCCGTTCCAGGTACCGACGAGCAAGGTGGTTCCGGCAAGCGCCAGGGCATTGACCGAGGTGCCGGTGGGGCTCAAATAGAGCGCCTCCCAATGGTCGCCATTGTCGCCGGAGCGGTAGACCCCTTGCCAGGTTCCGGCGTAGACGACCGGTCCGTCACTGCAGAGGCAATTGACCGACTGGTCGGTCAGGCCGCTTTGGGACGGCTGCCAGCTGGCGCCAGCATCGCCGCTGCGGCAGACGCCGCGGTCGGTGGCTGCGAGCAGCCAGGCGCCGCTGACGGCCAGGGCCTGCACCCTCCGGCCTTCGAGGCCGGCATGGGCCGGGCTCCAGGTGAGGCCGTTATCGGGCGAGCGAAAAACGCCGCTGTCGGCGCTGGCGGCAAAGAGGAAGGGGCCGCTGACCGCGAAGGTGCGGAGGCTGCCCATGGTGCTTTTCAGGGGGAGGCTGGTCCAGGTGGCGCTGTGATCGTCCGAGGCGAAGAGGCCGCCCCAGGTGGCGGCGAAGAGCCGGCCGTCATGGCTGGCGAGGGCGAAGACGGCGAGGTTGCCGAGACCCGAGCTGGCGGCGGCCCAACTCTCGCCTTCGTCGCCGGAGCGAAAGACCCCGCCGCCGTAAGTGCCGGCCAGGAGGCACGTGCTGTCGCTGAGCAGGCACATCACCGTGCCTCCCCAGGGGCCGTTGGCCTGCTGCCACTGCGGCGAGGCGGTTCTGGCAGCACTGAGCAAAACGACGAGGAGCAGTTGCGCGCGTTTCATGGTCCATTTCTCCCGCCAGGAATGGCTTGTCCGATACTTCAAGGTAACCATTTCAACTTTCAGGGTCAACGCCTTTTTAGGCGGATGCAGATTCAGCCGGGGGCACTCCGCTGCTCAGCTTTCCGGGCAGGATCATCGCCTTTTTTTGGAGGGAACAGATTCATGCGGGTGCGCTCCGCCGCGCGGCTGCGCCGGTCAGAGGCGATGCTTTTGCGCGGATGAATTTTTCTGGTGCATGGAAGCAAAAAGTTCGTTAATTTAATTCTGGCAGGGGTGGAGATTCTCTGCTCTGCAGCACGCTACGCACAGCCGGTGGTTTGCAGGTACGTATCCAATAAAAAGGATGTTCACCGTGAAAGGCATCATACTCGCCGGCGGCGCCGGCACCCGTCTCTATCCCATCACCCAGGTGGTGAGCAAGCAGCTCCTCCCCGTCTACGACAAGCCGATGGTCTATTACCCCCTCTCCGCGCTGATGCTGGCCGGAATCCGCGAGGTGTTGCTCATCTCCACCCCCGAGGATCTGCCGCGTTTCGAGCAGCTCCTCGGCAGCGGGGCGCAGTTCGGCATCCGCCTGCAGTACAAGGTGCAGCCCGCCCCCAACGGCCTGGCGGAGGCCTTTATCCTCGGCGAGGAGTTCCTCGCCGGCGACAGCGCCTGCCTCATCCTCGGCGACAATATCTTTTACGGGCACAATTTCAGCGGGCTGCTCGAGGCGTCGGTGCAGCGGATCGAGCGCGATGGCGGCGGCGTGGTCTTTGGCTATCAGGTCAAGGATCCCGAGCGCTACGGTGTAGTCGAGTTTGATGCCTCGGGACGCGCCCTCAGCATCGAGGAGAAGCCGAAACAGCCCAAGAGCAATTTCGCGGTGGTCGGGCTCTATTTTTATGACGGGGAGGTGGTGAGTGTGGCGCGGAGCATCCAGCCCTCGGCGCGCGGCGAGCTCGAGATCACCGACGTCAACCGTGTCTACCTCGAGCGCAACCGCCTGCAGGTAGAGATCCTGGGCCGCGGCTATGCCTGGCTCGACACCGGCACCTATGAGAGCCTGCTTGACGCCGGGGCCTATGTCAAGACCATTCAGGAGCGGCAGGGCTACCGCATCGCCTGTCTGGAAGAGATCGCCTTTAACAAGGGGTGGATCGACCGCGGCCAGTTGCTGGCCCAGGCGCGGCGGCTGGAAAAAAACGAGTACGGCAAGTATCTGAAATCGCTGGTTTGATCAGGTGGCTGGCGCGGGTGCGGGCGCCGCGGGCGGGGGAGCAGTCGGAGTCGAGGCAGAAGCGGGCCGGTGGGAACGAGAGTGGGGTTCTGGACGAGCGTAAGATTCTATGGTCTTGCCTGCGCAGGGCGGGGGTTAAGCGCGAGGTTGGGTGGGAACGAGAGTAAATCAGTTGGCTGCTGCGGGTGCGGGCGCCGCGGGCGGGGGGAGCAATCGGGGTCGAGGCTGGATAAGCCCGGGGGGAGGAATGACCGGCGCGAATCTCTTGTCACCCTTCAACAGCGCCGGATGATTGAGGTGTATTTGATCCGGAGACGCGCTTGCGCCCATCCCCCGGAACGATCGTCCTCAGACAGTACCGGATGATTGAGGTGTAGTTGATCCCTCATCCTTTTCGTCCCTGACCCGTTTGCCGAAAAGAGCCTCTTCAAGATTGCCCGTGCGGACATTATAAAGCTCCAGGGTATGGGACTGTGAAGCCAACTCCGTTGTCAGGATATCCAATCGTCCGGCCTGGGCATCCATTCCTTCCAAAACCTGGTTAAATTTGCCCGTGATCTCGATCCTGAAGGAACGAAACTCTTGCTCCAGGGCATCCAGTCGGATGGTTAATATATCCACCCGTTCTGTCAGACGATCAACACGTTCT
>DAOQAG010000025.1:9787-13498 GCA_035353815.1 bacterium
CCGAGATCTTCTTTCGTGGCCACCTGAGTCATGAGATAATCGGCCATGTTTTCTACAAGGTGATATAGTGATTCAAGGCTTATTTCAGCCATATTCTTCCTCCGTCAAACATCTTCGTTCCAACCGGATATTACCGATTTTTTAGGTCGAGCGCAAGTTAAATCAGCGGTAATTATCGCTACCGGTCGTGATCGCGTTTTGGATTTCGGCGCACGTAGGGTTGAGGCGCGGGAGCGGGCGGCATCGAGGTAGAGCGGGCCGGTGGGAACGAGAGTAAAGCGCGAGGTTGGGTGGGGACCAGAAATGGGCTTGCCGGCACACGGCGGGATTGGGCGCGAGGTTAGGTGGGAACGAGAGTAAGGTGGCGGGTGCGTGTGCCGCGGGCGGCGGGAGCGGGTGGGATCGAGGCAGAGCGGGCGGGTGGGAACGAGTGCAAAGCGCGAGGTTGGGTGGGAACGAGAGTAACGGTGCGAACGAGAGCGGGGTTCTGGATGAGCGTTAGATTCTATGGCCTGGCCGCCTCCGGCTGGAGCACCGCCGCGATCAGCTCGCCCATGATCTCCTCCCCCCGCCGCAGCTCCCGCACCAGGCGCGCCTGCAGGGCCTCGGGCCGCTTCTCGCGCAGCCCGCGGACGCGCCAGGTCTCGATCATCGGCTGCAGATGCGCAGGATCGACCATGTCGTCGGCCGCGACCGTCAGACGGTTGAGGTTGCGCACCAGCCGCAGCAGTTCGTAATGACGCTCCAGTTCGTCGAGGGCGGCGGCGTGGGCCGGCAGGATCGCCTCGAGCTTTTTGAAGAGGCGGTAATTGGAATTCTCGTGGATCTCGAAGCGGGCGCGGAGGATGTCGAGCAGCATCTCGACGTCGCGCAGGCCTCCCGGCGCCTCCTTGAGGTTGAGATGCCCCTCCGCCGGCATCGGCCCTGCCGGTACGCCCGGGCCGGACGCCGCGGTGGCGCCTGCGGCAGGACCGGCCAGTGCGCGGCGCGCCAGATCAACCCCAGCGGCCTCGGCCTCCCTCCCGGTCGCGTCCGCATGCGTCCCCTCGCTGCTGAAGCGCCGCCGTCCCATGATCTCCCCCAGCATCGACGCGATATAAGCCTCCTTGTGCGCAAAGATCCCCCCCTGCACGATCTCCCGGTAATACTTTTCCCACTGCGTGCGTCCGCCGACGATCATCCGCGCGCCTAACAGCTGCGACATATCGATAAAGCGCTCCGTATTCTCCGGCCCGAGCAGGGCGCGGATCTGCGCCGGGGTGCAGAGGAACGAGCCGAAATGGTCCGCGAGCCGGTAATGCGGCAGGACGCCGCAGCGGCTGATCTGCCGGTGCATGCGCTTGAGGATGTCGATATAGTAGGCGTGCGTCTCGGGCTCCTCCGAATCGAGGAGCATGATCAGATCATGATCGTCGTCGAAGGCGAGCATGTGGCCGTAGCCGCCGGTCACGAGGATGGCCAGTTCGGGCCGCTCGCGGCGGGGATGCCGCCCCTTCTCGTCCACCCGCTGCTTGCAGGTGTCATAGAGCAGGCGGACAAAGGTGTCGGAGAAGTAGATGAACTCGTCGGCGATAAGGCTGGCCGGGCTGCTGCCGACCAGGAGCAGGCAGCAGCGGAAGAACTCGAAATCATGCCAGGCGGAGATGCCCTCGAGGCGCTGCTGGTAGGCGGGGGTGCGCATGATCTCGGCCAGCAGTCCCTTGCCAAATTCCTGCAGCCGGGCGGAGTCGTCGAGCATGCGGTAGACCGCGGGGTGGTGCGCCAGCACCCGGTCGGTGATGCGCTTGAGGTAGCGCGAGGAGGCATAGTGCAGGCCGGTGAGATAGCTCAGGCGGTTGCGCGCCGGCACGAGGCGGCTGTCCCAGAGCGCGCCGGCGATGATCGCCTGGAAACGGCGCTGCTGCTCCTCGTTAAGGGTGGCGAGGAAAGCGTGGACCTCATGGGGCACATGTTTGAAGACCGTGGCGAAACGCTGGACGATCTCGGTGCCGATGGAGCGTTCGAAAAAGAGTTCGACCATGCGGCGATGCAGCGGCCGGCCGGCAGGATGGGCGTGGAGGAGATTGAGGAAGGAAAAGAGGGCGATGAAGGAGTTCCAGCCCCAGTCGATATAGCCCTCGAGCAGGGATTCGAGGCGCGCCGGATCGGCGGTGAGATCGTGGATGAGGCGGTCGAGGACCACCTGGTCCTTGCGGCTGAGGACGGCGATGATGTCGTCCCAGAAGCGGGTGCCGCGGAAGAACTGCGCCTCCTCGAGGAAGCGCACGGCGAGATTACCGACGCGGGTTTCGCCACTGCGGGTCACCTTGCGGCGGCGCATGATGCGGCCGAAGGTGGTGATGGTGCCGAGGTGGGTGATGACATCGGGGAGGAGTTCGCGCACGGCGCCCTTGGCAAGGCGCGCCTTGGCGTAATAGTCGGTGATGAAAAAGTCAAAGGCCGCCGAGGTGCCGGTCTGCTGGTAGCCCATGCAGGCGGCGACCAGGGCGAGGTTCTCCCGCGTGGCCGGGTCGCCGACATAGATCTCCTCCTCCTGGCTGACCAGGAGGTGATAGAGGAAGCGGAAGACCTCGAGATAGGTGAGGCTGACGTCGAGCTTTTCATAAAAGCGGGCGCGGCGGCGGTCGCGCAGGCGCAGGGCATCGAGAAGGGCCCAGGCATTGACCTGGCGGAGGTTAAAGATGGTCTTGGCGGCGAAGAGGCTGGCTTTGATCATACGCAGGCCGTCGACCTTGGGATCAAGGCGGTCGTCGGCAAAGGACTTGAACATGAAGGAGCGGATCTCGCCGGTGATGCCGCGCAGGTAGCCCTCGTGAAACTTGTGCAGCTCGGGCTGCTCCGGCTGGTAGTAATAGCGGCTGGTCACCTGGCGGAGGAAATCGCTGAAGAGGGCGCGGCTGCCGAGAATGCGCGCGGCGCCGAGCATCTCGTTGATGATGACGAAATCGTGGATCTCCGTGTCGAGCAGGGCGTTGTAATCGGCGATCGAGGCCGAGAAGGAGGCCTCGCGGCAGACATTTTCGGAGAGGTGGTAGTGGGTGACGATGGCTTTGCGCAGCATCTCGCCGTTGAGGCGGGCGATGGCGCTGGTGAGCTGACTGCGCAGCTCGGGGCCGCTATCGACGACGCCGACGTCGATGTCGTCCTGGTCGGAGCGGGTGCCGACTCCCATGAAGACGAAATCGCCCGGATACCCGGCCGGGAGGAAAAGGGCGAGCAGCTCGGTCATATAGCCGGCGACGATCTGGCGCACCTCGTGGCCGACGTGGAGCATGAAGGCGCGAAAGACGGCGAGACGGGTCTCGGTGCGGGCGACGTCGAGGCGCATGGTGTCGAGGGCGTTGAGATTGAGCTGGAGAAAGTGCAGGGCGAAGAAGCAGCCAAGGTCGGCGAGGATCTCCTCCTGGCTCCGGCCGAGGGTGGCGACGAGGTGCATCTCGGCGCGGTAGTCGAAGGGACGCTGCCAGAGGTGGACGCTCTCGCTGAGGCGACGCTGCTCGAGGCGGGTGTAGAGGCCGTCGTAGCTCCGGTCGATGACATGGAGGTATTTGTGGTAGTGGTTGCCGAGGATTTGCGCCCGCCGCTTGAGGCGGATCAGTTGGTCGTCCATGCTCTCTCCCGTCGATCTTGCGGCGCTCATTATCCTGTGCCCGGCCTGGGATCTGGCGCCCACCCGGGCTCGCCCGTCTGCAAAAATCTCGCCTCCACCCG
>DAOQAG010000025.1:13598-14867 GCA_035353815.1 bacterium
CCCGCAACAACTCGTGCCCACCCGGGCGCGCCAGCCTACGAAATCTCGTACCCACCCGGGCCAGCTCGCGCCCCCGCAACAACTCGCGCCCACCCGGGCTCGCCCGCCTGCAAAAATCTCGCCTCCACCCGGGCCAGCTCGTGCACCCGCAACAACTCGTGCCCACCCGGTCTCGCCCACTCCCACCACGTGAAAATACACTTTTACCAGGACTTAATCAATGCTTTAGTTGCACACCGCTTTTTCGGCAGAGCGCATGAAATGAGTGGCGAAAATCGAAAAATAATTTTATATTGCCGGAAGCGAGCGCGGCAGGGCGGAGGAAAAGGGCGGAGGAGAGTGGATGGCTGATACGAGTCAGATACGACGTTACGGGCCGATGCTGGCCCTGGCGATAACGGTGCTGGCCGCCGGGTATTGGCGCACCGTCGGCGACACGGTGGACGATGCCTGGATCACCTTCCGCTGCGTCGACCACCTGGTGCATGGCGCTGGACTGAGCTTCAATCCGGTGCCGCGGGTGGAGTGCTTCTCCAATCCCCTGCTGGTGGCGCTGCTGACCCCCGCGGCGGCGGCCGGGATCCCCCTCGCACTCGCCGCCCGCGTGCTCGGAGCGGCCGCTTTTCTCCTCTGCATCCTCGGCGTTTTCCGGGTGGCGCGGCGCGCCGGCGCCTCCCCCCTCTTCAGTGCGGCCGCCGCCTGCGCCACCGCGGCCTCTTTCCCGCTGCTCTACTATGCGGTCACCGGCCTCGAGACCGGGATCTTCGCCGCCCTCCTGCTGGGGGGGATCTGGCGCTATGGCCGGAGGGGCTGGCTCGATCTCACCGGGGTGCTCATCTGGCTGGCCGCCGCCTGGTGCCGTCCCGAGGGCCCGGCCTATGCTGCCGTGTTCTTCCTCCTCGTCCTCTGGCGGGAGCGGCACGCGTTGCGCCCGGCACTGCTCCTGACCGCCACGGCGGCTGCGCTCTTTGGCGCCGGGTTGCTCCTCCGCCATGCCTATTACGGGCTCTGGCTGCCGAATACCTTTTACGCCAAGCCCCCCGGCACAGCCGATCTCGATCCCGGTTCGGGGGCGCTGCGCGCCGCCCTGCTCTATCTGGGCCGCTATCTTCTGGACTCGGGCTGGATCCCGCCCCTGCTCGCCGCCTGGTCCGCGCTGCTGGCGCTGGGCGCGGCCCGTCGCCGCCGCACGGTGGAGACGCCGCTGCTGCTGGCGGCGGTCGTGGGTACCGGCGCGGCCTTTGCGCTCTATACCGGCGGCGACTGGTT
>DAOQAG010000025.1:14967-25006 GCA_035353815.1 bacterium
ATCGCCCGCCATCCGGATTACCATCCCGGCCGGGCGCTCGGGGACGATCTGCCGGAATTGCGGGCGCTGCTCGCAGCGCGCCGGCCCGGGGCGGTCCTGCAGATCAGCCTCCAGGGCAGCAGCCGGCCGCCGGAACGGCAGCTCTATGGCCTGCGCTATATCTTCAGGAAGGCGTGGACGCTGGGTCTGGATCAGGAGCTGCTGCTCTATCTGCGTGCGGATCTAACTTCAGGAAGCGCCAGGCAGCAGGCCCAATCTAGCCCGGATTGAGGAGCGAAGAGAAAACAGGCTGCCCATTACTGGAGCAAGAGAGAGCCAAGAAATTGCAGGCGGGGTTTGCCGGTGAAAATCCGGAGTCGGCGCGAGGCGGCCACAGGCCAGGGATCAAACCACACGAGACAGGCCATCAGAGTGCCGCCTGCAGCATCCTCCAGGCGGCGGGATCGAGCTGGATCAGGGTTCGCATCAGCGCCTGCACCTCCACGGGCTGCGGGCCGATATAGCATTGCGCAATGAGCTGGCGCGCCCGGCGCAGCTCGCGCAGAGCAGGACGCCAATGGTTCTCCCCGGAGAGCAAATCGAGCAATTCCAGCGCGCGCTCCAGGCAGTTACTGTATTCCCGGGCATCGTCAAGCTGATGGCTGGCCCGATTCAATTCGTTGGCCACCATCAGCAGCTGCTGATGTTTGGGAAAAGAGCCAAAGCGATCGGCGAGAGTCTTGTGCCAGCGGCTCATGCGACCGCCTCGGGCATCGTTTCGCGAGTCGGTAGCAGCAGTTTTTCGATGAGGGCGACTATTCTTGTACGGTTCCCCGCATCGAGGACCTCCATGCTGGGATTTTCATCCGCGGGACGGATATTTATAAAGCTTGTAAATTCAATACGTTGATCTGGTTCTTTCCAGGGATAAAAATTGCCCCCCCAGAGATCGCCTTGCTGGCTGCCCTGCTCCAACAGCAGGGCCTCAGCATCGGAGTGGAGTTCCCCGCCAGCCGCCAGGATCTCCTGCTCAACGTCCGCGACGAATTTGACCATGGTATCATAATGGGCGCGGCAGAGCTCGGCGAGTTCAGCCGGCGCAATTCGGGTGTCGATGATCCGGATCATGGAATAAAATACTCTTTTACCGGCAATAAATCAACTCTAAATTGCAGGGGAAAGGGCGGAGTGTGCCGGGGCGGGCGCCGGTTTCGCGAGACGGCGCTGGGCCGGGTGGGCGCCAGATTGGAGGCAGGGCGGGCGCCCGGGTGGGCGCCAGATTCGAGCCGGCAGGGGCAAGGGCGGCGCGCCGGCGGGCGCCCGGGTGGGAGCCAGATTGGGGGCCGGGTGGGAACCAGATGGGGGGCCCGGCGGGCGGCCGAGTGGGAGCCAGATGGGGGGCCCGGCGGGCGCCCGGGTGGGCGCCAGATGCGGGCCAGCGGGCGCCCGGGTGGGAGCCAGATTGGAGGCAGGGCAGGCAGCCGGGTGGGAGCCAGAGTGGAGGCGGGGCGGGCGGCTGGGTGGGAGCCAGTTTCGCGAGGCTGCGCCCGGGTGGGAGCCAGATTTGAGGCAGGGCGGGCGCCCGGGTGGGAGCCAGATGCGGGCCCGGCGAGTACCCGGGTGGGCGCCCCGCGGGCCGAAGATGCACGGCGGTGCAAATTTCCCTTGACATAATCGCTGCAGAATCCTAACTTGAAGAGCTTCACCGATCATCAACTCGAGGCGCATCCCGCATGCAGCAGCTTTCCCCCATATTCCCTGTCCCGTCCAAGATTCATCCTGTTTCCATATGTTTCCCATTTCCGCACAGCTCTAACAGAGGAGGAGATGCATGTCAAAAGTTTTGACCCATGATCTCGTCATATTTGGAGCCGGACTGGCCGGCCTGCGCGCAGCCATCGAGGCCTCGCGCCAGACCCAGGGCAAGATCGACATCGCGGTCGTGACCAAGAACCAGATGATGCGCGCCCATTCGGTCGCTGCCGAGGGCGGCACCGCCGCGGTCATGCGCACCGAGGATGGCGACAGCCTCGAGCTCCATGCCTGGGACACCGTCAAGGGGAGCGACTTTCTCGCCGATCAGGATGTGGTCGACCTCTTTGTCAACACCATGCCCGGTGAAATCCTCCAGCTCGACCATTGGGGCATCCCCTGGACGCGCCGTGATGATGGCCGTATTGCCCAGCGCCCCTTCGGCGGCCACAGCTATCCCCGCGCCGTGCTCGCCGCCGACAAGACCGGTTTTTTTGAACTGCAGACCCTCTACGATACCGCCACCAAGTACAACAATACCACCCATTACAACGAATTCTTCGTCACCGCCATCCTGGTCTCGGGCGGGCAGTTCCGCGGCCTGGCGGCGATCGACATGACCACCGGCGAGTTCACGCTGATCCGCGGCAAGGCGCTGATCATCTGCACCGGCGGCGCCGGCACCCTCTTCGGTTTCACCACCTACTCGCAGACGGTCACGGGCGACGGTTTGGCGCTGGCCTACCGCGCCGGCCTGCCCCTCGAGGACATGGAGTTCCTCCAGTTCCATCCCACCGGTCTGGTCCCCTCCGGCATCCTCATCACCGAGGCCTGCCGCGGCGAGGGCGGCACGCTGATCAATGCCAAGGGCGAGCGCTTTATGGAAAAATATGCGCCGCAAAAAATGGAATTGGCCCCGCGCGATCTGATCTCGCGCTCGGAGATGACCGAGATCGAGGAGGGACGCGGTGTCCAGGGGCCCGGCGGACTCGATTATATCTATCTCGACCTGACCCACCTCGGCGCGGACAAGATCAACGAACGGCTGCCGCTGATCCGCGAGGTCTGCATGGAGTTCAACGATCTCGAGCCGATCACCGAGCCCATCCCCTGCCGGCCGGTCGCCCATTATTCGATGGGCGGAGTCGAGTGCGACATCACCGGTGCCACCCGCGTCAAGGGTATCTGGGCCGCCGGCGAGGCCGCCTGCGTCAGCCTGCACGGCGCCAACCGCCTCGGCTCGAACTCGACCGGCGAATGCCTGGTCTGGGGCAAGATCACCGGCGCCGAGGCCGCGCAATACTGCGCCTCCCAGAACAGCGCGCCCGACCTGGCCCGCGACCTCTTCGAGGAGGAGGAAAAACGGGTCTTCGGCCGCCTCCTCGGCAAGAGCGGCAAGGAAAACCTCTACGACCTGCGCAAGGAGCTGCGCGCCACCATGGACAAGTACGTCGGGGTCTACCGCACCGGCGAGGAGCTGACCAAAGCCCTCGAGATCATCCAGTCGCTGAAAAAACGCTTCGCCGACATCGCCATCCCCGACCAGAGCAGGGCCTACAACACCAACCTCGCCCATGCCCTCGAACTGGAAAACCTCATCGATCTGGCCGAGGTGATGGTGACCGGCGCACTGACCCGCACCGAGTCCAGAGGCGGCCACGCGCGCCGCGATTTCCCGGTCCGCGACGACGACAAGTGGCTCAAGCATACCCTGGCGTTCCACACCCCGGCCGGGCCAAAACTCGACTACAAGGGCGTGACCATCACCAAGTGGAAACCGGTGGAGCGCAAGTACTAACCCGACATTCGTGAGGATTCGCATATGGCTGAAACTGCAAAGCATTACCGGAACAAACTCGGCCTCTGGGGCTGGCTCGGCGGCGGGCGCTATGGACTGGAGCGCTATGCCTACGCCCTGCACCGCCTCACCGGCCTGGGCATCCTGTTCTATTTCATCCTCCATATCTTCGTCACCGGCTCGCGCCTCGGCGGCGCCCAAAGGTGGGGCACCGCGATGGGCTTTTTTGAAAACAACCTCTTTAAATTCGGCGAGTACCTCGTCTATGCGGCCTTCGCCTATCACGCCCTCAACGGCATCCGCCTCGGCCTGACCGAGCTGGGTTTTCTCATGGGCAAGCCGACGCGGCCGCTTTTTCCCTACCGCAGCGCCGTAATGCGGCAGCGCCCGGTGCTGATCGTGGTCATGGTGCTGGCGGCGGTGCTGATCATCGCCGGCGGCGTCGATCTCTTCGAGTAAGCGCGGCATAGTGGCGGCGGGAAATCCTCCGCCGCAGACAGTCTTTCCGGATAAGGAGAATTGCGAATGCGTGAATCCACATTATGGTTCTGGCACATCCTCGCCGGCGCGGTGATCCTGGTGCTGCTCGGCCTGCACATGGCGATCATGCACCTCGATGAAATCCTCGGCTTGTATATGGATCCCACCGGCTGGGAGTCGGTCATCGCCCGCAGCCAGCAGGGATTTTTCATGGTGACCTATATTCTGCTGCTCGGCGCGGCCCTCTATCACGGCCTCTACGGCTTGCGCACCATTCTGTTCGAGCTCAACCTGCGCAAGGGGACGCAGAAGCTGATCACCTGGTTCTTGCTCATCGGCGGGCTCTTTCTCTTCGTCTATGGCACCTATGTCGCCATCGCGATCTATCAATTGAAGGAGGTGGCGTCATGAGCGAGGCCCTGACCAAAGTGACCTATGAAGTGCTGCGTTACACCCCCGGCGTCGACGCCAAGCCGAGAATGCAAAGCTACGAGGTTCCGGCCCCCAAGGGGCTGACCGTGCTTGACGGCCTGCTCTGGATCAAGGAAAACCTCGACCCGACCCTGAGCTGGCGCTCTTCGTGCCGTATGGGCGTGTGCGGCTCGTGTGCGATGTTCATCAACGGCCTGCCACGGCTGGCCTGCGCCAACCAGGTGGCCCACCTCGGCGGCACCCGGGTGGTGGTCAAACCCCTGCCCAACTATGCGATCATCCGCGACCTGGTGCCGGACCTCGAGCCCTTTTTCGCCAAACACGCGGCGATCAAGCCCTGGCTGATCCGCAAAAACCTCGAGGAGCTCAACCATCCGACCGGCGAGTATTTTCAGAGCCAGAAGGAACTGATCAACTATATCCAGTTCGCCTATTGCATCAAGTGCGGCGCCTGCCTGTCGGCCTGTCCGACGGTGGCGACCGACGACTCTTATCTTGGGCCCCAGGCCCTGGCGCAGGCGTGGCGCTACATCGCCGACAGCCGCGACGAGGGTGCGGCCGAGCGCGCCGAAGAGGTTTTTTCCGGCCATGGCGCCTTCCGCTGTCACTTCGCCGGGGCCTGCTCGCAGGTCTGCCCGAAAGGGGTGGATCCGGCCTTTGCGATCCAGCTAATGAAGCAGTTTATGTTCATGCAAAAACTGGGGGCCTGCAAGGAGAAGCACGGCACCGAGGTGGCGCCGCCGGTGGAGAACTGGACGCCGCGTGAGGGCATCCCCAAGGCCCCGGAGCCTTCGGTCTGAGGGATACGTGTGCGATGGGCTTGCGCTGGTCCGGCCGGACCGGCGCAGCCTCCGCCCGGGCAGGGCCAACGCAGCAACGCGCTCGCTGCAATCGGCATGCACTTTCCTGTTGACAAAAAGGAACCTGTTCCTTATACTTAATCAGCCGGATCGTTACAAGGCCGATCCATAGACACCATACCGGAGATCACTCCTCATGATTACGAAAAAATTCATTTTTTATGAAGAAGAGGGGATGTTCATCGGCTGGCTGGAAGAGTTCCCCGATTACCGCACGCAGGGGGAGACCCTGGAAGAGCTGAAAGCGAATCTGCTGGATATGTATGGTGATTTGACCGGCGGATACATTCCACAAGTGCGGCAGATCGGGGAACTGGTTATCGCATGAAACGGAAGGAGCTGATCAGGCTGCTTGAAGCCGCAGGATGCATTCTCATCCGGCATGGCGGCAGGCACGACTGGTATCAGAATCCGGAAACCCGCGCCTGCCAGCCCATTCCGCGCCACACCGAGATTCGGGATTCGCTGGCTCAGCATATTCTGAAAATGCTCAAGGCCGGTAAAAATCAGATTTGATCCGTTCATGTGGCCGGGGGGATGAGATGTGCAGGCCTGGCGTCGCAACGACGTCAGGCCTTTTCTTTTTCCGGTGTGTCCGCTCCGCGCTCAGGCGAAGCGATCGAGGAGAAAGCGGGCCAGCTCCGGCAGTTGCGGCTGCAGGGGGGTCGCCCGCTTCGGCAGGGCGAGGCAGCGCGCCAGCCGGTCGGGGATCTCCGGCACAACACCTGTCGCCTGCTCCACCGTTGCCGCGAACTTGCCGGGATGGGCGGTGGCAAGGATGACCACCTGCTCCGCAGCAGCAGCGCGGCCCGCGCGCGTGAGGAAATCCGCGGCAGCGGCGCAGCCGACCGCGGTATGGGGATCGACCAGCAGGCCATGCTGCACATGGATCTCCCGTATGGTTTGCAGGGTGCGGGCGTCGCTGACCGCGGCGCCGCTCACCATCCGGCGCATCTCCTGCCAGCCGCCGGGAAAAAGCGCCTCGAGGCGTTCGAAATTGCCGGGATTCCCGACATCCATGGCGTTGGAGAGCGTGGGTTGTGAGGGGCGCGGCGAATAAAGTCCGCTCGAGAGATACGCCGGCACGATGTCGTTGATATTGGTGGCGGCGAGAAAACCGCGCACCGGCAGGCCCCATTTCCAGGCATAGAGTCCGGCGGTGATATTGCCGAGGTTGCCGCTGGGGACGCAGAAGCGAGGGAGCGCCGGGCGCAGCAGCGCCCGCTGGGAGGCCGCATACACATAATAAAAGCTTTGCGGGAGGAGACGGCCGATGTTGATGGAATTGGCGGAGGTGAGGCGTAAGGCGCGGCGCAGTCGCTGATCCTGGAACGCCGTCTTGACGAGGCGCTGGCAGTCGTCAAAGCTGCCGCCGACCTCGACGGCATGGACATTGCCGCCGAGGGTGGTGAGCTGCTGTTCCTGCAGGGGGCTGACGCGGCCGGAGGGATAGAGGATCACCACATCGATGCCGCGGCGGCCGTGGAAGGCGTGCGCCACCGCGCTGCCGGTATCGCCCGAGGTGGCGACGAGGATCTGGCAGCGTTCGCCGCCGAGCAGCTCCTCCATGGCGGCGGCGAGGAATTGGGCGCCGAAATCCTTAAAGGCGCAGGTCGGGCCATGGAAGAGCTCGAGCAGCAGGCGGTGGTCGTCGAGGCGGCGCAGGCTTGGGGCGAAGGCAAAGGCGCGGGCGGCGATCCGCTGCGCTGCGGCGTCATCGATCTCGGGAGCGAGCAGGGCGGCGGTGGTCGCGGCGGCGATCTCGCCGAATCCGCTGGCGTCGTCGAACGCGGCGAAGAGCCCGGCCAGATCGGGATGGGCGGCCGGAAGATACAGCCCGCCGTCCGGCGCCAGCCCGGAAAAGAGCGCGGTGCGCAAGCTGACCGGCGTCTGGGGCTGAAGGCGGCTGATAAAGTTCATGCCTCCTCCCCGCGTTCCGGACTCTCAAGGATCGTCGGCCCCGCGGCGTTCACCTCCGAAAGATAGAGATCGGCCTCGAGGCCGGCCGCGCGGAAGGCGGCGACCATGGCGGCGCCGGCTGGCGCGCAGGCCGCCAGATCGGGGCAGAGGGCGAACAGCGAGGGCCCCGAACCCGAGATCGAACAGCCCAGGGCCCCGGCGGCCAGGGCGGCGGCCTTGACGGCGTCGAATCCGGGGATCAGCACCGAGCGCACCGGCTCGGCGACCACGTCCTGAAGCGAACGGCCGAGGAGTGCGAGGTCACCGCGGTAGAGGGCGGCGACCAGGGCGGCGAGATTGCCCCACTGCCGGATGGCCGTGGCGAGGCGGATCTCCTTGTGGAGGATGCGCCGCGCATCCTCGGTGCGCACCTCGGTGTGGGGATGGACGACGGCGCAGGCGAGGCCGGGAGGTACGGGCAGTCGGACCACATCGAGGGGATCATAGCTGCGCACCAGGACAAAGCCGCCGAGCAGGGCCGGGGCGACATTGTCGGCGTGGGCCGAGCCGCAGGCTGCCTTTTCGGCGAGCATGGTGAAGGGCAAGAGTTCTTCGGGCCGCAGGGGCGAGCCGGCGAGAAGGTTGGCGCCGGCGGCCGCCGCGACCGCGCTGGCTGCCGAGCTGCCGAGCCCGGAGGCGAGGGGCATGCGCTTTTCGAGGGCGATCTCGAGGCCGAAGGGCGCGCCGATCGCCTCGAGCAGCGCCCCGGCGGCCACCGCTGCGGTATTCCGCTCGGGATCGCGGGGCAGGCGTCCCCCGTCGCCGCGGATCGAGGTCACCCGCACCCCGGGCTGAGGGCTGCGCGTCAGGGTGACCACGTCGCCGGGCTGGGTGAGGGCGAAGCCGAGCACATCAAAGCCGGAGGCGACGTTGGCGACCGTCGCCGGGGCGAAAACGCGGATTTGCTCCATCAGGCGCCTCCAGCGGTGGCATCCGCCGGGGAATCGGCCAGCAGGCGCGATCGTAACCGGATCTGCTCCATCAGGCGCCCCCCGTCGCAGCGCCTGCGCCGCTGCTGTCCGCCGCATCGTCCGTCCAGCCGGAGCCAGCGCCCGTGGCGGGCGCGGTGAGGAAGGCGGCATGGATGGCGCATAGGGCGCGCGCGTGGTTGGTCTCCTCGATGACGATCGAGATGTTGCGTTCAGCCGAGCCCTGGGCGATGGCGAGGATGTTGACGCCGGCGGCGCCGAGCGCGGTGAAGAGCTGTCCGGCGAGGCCCGGCTTGCCACGCATTTTTTCGCCGATGACCGAAACGATAACCAGGCCGCTGATGCGCTCGAGGGCCTGGATCCGCCGCGCCGCGAGTTCCATAGCCAGCTCGGCCTCGAGCGCGGAGATGGCGCGCGCCGCTTCTCCACTGCGCAGGACCAGGCTGATCGTGTGCTCGGAGGAGGCTTGGGAAATCATGATGATGTTGATGCGCTCGCGGGCGAGGGCGGAGAAAACGCGCGCCGCGATGCCGGGGATGCCGAGCATGCCGCCGCCCTCGATATTGATGAGCGAGATCCCTTCGATGGAGGCGATGCCGGTGATGGGATGGCCATTCGCGGCGCTGGCGCTGCCGGAAGTCCCGGCGGTTCCGGAAGCCCCCGCAGTTCCGGCGGCCGCAGCGCGGCCTCCATTTGCGGCCGCCGCGGCAGCGCGGCGCCCGCTCTCGAGATGGTGCGGCGCGCCGATCAGTGTGCCCGGCGCGGCGGGACGGAGGCTGTTGCGGATGCGGATCGGTATGCCCTTCTCCACCGCCGGCAGCATGGTGTAGGGATGCAGCACCCGGGCGCCGAAAAAGGAGAGCTCCATCGCCTCCTCATAGCTGATTTCCGGGACGACAAAGGCGCCGGGGACCAGGCGAGGATCGGCCGAAAGGACGCCGTCAACGTCGGTCCAGATCTCGATCAACGCGGCGGCGGTTCCCGCAGCAATGATCGAAGCGGTATAGTCCGAGCCGTTGCGGCCGAGCGTCGTGGTCACCCCCGACACAGCGGCGGCGATAAAGCCGGGGAGGATAGCCGTGCCGGTGAGGGCGGCAAAACGCGCCTGGATGCGGGCGTAGCTCACGGGAAACTGGACGAGGGCCGAGCCAAAGCTCTCGTCGGTCTGGATCAGCTCGCGGGTGTCGACATAGCAGGCGTCGAGGCCGCCGCTGCGCAGATGCGCGGCGGCTAGGGTGCATGAGAGACGTTCACCAAAGCTCGTCACCAGATCCAGGGTGCGCGGCGAGCACTCGCGGATCAGCTCGATCCCGTGCAGGATCTCCTCGAGGTCATTGAGCATGATCGTCAGCGCTGCGATCACCGGCGACTGCTCAGGGGCCGCGAAGAGGGAGCGGATCGCGGCAAGATGACGCGCGCGGATCTGCTCGAGGGCGATCCTCCCCCCCTCCGAGCCCTCCGCCGCCTTGCGCGCCGCGGTGATGAGCAGATCGGTCACGCCCTGCATCGCCGAGAGGACCACGGCGATCCGCTCCACTTGCGCGGCTTCGCGGATGATCGCGCCGGCAGCGGCGATGCGCGGACCGTCGGCGAGCGAGCTGCCGCCGAATTTAAGCACCTTCATATGCGCCCCTTGTGGTTGCGGCGGTCCCGACGGGTGCGCCGCAGCATGATTGCGGCCCCGGCTGCACGTGTGCAAGCCGGGCTGGATGCCCCGTCTATTAGTTTCAAATATACTCTATTGCCTCCATTCTGTCAAGGGAAAAGGAGGCTTGACACCCCCCAAAATCTGGGCCCCACCTGACACCTCGCGCCGTATATCCCCCGAAATCTTGTTCCCACCAGACACC
>DAOQAG010000025.1:25106-28644 GCA_035353815.1 bacterium
ATCTTGTTCCCACCAGACACCTCGCGCCGTATATCCCCCGAAATCTTGTTCCCACTTGACACCTCGCGCTGTATATCCCCCGAAATCTTGTTCCCACCTGACACCTCGCGCCGTATATCCCCCGAAATCTTGTTCCCACCAGACACCTCGCGCCGTATATCCCCCGAAATCTTGTTCCCACCTGACACCTCGCGCCGTATATCCCCCAAAATCTTGTTCCCACCTGACATCTCGCGCTGTATACTTTACAAGCTATTATCACCAGTAACCCAATATTTTTAATTATATTAATGCCGGGTGGGACCCGGATTTTTGGGGGGTGTCAAGAAATGAAGGCGCCACTTTCTCCTTGTATTTCCGGATTCAATGCCGCATATTAGCACAGCCGCAAAATGCAAACGCATGGAGGATATCGTGAACAGAGAGCGCATGCTGGAGAGCATCACCGCCCATCCCGACAAGGTCTGGGATGTGATCGTCATCGGCGGCGGAGCCACGGGGCTGGGTGCCGCGGTAGACGCCGCCTCCAGGGGCTATGCCACCCTGCTGGCCGAGCAGGCCGATTTTGCCAAAGGGACCACCAGCCGCAGCACCAAGCTGGTCCATGGCGGCGTGCGTTATCTCGCCCAGGGCGATCTCTCTCTGGTTTTCGAAGCCCTGCACGAGCGCGGGGTGCTGATGCAGAATGCCCCGCATCTGGTCCGCAACCAGCAGTTCATCATTCCCGCCTACGAGTGGTGGGAGGGTCCCTTTTACAATGTCGGCATGAAATTCTATGACGTCATGGCCGGCAAGATGGGACTGGGTCCCTCCGAGAGCATCTCGCGCGAGGAGACCCTGGCGGCCATCCCCAACCTCGATCAAAAGGGTCTACTCGGCGGCGTGATCTATTATGACGGGCAGTTCGACGACGCCCGTCTCGCCGTCAACCTCGCGCAGACCGCCGCCGACAATGGCGCCGCGGTGATCAACTATCTCCGCGTCACCGCGCTGACCAAGGACAGCCGAGGCCTGGTGGATGGCGTCGAGCTGCTCGATGTGGAGAGCGGTGCCCGGATGCGCGCCCGGGCGCGTGTGGTCATCAATGCCGCCGGGATCTTTGTCGGCGAGATCAAGGCGATGGACGAACCGGCCGCCGCCAACTCCGTTCTGCTCAGCCGCGGTGTCCATATCGTCCTCGACAAGTCCTTTCTGCAGGGCGAGGCTGCGATCATGATCCCGCATACCTCCGACGGCCGCGTGCTTTTCGCGGTCCCCTGGCATGACAAGGTGATCGTCGGCACCACCGACACCGAGGCCGCGGAGCCCTTGCTCGAGCCGCGCGCCTCTGCGGAAGAACTCGATTTCCTCCTCACCACCTGCGCCGCCTATCTCAACAAGGATCCGCAGCCCGCCGACATCCTCAGCATTTTCGCCGGCCTGCGGCCGCTGGCCATCACCTCCGACCGGAATGTGCCCACCAAGGACGTCACCCGCAAACACCAGATCCTCGTCTCCCCCTCCGGCCTGATCACCATCACCGGCGGCAAATGGACCATCTACCGCAAAATGGCCGAGGATGCCATCGACAAGGCGGCGCTGGTCGGCGGCCTGGCGGAGAGCAAGTGCGTCACCGGGCACCTGCCGATCCACGGCTATCTGCTCAACCGCGATTTCGACGCCCCGCTGAGCTGCTACGGGGCGGACCGGATCCAGCTCGAGGAGACTGTGCTGGCGCAGGACCCGGCCAGCCGCGCGCTGCTGCATCCGGCGCTGCCCTATCTCCGCGCCGAGGTGGCCTGGGCCGCGCGTCACGAGATGGCGCGAACGGTCGAGGATTTTCTCGCCCGGCGCTCGCGCGCGCTTTTTCTTGATGCGCGGGCGAGCATGGCGATGGCCCCGGCGGTGGCGGAGATCCTGGCGCGGGAGCTCGGCCGCGACCGGGCCTGGATCACCGGCCAGGTGGAAGAGTATACCCGGCTGGCGCGGGGGTATCTGGTCTAGCCCCGCGCCGTTTGCGCCGATACCGCGCTGCCTCTCCTACCCTCTCGTCCCCATCCCGGTTCGCCGCGGTGGCGTTTTCCGCTCCTGCCCGAAGGCGCCGATACCGCGCTGCCTCCCCCACCCTCTCGTCCCCCTCCCGGTTCGCCATGGCAGCGGGCCGACGAGCCCGCAGGTTCCCGCGCCCGCTCGCAGCTCCCCCACCCTCTCGTCCCCATCCCGGTTCGCCGTGGTGGCGCTTTTTTCCCTTGAATTCCACCGGAATATTGCCTAAACTGTACCGCAACCTGGCTCAGCCCTGGGGGAAAAATTCCGATGTCCATCTCTCATACCCAAAGCGAACGGACCATGCTCAAACAATTTTCCGCCCTCTTCCCGGGCACGCCCAAGCCGGAGATCCGGCATGTCTACAGCCCCTACCGCGTCTGCCCGGTGGGCGCTCACATCGACCATCAGCACGGCCATGTCACCGGATTCGCCCTCGACCACGGGGTCGACCTCCTCTATGTGCCGACCGACCCCGGGGTGATTAATCTCTTCAGCCGTAACTTTGAGGAGCAGGTGCTCTTCCCCCTCGAGACCGTCCCCCACAAATACAGTCATTGGGGACGCTACGTCCAGGCGGCCATCTACGCGCTCTCCAAACGCCACAAACTGACCATCGGCATTCAGGGGCTCATCGCCGGCTCGCTGCCCGTCGGCGGTCTCTCCTCCTCGGCCGCGGTGCTGCTCTGCTACATCATGGCCCTCGCCGATGTCAACGATATCAAAGTGGGGGAGCTGGAGCTGATCCAGCTTGCCTTCGAGGCGGAGCGCGAGTATATCGGCCTGAACCTCGGCAAGCTCGACCAGAGCTGCGAGGTGCTGTGCCGCAAGGATCATCTGCTTTATCTTGACACCAAGGATGAGTCCTACCGGCTGATCCCGCCCGGCCCGGCGTTGCCACCATTCGATATTCTTATATTTTTCAGTGGCTTAACGCGCACACTAATGCAGACCGGCTACAATACCCGCACCGACGAGTGCAAGGTAGCGGCCTTTGATCTGCTCGCCTATGAGGGGCTCCCGTATGGTCTGCTCGCGGAGACCCGCCTCCGGGATGTCGACAAGAACGTTTTTGAGAAATGGAAAGACAAGCTGCCGGCGCCGCTGGCCAAGCGCGCCGCGCATTATATGTCCGAATTCGCCCGTGTCGATGAGGCGGTGGCCGCCTATCAGGCCGGCGATATCGTCCGCTTTGGCCAGGTCATGTTCGCCTCGGGGCAGAGTTCGATCCAGCAGTGGGAGTCGGGCTGCCCCGAGATGATCGCCCTCTATGAGATCATGCGCGATACCCCGGGGATCTATGGCGGGCGCTTCAGCGGCGCCGGCTTCAAGGGCTGTTGTGTGGCGATCGCGGACCCGGCCAACCGCGAGGCGATCATCGCCGCGGTGACGGCGCGCTACCTGGAGAAATTCCCCAGGCTCGAGGGGCAGTATTCGGCCCACGTCTGCAGGACCGCCGATGGCGCCGGGCGGATTGAAGTGCGGGCATGATCACGCCGCTGCCAGCTGAAAT
>DAOQAG010000025.1:28744-36203 GCA_035353815.1 bacterium
AGCCGGCCCGGGCGCCGGTATGAACCGCCGCGACGAGCAGCCCGCGCGCACGACGCCGGGTGGGCACGAGAGTGTGGGGGGCGAGCGCTGGCCGGGTGGGTGCGAGAGTGTGGGGGGCGGAATAGCCGGCCCGGGCGCCGGTATGAACCGCCGCGACGAGCAGCCCGCGCGCACGACGTCGGGTGGGCGCGAGAGTGTAGGGGGCGAACGCTGGCCGGGTGGGCACGAGAGTGTGGGGGGCGAGCGCTGGCCGGGCGGGCGCGAGGAGGTAGCATGCACACCCTGATCCTCGCCGCGGGCTATGCCACGCGCCTCTACCCGCTCACGCAGAATTTCCCCAAACCACTGCTGCCGGTCGCGGGCCGCTCCATCCTCGACCGCCTGCTCGGCGACCTCGACACGATCGCCGCGATCGACCGCCACGTCATCGTCACCAATGCCACCTTTTTCCAACACTTCGCCGATTGGAAAAGCCGCTGCCGTTATACCAGGGAGATCCTCCTGATCAACGACGGCACGACCACCAACGCCAACCGCCTCGGCGCGGTGCGCGATCTCCTCCATGTCATCGAAACCCTGGCACTGGACGACGATCTGCTGGTGCTGGCCGGCGACAACGTGGTCGATTTCTCCTTCCGCGGCCTGGTCGAATTCAGCCGGGAGAAATCGACCAGCTGCATCACCTGTCATCATGAACCCGAGCTCGCCGCCCTGCAAAAGACCGGTGTGTTGATCGCGGATGCGGATTTCCGCGTCGAGGCCATCCAGGAAAAACCGCAGCAGCCGGCCTCACACTGGGCGGTGCCGCCTTTCTACCTTTACAAGGCTGGGGACCTGCCGCTCATCCGCAGCGCCCTCGCCGAGGGCTGTGGTGCCGATGCCCCAGGCAACCTCGCCGCGTGGCTCTGCCGCCGCACCCCGATGCACGCCTGGGTGCTGCCGGGCCGGCGCTATGACATCGGCGATCTCGCCGCGTATGACGCGGTGCAGCGCCTCTTCACGGCCTGATCCGCCCTGCGGGCCCGGAAACCCGATGCCGGGCCCCTGCAGGCGAGGAGTGGCCGAACCGGTGTGAACCTCACACAAGGAGAACGTTATGCGAAAAACCCTGTTACTGCTGCTCTGCGCAGCCGCCGGGCTTCAGGCCCAGGGGTATCTCGACCTCCAGAACCAGGTGGTCAAGCATACCCTCGACAACGGCTTGCGCATCCTGGTCCTCGAGCGTCATGACGCTCCGGTGGTCTCGTTCGTCACCTGGGCGGATGTCGGCGCGGTCAACGAGCGGATCGGCATCACCGGCGTCTCGCACGTTTTTGAGCATATGGCCTTCAAGGGCACCCGCACTGTGGGCACGAAGGACATCGAAGCCGAACTCAAGGCGATGGCCCGGGAGGATGAAACCTTTTACGCCTGGCGCAGCGAGTACGCCAAGGGGGCGCTCGCGGATTCGGCGCGGCTGGCCGCGCTGGCAGCGGAGCACAAGTCCGCCATCGCCGCGGCGAAGCAGTACGTCGTCAGCAATGAATTCGCCCAGGCGGTCGAGATGGCCGGCGGCACCGGCATGAACGCCGGCACCAGCTATGACCAGACCCTCTATTTCTACAACCTCCCCTCCAACAAGATCGAGCTGTGGATGTCGCTCGAATCGGACCGCTTTCTCAATCCGGTCCTGCGCGAGTTTTACACCGAAAAGCAGGTGGTGATGGAAGAGCGGCGGCTGCGCACCGAGAGCCAGCCGGTCGGCAAGCTGCTCGAAGAGTTCCTCGCGGCCGCCTACAAGGCCCATCCCTATGGCGAACCGGTGATCGGCCACATGTCCGATCTCCAGACCTTCAGCCGCCAGGATGCCGCCGAGTACTTTCAGACCAATTATTCGCCGGCGCATCTGGTGGTCGCCATTGTCGGCGATGTCAAGGCGCCTGAAGTGTTCCAAATGGCCGAGACCTACTGGGGCCGTCTGCCGCGGGGACCGGAGCGCCGCCCGGTCTTTACCCAGGAGCCGCCGCAGCTCGGACTGAAGCGCATCGAGGTGGAGGATGCCATGCAGCCGATCCTGCTGATGGGCTACCACCGTCCGAGCGTCTACAGCAAGGATTCGGCGGTGCTCGACGCCATCAGCGATGTCCTCGGCGCCGGCCGCACCTGCCGGCTCTACAAGAGCCTGGTCAAGGAGAAAAAGATCGCGGTCGCCATCCTGGCCCTCTCCGGCTTGACCGAAAAATACAACAACCTCTATCTTTTCCTGGCGGTTCCGGCCCAGGGCCATACGACCGCCGAGTGTGAGGCGGCCATCCTCACGGAGATCGACCGCCTCAAGACCACGCCGCTGACGGCCGAAGAGCTGGCTGCGGTCAAGACCCGCGCCAAGGCGGGGTTCCTCGAGGGGCTCGACTCCAACGGCGGCCTGGCGCAGCAGCTGGCCGGCGCCGAAGCGCGTTTTAACGATTTCCACGAAATGTTCAAAAGCGTCCCCCGGATCGAAGCCATCCAGGCCGCCGACATTCAGCGCGTCGCCGCGGAGATTTTCACCAAACGCAATTGCACGGTGGCCGAGATCGTCCCCCCGGCCAAAGCCGATTAAGGAAAGGGCACAGGTATGAAAAAATCAACCATTCTCCGGATCGGGCTGCTCCTCGCCGTCTTGATCCTCAGCCTGGCCCCGCTCTCCTACGGCCAGAAGCCGTATAAAGAACTGCAATACGGCAAGCTCAACGATGTCACCATTCCGCAGCCCAAAGAGGTCAAGCTCAAAAACGGCATCCGTCTCTTTCTGCTCGAGGACCACGAGCTGCCCTTTATCAAGCTGGAGGCGCGCTTTGTGGCGGGATCGGCCTGGGAGCCGGCAGAGAAAGCCGGCCTGGCCGGGATCACCGGCATGGTGATGCGCACCGGCGGCAGTCTGACCGTGCCGGGCGACCAGGTGGATGAGGAGCTGGAAAAGATCGCCGCCTCGGTCGAGACCGGGATCGGCACCCTCGATGGCAGCGCCAGCCTCTCCACCCTCAAGGAGCATTTTGACAAAGTGCTGGCGATCTACGCCGGCATCCTCCGTCAGCCCGCCTTTCCGCCCGAAAAGATCGCGCTGGCCAAGATCGAATACAAGAGCGGCATCTCGCGGCGCAACGATCAGGTCAACCAGATCGCCCAGCGTGAGTACACCCAGCTCATTTACGGCGCCGATTCGCCCTACGCCCGCGATGAGGAGTACGCCACCATCGATGCCATCACCCGCGACGATCTTATCGCTTTCCACAAGCAGTACGTCCAGCCAAAAGGCATGGTGTTGGCGGTTTGGGGCGATTTCAAGAGCAGCGAGATGCTCGCCAAACTGAAAAAGACCTTTGAGGATTGGACACCGGCCGCCGCAGCGCTTCCCAAGGCGCCCGCCGTCAACTATGCCTTCCGCCGCACCGTCAATCTCGTGCCCAAAGCCGACGTCAACCAGAGCAACATCTGGCTCGGCCATATCGGCGGCCTGCAGAACACGCCCGATGAAGCGGCGCTGATCATGATGAACGAGATCCTCAGCGGCGGATTCGCCAGCCGGCTCTTCAGCCGGCTGCGCTCGAGCGAGGGCCTAGCCTATAATGTCTCGGGCATCTATGGCACCGAGATCCTTTACCCCGGGATATTTTTCATGCAGCTGCAAACCCAATCGAGCCGCACCGTGGAGGCGATCCATTCGATGCTGCGCGAAATGAAGCTGATGGCGACCACGCCGGTGACCGAGGAGGAGCTGCGTTACGCCCGCGAAAGCTGGCTCAATTCCTACGTCTTTAATTTTGACAGCCGGGATGAGGTGATCGGCCGCATGGCAAGCTACGCCTATTACGGTCTGCCGCTCGATTATCTGCAGCAGCTGCGCCAGCAGATCGAAAAGGTGAGCGTGGCGGATGTGCAGCGGGTCGCGCAAAAGTATCTGCGGCCGGAGGAGGTGCAAATCCTGGTGGTCGGCAACCCGGCCGAGTTCGGCGAGCCGCTGAATTCCCTCGGCGCGGTCAACGAGATCGATATCGCCATCCCGGTGCCGGGCGGCGCGGCCGTACCCGAGGCGACGGCTGCGGCCAAGGACCAGGGCAAGGCGGCGGTTCTCAGGATGCTGGGGGCCATGGGCGGCGCGGACAAGCTCGCGGCCGTCAAGTCCGTGGAATACACCGCGAAACTGGTGCAAAGCTCGCCGATGGGGGAAATGGCCATGGATGCGCGGATCACCGTGGTCTTCCCGGACAAGAGCTGCAGCGTCATGAAGCTGCCGCAAGGGGAAATCAAGATGATCCTCAACGGGGAAAAGGGTTTACTGGTAGCGCCGCAGGGCAGCATGCCCGCGCCCGAGCCGGTCAAGCAGAACATGATCGAGAATCTCTTCCGCGATCCCTTCATGCTCGCCCGTCAGCTCGACGCGGTCGAGATCCAGTGGGCCGGCGAATCGACCTATCTCGGCAAGCCGGCGCAGGAGGTGATCGTCGCCAAAGGCAAGCTCAATTATCGGCTCTACATCGAGTCGGCGACGCAGCTGCCCCTGGGGATCAAGTACACCACCGTCGGCCAGACGGGGCCGACCGAGGTGGAGGAGCGTTACGAAGAGTACCGCGCCGTCAACGGCATCCAGATCGCCTGGAAAACCCTGGGGTATGAAAAGGACGAAAAGGTCTCGCAGACCAGCCTGGAGACCGCCGTCCTCGATGGCCCGGTGGATCCGGCCATTTTTGAAAAGTAACCAAGATCTGGGAGTGTAAAAAAAGCCCGGTGCTGATGCAGCACCGGGCTTTTTTTTGTGCAATTCTGCCGGCATCTCGCGGGGAGGCGCAGGCAGGGCAAGGAATTTACTGCGCCGGAACGGGCGTCCGCATTTGCTGAAAAGAAAACTCGTTCATGTTCGCAGATTGTCTGGCGTGTTCAATCGTCAAGCTGACAACCCGGCCGGAATGATCAAGATCCAGATAAATATTTTCATTCAGTTCGCGGGTCTCCATCACGCGGTTTTCTGAAAACTCGATCAGGGCTGTGTCGGTGTCCGCAAAGTATTTGATTTTCATACATTACTCCTGAAAATCCCGGTCAAAAAATGCATTATGAACGGTCTCACCATCTTCCAATAGTATAACACGCAAGGCGCGATTCTCCATTTCCGGAATCCGAACCCAGCGGCGAATTCTTCCATCCGACTGCTGTTCTTCGCGCACCGGATGGGATATCGCGCGGCTGATCCATTCGTCGGAAATGATGGCCCTGTCCGGACGCGAGCGTGTTTATTGAAAACAGAGTGTTGTCTTTTTCGGCGCGGCCGGCACTCTGCATTCTCTCTTACAGATCTAGAAAAAGGTATAGTTCAATCCCAGCGAGATCGCCTGCTTGACCTGGGCGCGCGGCGAGACGCGCGGTTCATTGATCGTCAGCACGTTGAACATCGCCGTCACATACTTGCTGACCTTGGCGGCCAAAGCGGTATTGGTCCGCAGCATCGGGTGGCTGAAATCCGTGAATCCCGCAAAGCTCTCGATCAGGGAGGTGAGGAGGAGATTCTGCGAAAGCTTCCAGTCCACATTGACCGCCGATTCGGCACCGCCCTGGACCACCGATTTCTCGATCTTGTCCTTGGTGTTCTTGTCATCGGTATAGATCGCAGCGTAATCGCTGGCCAGAGTCTCGCGCACGCCGGCGCCGAGGCGGATCTTGACCTGCGGCAGGGTTTGCCAGCCGATGCCCGCGGTCTGCGTCAGATAGGCCGGATCGAAACCGCGGGAGACCTGGGTGCGCGCATCCTTGGCGTCGTAGGTATAGCCCGGGGCGAACTGGGTTTTAAAGGTGGCGGCCACATAGGGATTGACCAGCATACTGAGCTTGCGGGTGTAGATGCTCTCCAGCTCGATGCGGTCATCGGTCTTGCGCGTGCTTTTGCTGCCGAGCTTGGTATTACCGAACCCGAAGCGGTAGGCCGTACTCCAGTTGTTTTTGGCGGCATCCCAGGCCGATTTGCCGTCGAGCAGGACATTCCAGGCGATCGCGTTCTCTCCCCCCTGCTTCCAATCGGTGAAGGAGACCTGGTTGCCGAGCAGGGAGCCGACCAGTTTGTGCGTCCACGGGGGCGCCGGTTTGGCCGTGTCCGGTGCGGCGGTACCCGCCGGTGCAGTTTGCTGCCCCCAGGCGGCGGCAATGTACAAAACAAGAACAAGGGCGATTTTTCTCATTTCAGCCTCCTCATTGTTTTCAGTATCAAGTTCTCACCAAGACGCCAAGACACAAAGAAATCTGCCCGGAACGATTGCTCTCCTGGCGGCTTTGCGGCTTGGTGAGAGAATGATTCAGAATCCTGCTTCCTCGATCGAGCGCACCGTGAAGGTACCGAATTTCTCCAGCTGGGTGCGGATCTCCGCCGCCTTGCCGACCACCACCAGAACCATCGGATCGGCGGGCATCAATGTCTGCGCCATTTCCCTGGCCCGGGCGGGCTGCACCGCCGCGACCGACTGCAGGAAGCGGGTGTAATAGTCGCCGCCGAGACCGTAGAAATGGAGATCGGTATAGGCCTGCGCCTTGGCCATCTGCCCCTCGAGGCTGGGCGGGAACTGGCCGAGGATGTAGTTGCGGCCGCTGGTGACTTCCTCGTCGCTAAAGCCCTCCTGGCGTGCCTTGTTGATCAGATCGAAAGTCACCTCGAGCATCTCACCGATCTTTTCGTTGCGGGTATAGGAGCTGATGGCGTAGAGGCCGAGGCCGTTCCAGGACTGGAGGTTGGCGCGGGCGCCGTAGGTCAGGCCGCGTTTGACGCGCAATTCCGTGACTAGCCAGGAGGTGAAGCGTCCGCCGAAAAGGGTATTCATCACCGAAGCATCGGGCGTGCGCGGATCGCCCATGGCCAGGCCGGGCGCGCCGAGCATGAAATAGGCCTGGGTGGCATCGGGCTTGTCGATGAGCAGATAGAGGCTCTGGCCGCGCTGCGGCAGGGCGGGCTGGGTGGGCTTGCCGGCGCCGGCAGCGGCCGCCTTCCAGCTGCCCAGGTATTGTTGCACCAGGCGCTTGAGCTCGGCCGCAGTGATATCGCCGACCACGGCCAGCACCGCCGAATTCGGGACATAGTGGCCGCGGTACCAGGTGGCGATCGTCTCGGGGGAGATCGTGGTCAGGGATTTTTCGTTGCCGATGCTCAGCCGTCCCAGGGGATGGCCGCCGAACCAGGCCTTCTGGAAGTAGTAGCGGATGGCCTCCTGGGGATTATCCTTGATGGTCATCAGATCATCGATGCGCCGGCCCTGTTCCAGCTTGACCTCGCCGGGGGTGAAGGAGGGTTGCAGCAGGCATTCCCCCGCCAGCGCCAGCAGTTTGGCAAAATTATCGCTCAGGGCGCCGCCGCTCATTTCAGCATATTCGGCGCGCGCCCGGGCGTCAAGGTCGGCGCCGAGAAAATCGATCGCCTCGGCGAGTTCGGCCGCGGATTTGCTCCGCGTCCCCTTCATCAGCA
>DAOQAG010000025.1:36303-37701 GCA_035353815.1 bacterium
GGGAGGAGCACCCCGGTGGTTTTTTTCGCCGGTGCCAGCCATTTTTTCGCGGCATTCTGGACCTGGGCGACCGTCACGGTATCGAAGCGGGCGGGCCAGGCAAAGAGTTCTTCCCAGCCGCCAAAGAGGAGTTCGGCGGTGCCGAGGATGTTAGCCTTGCCGCTGATGCTCTGCTGCGGGCGATAAAAATCGGTGCGGATGACATTGCGCGCCTTGAGCAGCTCCTGTTCGCTGATGCCGCCGGCGGCGATTCTGGCGATCTCGGTCTCGATAGCCGCTTCGATCGTATCGGGATCCGCCTCCTGGCGCGGATCGACATAGATGCCGAACAGGAGCGGATCGAGGCTCTCCTGCATGCCGCCGTGGACGTCAATGGCGAGCTGCCGGTCGCTGACCAGGCTGCGGTAGAGGCGGCTGCTCTCGCCGTGCAGCAGGGCGATCTCGAGCACGCGCATCGCGGGAAAATCCTCATCCAGACAGGCCGGTGCGTGCCAGACCATCTGGAAATTGGGCGACTGCGCCGGCTTGTGCAGCATCACCCGGCGCGGGCCGATCTGCTCCGGCTCGGTCGTGGTCACCGGCGTCGGCGTCGGACTGGCCGGGATCTGGCCGTAATACTTTTTGATCATGGGCAGGATTGCCGTGGTGCTGAAATCGCCGACCACCACCAGAACCGCATTATTGGGGGCGTAATAGGTGCGGTAATAGGCCATGATCTCGTCGCGGCGCCAGTTCTGGATATCGCTCATCCAGCCGATCACCGACCAATGGTAGGGGTGCGCCATGATCGCGGTCGCGCGCACGGTTTCGTCGAGCAGGCTGGCGTTGTCGTTCTCGACGCTCATGCGCCGTTCCGAGGCGACCACGCCGCGCTCCGATTCGAGCACCTCGGGAACAAAGGCCAACCCCTGCATGCGGTCGGCCTCGATGGCCATCATCTTTTCCAGCGCCGCCGCGGGAAACCAGTCGGTATAGGCGGTCAGGTCATCGGAGGTGTAGGCATTGTTGGAGCCGCCGTTGAACTCCATGATCTTGTCGAGCTGCCCCGGCCCGGTCTGCGCCGTGCCATTGAACATCATATGCTCAATGAAATGCGAAACCCCGGTCAGTCCCGGCCGCTCGTTGCGCGAACCGACCCGGAAAAAGGTAAAGTAAGCGATGTTGGGAATGGTGTGATCCTCGAACAAGAGAATCTTGAGGCCGTTGTCGAGTTTGGCGCTGGTGATATGCTCCTTGCTGAAGGTCGCCGCCAGACTGACGGTGGAGCCCAGCATGAGGAGCATGCCAAAAAGGGGCAGCAGTTTGAGATGCATAATGGATCTCCTTGGCTGATGAATCTCAAAATATCGATTTCCGGCCTCTTTATCAAGTGCTTTTCTCGGCACGGCATTCAGGTTC
>DAOQAG010000025.1:37801-43785 GCA_035353815.1 bacterium
GGTTCCGCACTTGCATCTTTTCGCCGCCGCACCCCTCATTCCCACCGGCACGGCGCGGCCGCCGGTAAGCCCGGGCGGGAACACCCGCATGGTTCCGCACTTGCATCTTTTCGCCTCCGCACCCCTCATTCCCACCGGCCCGGGGCAGCCACCGGTAAGCCCGGGCGGGAACAGCAGCACGGTTCCGCACTTGCATCTTTTCGCCAGCTTGTCTATATTGTAGGTACTCTATAAGGTTCCTTGATCAAGAGGCCCCTAGCATGCACAGCTCACTCTTCCGTCGCTCCATCACCGGCGGCGCTCTCGGACTTTTAGCCGCCCTGCTGGTGCTGCTGCTCACCTATGCCATCGAGCCCCGGCTCTTCGATGCCTTTGAGGCCAGGTCCCTCGACTGGCGCTACCTCGGGCGCCTCAAATCCCTCTGGGCGCAGCGGCAGGGCGCGACCATCGAGGATATCATCATCATCGACATCGATGACCGCAGCCTCGAGAAAATGGGCCGCTTCGAGCAGTGGCCGCGCGACTATCACGCCCGGCTGGTCGATTACATCGCCGGCGGCGGCGCCCGCGCCATCGGCTTTGACGTCCTGTTCATGGAGCCCGACCGTGACGCTGCCATGGACTCCGCGCTCGTCGCCGCCACCGCGCGCGCCGGCATCGTTTACCACGCCATGGCCTTCTCCGCCGCCAATCCCGACGCCTTCCTCTATCCCATGCAAGAACCGCCGCCAGGGCTGCAGGCCAAACGCCTCTCGATGCAGCTCCAGGCCGGCGCCCTGCCCGGGGTCCGCAGCGCCGACCGCATGGATGGCCGCCTCGTCCCCCTCTATAACGCCGCCGCCGGCATCGGCTTCGCCAACTTTTCTCCCGATAACGACAGTGTCATCCGCACCATGCCGATGTTCATCCGCTTCGCCGGCCGCCACTATTTCGCCCTCACCCTGGCGATGACCATGGGCATGATGGGGGCGCGCCCTGAAGATCTCACGATTGTACCCGGCGAGGCCATCACCATCGCCCCGCCGGGCCGGCCGGCCCAGCGCATCCCCATCGATGATGCCGGCCGCATGCTGATCAACTATCAGGGCACCTTCCAGACCTTCCGCTACATCTCATACTACGATGTGCTGATGCAGCGCGTGCCGCAGGAGACCTTCCAGAACAAGATCATCCTGGTCAGCACCTCGGCGGCGGGGCTCTCCGACATCCGGCCGGTCCCCTTTCAGGACTCCTTTCCCGGGGTTGAGGTGCATGCCAACGTCCTTTATAACATTCTCCAGAACCACTACATCGAGAAACAGAGCCTGCTGCTGACCGTGCTCACTCTGATCGGGCTGGCGCTGCTGGTGGCGCTGCTCACCGTGCTGCTCAAGCCGGTCCTGGGCGGCCTCCTCGGCGCCCTCATCATCGCCGGCTATGCCTTCCTGGGCAGCCGCTGGTTCGCCGGCCAGGCCTTCTGGCTCGAGCTGGTGCGGCCGGTGATGGCGATCATCATGGCCTATCTCTTCGTGGTCCTCTACCGCTTTATCGATGAGGAGCGCAACAAGCGCTACATCAAGAACATGTTCCAGCATTACATCACCGCCTCGGTGGTGGACGAGCTACTCAAGCGGCCGGACATGCTGCAGCTCGGCGGCGAAAAACGCACGGCCACCGCCTTTTTCTCGGACATCAGGAATTTCACTACCGTCTCCGAGAGCCTCTCGCCCGAGACCCTGGTGGCGCAGCTCAACGATTATCTCACCGCCATGACCGAAGTGGTCTTCAAGTACCAGGGCTACCTCGATAAATACGAGGGGGACGCGATCATGGCGGTCTACGGCGTGCCGGTCGAGATGCACGACCACGCCCGCCGCGCCTGCCTTGGGGCCCTCGAGATGCAAAACAAGCTGATCGAACTGCGGCAGCGCTGGCATGAGGAACAGAAACCCGAGTTTCATGTGCGCATGGGCATCAATTCCGGGCCGATGATCGCCGGCAACATCGGCGGCAAGGACCGCTTCGACTATACCGTGATCGGGGATTCGGTCAACCTCGCCTCGCGGCTGGAGGGAGCCAACAAGGCCTATGGCACCAGCATCATGATCAGCGAATTCACCAAGGAGCTTTTGAACGGGGAATTCCCGCTGCGCGAGCTCGACCTGCTGCGGGTCAAGGGCAAGAACCAGCCGGTGCGGGTCTATGAGCTGCTCGGCGGCACAGCGGAAGCGGTGACGGCGGCCAAGAAGGAGGCGGTGCGCATATATGAGGAGGGACTGGCCCTCTACCGCGCGCAGGAGTGGGACGCGGCGGTCGCAGCCTTCGAGCGCGCCCTGGCCGTCGATCCCGAGGACGGCCCGAGCCGGACCTATATCGAACGCTGCGCCTGGTTCATGGAGAACCCGGTGGCCGCGGATTGGGACGGCGTCTTTGAAATGAAGACGAAATAACAGACGGCGCCGGTTGCCGCGCCGGCCCGGGGGAAGGGACCTGATAGGGACCCCGTTCGAGGTGCAGGAGCCTGACGGGGTGCCAGCCCGGGGTGCAAAAGCGGAACGGGCAGCGGCCCTGGGTGCAGGGATTTTACGATGCGCCGGCACGGGGTGCAGGAGTGCAGCGGAGCGTTTGCGCGGGAGCCGGAGAACCGGAGAAAGGAATACCATGTTAGCCTATATCTACGGCCGCAACCCGGTGCTCGAGTGGCTGCGCGCCGGCTATCCGACCGAAAAACTGCTCATTTCGCGGGAGCTCTCCGGGGCGGCCCTGCAGGAGATCGAAAAACTCGCAGCCGGACTCAATCTGGCCGTGGAAAATGTGTCGCGCCCCGAGCTGGCCCGGGCGGCCGGCAGCGATCACCATCAAGGGGTGGCAGCGCGCATCACCCTGCCCGATTATGTCGAGGTCGACGAGATCCTGGCCCGGGCGGCGCAGCGCAACGAGCCGCCGCTGCTCGCCATCCTCGATTGCGTCCAGGACCCGCATAATCTCGGCGCGATTCTGCGCAGCGCCGACGGCGCCGGAGTGCATGGGGTGATCATTCCCAAGGATAACGCCGCGCCGATGACCGCCGCGGTCTTCAAGGCCTCGGCCGGCGCCGCCGCCCATGTGGCCGTCGCCCGCGTCACCAACCTCAGCCGCACCATGGATGAGCTGAAAGAACGCGGCATCTGGTTCGCCGGCACGGATGAGGAGGGCGAACAGCTCTACACCGAACTCGACCTCAAGGGGCCGACCGGCCTGGTGCTCGGCAGCGAGGGCAAAGGGCTGCGCCGCCTGGTGCGCGAGGAGTGCGATTTCGTTGCCCGCATTCCCTTGCGCGGCAAGGTGAGCTCCCTGAACGTCTCGGTAGCCGCGGCGGTGCTCTTTTTCGAGGCCCGGCGCCAGCGGGGATTCTGATTTTTAAACAAAAATGATCTATCACAGAGATCTGTAAAGAAAAAAGTCTCACAAAGGCGCAGAGGCACAAAGAACAACAAGGCGTCACCGGGCGGGACCACCCCTTTTTCTGGTGCCCACCTGAAATCGCGGCCGGGTGGTGACGAGAAGAAAAGTCTCACAAAGGCGCAGAGGCACAAAGAAAAACAAGGCGTCACCGGGCGGGACCACCCCTTTTTCTGGCTCCCACCCGCCGACCCCTCTGGTGCCCACCTGAAATCGCGGCCGGGTGGGGACGAGGAAAAAGGCGCAGAGGCACAAAGAACAACAAGGCGTCACCGGCTTGGCTTTTTCTGGCTCCCACCCGCCGACCCCTCGGGTGCCCACCTGCAACCGCGGCTGGGTGGGGACGAGACCAGGCGGGGCCACCCCTTCTGGTGCCCACCTGCAACCGCAGCTGGGTGGGGACGAAGAAAAAGACGCAGAGGCACAAAGAAAAACAAGGCGTCACCGGCTTGGCTTTTTCCTGGAGCCTTGGCGGCTTGGTGAGACCGTATCTTTTTCCAACTCTACGAATAATTATTGATGGGAGAAAAGTCAATGAAACTCTTTGTGCCGGGGCGCATTTGCCTCTTCGGCGAACACAGTGACTGGGCGGGCGGGTATCGCCGAATCAATGCGGCCATCGATAAGGGCTATGCCATTATCGCCGGCACAAACCAGGGACTCCATGCCCACGTCAAGCCCCATCCGAGCAAGTTTATCTTCCGCGCCACCCTCGGCGATGGCACCCCCCAGGGCCCCTATGAGGTCGCCATGGAGCGCGATGCCCTGCTCGCCGAGGCGGAAAAGGGCGGCTTTTTCAGCTATGCAGCCGGGGTCGCCTATCAGATCCTGACCAAGCACCGCGTGCGCGGCCTGGAGATCGATAATTTTCTCACCGACCTGCCGGTCAAAAAGGGACTCTCCTCCAGCGCGGCCGTATGCGTGCTGGTCGCCCGCGCCTTCAACCGCATCTATGACCTCAAGCTGACGGTGCGTGGCGAGATGGAGCTGGCCTATTTCGGCGAGATCACCACCCCCTCCCGCTGCGGCCGCCTCGACCAGGGCTGCGCCTATGGCAACCGCCCGATCCTGATGACCTTCGACGGCGACCGCATGGATGTCCAGGAGATCTCCGTCCCCAACGATCTCTACTTCATCATCGTCGATCTCCACGCTAGCAAGGATACGCGCGAGATCCTCAACCAGCTCAACCACTGCTATCCCTTCGCCGAGAATGAAGAACAGCGCCGCGTCCAGGAGTATCTCGGCCCGATCAATCAGCGCATCGTCACGGGCGCGGAGCGGGCCCTGGCCGGCGGCGATGCCGCCCTTATCGGGGCGAGCATGACCGAGGCCCAAGCGGAATTCGATCGGCATCTCCAGCCCGCCTGTCCTGCGCAGCTGACCGCGCCGGTGCTGCACCAGCTGCTCGACTGGGAGAAACTCAAGCCCTACGTCTACGGCGGCAAGGGGGTCGGATCGCAGGGCGACGGCTCGGCCCAGTTCATCTGCCGCGACGAAAAAAGCCAGGCGCGGGCCGTCGAGCTCATCGAGAAGGAGATGGGCATGTCCTGCCTCAAGCTGGTGCTCAAGGCGGGACGACGCGTGCGCAAGGCGGTCATCCCCGCCGCCGGCTTCGGCACGCGGCTCTTCCCGGCCACCAAGGCGGTCAAGAAGGAGCTCTTCCCGGTCATCGACCGCAAGGGGCGGGCCAAGCCGGTGATCCTGGCCATCGTCGAGGAGGCCCTGGCCGCGGGCGTGGAGCAGGTCGGCATCATCGTCCAGAGTCAGGACCGCGAGCTGTTCGAGGAGATTTTCTGCACGCCGCCGCCGGTCGAGAATTTCAACAAGCTCTCGCGCGAGGATCAGGAGTACTGCAACTACCTCATGGAGATCGGCAACCGCATCACCTTTCTGACCCAGGATGTGCAGGAGGGGTTCGGGCATGCCGTCTACTGCGCGCACGCCTGGGTCGGGGACGAGCCCTTCCTGCTGCTGCTCGGCGATCACCTCTATGCCTCGGAGGTGGACAAGTCATGTTCCCGCCAGCTGCTCGATGTCTATGAGCGGGTCGGCGTCAGCGTGGTCGGCGCCAAGATCAATCCCGGCGCCGAGGTGGGCCAGTTCGGCTGCATGACCGGTGTCTGGAAGGATGCACAGGCCACCCTTTCGATCACCGAATTCTATGAAAAGCCGACGCCCGAGTACGCCCGCCAGCATCTCCACATGGAGGGCATGGGCGAGGATGAATTCCTGACCGTATTCGGCCAATACGTCCTCGACCCGAAGATTTTCGCCTATCTCGAGGAGAACATCCGCCTCAACCTGCGCGAGCGCGGCGAGTTCCAGCTCACCTCGTGCCTCGACCGCCTGCGCCAGGAGGAGGGCTTTGTCGGCTGCGTCGTCAAGGGGCGCCGCCATGATATCGGCAATCCGGCGGCCTATCGGCAAACGGTGATCGATTTCGCCTCTGCGTGAGCGGGCGCCGGCGGCCTCTCGATCCCACTGTAATCATTGTTCATGGCCGCGCCGGGCAGCTCCCGGTGCGGCGGCCCGCCAGACCACATTCTCGCACCCACCCCGGC
>DAOQAG010000025.1:43885-63464 GCA_035353815.1 bacterium
ACCCACCCCGGCCGCCTCGCGCATCAGCCCTCCTCCCTCAAGCCCGGCAATATCCACCCAGGTCAAATAATACTTGCATCTCATAAAAAGGAGTGTTATATTTAAGACACAATACTCTTTTATCTCTTAATAAGAAAGCACCGGACATGATCCTCTCCAGAAGCTGCGACCATGCCATTCGCGCCGCGCTCTATGTAGCACTGCACCAGGACCGCGCCTATGTACCCATCCGCGAAATTGCTGCGGAGCTGGGGATCTCCTTCCACTTCCTGACCAAGATCCTCCAGATTCTGACCCAGGCGGGGATCATGGCCTCCTTCAAGGGGCCGAACGGCGGTGTTGCCCTGGCGCGTCCAGCCGAGGAGATTTCGCTCAAGGAGATCGTCCGGGCGATCGATGGCGACCGGCTCTTCAGCGGCTGCATGATCGGCCTGGACCAGTGCGATGACGCTCATCCCTGTCCCCTGCATGATCAGTGGAGCAAACTGCGCGGGGAGCTGGAACAGCTCTTCAACACGACCACGGTTAGCGGGCTCACCGAGCGCATTCAGCGCGAGGGCTTGCGCCTGAACGATCTGCTGCCGGTTGGTTGAACCAGGCAAACATAAAGTGAAAGATCAGGCATGCTGCGTTTGCGAAAAATAAGAGCCCTGGCGGGCACCCAGTCCGGCCGCAAACTGGTCCAATGGGGCTTTGTGCTGCTGATCCTCGCGATCGGCCTCCAGTTCATTCTGTTTGTGCGTCAGGCGGGTGGCAGCGGTCCCATCACCCTTGCGCGGCCGCCCGGTGTCGAGGCCTTTCTCCCGATCAGCGCCCTGATCAGCCTCAAGTACTGGCTGCTGACCGGCCATTTTACCGCCATCCACCCCGCCAGTCTGGTGCTGCTGCTGATCATCGCCGCCACGGCGGTGTTGCTCAAGAAGGGCTTTTGCGGCTGGGTCTGCCCCTTCGGCCTGCTCTCGGAGTATCTGGCCAGGATCCATCTCTGGATCTTTGGCCGTCCCCGCCGGCTGCCGCAGTGGCTCGACTATCCTTTGCGCGGGGTGAAATACCTCCTCCTCGGCTTTTTTGCCTATGCCATCTTTTGGGGCATGGACACGAACGCCCTGGCAGCTTTTCTCGACACCCCCTACAACCGCGCTGCGGATATCAAGATGTATCTCTTTTTCGCCCAGGCCTCGGCCGTCACCCTCAAGGTGCTCGCCGCGCTGGTGCTGCTCTCCATCCTGGTGCGCCACTTCTGGTGCCGCTACCTCTGTCCCTATGGCGCCCTTCTGGGGCTGCTGAGCTGGCTCAGCCCGCTCAAGATCCATCGCAGTGCCACACGCTGTATCGACTGCGGCAAATGCACCCGGGTCTGCCCGGCCAGCATCAAGGTCGACAAGGCCCGCACGGTCTGGTCCGACGAATGCAACGCTTGTCTGCAGTGCGTCGACGCCTGCCCCGTCAAGCAGACCCTGCAGCTGTCGGTGACGGAGCGCCGGGGGATCTTGCCGCGTTCATGGTATCCTCTTGTTCTGCTTCTGCTCTTCGCGGCTGGCATCGGCGCCGCCTGCATGGCGGGCCGCTGGCACAGCTCAATCTCGGCTGAGGAGTACCGTCAGCATATCCGCAACATCAACAGTCCGGTGTACAACCATTTCCGCGGCCAGACACCGCCACCGGCTGCGTCCGGGCCCTCGACCTCGGCTCCCGGACAGCCGGCATCCGTCATCCCTGCACAAAATTAAACGATAAAAGGAGCCCACCATGAGTGAATTGACCGCCAACGACCGGCAGCGCAAAGAGCTGCTCAAACATATGATCCTGCAGCTGCACAAGGGGGTGGCGCCCGAGGCGGTGCGCAAGCAGCTCGCCGAGTTGATGGGCCAGGTACCCTATGAAGATGTGGTCGCGGTCGAGCAGGAACTGATCGCCGAAGGGCTGCCGACCGAGGAGGTCCTCAAGCTCTGCGATGTCCATGGCGCCGTTCTCAAGGGTCAGATCGACCACAGCGGCGCGCGGACTGCGCCGGCAGGCCATCCGGTGCACACCTTCATCCAGGAGAACCGCGCCCTGCAGCTGGAGGTGGCCGCCCTCGAGGGCCTCTTCACCCGCGCTGGGGCGGAGTTCTCCAGCGATCTCGTCTTTGAGATGATCGGCCATTTCAATGCCCTCGCCGAGGTGGACAAGCACTACCGCCGCAAGGAGTATCTCCTCTTCCCCATCCTCGAAAAGAAGGGGATCACCGGTCCGCCGACGGTGATGTGGGGCAAGCATGACGAGGCGCGCGCCCTGCTCAAGGCCGCCCGTGAGGCTCTGCAGGCCCTCACGGAAGCGGACCAGGAGGCGCTGGCCGGCACCATCGACCTGCTGCTCCGGCAAGCGGCCGAAGCGGTCGAGGAGATGATCTACAAGGAGGAGCAGATCCTCTTCCCGATGTGTCTCGACAGTCTCAGTGAAGGCGAGTGGGCGCGGATCCTGGCCGGCACGGCGGAGATCGGCTATTGTCTCTTCGCTCCGACGGCGGTCTGGACGCCGGCGCCGCAGGCTCTCGCAGCAGAAGGTACCGAGGAGACGGCCGCGACGGCCCCGGGCACACCCCTCGCCGGGCGGATCCAGCTGCCCACCGGAAGCTTTTCGCTGGAGGAGCTCACTGCGGTGATGAACGCCCTGCCCTTTGACGTCACCTTTGTCGATGCCGATGATACCGTGCGCTTTTACTCCGAGGGCCGCGAGCGGGTTTTCGAGCGCAACCTCGCCGTGATCGGGCGCAAGGTGCAGCTCTGTCATCCCCCGAAATCGATGTATATCGTACAGCAGATCCTCGACGATTTCCGCAGCGGCCGGCAGAGCCGGGCGCCCTTCTGGATTACCATGGGCGGCAAGTTCATCCACATCGAATATTTCGCCCTGCGTACTGCGGCGGGCGACTATCTCGGCACCCTGGAGGTGACCCAGGACCTCACCGAAAAACGGCAGCTGACGGGCGACCAGCGCTTGCTCAGTAATGCCAGGGAGTAAACCATGAGTCTGACCATCACTCCGGAAACCAAGCTGCATGACCTGCTCGAGGCCTGGCCCGCGCTCGAGGAAAAGCTGTTGTCGCTGTCGCCGCAGTATGCCAAGCTGCGCAATCCCGTGCTGCGGGCCACCATCGCCCGGATCGCCACCTTGCGCCAGGTGGCGCAGGTGGGCCAGGTGCCTCTGGCCGAGCTGATCAACACCCTGCGCGCGGCGGTGGGCCAGGAGACCGGCCAATTTGGCGGGAGCGCCGCATCGGACGATCGCCCTGCCTGGTTCGCGGTGGAACGGATCGCCCTGCGCCTCGATGCCCGTCCGCTGCTGGCGGCTGGAGAGCACCCCCTCAACCAGGTGTTGCACGAGATCCAGACCCTGCCGCCGCAGGGGATCTATGAGCTGACCACCCCCTTTCTGCCCGCGCCGCTGCTCGAGGCTGTGGGCAAGAAAGGCTTTGCGGTCTGGACCCTGCGGGAGGAGGCGGACCTCTTCCGCAACTATTTCTGCAACATTTGACGGAACAGGAAAGGAGCGTCTGTGAGCCTCGGCGAGAAGAATAAGCTGGCGGGTGGGCGCGAGAAGGGGCGGGGGAGCCGGAGCGGGCAGGGGAGCGAGAGCGGGCAGGGGAACCGGAGCGGGCAGGGGAGCGAGAGCGATCCGGTCAGCGGCCGTGACGCCGCCGCATTCTACCGGGAGATGGCGGCGCAGTATGACACGATGACGCGATTTGGCGCGCGCCTGCCGGGTGAACGGGCGATGCTGGCGCGCTGGCAGGAACGGCTCGGCTTTACGCGCGCCCTCGATGCCGCCTGCGGCACCGGGCTGCACGCCATCGCCCTGGCGCAGCTGGGGGTGGCGGTAACCGGTGCCGATCTCTCGCCGGAAATGCTGGCGCAAGCGCGCCGGCATGCCGCGGCGGAGGGGGTGACCGCACACTGGGTCGAGGCCGCCATGGAGCGTCTCGACCAGGTGGTCGATCCTGCTTATGATCTGGTGCTCTGCCTCGGCAATTCGCTGCCGCATCTGCTCGACGCCGGCGCGCTCGCCGCTGCCCTGAGCGGATTTCACCGCCTGCTGGCGCCCGGCGGCCGTTTGCTCCTCCAGCTCATCAATTACGAGCCGGTCCTGGCCTGGCAGCGGCGGGTCGTCGCTCTCAGCCGCGAGGGCGAGCGCGAATTCATCCGCTTTTACGATTTCGGCGAACCTCTGCTGCGCTTCAATATCCTCGAGATCGACTGGGCGCAACAGCCGCCCGGACACCGCCTGCAGAGCGTGCCGCTCTATCCCTGGCGGCGGCCGGAGGTGGAAGCGGCGCTGCGCGGGGCCGGATTCAGCGACCTCGAGATCTATGGCGATCTGCAGCGGAACGCCTATTCAGCGGCCCAATCGGCGAATACGGTGCTGCTGGCGCGCAAGCCGGTACTTTGACGCAGCCCTCGGGTGGGCGCCAGAGGGGGCGGGGGCGCCGGAGCAGAGCGGGCGGGTGGGCGCGAGAGGGGGCGGGAGCGGCAGGCGGGTGGGAACCAGAAGAGCGGCGCGCTGACGCAGCCCTCGGGTGGGCGCGAGAGGGGGCGGGGGCGGCAGGCGGGTTGGAACCAGAAGAGCGGCGCGCTGACGCAGCCCTCGGGTGGGCGCAAGAGGGGGCGGCGGCGCCGATTTCCTTTGCTTTCTCCCGCAGCTTTATTAAATTAGCCTGCCTGAATGACGCCACCTTCCATTGTACAAGGAGAGCCCCCCATGAGCATTACGCGACAAATGGCCCGTTTCGCCCTTTCCCTGCAGTATGACGCCATCCCCGAGCCCGCCCGCAAGGAGGCGCGGCGCTTTCTGCTCGACAGTTTCGGTTGCGCCCTTGCGGCCCTGCACAACGAGGACATGGCCGCGGCGCACCGCTATATCGAAAAGCTGGGCGGGGTGCCGGACGCCACGGTCATCGGCAGCGGTCTGCGCACCAATGCCCCCAACGCCGCCCTGATGAACAGCCTGCTGATCCGCGCCATCGATTATAACGACATTTACTGGAAGCAGGACCCGAGCCATCCCTCCGACCTCATCCCCGCGGCCCTGGCGGCCGGCGAAAAGGCCGGCGGCGATGTCCGCGACCTCATCGCCGGCATCCTCATCGCCTACGAGCTGGAGATGCGCTGGTGTCTGGCGGCAACGCCCGGGGTGCGCGAGGTGGGCTGGCATCACGCCACCCTCACCCAGTTCGTCTCCCCCTTCGTCGCCGCGCGCCTGCTCCGGTTGAGCGAGGAGCAGACCGTCGCCGCCGCCGGCATCAGCGGCTCGAGCCATTTCACCCTCGGTGGTGTCGTCGCCGGACATCTCACCAATATGAAGAATACCGCCGATCCCATGGCCACCGAAGCCGGCGTGGCGGCCGCCCTGCTGGCGAGCGAGAATTACACCGGACCGGTCGAGGTGATCGAGGGCAAGGAGGGGCTCTATCACGTCCTTCACAACGTCCAGTGGTCGACCGAGGCGCTGCTTGACGGCCTGGGCGAGAAGTGGCTCATCACCGAATGCGGCTACAAACCTTTCCCCACCGAGGCCCTCACCCATCAGCCGATCTCCGCGGCGCTGCAGCTGCGCGAACAGCAGCACCTGACCGAGGCCACGATCGCTCGCGTCCTGGTGCGGACCACCACCCGCGGCGCGGACATCCTCTCCGATCCCAGCAAGTACAAGCCGACGACCAAGGAGACCGCCGACCACAGTCTCCCCTACTGCATCGCTGCAGCTCTGGTCGATGGTCATGTCCTACCCTCCTCCTTCGACGAGGACAAGCTTGCCGATCCGCGTATCTGGAGCATGCTGGGCAAGATCAAGGTGGTGGCGGATGCGGAGATTGACCGGCTTTTCCCGGGGACCAAACGGGCGATCGTCGAGATCACCGATACCGCCGGGCGGACGCATACCGCCCAGGTGGACCATGCCAAAGGCAGCCCGGAGAACCCGATGAGCGACGCGGAGGTGATCGCCAAATTTGCGGCCAATGCGGAGGCGGTGATGGGAGCGGAGCAGCGGGAGCGGCTGATCGAAGCGACCTGGGAGCTGGGCACCCGGCCGCTCACGATCCGCGATTACATGCAGTTGGTTGTGGTTTGAGGGATAGCCGGTTCACCTGGAGAGCCGGTGCGCTGGCACCGGCTCAGGCGAAATCCGGCCGCGGCGCTGCGATGGCGCGCAGGTAGAGCCAGCCGGCGGCGAGCAGCAGCACGAGGTCTTCGAGCAGACGCGTCACCCCGACGCGGCTGCCCGCGTCGGAGGTGGAGAAACAGCCGCAGGAGATATCGAGTCCCCGGGCCAGCGCCGTCGTGATGGCGAGGATGAAGACCAGGTTCATCCCGGCGGCGAGCAGGGTTGCGCCGGCCATGCCGCGGTTGAGGAGGAGCGCCAGGCCGCAGCCGAGTTCGAGCCAGGGGAGGATGGCAGCGAGCAGGGCGGCGAGGAAGCCGGGCAGGAGCTGATAGTGGCCGATGGCGGCGGCGAAAGCGGCCGGATGGGCGATCTTGTCGAGGCTGGCATAGATAAAGACCACCGCCAGTCCCAGGCGCAGCAGGGTGGCGAGGCGGTTGCCGGCTGGATCACTCATGGGAAGCCTCCTGCGCCAGGGGATGGAGCTGCTGCCACTCCTCGATCCCGCCGCGGTAGACCGCCACTTTTTTGAATCCCCGTCCGACCAGCTCCAGCCCCAGATGTTCAGAGAGTTCGCAGCCGCCGCCGTCGCAATAGCAGACCAGCCAGCGGTCGTGCGGCAGCTGGTCGACCTGCGCCATCTCTGCGTTCCAGTTCTCGTAGGGCAGGCTGACCGCCCCAGGCAGATGGCCGGCCCGGTACTCGTCACGGCTGCGCGCGTCGAGCAGCAGTGCCGCCTCGCGCCCGAGCAGCAGCTGCAGCTGCGCCAGGCTGATGGGGCGGGGCTGCTCCGCCCTCTCGCTCTCCTCCCAGGCGGCAATGCCGGCTATGGCCGCACCGGCCGGCCGGAGCGCAACACCGCTCGGGTTGAGGTGATTGGCCACCAGGCCGGTCAGTCCGGCGGCGAGCAGCAGCAGCAGGGCCTGGCGCAGCGCCCAGGCGGGAAGCCAACGCGACATCGGGGATATCCTTTCCAGAGGGATCTGCGGATTCATGCACTTTTAATATAGAAAATTGACCCTCCATTGGCAAAATAATTTTGATATTTGTCCGAAATTGTCTAAATTTTCTCCCTTTACGGAGAACTTGTATGACAGGCCTGTTCCAATCCGGCACCTTTATTCTCTTTTTCATCGTCGCCCTGGGTATCATCCTCGGCCGCTTTCAGATCAAGGGCATCTCGCTGGACGTCTCGGCGGTGATTTTCGTGGCGCTGATCTTCGGCCACTATGGCTATCGCGTTCCGGCCGATTTCCAGAATGTCGGCCTGCTGCTTTTCATCTTCACCATCGGTATTTCCGCCGGTCCGGGTTTTTTCGAATCCTTTCAGCGGCGCGGCCTGCAGCTGGTACTGACGACGGTCCTGATCGTCGTCACCGGGGCCGGGGTCACGGTGGCCCTGGCGTATGCCTTTGATGTCGATTTCAAGATGGCCAGCGGCCTTTTCACCGGCGCGCTCACCAGCACGCCCGGTCTGGCGGCCGCGATCGAGGCGGCGCGATCGCCGCTCGCCTCGATCGGCTATGGCGTTGCCTATCCCTTCGGCGTGATCGGCGTAATTCTCTTTGTGCGTCTGATGCCGCGTCTGCTGCGCGCCGATCTCACCCGCGCCGCCCGCGACTATGCTGCCGAGGCCTTTACCGCCCATCCGGAAATTCTCAACCGCAATTTTGTCGTCGAGAATGCCAACATGGATGGCCAGCCCCTGGGCGCCTTGACGATCCGCTCGATGACCGAGGCGACGATCTCGCGGGTGATGCACCAGGGCGTAGCGGTCACGCCGGCACCCGAGACGCGCCTGCATCTCGGCGATCTGGTCAAGGCGGTGGGCACGACAGAAGCGCTCGAGAAGACCCGGCTGCTCATCGGCCCGGAGACCGACCGCGAGATCCCCCTGGCCAAGGGCTATGAAGTCCAGTGGATCCTGGTGACCAACCGGGCGGTAGTCGGCCAGAATCTGGCCACCCTGCACCTGCATACCAATTACAACGCCAACATCACGCGCATCCGCCGCGGCGATGTCGACATCGCGCCGCGGCGCGGCAGCGTGCTGCGGTTCGGCGACAAGCTGCTGGTGGCCTGCGATTCCGATAACATGCATCAGGTGGTCAAGCTGCTCGGCAACGACGACAAGCGCATATCCGAGGCCGATTTTCTCCCCATCGCGCTCGGCATCGTCGCCGGCGTCCTGCTCGGCAAGGTGCCGATACCGCTGCCGGGGGGGATGGAATTCAGTCTGGGATTGACCGGCGGGGTGCTCGCCGTCACCCTGCTGCTCAGCCGCATCGGCAAGACCGGCCCGGTCATCTGGAGCCTCTCCGGGACAGCCAATCAGGTGCTGCGCCAGCTCGGCCTGCTCCTCTTTCTCGCCGCGGTGGGCACCGAGGCCGGCGCCCATATCGCCACGGCGATCGGGCAATACGGTGCGCGCATCTTTCTCATCGGCGCGGCCATCACCCTGCTGCCGATGATCGCCGGCATGACCGTGGGCTATGGCCTGCTTCGGATTAACATTCTCACCATCCTCGGCACGATGACGGGAGCGATGACCAGCACCCCGGGGCTGGGCGCCCTCGATCCGATGAGCGACAGCGCCGCGCCGGCCGTCGCCTATGCCACCGTCTATCCGGTCGCGCTGGTCTGCACCATCATCTGCGCCCAGATTATTTCGCTTTTGTGAAAGTCCGGAACTTTTTCCGCGGAACTTTTGTTACAAGGTAGTGAATTGTTACTGAGTGCATTATGACGTTTCGCCAAGGAGGATACTGATGATTTCCCAAAAAATGGAAGCCGCTCTCAACACGCAGATCAACAAGGAGATGTACTCCGCCTACTTTTATCTCGCCATGGCCGCGGACCTCAAAGAGAAATATCTCGACGGTTTTTCGCACTTTTTCGAAGTGCAGGCCCGGGAAGAGATGGGACACGCCATGAAGCTCTACGCCTATATCAACGAACAGGGCGGCCGCGTCCTGCTCGAGGCCATTGAAAAACCCCAGGCGCAATACAAGGATGTCGAGGAGATTTTCAAACTCACCCTCGAACACGAAAAATATGTCACCAAGTCGATCCATGGTCTGAAGGAGCTGGCCGTCAAGGAGAATGATTATGCCACCTCCGGCATGCTCGACTGGTTCGTCAAGGAGCAGGTCGAGGAGGAGAGCAACATGGACAAAGGGCTGCATATGGTCAAGATGGCCAACAATGCGCCGCAGGCCCTGATGTTCCTCGACAGCCAGTTCGGCAAACGTGGTGAATGAGCTTCCGTACCTGAATCCCGAAAAGGAATGGATCTCGCGATCCATTCCTTTTTTTTTGGAGAGACCCAAATGGCCATCAGCCCCACCTTGCTCAAGCCTGAAGAACTCGAACAGCGGCTCGCCGCTCTGGGGGGCAGTACCCCGCCCCTGGCCGCCGCGCATGGATTGATGACGGCCGTGATCGTCGGCCCTGAAGAGCTGCCGCCGCAGCGCTGGATCCCTTTCGCTCTCGCCGCCGACGGCCGGCTGCCGGACGGGCATGACCAGGCGGAACTCGAAACCCTGGTGCTCTCGCTCTTCGGCCTGTACAACGACACCGTCGCCCGCATTACCGACAGTCTCTTCCAGCCCTGGCTGGGCGATGCGGCGGATCCCGAAACCCGGATGCAGAATCTCGGGCTCTGGTGTGTGGGTTTTTCCAAGGGGATGCAATTCAGCGAAGGGCGCTGGTTCAACGAAGAGGACAAGCTGGTGGCGGAGCTGCTGGTGCCCATCTTTTATTTTATTGAGCCGGAGCGTTTCTCTCCCCTCTACGTCGAGGAGAAAGCCGACGCCGAAAAACGTTTCGAGCTGGACCTGGCCATGCAAAGTCAGCTGCCGGACTCCGTGCAGGCGATTTATGAATATTGGCAAAAAAAGCGGCCGGTTCGAGGCTAACTCCAGATTTCAGAGTTATCCACAGTAACCTTTCCATCTGTTTTATTTGCCGTTAATTTACCCTTTTCCGCCCGGAAAATTTGACGCCGGAATCGTGCTGTCGCCGTCGCCGCGCGGTTTCACGCTTTGGCCAAGTCCCATAATTTCAATGGTGACGAAAATTAAATAATTAATATTTTTCCTTGCCTTTTTTAAATCTCTTTCATAGATTCGCATCAGAAAAAATCGTTTGACGGGAATTAGAAAGTATTGACGGGTAGGGGATGGGTGGATTATGATACCAGGGCGCAATCCCGGTCAGCCGGGTGCGCTGTTTTCTCCCCCTCCATGACACCATTTCAGCATCCGCAGTTCTCCAGCACCTCAGAGTAATAGCCAAACGCGTCCGCGCGGATCCACACCGCCTTGCTGTGCCATTCTGCCATGACCTTCGCCGCTCTCTGCGCGGGCGCAATTGATTCACCTCCGGGCATCCGTGTCTTGCACCGGCTTCATCCCGCCACACCTTGTTACCGCTTTTTGTGCTTTGCACTACGCCGTTGTTTGATCCATGACATGGGTTCATTGAGGAAGGCATGATCAAGTCCGTATTCGCCCTGCTCCTGGCGCTGGCCTGCGCCGGGCCCCTCTTCGCCGCAGAACAGGCCCTCTACTCGGTTCGGGACGTCGAGGTCACACCCGATTTTATCGTCCGGGATTTCTGCATCTATCCCTACTCGGACTCCTATTTGATGGGCTACTCGCGTATTCTCTACACGGGGAGGCAGCTGATCGATTATGTGCGTCTCGATTGCCACTTTTACAGGCAAGGCGTGCATGCGGGGACGACGGCGCTCTATGGCGATTACGGCACCTATGGCCAGAGCGGCATGCGGCCGGGCACGGAGAACTATTATAGCAGCATCATCAGCCGCACGGACTTTGACAGCATCGCCTTCACGATTTCCTACGATGCCGGCGGCGATCTGAAGCCTCTCCTCGACAAGGGCGGCCTCGAAGTGCTGCGTCCGCATCTGGAGCGCTATGGCCGCTGGTCCAGGGTCTCGGGCCAGATCCGCAATGTCTCCACCGCACCGATCGCCTTTCCCTCGGTGCTGATCTGCTTTTACAAGGAGGGCCAGCTGGTGCAGTATCAGCGCGCCTTCGCGGACATTGCCGGCCGGCGGCTGCAGCCGGGCGAATCGGCGCCCTTTTACAGTTATATCGATCCCGTCGCCTATGATGATGTGGTCTATCTTTCCAACAGCGCCGTGCCCCAGGAGAGTGGCCGGCTGACGAAAGCTGTGGGTCTGCAGACCGCAGGAAATCCGGTTCTGTTCTATTTGTCGCAAATATAACGGTCCGGCTGCACGGCCCGTGCCGCCGCCTGACCTCGCTCATGATCCCGGGCCACGCTCCCTCCCCCCGCTAGCGGAATGCGTATCCGGACCGTGTTTCGTGATCCGCGTCGCCCTGCACAGGCTGGCTCTGCCAGCAGATGCGACATAACAAAAAGCCCCGATGAACTCGGGGCTTTTTTTATAGACAGCTGCAGCGGGCGGCTTACCCTTCCCGGAAAAAACGCTCGATCTTTTCCACGCCTGAATCTTCCGCCTCCTGCACCGTGCCGGAGAAGAGCACCTCGCCACGGTCCAGGAAGACACAGCGGTCGGCGATACGCTTGATGCTCGCCACCACATGGGTGACGATGACCATGCTCATCCCCAGCTCATCGCGGAGCTTGAGCAGCAGATAATCGAGTCCGGCGCTGGTGATGGGATCGAGCCCCGCCGAGGGTTCATCGCAAAAGAGCAGGGGCGGGTCGAGGATGATCGCCCGTGCCAGGGCGGCGCGCTTGCGCATGCCGCCCGAGAGCTCGGCCGGCAGCTTGTTGAGGGCGCCCTCCATCTCGACGAGGCGGAGCTTGGTGCGCACCAGCCGCGCGATCAGCTCCGGCGGCAGGGTGGTATGCTGCTCGAGCGGGATGGCCACATTCTCGGCGATGCTGAGCGAGTTAAGCAGGGCGCCGTTCTGGAAGAGCACCCCGACCTGCTGCAGCAGCGCGTCGAACTCGGGCTCGTCCATCGCGGTGATCTCTTCGCCGAAAAGCTCGATCGTGCCCTTGACGGGCAGATAGAGGCGGATCAGGTGTTTGAGCAGGGTGGTTTTGCCGCAGCCGGAGGCGCCGAGGATCACGGTGACGTCGCCTTCGAAGGCGCTCAGCGAAACATCGCGCAGCACCTCTTCGTCCTCATAGGCGGCATGCAAGCCTTTTACCCTGACGATCTCCCGCGCCATCGCTCAGTACTCCAGTCCCTGTCCGAAATAAAAGATCAATCCGAGGAGGCTGTCGGCCAGGATCACCCAGAAGATCGAGGCCACCACAGCGGTCGTGGTTACCCGGCCGACATCCTCCGAGCCGCCGCGAGCGCTGAACCCGTAGTAGGCGCCAACCAGCACGATGATCAGAGCGAAGACCACACTTTTCACCAGCCCCGTGGCGATATCCCGGAAAAAGAGGACGGTCATCACCTCCTGATAAAAGGGCTTGGGACCGATGCCCAGGTAGGTATAGCCGATGACCATGGCGCCGCCGATGCCGATGATGGTGGCCAGCACCGTCAGCAGGGGCATGGTCAGGGTGATGCCGTAGACCTTGGGCACGACGACGTAGCGGGTGGGATTGAGGGCCATGGAGCGCAGGGCATCGGTCTCCTCGGTGACCATCATCGTCGCCAGCTCGGCGGCGATGGCCGAGCCGCTGCGGCCGGCGAAGATGATCGCCGTGATCAGGGGCCCCATTTCGCGGGTCATCGAGATGGCGATGAGGTCGGCGACATAGATGGCCGCGCCGAACTGGCGCAGCTGTGCCGCCGATTGCAGGGCGATGATGAAACCGATGAGGAAGGAGATCAGGGCGACGATCGGCAGGGCGTTGACGCCGATGAGAATGGACTGGTTGACGAACTCGCCCTTGCGGATCCCCTTGTGGTTGAAAAGGCCGACGACGGCGAAGTAGGCGGTGTCGGCGATGAGGTAAAGGACCGTCCGGGCGCTGCGGGCCAGGTTCAGGGCTCCTTCACCGACGCGGTAGAAAAAGGTCTCCCGGACCGGGGCTGCAGCGGGCGGCAGTTCAGGCTCCGAGAAGAGCTGGATCGCCTCGTGGACCTGCGCCGGAACGTGGAGCAGCTCGATGGTGGCGCCGCGGCGCTCGAGTTCGAGGCGGATCTGGTCCAAGGCCGCCACGCCGGCGCTGTCGATGCGCGTCAGGCCGGCACAGTCGATCTGCAGCCGCTCCCCCTCCCAGCGCTCGATCCGCGCGCGGATCTCGTTCAGAGCTGCGGCGGCCTCCTCCCGGTCCAGGCTGCCATCCAGGGTCAAGGTAGCGCCGGTAAGCAGGATCCTCAGCATGATTATTCCGGGGGATACTGATAATAGTCGGCGACGCGGAAGATAAACTCCTCGGTCTCGGCGAAGAGCGCCCGGCTGACCGCGTCGGCAAAACCGTTCATGCTCTTGTCGCTGCGCAGACGCATGCGCCGGTCAAAGGCATAGCTGAGCATGGTGGTATTGCTGGGCAGATAGACCATGCGGAAGCGGCCCGCGGTGCGGGCAAATTCGGCCTTGTTCTCCTGCAGGCGTTCGAGGATGTCGATCTCGGTGACGATCATCACGTCGGCCGCCGTATGGTTTTGCGGCGTGCAGCTCTTAAAGATCGCCGCCTGCTCAAAGGCGGAGAGGACGACCGCCGTCGCCATCGCGGCAGGCTTTTCGGCCCAGTAGTGGTAATAGTAATAGACCAGCTCATTGGACTGGCTGCGCTGCGCGATGCGCACGCCGCGGTAGGGCTCGGCGATCTCCACCGGGCTGATGTAGGCGTTGACCAGAAAGGGTTCCGGCACCGCAAGAAGGCCGGTGTCGACGCGGGCATCGGATTCCATGAGATAGTATTTGCGCGCCAGGGTCGCACGGCTGCCGCAGTGGATCGCCAGCAGGGCCAGAGTCAGCACCGCCATCTGTTGCATCCGCCTCATGTCATTTCTCCAGTTGATAATCCGGGATGCCTTTGGGCTTGCCGCCGCGCAGCAGGATCGAGGGATCTTCGCTGATCTGGCGCGAGAACTCGTTGAGATTATCCAGGGTCTCCTGGGTCGCCTTGAGGGTGGCCGTGACATCCTCCTGGCTTTCGGTATAGCGCCGGCCCATCTCCTTGAGCATCGCATTGGTACGGTCGAGGGTCGTGCTGAGATCCTGAACGATCTTGAGCAGGTCGGCATCCTTGAGGGTTCGCGACAGCCGGGCGAGATTGCCGATGATCTCGCGCACCGAATCGGATTCGGCATAGCCGCGGATGCGCTTCATCGCAAATTTGGCCGAAACGGCGCTCTCCTTCAGCTCGCCGGTGATCTCCTCGCCGTCGGCCATGATATGGGTGAAGGGGGTATTGTTCTTGGCCAGGATGTCATTGAGTTCGGCTAGAGAGGCATTCATGTTGTCGACCAGGGTGAGAATCTTGGCGCGGTTGGCGGCGTCCGTCAGCAGGGCGATGTTATTGAGCACCCGCTCCGCCTTGTCGGCGATGACCTCGGCTTTGCCGGTGATCTCGTCGGTGATGGAACGCCCGGTCGGGATGAATTCGCCGGGCGGCAAAAAGGCGGAGGTGTCGCTGCCGGCATGGAGCTCGATCACCTTGATGCCGGTGATGCCGAGAAAGGTGATTTCCGCCTCGGTGTCGCGTTTGATCGGGGTGGCGGGATCGAGGCTGACCTCGACAATGACCCGGCGGATATTATCGGGATCGATATAGATGCGGCTGACAAAGCCGACATTGAGGCCGTGATATTTGACCGTCCCGCCCTCGAGCAGGCCGGTCAGCGAGACATCGCTGAAACCGATCTTGTAGCTTTCGCGGTCCTGGATGAAACGCGGGGCGAGGACGGCGACGAGCAGGGCGATCAACGCCACCACCGCGACGGTGAGGAAGACGCCGAGACGGACTTTTTGCGAACGCGTAACCATGCAGGATCCTTTGCTCTCCAACAGCTGTTGAACTATTTTACGATGATTTTCGCTGATAAGCAACAGTAAAATGAATCCGTCCGCTGCGCGGGGCCGGGAAGAAATCACCGCAACAGAGTGTTACTAAAAATACACGCATCTTTACCATAACCATCCATGCAATAACCGACTCAAACCCGGAGGAAGCGTCATGGGACTCATTGATTTTATCAAGAATGTTGGAGCCAATCTGTTCGGCAAGGGCGAAGACGAAGCCACCACCATCACTACTCTCCTCAACACCGAACTGCCAAACCAGATCACCAACCTGCAGGTCAAATTCGATGACGGCGTGGTCGATCTCTATGGCCAGGCCGCTTCCCAGGCCGTCAAGGAAAAGGCGGTCCTTCTCGCTGGCAATATCAAGGGGGTCGCCAAGGTCAATGATGTCTATCTGACGGCTCCGGCGGCTCCTCCCGCCGAGGAGACCACCTATTACGAAGTCAAATCGGGCGACAGTCTCTCCAAGATCGCCAAGTCTTTTTATGGAAATGCGATGAAATATCCGGTCATCTTTGAGGCCAACCGCGAGGTCATCAAGAATCCGGACCTGATCTATCCGGGCCAGAAACTGCGCATTCCCAAGATCGTCTGATCGCAGGCGCTTTGTATCAAAAAGCCCGCCTCTCCTGCCGGAGAGTCGGGCTTTTTTTATGGACGGTGGATGCTCAATCCCCCCAGCGGGCGCTGAAGCCGCGGACATCGACGTGGATAAAGGGGCCGTGGTGCCGGTTGGCGCGGTAGCGCGCCAGCCCGCCGATATAGGGGGCGAACCATTCGGCCCGGGAGACCCACTCGGCGACCTGGAAGAGCACCCCGGCATCGACATAATCGCGCCGGCCGTCCTTGTTCAGATCGTCCATGATCTGATCCAGATCGACATCGATATAGATATCGGCTGCGCCGCCGTAGCAGTGCTGGCTGTATTTGCGGTTGCCGATGCGGCGGTTGTAGGCGGGGGTGCGGTAGCCGCTCATCACCGCAAAGGTTTCGCAGGCATAGCCCTTTTCATTGGCCTTTTGCAGCAGGTACTCCAGCTTGTAGAGCAGGCGTTCCTGCAGGACCAGATATTTGGGGAAGGCGGCATGCTGTTTGCAGACGAACTGGCCGAGGGTGAAATGGGGGGTAAGGCGGCGCTCCAGATCGGCCTCGGTCACGCGGATAAAGCCTTCAGGCGGACGGTAGACATCCAGATCGCGCAGGGCGACCGCGGGGTAATGACCGATCAGATAGCCGTCGATGCTCTCGCCCTTCATGGCGCTGCGCGGCGCCATGACAAAGATCTGCAGATGCATCGTGTCCGGGCGGTCGAGGCAGATGATCCGGCCCTGGTGAAATCCCGGCGCCGCCGGAGCGGTATAGAGCCAGGTATTCAATCCCTTGAAGCGCAGTGCGCCGCTGTCGATCTGCACGGCAAAGAGGTGATGCGTGGCATTCTCCTCGATGCGCAGCGAGATTTCGTCCCCGGGGAGGATAAAGAGGGGCGACCAGGCGAAAGAGGTGACCTCTTTTTTATAGTGCAAGGTAAAGCCGGCCGTGCCGGGTGAAAAGGCGCGGGCGGCGGGGGACAGCAGGGCAAGCAGGAAAATGAGACAGGCGGTACGGAGAATGGTACGTTTCATCATAGCGTGACCTTTACGATGGCAGCAACGGCCTGCAGGAGGCCGACCGGTGCGTCAAGGCGTTCCCGGTTGTGCGGCCGCGGGAGCGGCGGCGCTGAGTACCGGGATCGCCTTGTCGCGCTGATAGATATCCTGGCGGAACTGCACCAGGCCCTTGTCATCGACCCATGCGGTCATATAGACCAGCATCACCAGGATGGGCCGGGGCACCATGAGCGCCGTCTCGACGCGCGAGGCGATGAGCTTGCGCAGGCGTGCCTCGTCCCAGGCCGGGTCATCGAGGAGGTAGAGGGCCAGCTGCAGCGGCTTTTCGATGCGGATGCAGCCCGAACTGAAGGCCCGGGTCGAGCGGCTGAAGAGTTCGTGGTGCGGCGTATCGTGGAGATAGACATCGAACTGGTTGGGGAACATGAATTTGATCGTCCCCAGTGAATTGCCGGGACCGGGATCCTGGCGCAGGCGATAGGGCAAGTTGCTTTTCGAGACCTTGCTCCAGTCGATGGTGGCCGGATCCAGCTCGGGGGCCTGTTCGCTCCAGCCGGCATACACCTTGATCCCCTCCTTTTTCAGATAGTCGGGATCACGGCGCGCCTTGGGGACGATATCGTTGAGCAGAATCGTCGTCGGTACGGTCCAGTAGGGATTGACCACCATATAGGTCATCAAGTCGCTGAAGACCGGCGTGCGGCGATAGGTCCGGCCCACGACCACGCGCATCGTCAGCGCCACCGTATCCGCCGCAAAGATCTGCAGGTTAAAATCGGCGATATTGACCCGGATGTAGCGGTGGCCGGGATTGCGCGGCAGCCAACGCCAGCGCTCGAGATTGACGGCGAGCTGGCGGATCCGCTCCGCCACCGGAATGTTCATCTCGGCGACGGTGCTCTTGCCGATCTTGCCGTCCGGATCGAGGCCGTGGCGCAGCTGAAAACGGCGCACCGCCCGTTCCAGATCATCATCAAAGGTTCCTTCCACCAGTGCGGGCTTGAGCGCGAGATCGGCGGTGGCGCGCAGCCGGGCGCGCATCTGCATCACCCGCTCATCCCACATCCCCTTCTCCAGTTTGCGGCCCTCAGCGACCAGGGGCCAGCCGCCCTCGGCAGCCAGCTGGCGGTAATAGCCGTAGGCCTCGACGAGGCGGCTGTACTCCGGCTCCTGCGGCGGCAGGTGGCGCAGGTCATCGAGCAGGGTGCCGGATTCGGCTGCGGCGTTAAGACGGGAAACCATGTCCGCCTCATCCTTGTGCAGATACCACTCGGCATCCACCTCATGGGGATTGAAGCGGCCGGCCGCCAGGTGCAGGCCCAGCACCAGATAGGCATCGCTGAGCAGCAGCTCGAGATCGGTCAGTTGCGCCAGGTCGAGGGGCGCGGAGGTCAGCCGGCTGCGCGCCTCGTGCAGCTCTGCCTCGAGGGCCGTGAGATGATAGCGTCCCGGATCGAGGGCATGGGCGCCGGCGTTGCGGATCTGGGCGACCAGGGTATCGGCTTCGCTGCGGACGCCCTGTTCACCCACCCAGACCGGCCGGAAGCCGCGCCGGCCGTAGAGCGTCAGGAGGTCCGGGGAGAGGCTCTCGCTGCCGCTGCGGGTGTCGAGCGCGCCGCCCGGATTGAGCTGCTCGAGACGCTGCTGGATCATTCCGGTCAGGCGAACCTGGACCGCGCCGTTTTGTGCTGCCAGCGGAGCTGCCGCCAGGCCAATCACCCATAGTATACCGATACCGGAGCGCAAGATCGTGCCTCAGCTTGGAGGTTGTGCAGTTGATGCCGGGCGGAAGCTGCCTTTTACAAATTTAGGATTCTCTATGGAGAAACACAATAGCATTTTTTTCGATCGCGCCGGGCGGCAGCAAAGCCCTTGCCGGCGCGGTGTAACGCCGGATTATCAGTTCTTCAGGTAATCCCGGGACTTGATGAAGACCAGGATGATCGACTGCACGACGGTGGCGATCATCAGCACCAGGGCGGCATAGACCAGGCCGAGGCTCCAGGCGGGGGAGAAGGGATGGACCAGGATGGCCGCAATGAAAAAGACGAGATATTCGACGCGCAGGGCGAACCTCCAGATCACCTTTTCCGTCGGATCGGGCACCGCGCCGCGGTGATTGGCATAGGCGACGATGAAGGGCGGCAGCAGGGTGAAGAAAAGGAGGAGGAAAAGGAGGATCTCCTTGGGCAAGATGGCCGGCGGCAAGTCGAGGCTGAAGAAGCAAAGGATCATCAAGGCGTCGACGCAGCGGTCGACGGTGCCATCCCAGAAGGCGCCGAGGCCTGTGGCATGGCCGGTATAGCGGGCGACCTTGCCATCCACCAGATCCATAAAGCTGCTCAGGGCGAAAAGACCCGCTCCGCAGAGGACGGAGTGCTTGAGGACGGCGAGCCAGGCCGTGACGGCGATGATCAGGGAGAGGGTGGTCCAGGTATTGGGAGAGAGAAAGGCGAAGGTTCTGCCGATCCAGCGTTCGAGGCGGGGCATGTCGATGAATTCCTTGATCACGGGGCGATCTCCTCCAGGTTCGATTCCGGGGTACAGCGGTGCCGGGCTCTGCGGTCCATATTATTAATATTAAATTTACAACTTTTCATCGTCAATGCCAATAAAAAAAAGCGGCGCTGCGTTGCCCCCCTCTTCTCGTTCCCACCCGCCCCCGGCGCTGCTTCGTTCACGCAGCCACATCTCTTTCTCTCGTTCCCACCCGCCCCCGGCGCTGCTCCGTTCACGCAGCCACATCTCTCTCGTTCCCACCGGCCCCGGCGCCGCGCTGCCTCTCTCTTCTCTTTCTCTCGTTCCCACCGGCCACGGCGCCGCGCTGCCTCTCTCTGCCAAATTGACAATGCCATCGCTCATTATTGCCATTTTGACAAC
>DAOQAG010000026.1:0-12486 GCA_035353815.1 bacterium
GCATCGGCCGCCTGATGACCACCGAGTACATCGCCGTGCGCGAGGAGTGGCCCTTGCAGCGGGTCTTCAACCACATCCGCCGCACCGGCCGGGACGCCGAAACCCTCAATGTCATCTATGTCGTCGACAAGAAAGGCCAGCTGATCGACGATCTCCATATCCGCCTGATCCTGCTCGCGGATCCGAAGAGCAAGATCGCCGACATCATGGACCGCCATTTCGTCGCCCTGCGCGCCATGGATGACCGCGAGTCGGCGGTGCAGGTCTTTCGCGAATACGACCGCACCGCACTGCCGGTGATCGACAGCAACGGCATTCTCATCGGTATTGTCACCGTCGACGATGTGCTCGACGTCATGCAGGAAGAGGTCACCGAAGACATTCAAAAGATCGGTGGTAGCGAGGCCCTCGACGAACCCTATCTGCGCATTGCCCTGCCGACGATGATCCAGAAAAGGGCACGCTGGCTGGTCGCCCTCTTTCTCGGCGAAATGCTCACCGCCTCGGCCATGGGCTATTTCGAGGCCGAGATCGCCCGGGCCGTGGTCCTGGCCCTCTTCATCCCCCTGATCATCTCCAGCGGCGGCAACAGTGGCTCCCAGGCGGCCACCCTGGTGATCCGCGCCATGGCCATCGGCGAGGTGCGGCTGAGCGACTGGTGGCGGGTCATGCACCGCGAGATCCTCTCGGGGCTCTCCCTCGGACTAATTCTCGGCACCATCGGCCTCATCCGCGTCACCATCTGGCAGCACTTCTTCCACCTTTACGGCCCGCACTGGTTCCTCATCGCCCTGACCGTTGGCTTGTCGCTGATCGGGGTAGTGCTGTGGGGAACCCTGGCCGGATCCATGCTCCCCTTCCTGCTGCGCAAGCTCGGGACCGATCCGGCGGCCTCCTCCGCCCCCTTCGTCGCCACCCTGGTCGATGTCACCGGGCTGGTCATCTATTTTTCCATGGCGGCGTTGATCCTCGGTGGCATCCTGCTCTGAGGCCGGGCGCCCGGCACCCCGGCCCTAGGGGATGCCGGGGATGTCCGTATAGGTATGGTTCTTGTAGTACGCCAGATCGTGGGCCGGCGGCACGCATCCGGCCGGAAAGGGCCGGCGGGCAAAGGTCTGAAAATAGAGCAGGCAGCCGTCCCGCCAGATCTGCGCATCCCGCTCCTGTTTGGCCAGCAGCGCCTGAACCTCTCTGAACCGCTCGTAATCGATATCCTCCCGCACGGCCTCCCACGCCGCGCGCATCCCGCCGACCTCCCGGACCCCCTGATCATAGTGCCGGCAAAGCTCCTCCCACAAGGATTTTCCCGAGTGCATCGTATAGCCCCAGGGCACATGATGGAACCAGAGCAGCAAATTCTCCGGACAGGTGGCGAGGTGCGCAAAGCGGTCGCGGACCGGCGGGAAATACTGGCTGACGGCGTTGCTGCCGTGCTGAGTGCGGTCGAAGCCGAGGCCGACGCTGTCGGCGCGGTGGTAGTAGACCGAGGTCCAGTCAGCGCGGCCGCTCGCGACCCAGGGTCCGGGTCCGTAGTGATGGCCGTAATACATGATGTGATGGAGGCCGAGCGGCGTCATGTAGCGGACCGCGGTTTCGCGCGAGGCGAGCATCATGCGGACGATACGTCGGGCCGCCGGCCGCGCATGGGTGAGGGTCATCGCCACCCATTCCCGGGCGATGGTTGCCGAGTCCAGATCCGGGTCCCAGGCCAGGCGGCCGAAGGCATACCAGTTGGCCTGGGCGAAGGGATGACCGGTCCAGTTGCGCACATCCCCGATATTGGCCACGCCCGCCATCGCGGTGCAGCGCTGGTGGAAGAGGCTGCCGTCGATCACCCGGGCCACGGTCGCGCCTGGGCCGGCCGCCCGGGTATCGGCACGCAGGCACTCCTCATAGAGCGGCGCGAGGAAGACCAGATGCACCGAGGCGCCGAGGTACTCCTGGGTGATCTGGAATTCAGGCATGACCCGGGTGCGGGGCATCGCCCCGAAGAGGGGATGGAACGGCTCGCGCGGCTGAAAATCGATGGGGCCGTTCTTGGCCTGAATGAGCACATTGTCGCGAAAGCGGCCGTCGAGGGGGACGAACTCGCTGTACGCCTGCCGGGCGCGGTCTTCCGGGACATTCTGATCATAGACAAAGGCGCGCCACATCACGATCCCGCCGTGCGGCGCGACCGCATCGGCGAGCAGATTGGCGCCATCGGCATGGGAGCGGCCATAGTTCTGCGGCCCCGGCTGCCCCTCGGAATTGGCCTTGACGAGAAAGCCGCCAAAATCGGGGATCAGGGCATAGATCTCGTCCGCCTTGGCCCGCCACCAGGCAATCACCCCGGGGTCAAGGGGATCGGCGGTCGCCAGCCCGCCGATCTCGACCGGCGCGCTGAAACGCGCGGTCAGATAGACCCGGATGCCCCAGGGCCGGAAGCAGTCGGCCAGGGCCTTGACCTTGAGCAGATAGGCCGCGGTCAGAACCCGGGCGTTGGCGTTGACATTGGTGAGGACCGTCGCATTGATGCCGATCGCGGCGTTGGCCCGGGCATAGTCGGTATAGCGCGGATTCAGGCTGTCGGGGAGCACCTCCCACTCCCAGAGCGAGCGCCCCGCATAGCCGCGCTCGACCGTGCGGTCGAGATTGTCCCAGTGGTTGAGAATCCGGATCTGCACCTTCGGGGCGCTGCGGATCTCGAGGCGGGCGATCTCCTGCCGGGTTTGCAGCAGCCGCAGCAGATGAAAGACCCCATAAAGGACCCCGCGGTCGCCGGGAGCGGCAATGGCGATGATCTCCTTGTCCTGATAACGGGCGCTGTGGATGCGGTAGCCCTCCTCGCCCAGGCCGGCGAGGGCGCCGCCGGTCTCGAGGGCGGCGATGATCCGGGAGCCGGCGGGCGTCCCCGCCACCACGGTGCCGGAGTGCAGGAGCGCCGGCGCCTCCGCCCGGGAGCGCCCGAGCAGACCGCTCAACCCGGCGCCGAGCTCGGCCGCGGCGGAACGCAGCAGCGGCGAATCGCCTTCGACCCTCCAGGCGGAGATACGCTGGTCATACGCAGCGAGAATCTGCGGGTCGTCGATGCGGTCATAGCGCAGCCAGAGGCGGTAGCCGTCCTCGGCCCGGGTCGCAGCGGCCGTCCACAGCAGCGCCAGCAGGATCACGCGTTTCTTCATCTTTCTCCTCCTTCAGACCCTGCACTGCGGATCAGGAGCATCCGCCGGAAAAACAGTCCTTCACCGGGCGAAATCCAGGGGACCGGTTTTCATCCACCCCGCTTTTCTCTTGCATCTCTGGGTCCGGATATGTATAATTAGCCAGGGGTAATCTCGCGGCAGTGCTGCTACCCAACTTGCATGATCCAACATGGAGGGTAGCATGGAAGAGGAAATCTGCTGCCCGAAATGCGCCAAAAATTATGGTAAAAACTATACGGTGATCGTTGGCGAGGTGGTGTAAGGCTCCGGGACGGGGATGGAGCTGAATTCAAAACGGAGTAGGAATCATGACCACGACAACATCCGACAGGGCGCGAATCGTCTATTTTTCCCACGGCGGCGGCCCCCTGCCGATTCTCGGCGATCCCAGCCACGCCGCCATGATCGAATTCATGAAGCAGCTACCGGCGCGCCTGCCCAGGCCTGAGGCCATCCTCGTCATCAGCGCCCACTGGGAAGAAAACGAGGCCACCCTGCTGAGCGCGGAGCGGCCGCCGATGTTCTATGATTACTACGGATTTCCCGCCGCCGCCTATGCCATCACCTATCCGGCGCCCGGGCACCCGGCGCTGGCCCAGCGCATCGCGGATCTGCTCAGCGGCAGCGGCGTCCCGGCCCGGCTCGATCCCCGGCGCGGTTTCGACCACGGCCTTTTCATCCCCCTGAAAATGATGTACCCCGGAGCGGATATCCCCGCCCTGCAGCTCTCCCTGATCCGCGGCCTCGATCCGGCGGCGCACCTCGCCCTCGGCCGGGCACTGCGCAGCCTGCTGCCGGAGAATATCCTGGTCATCGGCTCCGGTTTTTCCTTCCATAACATGCGCGCCTTCTCCTGGGAGGGCATTGCCGAGCCGGATCCGGCCAACGACGCCTTCCAGGAGTGGCTCATCGAAACCTGCACCGCTTCCCTTACCGGTGAGGAGCGGGAACAGCGCCTGCGCGACTGGGCCAAGGCGCCCTCGGCGCGCTACTGCCACCCCCGCGAGGAGCATCTCCTGCCGCTGCAGGTCTGCTACGGCCTGGCGCAGCGCCAGGCCGAGCTCATTTTTGATGATTTCATCCTCGGCAAGCGTGGTGTGGCCTTCCTCTGGTAACCTCCTGCTCGTCCTGCCCCTGGAACAGCGGCGGCCGGATGAACCGGGCTGCCGCTGACGCAAAACTCACTCATACCCTGTTCGCCCTCAAAACCGGCGCGGTCAGAAAGGCTTTTCATCCGGCCGCCGCTGAACCGTAACTCACTCCGCCGCGATGCCGAGATGCTGCTGGATCTGCTCGAGCGGCACCCCCCTGGTTTCGATCACCATGAATTTGACCCAGATCAGCTGCAGCACCATCATGCCGCAGAAAAAGAGGAAAATATAGCCGGGCGCCATGGCCGCCACCATCCGCGGGAAAAAGGTCGTGAGCAGAGCCGCGAAGACCCAGTGGGTGAAACTGCCGAAAGCCTGGCCCTCGGCGCGATGTCGGGTGGGGAAAATTTCCGAAATGAAGACCCAGATCACCGCCCCCTGGCCGACCGCATGCGCCGCGATGAAGGCAAAGATGAAAAGCGGCACCATGGCAAAGTGGCCGGTGAAAAACGCCCAGGCCGTAAGCCCGAGCGAGACGATATAGCCAAAGGAACCGATGAAGAGCAGGGTCCGTCGCCCGAGGCGGTCTATGAGCCAGAGTCCGACAAAGGTGAAAAGGAGATTGGTCACGCCGATGCCGACCGATTGCAGCAGCGCCGCCCGGGCCCCGAGGCCAGCCATCTCGAAGATGCGCGGCGCAAAATAGAGCACGGCATTGATGCCGGAAAGCTGATTGAAAAAGGCAATGAGGAAGGCGAGCAGGATCGGAATGCGCAGGCGGGCGGTCCAGAAGCGCGCGGAGACGACCCGGTCGGCCGAGGCGGACTGGATCTCATCTGCCAATCGTTCCAGCTGCGCCGGCGCAGCCTCCGGTTCGATCTTCTGCAAGACCTGCATGCCCGCGGCGCGGTCGCCCTTGCGGCCGATCAGCCAGCGCGGGCTCTCCGGCAGGGCGAAGCAAAGCAGGGTATAGAGGACCGACGGGAAGGCGGCCACGCCCAGCATCCAGCGCCAGGCGTTGTCGCCGAGGTCGCGGAGGAAGTAATTAGAGGCGAAGGCGACGAGAATGCCAAAGACGATATTGAACTGGAACGCCCCCGCGAGCCGTCCGCGCCAGGCGGCCGGCGCGATCTCGGAGATATAGAGCGGCGCGGCGACGGTGGAGACCCCGATCCCCAGTCCGCCGATAAAACGGGCGGCGATGAAAAGGACGATGCCATTGGCGAAGGCACAGCCGAGCGCCGAAATGACATAGAGCATGCCGACGCACAACAGGGTGGCCTTGCGCCCGAAACGGTCGGAGGGCCAGCCGCCGATCAGCGCCCCGAGCATGGTGCCGTAAAGCGCCGCCCCCATGGCGATGCCGTGCAGCCCCGGACTGAGGTGCCACAGCGCCTGAATGATTTGCTCCGCCCCGGAGATAACGACCGTGTCGAAGCCGAAGAGGAACCCGGCCAGGGCGGAGGTAAGGGACCAAAAGACAATGCGTGCTTTCATAGTGCGGTATCCTTCGAAATTGGGGTGGACTGTTCGTTGCCCTGAATGTACGAGATAATCTGTTGTTTTGCAAAAAATATTATTCGGCGGCGGGAGCCCGCGCCGGGCGCTGTCCCGCTATTTGAGCACCAGCAGCTTGGTGACCTGCCGCTGCGCTCCCTGGATGAGGGCGCAGACATAGAGACCCGAGGGCAGCCGCGAGGCATCAAGGCGGATCTGGTGGCTGCCGGCCGCCATCTCTCCGTCCGCCAGGGCGGCCACCTCCTGCCCCAGCGCATTAAAGAGCGCCAGCCGGGTGCGCCCGGCACGGGCCAGGCTAAAAGAGATCGAGGTGTGCGGATTGGCCGGATTGGGATAGCAGTTGCACAGTGCGAAACGCTGCTCGTCGGCATCCGCCCGGCCGACGGCAGCCGCTTCGTCGCAGAGGATATAGGCCTCCCCCGCCGCGGCGGGTCGGGATTCCAGGCCCTGATCGTCGCAGGCTTTGGCGGTGATCAATCGGCGGCCGCGCAGGATCTTGTAGTCGGCCAGGTTCCAGGCGAAGGCGAAATCGTGCGCCCGGTCGCTGCTCTCGCCGATGAAATGATCGTCATAATAATACTCGACGCGGCGCACATCCGCCGAAGCCGCAACCGAGAGCACCAGGGTGCTGTCGAGGCGGACGGTACTCTCCGCGGTCAGCCGCAATGCCACCTCCGGCCGCTGATTGGGGGTATAGGGTCCGGTATGGGTGCCGCAAAGATACCCATAGGCAAAGATGGCCTGCGACTGGGTCTGCTGGATGGTGAACTCGCTGCCGGCGATGCTCCAGCGGTTGGGGAAGCGCGCCTCGCCATCGGGAAAATCAGCGATTGCCGGATAGGCCGTGGAGCGCGAGTAATCCTCATCCCCGATCCAGGTCCAGCTCTCGCCCGACATCCAGTCGCCAGTATAATGCATGTCATAAATCACATATCCGGGCAGGACCGGATTGTCGTAGACCATGCTGTTGTAATCGGTCAGGTACCAGGAGTCGCAGTGGAAGGGCTGCCGCTCCGGATTCTCGCCCAGGCCGCTGATCCGCACCAGGTCGAGCTGGTTGCCGCCAAGGCAGTAATCGCAGGTGGTCCGGCAGGCGTCGAGAAATTTCTTCTCCCCCGTGAATTCATAGGCGGCGGCCGCCGTAAAGATTTTCGGGGTGCTGAGCGAGCCGAGCATGTGCATAATGGTGCGCGAGGCGCCGTAGCGGAAGCCGCGGTCGCCGGCGGTCTGCACCGTCTCCTTGTCGGCCATCGCGACGAGGTCATCGATACACTGCTGCCGCAGCGCCCGGTCAAGTCCGGGATGGCCATCGGGGATACGGCCGAAAATCAGCGCGGCATGGTGCCATGGATTGATCATGTACCAGAGCAGGGATTTCCAGCCGTTATCGCGGGCCTTGCAGCTGCGGAAATCCTCCTGATAGGCCGGGGTGCCGGTATAGCGGTAGAGCGCGGCGGCGGCCATCATCCGGCTGCGGTTGATATCGTCATCGGCATCCTGATTTTGCGCGTGCGCCCAGGCGTAGGCGGTTTTCGCCTCGCCGATCCAGCCCGGGCTCTGCGGATGCACGCCTCCGGCGCAGCGATCGAGATCGATGCCCAGGTAAGCGGCGCAGGCGGCATAGCGGTAGGCCATCAGCACCGAATCCGCGCCCTTGAGGGCCATGACCCGCCGGTCTTTCCAGGAGGCGGTGCCGCTTTCAGCGCCGGCATCCACTCCCGCATAGCCGGGAATCCCGCCGGTGGAGTAGCCCTGGGCGATCAGCGCCTCCCGGGTCCGCTTGTAGTACTGGATCAGCCACATCGCCTCATCGAGCACATCGGGGAGACCGTTTTTCCCTTCATCGATCCAGGGCGTCCCGGCATCGGTCTGGTATCTGGCGCCGACATCGCCGTCGCCGAAATTCTCCGGTTTCAGGTCATAGAGCGCCAGCAGCGTCATCGGCACGACATAGTGGTCGGGATAGGTGTCCCAGTCGCCGGCGTCATGGTACCAGCCCCAGACCCCGGTGACGCTGCCCTTGCCCTTGTTCGGGTCGAAGTTGCCCTCCGTCTTGAGATCGGGATAGTACTTCATCACGATCCCGTCCTCGGTGCGGTGATCGCGGGGATAGATCAGGCCCGGTTCGATCTCCTTGTTGACCCCCTGCCGCTGGGTGAACAGCGCCCGCGAGGTATAGTAATAGGCCTGGCGGTAGACATCGCCGCCGATCTCGAAGGGGTACGAGCAGCCCATCTTTTCGACGACAAGGCGGTATTCTCCGGGTGTGGTGAATGCGGAGAAATCGCACTGCCAGACGTCGGCGCGGGTATAGTTCTTGTCGCTGAAGGTCGTGCTGGAGAAATCAGCGGCCGTCTTGAGCCGGTGCCGGTTGACCGAGCCGGAGAAGACAATGGCGTTGTCAAAAGTCCGCACCAGGTGAAAGGGGGCGTAGTAATAGCGGTCGAGATTGAGCGCGCCGGCGGGATGGCCGGGCGTGTCGAAGGAGCCCATCCACTGGGAGAGGTAGGCATACTTGGGCGCCTCCGGGACCATGCCGATCTGGTTGAGATGAATCGCCGGCGAGCGCAGGGAGAAGGCGTCGAAAAGGAAGGTCCAGATATTGACATTCGCGGCGAGGCCGTTCAGCTTGACCGTGTAGGTGCTGCCCTGATTCATGCTGAAGGGCAGCTCGAGGTAGATCCAGTGGGCCAGCAGCACCTTGGGCATCGGCGCGGCTTGGAGATCGTTGAAGGATTCGCCTTTGGACTTGCGTCCGGCAGCGACCGGTCCCAGGCTTGTATGATAGCGGATATCGTCGGGGCTGGAGATCGTATAGTTGGAGAGAACGGCCGCTGCTTCGGCATCGAAGCGCGAGTAATAAACCCGGTTGCCCTTGGCGCGCTCCTGGCCGATGCCGAAGTAATCGATGTGCCCTTCGGAGAACTGGAGCACGAGAATCTTGTCGGTCACCGGCTGGATGCGGATCAGATCAGCGGCCAGGAGGGCCGGCGCCAGAACAGCCGGCACCAGTCCGGCCAGGCCAAGCAGAAACCTGTGCTTCACGTGCTGTGCTCCAGAAAGGTTGAAAGGCGGAAGCACAGGCCGGCCAAGCCAGGCAGAATCCTGTGCTTCACGTGCAGAACTCCTGAAAGGTTGAAAAGCGGAAGCACAGGCCTCCGCAGAGGATTGATTTCACCAGCTTTTCACAATCTCCGCAAAACACTCCACGCCACCGGGAACGACGGCGCCGTAGCCATGCCCCGGCCGCGACCAGGCGCCCGCCAGGTAGAGGTTTTTGACCGGAGTGGTGTGCCCGACGCGGGTGTTCCCCGAATTGTTGACCGTCTGATCCCAGCCGTAAATGGCACCGCGCGGATGGCCGGTGTAGCGCCGGTTGGTCAGGGGCGTACCGATCTCCTTCACCTGGATGGCTTTGGCCAGTCCGGGCAACAGGGCTTTCTCCGCCTTGGCGATGAGGATATCCGCCATTCGTTCTTTCTCCTTGCGGTAGGCCTTCTTGTCACCGGCGAAATAGGCCTTTTCATATTTTTCCCAGGGGCCATAGCCCTGCAGGGTCATGAGATTGATGGTATTCTTGCCCTGCGGGGAGTACGCAGGAGTGATCGCATCGTACAGGGTGATGCTCACGCCGCCGCTTTCGACATCGCCCTTGAGCGCGCCCGCATAGGCCGCTTCCGGGTCATACGAGGTTTCAACGAAAATTTCCGAATCGGTGATGCCCAGTTTTTTGACCAGATCTTCCTTGAGGCCGAGAAAAACCTGAAAGCTCCCAAGGCTGATGCTGTACTTCTGCCACTTGGCCTCTTCGGCGGCATAGCGGACCGGGTCGTCGAGCAGCCGTCCCAGGGTTTCCTGCGGACTGGCGTTGGAGACCACCGCCCGCGCTGTAAAGGTGCGGCCGTCCTGGGTGCGTACCCCTGTTGCTGCTCCGTTGCTGACCAGAATCTTGTCGGCCCGGGAATTGAGCAGCACCTTGCCGCCGCGCTCGCTCAGAAATTTGACGAAAGCATTGGAAATGTCCTGCGAACGGCCTTTGGGATAGAACCCGCCGCTTCTGAGGTATCCCGTGAAGGGCAGAGCATAATAGAAGCAGGAGAGTTTAGCGGGTGGCAGGCCATAGTATCCCCACTGCCCCGAGACGATGGCTTTCAGTTTGGGATCGCGAATCCGGGTGTCGGCCATCTCGCCCCAGGTTTTGCTGTAAAACCTGAAGAGAAAGGGAAAATCACTGGGGAAGGTGCTCATATCCACCTGGCCCCGTTTGGCGGAGAGGCGGCCGATATCATCGGCCAGTCCCTGCATATCCGTAAAGAGCCCCTTGATATTTTCGCTTTCATCGGGGAAGAGCTGGCACAACTGCGCAATATAGGCGTCGGGGGTATGCTGCGCCACGCGCAGATCGTGCTCCGGATAGATGGAGCGGAACAGGGTGGGATGCATCAGGAATTCGACGTCGGTGATTTCGGGAAAACCATAAATGAGGTTGAAACGGCCATCCCTTTCACCGACCGTGGTGGAATGCAGGGAGACGTCGAAATTGAATCCGCCCGGGCGCTTGAAAGCGGTGGCGTATCCGCCGGGTTTGTCGTGCTGTTCCAGGACCAGCGCCTTGAATCCCTGGCGGGCGAAGGCGGCGGCGCAGGAGAGCCCCGCCAGACCGGAGCCGATGACGATGACGTCATACTGGTCCGGATGAGTATCGGCTTTTCCCTGCGGGAAAGCGCCCCAGTCGAGTGCTGCGGCGGGAAAAGCGCAGGCCAGCATTTTGAGGAAATCCCGCCGGGGCAGTTGCTGTTCGTTCATACCACCTCCTTGGCGCCTTCTCGAGCGCCACGATTACATACCACAACATGCCGCGGCTTGCACGGGTAAATCTGAACCGGCTGATGCCGGCTGTGCCGCGGCACCATGGAACAGCCGTTCGACTATCGGTGCGGCCGCACCATGGTCTTGAGCAGATGTTCCAGCACCAGCTCCGGATGCTCGCACCAGCCCGTGTGCACCGGCGAGGTCTGGATGATGGTGCTCTTGGGGGCGATGAGCCAGTGGAAGCGCTCGCGCTGCGGCAGCCTGCCGATGGGTCCCGCCGCTTCGCCGCCGCGGCAGATTTGCGGATAGAGTTCCAGCTGGCTGCGCAGCAGCGCCAGATCCTGCCCCGGATCGAGCGCCAGCAGGCGCTCCTCGTCCAGCTCGATCCGCGCCTCAAGATATCTTTGCTGCGGGCAGGAGAGAATCACGCCGGCGTTGACGAACTCTTCGCGCTCGACCCGGGGGACGACGCGCAGGATCGCGTAATCATACAAGTAGGGACCGCGCACGCATCGCCTCCGCGACAAAGGATTCCGATTCCTCCAGCCGTTTTTTGAGATAGACGATGTAGGCCTTGCGGATTTCTTCAGGGCCCGAAAAGGGGGTGGCACCGTCGAACCACACCTCCGGAATCATCGCGATCACGCGCTCCACCACCTCCGGCCCGATGGCCGCCCGCAACTTGTCCCCGGCCTGCCGCAGTGCACCGGCTGAGGGCAGCAGAACATGATCCTTGATGAGGGTAAAGGGATCGCCGCTTCGCTCCAGATAATGGTTCCAGGAGTGGTGAAAATAGAGCGAGGCGCCATGGTCGATGAGGTAGAGCTGCTTGTGCCACATCAGCATGTTGGTATTGCGCGGTGTGCGGTCGATGTTGGTGACGAAGGCATCCAGCCAAACGATCTCGGAAGCCAGGGTTTCGGAGACCGGATGCAGCACCGGATTGAACATGATGGAGCCCGGGAGGTAATCGAGGCCGAGATTGAGTCCTGCACTCATGCGGATGAGATCGTGGATCTCCGGATCGGGTTCGGTGCGCGCCAGCTCCGCTTCCAGATGCACAAAGACGATCTCGGGCACGGGCAACCCGGCGGCACGGGCGATCTCTCCGGCGGCCAGCTCGGCGATCAGGGCCTTAGGGCCCTGGCCTGCGCCGCGGAACTTGAGGACATAGAGGCCGTCGTCATCCGCCTCGACGATGGCCGGCAGCGAGCCGCCCTCCTTCAACGGCGTCACATAGCGCGTTGCTTCGACACTTCTGATGGTCACGGCTTCTCCTTTGATGGCGATGCCCCTGATCCGCTCTGGCGATGGCTACCGGTGAACTGCAGCCAGACCTCGCGGCTGCGCGGACCGTCGTACTCCATAAAAAAGAGGCCCTGCCAGGTGCCGAGCATCACCTCTCCCTCCTCGACGATCAGCATCTGCGCCGAGTTAGTGAGGGTGCTCTTGATGTGGGCGTCCGAATTGCCCTCGCTGTGGGCATACCCGGCTTCCTGAGGGATGGCGCGGTTGAGGAAAGCGGTGAGGTCGCGGCGCACATCGGGATCGGCATTCTCGTTGACGGTGAGGCCGGCCGTGGTATGGGGACAAAAGACCGTCACCGTCCCGCTCTCCGCGCCGATTTCGCGCAAAAAGGTGCGAATATAAGGAGTGATATCGACGATGTCGCAGCGGCGGCTGGTGCGGATGGAAATTCTCTGCATGCCTGCGCTCTTTCACAAGGGTCACATTGCGGTGAAATGAAAGGCCTGAGACAAAAAATAGCCAACCGGCCAGTTAAAAACAAGCGAAATCAGGAAACTGGCCCCCGAAATCTGGCTCCCACCCGGGCGTCCCGTCACCGAGCTTAATCTGGCTCCCACCCGGGCGTCCCGTCA